>JBPOIW010000153.1:0-18255 GCA_052034165.1 Planctomycetota bacterium | reverse complement strand
CCCAGGAGGCTGAGAAAAACACCACAGTGAAATTTGCGCAATCCGTCTTCGAAACATGAATGGTGATCCATATATTATTTCATTATTGAACACAGCCCCCCCCCCCTCACATATTGTAGAAGTGTGTCCAGTATGTTTGAACGAGATTCTCGCCGCCCTTAACAGCAATACTCTTGCATGCGCTGGTTGCCAGTAAGACCGCCCCTTGACTCAGCACGCGACCATCATTTGTTCCTTCTCCCCCGCTGCGGGACACTCTGTTGACCAAGTCTTTCTACAGTCCCGCTGTAGTTTGCCAACCCTTGCCCCTTCCAGCACAGGGCCGGAAGGGGCCGAATCACAAAATGTGCGACATTCTCTACTCGAACCCCTCCTGCAAGTTTTCAAGTTGGCGACTCTGGAAACGACGTTAGGAACATTGCCGAAATACATTGCGTTTGTCACAACCCCAAGCGTAAGTTTTGAAGTTGCGCATTTGCCGCCATCCCAACCCTAAACGTGAGTGAGGGATCGAGCATTTGCGTTTTGTCAATGGTTCCGTAAATCCCTCGCTGACCGGCGTGTTGATTTAATCATAACCCGAAGTGTCAGCAAGGGATTGTTGGTGAAAAACGCTGCAACTTTTATCCCTCACTGACGTTTCGGTTTGTGAAAACCCATTAAATCAACGCGCCGTGGCGCGTCGGGTTATGATGATTCCCAGTGTTTTCGCCCTGTGGATTCCTCCGATTGTCGAACATCGCAACTTCAGAACGCGTCAGCGAGGGATGAAAATTGTTCTAAAAATCCCTTCCTGACGTGTCGGGATTTCAAGGCACGGAAAGATCGGGAAGTTAATAATTGCCCGTGCCTTAACGGCGTTGCGATACCGGGAAGACTCTGACTTCCGCGTCGGACCGGCCACCGCCGACACCGGCCGGATGAGGCGACCCTTTAGTCCTGTGGAGTCCCCAAGGCCTCACTGATCCCCGGGGATGCTTAACTTCCTTCGCAGCAGATTCACATCAAAGCGTCCGTCGGCCACACCATCCAACATGTCCATGGACTCCAGTTTCTTCCGCAGTTCATCTTTGTTGACAACGGACTTATCTTCCAGTGACTGGATCAGCATCCCGAGCGTCAGAGTGAGAAACCCCACGTCGTTCTCCAGCTCTGCCACTCGAGCTTCCACTTTCTGCAACGACACCTGAGCAGCCTGCAGTTGCGTTTCGGTGGAAACAGAAGCCTTCGCCAGCTGCAGCGCCCGATCATTCAACGCCGAGTCGAGATACCGACGAGGTGAAAACTCGAAAAACAGGAATTCAATCAGACTCATCTCATCCCTCAATACGTCAACAAGTCAACTGCGTAAAGTTGAAACCGGAGTAAGACAGTGAGATACCACAGCAGAGTCAGGCCTTCGCTCCCCAAACGTTGGTTTGCCAGGCCCCAACGGAATCAGTCTCCAGTGTATGTGGTCCGTGCATAGAATGCATGTTCCCATTGAGCGGGGATTTCATCCTGAGTGGCGAAAGAATAAAGAGCACTCAGCAGGACTGTATTCAACGTTGAGTGAATCAACGCCGTCGCCACCAGCCATGGAATCCCCAAATCCACCAACACCGGGCCGATACTCGAAGTGGTTACACCAGCCTTGATTCCGAAGCCAAGTATCACGAATCCTGTCAGCCAGACTGGCAATAAAAAAAGTCAATTCCGACGCGTCCTTCAATTTGGTCGCCCCAGGTTCTGGTCAGCACTTTGACAGATCGTTTCAACGCCTTCAAAGGCCCAACTCGTTCGATCACAAGAAGGGGAATAATGAAGAATGTGGCCACTGACCAGAGAACCCCAAAAATCTGAACGAGGAAATACCTTCCGTACTGCCCCTGATCACGACCAGCCTTTTCAATGACTCGAATCACAAGGCCGAGAGTGGCCGACACTGCGCTCCACGCCAGCAACTGTGGCAATCTTCGCGTCGCCACGAAAAGGCCATGAAAAAGATTTATGCGAAGCCCTCGTATTCGGAACAGGCAACAGTACACGAGGGCCGCGTTGAAGAAGTAAATGACAAAATTCAGAGAGAAATAGAACAGGAAGATCGTCCCCCAGGATTTCCGTGAGTCGTCCTTCGTTTCAAAGTCCATCAACTGAGCCAGTCTGACGATGCCAGCGACGATTCCTTCCTGATCCAGACTTGACGGTGCGATAAAGCTGAGCATCACCAATATGCACGCGACACCACTGAACACTGGCAGCAGCAGTAGTGAGAGATCTGCACGCAGGATTCTCCAACAATCTCGCGCCAGACGAAAACCTGCAGCAAAATGATCGATCAAATCATCAAGCATGACAATGATCCGACGGAAGACAAAAGCAAAGCAATTGACAACAAACTCTCACCAGCATTTCAACGTCTGACAGCCCCGGCTATTTGCCAGGAGAAAACTTGCGACGGTATTGAAGCCGAAGTGCAATCATTCCACCTGCTCCAGCTTCAGATCATCAAACCAGGCCGTATCGCCGCTAGCGGCCCGACTTCGCTGGTCTTGCCTGCCGCCTGTTCCGGTGGCATGTAACTTGGAGTACCCATCACCGCACCGGTGCGTGTCATGCCGCTGTCAGTGTCCATCTTTCGGGCCAAGCCGAAATCCGTGACCTTGAGTTCCCCGTTCTGGTCCAGCAACACGTTCGCGGGTTTCAAGTCGCGATGGATGACATTACGACTGTGAGCGAATGCAATGGCTTCGGCGATCTTCTTTGTCAGCTCCGCCGCTTCTTTCGGCGACAACGGCCCATTGCGGACTCGATCGGCCAGACTGCAGCCATCCACATAGCCCATCGAGAAGAAATGCTGGCCTTCGTGCTGACCGATTTCATAGATCGGCACAATTCCCGGATGATCCAAGTTGGCGGCCGCCTCGGCTTCTGTTCTGAATCGCTGAACATCCTCTTCCGATGCCAACTGCCCCGCCAGAATCATCTTCAACGCAACGACTCGATTCAGATTCGTCTGTCGAGCTTTATAAACCACGCCCATTCCACCACGAGCGATCTCGCTGAGCAATTCATAGTCACCGAAGTAACGGACGCGAGATTCCGCAGATGCCGGTGACAACAGATTCTCTCGATCTGTCGCTGGAACAAGGGTTGCATCCTCGTCCAGATTCACCGGGATCACAGTGGCAAACTCGTCGACGACATCACTCACACTTACCGGCGGAAGAGTCGCACCTTCCATATCAGCGGTCGGGCGAATCGGGCCGACCATCTTGGGACTCAATCGCCCCGAGGCTTCCAGTTTCTTCAGTTCCCGCTCGGCTACTTTAACCGCTTGAGCACTTGCCTGAGCGTAATCGTCCGCTTTGGGAAGTTCCCCCCGCTGAAGTCGATACTTCAGGTCCACCGGCAACAGTTGCCCCAACAATGCCAGCCTCGCCGTGATGGAGATCCGTTCCACATACCCGGAAATCTTCGGAGCCGCCCCCGACTTCCACGACTGTTCGAATTCATCACAAAGACGGGCGATTTCAAGATCAATTCGCATGGTGCAATCGCTGTTCAAAACAAGTTCAGAGCTGCAGACTTCTGAATGGCGGCACGGGGGATTCGTCAAGAGAATCTACCCTTCGGATCCTAACGACCGCCAATTCTGCCAGCAGGATCGCTTGCGAACTTCGGCCCTTCAAGGGCCTCGTGAGAATGTTGTCAGTATTTCCCCCGGGTTATCCTACGCCATGTTTGACCAATAGCGTCCAGGATACTCCAATGCTGGTCGGCAATGAGCCCGAACAGATGCCGACCGCAGGGGCGGCAAACTCCCTCTGAACTGTTTTTCTCGTATTCGTTTTTGCGGGAAACAGCAACGATACAGAGATTTCACACGGGCTTGATGCGTTGGACGATGGGACACACGCATCGGATAGCTCTTCAATCTCGATTGTGAGGCAACAGTGCGAAAGGAACGTAACGGGGGGCCGTACCACTCCGCGGACATCATCATCGCGATGATTCTGGGAGCAGGACTTGGACTCACTGTGAGTGTTATGACCGGCGAGCTGCTGAAACCAATTCTCTTTTATGGTGATATGGTTCTGGCATCCATGCTGATCTGCGGAGCAATTGGTTTTATCGGTAGACAGCGATCGACGCACTGGCTTGAAGAACTGTTGAAGCAGATTCGTGAACTCTGGTATTGGTATCACAGGTAGAATCTGAGGGCGGCAGCAAACCTCGCGCTGTCCAGCTAATGTCTTCCCATTGGAATTCCCCACGAAAACAGTCTTCCAGCTGCTAGGTGCAGGAACAGAACATCCCGCCGCGGTTCACTCACGAAGAGCACTCGACAAGATGGCCATCGACGTGGACGAATTCCAGATGAGCTCACTGTAAACTGCACATCAAATCTGGCAGCCCCAATTCGTACCTCATCTGGCAGTGTTTGCTTTTGTGCCAGCCAGCGGATGAACAATCGCCCGTCAGCCAATCCGCCTCTCTGTGTGGGCATCGGTGCTGAAGCAGAATATTCCGCCAGGTCTTCTTGCAACTTCGACGTGAGCCGGGTGTCATCAGGGCTGAATACTACGCTGGACACCCTCTGTTCATGTCCCTTGAGCGTTCTGAGTTCCTCACCGGTCGCGGCGTCCCATAGTTTGATCGTCCCGTCATCACTTCCAGAGGCAATCCTCGAACCGTCAGAGCTGAATGATACGGTGGAGACCCGCTCCACATAACCACAAATCTCCGGAGCCGCCCCCGACTTCCACGACTGCTCAAATTCATCACAAAGACGATCGATTTCAAGGTCAATTTGAATATAGAGGAACTCAGTTGACAATAGGACTTTAAAGAAGCACAAGACACGCCCCGCTCGGTGGGCTATTGCTCGGGAGTCGATTCCTGTACGCCATCAAGGCCAGTTGCGATCGTCGAATCAGCATCCGCTTTTTCGGTCTGGCCGATTTGTTGCCATGCATTAGCACGACCGTAATAAGGGCAAGGATCCCGCGGGTTGATTCCGATTGCCTTTGTGAAGTCTGCGATCGCATTTTCGTAGTTCTCTGTCTCCAAATAGAGATTACCGCGATTCGTAAGAAGTTCTGCATCGTCAAGACTGCGACCGAGTGCTGTCGTATAATCCGTTATCGCTTCGGTATAGTTCTTTAAGTGCCACTGCGATGCTGCACGGGCCGCAAGCCCCTGAACAGAATCGGGGCATCTGAGAAGCAATTGCTCGGCAACCTCAAACGCCCGTTGATGCATCTTCTGCGAGTTCAGTTGCCAGATCTCGGCTACCTGACGGGCCTCATGTTTTATCTCCACATGTAGCTCATCCCGTCGGGCCTTTTCAGTTTCTCCCAGAATGGAAAAAACGCGGCTTCGAAGAGCGTACAAGTCTTCGTCTTCGGAGTACCGTTGAATTATTACGTCCAAATCCTTGATTGCTTCGCTCGGACGGTCTGCCTCGATTTTCAAATGTGCGATTTTAAGTCGGGTGGGATCTTCAGTGTCTGCGTCCCCAAGACATGCAGTAAGGCTGTCGATGACTTCCACTAAGTTTCCGGTTTCCTCCAGCGAAAGTCCAAGAGTATGACGAGCATCAAGATCCAGAGGATCCAAGCTCAGTGCCTTCCTTGCATCACTGATTGCGCTGTTGAAGTTCTTCAGATCGAAATGCACCCGGGCGCGTTGACTCCATGCAAATGTATATGTCGGATCCAGGTGAAGGGACGTCGACAGGGCGATACTCGCCGGCTCTAGTTGTTCAATCTTCAGCAGGGCCGCACCTCGTATCGCAAAAGCCCACGCCATTGTGGGGTCGCGGCGGATTGCTTCAGTAGTGTCGAGCAAGGATTTCTGGAAGCATTCAAGTTCCAGATACGCAGCGCCGCGGACAGTATACGCGAAGGCGTCATTATCAAGGCGTTCGATTGCGAGGCTGCACTGATCCACAGAGTCCTGAAATCGGTTTTCCTGCCATGCGACCCATCCCAGAACTCGGTAGCTCAGCCCGATGGATGGGTCGAGCCGTAAAGCGGTGTCACAGCTTTCTTTTGCCTCGCTGAAGTCATTGCTTTCACTCAAAACATGTCCGCGTACAGCATGGACCCATCCCAGATGCCGAGCCGCTTCAACCGCACGTCGGGAATCAACGTCAGCTTGCTCCAGGTCACCGGCGTCCGCGTGTGACAACGCGATATTGGCGTCCGAATGTGCAATCCAGTCCGGGAACGCACCAACAATGGCGATGAATAGCATCAGAAACGACAATCCGATCGAAAATCGCAACATTCGGCCACTGTCGTTTCTGGAGGGTTGTACTCGAAGGATTGCCGGGGGGATTTCTGCAGAAACGAAACCGGGAGTCCAAATCCGGATGCCTTCTACGAGCCACGAGATGCGCGTTCGAAGCACCAAAATTAAGGAAAGTGCAGCGGCGATAGCGCTGACCACGACGAGCCACGCAGGAACATACATCGAATCGTCGTTAGTGATGTCGAAATAGCCCGACTGCATCCATCGAAGCTGGAGGAATGCAATCAAGTTGTTGAGCGCATGAATGATCATCGGTGCAAAAATCGATTTTGACGACAAGTACACAATGTGCAGGATAATTCCCAGCACGAAGGTATAAACGGCCTGATCAGGCATTACGTGACAAAGCCCGAAAAAGAGCGATGTCAGCAATACACCCGGAACAGGGCCGTATTTCGCAACGAGGCCACGGCCAAGGAATCCTCGAAAGAAGATCTCTTCTGCCACGGCCGGTAGGCAACAACCAACAGTGATCACAATTCCCAACGGTTGTCTTGCCAGAGCTGCATACATCTCAATGTAGGGCGTCCAGTCGATAGCAAGCACTGATCTTTGCCAGCACACGACAGACATCACACCATTCATCAGCAAAAAAATTGGTACGGGAATAAGAAAACACAAGGCTGTGTGCAGCCACGTCGGCCTTCGCCAGCCAAGGACTCGACGGACGTCATGAGGGTGGTGTTTACCGAGGGCCGCTAAGGCAACAAATAATGCCGACGCACCCGAGACGAGAAACACGTGGGTCACTCTCGGTACATCATTCGGCTCCAAAATAGATTGAAAAGGTGCGGCGAGAAAGGCGGTCAGCATCAGCCACTGTAGTGTTCGACCAAGGGCCGCAAGGAATCCTCTGCACAGCACCGGGCGCCGAGTCATCTTTTCATTCAATACCGGTAATAATAAGTCGATGATTGCAGGGACTCGTTCGGGCTTAACAGCCTTGGTGTATTCAGACAGCTCTGGTTTTTCGCCAGCAGAAAGTCTGAGCCTAAATTCTGCGGCGATCAGTTGATCTGGCAACGTTTCAAAGCTGCCCAGTTCCGGGAAGATCCTGATATAGTCCTGAAGTCGAAGTCGTTCGTTCTCGCGAGGAGTACCATCGAGCTCGTCTGATGCGGAAGGAAACGTTTGAGCCAGCGGATTCCAGCGATGGCTTAGATCGCGTACAATTAGCGCCGACAACAGTTCTGCGAGGCTTTTGTCACCATATGAGGCAACTTCAAATGAAAGGAAATCACGAATGTCTGGCGTGCCGAGCTGCCATTCGGCTTCAAATGTTTTGAGGATCTCCCGACTCTTGTCAGGCTCGAAAAACTCTTCAGGCGCACTGTGTTGAATGATCTCTTGAGTATTCCATGAGTCATCATCGACGATTGCTCCACCTGCGTTTTGTCCGTCAGTTGAGAGTACATTTGATTCAACGGACAACGGACTCGGGAGCGTTGACTCGACTATTTGATTCTGACAGGCAGGACACCGTCCATCCCTCATCGGCATTACCTGGCACTTGCAGAAAATGCACTTAACAATCATAGAGAGCCCCTCAGCAATTTATGAAAAGTGACAGCATGTAACACGGTTGATCTATTCCACCTTTTCCAACTTGAGATCATCAAACCATGCGGTTCCAGTGCAAGCACTTCCGTGATTTCCCAGACGACACCCGATGTTCAGAACGGACGCATCGCCGCTGTTGAATTCCTAGGTGATCTGTTTCCAGTGGGACGTTCCAAGGACTGACTCCGTGGACACATAGTGATCGAAAAGTGCCAGGCAGGCGCCGGTCGTGCCGTGCTGTTCAGGACCAACAGCAACATCTTCGGTTTTTACCCACCCGGTCAGCCGGTATTGCTGATTTGGTTCCACTGTAACTGACTGGTAGAGAGTGATGTCATCCGATTCCTCAGTGACTTGAATCTTTAACGGGGCGGTTCCTTCATGCATCACGTCTGTCGACACGGAAACCTGTTCCGGCCGATTCTTCCAGGTGGTCACCTGCCAGTGATTGACCGTCGAGTCTTTAAAAGATGCTTCCTGCTCAAATTCCGCAGATGTGGAAACCTGCTTCCACAGATCCGAGCCGTCAAATACATGCAGTGCCTCCGCCACGGCGGACTTCGCGGAGGCGTCAAATTGATAACGTGGTTCCTTGATCGTCGCCAACATCTGATCTCGGTAACGAGTCACTTCTTCCGTATGCCCCAGCTTGTGATGAGCCATGGCAAGAAATGCCATATAAAAAGGCGACGGCCCCGAGAGCTTCATTTCCGCGGAGAATGACTCTGCAGCTTGATTCAATTTTTGAATTGCAGCGTCATGGCGTCCATCGCGGTACTCCGCCACTCCCAGTGTGGTGAGATAAGCAGTCGACGGAAACTTACTGCAAACGTCCCGCATCTTCTGAAGCTGTCGTTGAGGCAACGGGCTGGAGCCATCGGAAGATGGCTTTCTCACGAGTTCCCATGTTTCCCAATTGGTGGTCGCAGCCAGTTCTTCTGTCAGCCTTGGCAGGTCTTTACCCCGAGGCGACAAGAGGGCTTGTGCAACAATGGGAGAAGTGAAAGGTGCCTGGCCGGGGCTGTCTGCTAGAAACACTCGATAGGCCAAGCCGACATCGTCATGAAGCCATGCATCGTCCGGAGAAAACTTCAACAGTCAGGCTGTGTAAAAGGCAGTGGCAAACAAGTCCTTTCTCTCTCTGGCTGCTTCCAGCTGTTGTTCGTGCCAGTTGCGGCCAGGGGGCGTCAATTCAGCCTTCCCCGTGTCGCGAATTCTGATGGCACCATCGTTGGAAACAGTCGTCAACCACTTTCCGTCTGGGCTGAAGTTGGCTTGAGACGCACGCCACCACGACGATGCTCCAACAAATGAACGGAGTTCTTCGCCGGAGTTAACATCCCAAAGCTTGATCGTTTCGTCACCTCCACCAGATGGCAGTCTGAAGTTCCCCAGAAGTGGTAGGCGCTCTGAATTGGATGTTTCGGACTCAGCACGGCGCGTCGTCCAATTGTGATCTATCGTCATGTATCAGACGAAACGGAGACGAGCTCTGCTGAGGAGCAACTCGTCGAGGGATAGTCTGATGTGCGCGGGGAAATCCGTCACGGCTGCAGATGCCTTCTGCAGCCGTTTCATTCACATCGATTTCTTTGTCCCACCTATGCCTTAAAAAACCTACTGCGCTCCTGCCTTCACGATTGCTGCTCGAACTGCTCAGGGCTCATGTAACCCAGATGGCTGTGCAGACGAGTGCGATTGTAAAACGTCTCAATCCACTGAAAGATGCTCTGACGAGCTTCTTCACGAGTTGCATAGTCCTGCTGGTAAACAAGCTCCTTCTTCAGGCTCGCAAAGAAACTCTCCGACACCGCATTGTCCCAGCAGTTGCCTTTCCGGCTCATACTGCAACGAATCTCATGACGAGCCAGAGCCGCCTGAAAAGCCGCACTGCAATACTGGCTGCCACGATCTGAATGCAACAACAGATTGTCTTTCACACCAAGTCGTCCAACAGCCATCTCCAACGCCGAAAGAAATACGTCCGTCGTCATCTCATGGCTCATCGACCAGCCGATCACACGCCGCGAAAACACATCGATCATGCAGGCCAGATAAAGAAACCCTTCCGCTGTCGCGATGTACGTTAAATCCGAAACAACTTTCTGGCCCGGGCCTTCTGCGGTGAAATCTCGGTCCAGAATGTTCTCTGCAACTGGCAGAGAATGTTGTGAATCCGTAGTCGTTACACGAAATCTTCTCGCTGTCGATGATGCGATCCCCTCGCTGTTCATCAGCTTTGCGACGGTGTTCTCGCAAACCTCATAACCACGTTTCAACAACTCACGGTAAATACGCGGACTGCCATAAGCATGCATCTCACGATCCGCGTGGATGACGTGAATCGCTGAAACCAACTCTGTCCGCTGAATCGCCTGAAGACACATCGGACGAATCTTCCATGCATAGTAGCCCGAACGACTTACCTGCAGCACGCGACACATCACAGACACCGGCCACTGATCAAAATGATCCTGAATAAACTGATATCTCAGTTCTATTCGTTCGCAAAGAAGGCCGCCGCTTTTTTTAAAATCTCTCGCTCCATCAACAAGCGACGGTTCTCGTCACGAAGACGACGCACCTCTGCCTCCAGATCACTCTGAACAGCCTGCGTCTCTGACTTCTTTCCATACGTCTGACGCCACTTCCGGAGCAAATTCGCATTCACGCCCAGCCGACGACCCACCTCAGCTGTCGTCAAGCCTTCCGACTCGATCATACGGACCGCGTCACGACGGAATTCCTCCGTATATTTATTATAAACCTTACCCGCGTTACCAACTACCTTCTTCGTCATCGCTTGCGCTCCTTGTGGCCTCTACTCTACCACACTTTTCGGGCGCCTACTTTCTTTGGGGAATTCCAAATCGACACGTGTTGTGTCGCTGAGTCCAATGCGACGAGGATATGAACAACCGGCATCACTCGGGGCTTTTCGTAGATGCCGATCGTTGCCGTCCACGGCGTTTGATGTCTTCGATATTAAGGATTCCGGACTCGCCGGCGTCCCGCTGATCAAGACCAACCCTGTTGTCGGCTCTCAATGCTTCCAGTTTCTGTTCGCGTTCCCGGAGCAGATTCAGGCCCTCACAAAACGCCTCTTCCTCAGTGCGACATCGACCACTCGCCACACCGCGAGACACGGCTGTTTTGAACTCATCGGGGATGGCAATGGCCATTGCGCTGATTCGTTAGCTTCTGTGCCGATTGATCCACGGCATGCAATCAGTCGTTCTGTCTCGAAGAGGCTGCAGTTTAGAGCACAGCCCACACGGTACAGGGGGGGCTCAGCAATTGAAGTTGAAGGAAGTGAGGGCGACTGATCAAATGCCTTGCACTCGATCGTTGCCTGCCGCGAAATCCTGTCGGGCAGGGACGAACTATCAAGAACAGCGACTGCATCCACGGCAACGTCTGTTGAGATCTGACGAATTGCCAGGAACATCGCAATTCGATAAGCTCACAAACGCAAACTCGGCTCGGGATTATCAGACCCAAAAACCAGCAGATGACAAATCCTTGCTGCCAGGTTGCGGTGGTGGTCCTGGCTCAGTACCTGTCTGTTGCTGCCATCCGGTGATGGCAGTCCCTGTACTCTTTTCTTTCGCTCCGAATTATACACATGAAACGTCGTTTCATCACTTCAATGCTCGCAGTGCTCCTTTTCAGTGCAGTTGCTCGAGCGACAGATAAGCCCAATATCATCCATATTGTGGCCGACGATCTTGGCTGGAAGGATGTCGGTTTTAATGGAGCGACAGACATCAGGACTCCCAATCTTGACGCGCTCGCCAAGGGTGGGGCAAGGCTGACTCAATTCTATACTCAGTCGATGTGTACTCCGACACGTGCGGCACTGATGACGGGGCGTTATCCTTTCCGCTATGGCCTGCAGACCATCGTTATTCCCGGCCCGGCCAACTATGGTCTCGATACCAAGGAATATCTGATGCCACAGTGCCTGAAGGCAGCAGGTTACACCACCGCCATCATCGGTAAGTGGCATTTGGGTCACGCGGACATCAAGTATTGGCCCCGCCAACGCGGATTTGATTACCAGTATGGTGCGATGATCGGCGAGCTGGATTATTTCACGCACAGCGATGCCGGAGTGCTGGACTGGTTCCGCAACAATAAGCCAGTCAAGAAGAATGGCTACACCACGCAACTCATCGGTGCGGATGCCGTAAAGTTTATTGACCAGCAGAGTGCTGACAAACCTTTCTATCTTTATCTCACCTTCAACGCGCCGCATACGCCGTATCAGGCTCCGCAGGAGTACATTGATCGCTTCAAAGACATCGCGGAGCCAACTCGGCGGATCTATGCCGGCATGGTCTCATGTCTCGATGATGAAATCGGCAAGGTCGTCAGCGCACTGGATCAGAAGGGGCTGCGCGATAATACACTGATCATGTTCCACAGCGATAACGGAGGCACAACGAACGCCATGTTCGCCGGCCAGATGACAGACCTCTCCAAAACTGTTCTTCCCTGCGACAATCGCCCCTTCCGTGACGGCAAGGGCTCGCTCTTTGAAGGAGGCAATCGAGTGGCCGCCTGCGCCAACTGGCCGGGCAAAATCAAGCCGCAAACGGTCGATGGAATTATTCACGCGGTTGACCTCTATTCGACGTTCGCCGCTCTCGCCGAAGCCTCCACCGCCGAATGCAAACCCCTGGACGGAATTAACGTCTGGGAAACGATTGCGAAAGGAACTCCTTCGCCACGCGTTGAGGTGATTTACAATATCGAACCGTTCCGAGCAGCCGTGAGGCAGGGAGACTGGAAGCTGATCTGGCGTTCGTTGATTCCCACAAGCGTCGATCTGTATAACCTGGCGAACGACCCGTATGAAAAAACGAATCTTGCAGCTCAGCACCCCGAGAAAGTGGCGGAGATGCAGGAGCGAATCAATTTGTTAGGTAAGGAATCTGCTCAACCTCTGGCATTGATCTACATTACAAGCGTGGGGCTGGCCCACGGCAAACCGCTCATGGGTTCAGAGGACGGTCAACCTTCGGCTGGCACTGATGCGCACGGCAAATCGATCACGGACGAGGGTGTCAGCTATCCCGCGTCAAAGTGATTGGGACGGACGATCCGATCCGATTCGCCGTCGTTGCTGAAGGCTCTCTTCGGATCAGCAGGGAAACGGTCCGCATGCTCGGATAAGATTTACGGCCGGGAGCTGTTCGTGGTTTCTGCCGGGCTCGGAAGTCACAAAGGCCGGCGCGATTGCCTTGCGAGCAGCTTTTACGGGAGCCCTGTTCGGCAGCGTCTCAACTTGAGGTCTGGCTCTAAGCTTGAAGACTGGTTCTCAATCAGAGACGGAACATTAACACCAGTGTGCATGTTGTCGCTGAGCGATAGGACTGGAAAACCAAGCGGAGCGATGCATCATTGAATCGCTTTCAATGTCGTTCGAACCACGCCTTTCAGTCGTAGGTGTCCGTTGAGGCTACAGCAGATCCTTCAGATGAAAGTGATGCTTGCCGAGTTTTCCGCCGTAGTTGCCAGCCGTGATGCGCAGAATGTTTTTCGCCGCAGCAGCCGCGTGCAGCCCGCGTTTCATTGCGGACTGGACGGCTTCAAAAGAGAGACCGTCGATGACGATTTCATAAACCGCCTGACAGTCTTTAGGCAACTCCGTCTTTGTGACACCTCGCAGTGTCGGGCAATAGGCGTCGTTTGTACTGGCTTTCAATTTGGGATATCGAGAACCCACTTTGCTGCCCGAACGAACGATGCCACCGGGAAATGGCAGAGCGACATCGCGGCCTTGTCCGATTGCTTCGACAGCGGCTTCTGCGGCCAACAGAGCAGACGACGTATCGGTGCCGCAAATCAGCAGGTTGCCACCCGCAACGCCGGTTATCGTTCCAAAATAATCTTCGCAGACAAATTCTCCATCCATCGTCGGAATACGCCAGAAGCGACGGTGGTCAAATTTCTTGGCGACCTGAAAGCCATCGCCGAAGTAGCGAATGCCGCCACCGATGCGAATCTGCTTTTCCTTCGGGCAGTCCAGAATGCCGTTGTAGCAGGCCGTCGTGGGGCACGTCAGGATACATTGACCAACGCGACCCTGCAGTGCTTTCCCGAGCGCTTCAGTTCCGAAACCAAAGACGAGGACAGAAACACCCGGTCGAAGATCGGGCGTTTCTTCGGCGGTTAATGTGCGCTCGATCGCGGCTTCTACGTCACAAGCGATTACGCTGGTGGCATTCCCGCATAACACCGTCGCACCGGTCATTGCCCACTTGAGACTATCGGCCGTAATGATCAGTCGCGCAGCCTTGATGGGAAAGGCTTCTGCAAACGTATCGATAATCTCAACGCCGTGCAGTTGCAAAGTGGCAGAAGGAACCTCAGACATTAATCACACTCTTTGTTGACAGTCTCTTCGTGAATCATTGTGGTGGGCCAGCGCGGCGCTGGTCCCACTCGATGTAGCAGCCTCGGCACTGATGTACCGAGGCCTGATGACAAAACGCGTTTCAGGAGTATTTCGCAATTACTTCGTCGGAATCACACACGATTCCGTCAGATAGCTCAAATCCACGGGGTAGTTTCTCCACTGGATCGAATAGTACCTTTCGAACCATTCTTTAATGTCGGGCTCGACTTCGATATCGTAGTCAGGGCTGACATGCAGAGTTTTCCCGATCAGAGTTTTGCGAATCTCTCCCTGTTCGACAAGCACCTCGCCGGATTTGATCACCACGCGCGGCATCTCGAACATGATTTCCTTGTTTTCATGCGGCGTATAGATCGTAATATCGGCATCAGCGCCGGGACCAAGATGGCCCTTGTCTTTCAGCCCCAGAATCCGTGCGGGGCCTGCTCGAGTAATAATCGCGATCTCATTCAGCGTGTATTGTCGTTCGATATCCCACAACGATGAACGCTGCAGAATTTCGGGCGGACATGTCTTCAGCACATCGCGACGGTAAGTGCGGTCCATCAGAAAACGAATGATTTGAGGATACGCGAGGAACGAGCCGCCGTTGGGATGATCGGTGCTCATGACGACTCGCCAGGGATCATTCACCAGCAGGTACCATTCGAGTCCTATAGCCCACTGCAAAGCATGCACCAGAGACTTGTTGCGATACTTGATGGGAGTAATTCCGCAGCCCGATTCCATTTCCGTGTCACTGCTGAACCATTTGCCTCCATAGACCTTCGACAGGAAATATCCCAGTGGCCCGTCGCCTGTCATGCTGGTTGTTTCGCCGAACAGAACCTGGCCGACGTCGACCGTGATGTTCGGATGAGAGTTCACATATTCAACCAGCGGCAGAACTTTGCTGTTGAACGTGTTCTCGTCACCGTCGCCACCGCCGTAGCTATGAAACTGAATATGAGTAATGTGGCCGCGATGCCCTTCGAGAGCTCGCATGGTTTCCAGCGTCGTTTCCCAGTTGCCCGGCATGCCAAGATTATTGCAGTGGATATGCACCGCGTGAGGCAGACCGAGTTCGCCGGCCGCCTGAGCAACTCCGCTGATGATCTGACGCGGTGTCACATGAAAATGGTCAACATCGGAATCAAGGCCGCTGACGTTTCCGGCCTGCCTGGATTTCCAGACTTCGACGCCGCCAGGATTCACCAGCTTCGGCGCGAATCCTTTGCTTGAAGACAATAGCCATCCAATGAAGGCTTTCAGCTTTTGCGGTTCGTTTCGCTGCAGGGACTGCATCACATAGTGATTGTTCCCCATCAGAACATAGAAGCCTTTGTCGAGACACGGCGTGTCTTCAAACTCTTCATGCGCATGGCGAGCTCCCAACGGTGGAACAGCCGCATCGAATGCTGTCGTATAACCCAGCGCGGCGTATTTGTAGCCGGTGGCGAATGTGCTGGGGACGCTGCCCATTGTGCCGCTATGAGTCACGTTCGTGCGAGGCATCTGTTCGCCGCGCCGCTTTTCTTCAGGTCGCATCTTGCGAGCGACATTCACCTTGGGACCGGCGATATGGCAATGCATATCAATGCCGCCGGGCATGACGACCAGTCCGGCCGCGTCAATGGTTCGCGAGGGACGGATGGTGGGATCCGTCGGAGCTTCAACAATGCGTCCGTTCAGGATCCACAGATCACGAACTTCTCCATCGATGCCATTGGCGGGATCGTAGATCCGTTCCCTGTGAGATCTTGATATAGTCGGATGATGCCATGAGTGGGTGGAGTCTTCATGTGGAGATTCGTGTGACATTGGTCCGGTTAAAATGTCAGGCGAATCGTCTCTTTTTCGAAAAGGCCATTTCATCTTCGCCACCGGGCTTACACCGGGAAAAAACCAGCGGCGGAATGCGTTCGGGATTAATGCGATGAATCCGTTACGCCGTTGATTTTCTTGACTCGTTCTTCAATCGCGGTCAGAACTTCGTAATCACTGGGATGTGGCGAGGGAAACGCTGGTCGAAGCGGAATGGGCACGTCATCCATGCGATACACCGTTCCTCCGGTGTTGATCCCATACGTCGCAACCGTAAACGCCACCGCCGCCGCCCGAGTCGTCGGGGTTTCTTTGGTGTCGAGCGCGATGTAGGGGATTTTTGCCAGATGTTCGCGAGCAGGCTGAGAAAAATTGGCCATTGGATCGCAGGCGATCATCATCCCGCAGTCTGCTTCGTGATTCGCCAGAGTGTCTGACGTCGTGTATTCGCCGGGATTGAATCGCGGGTATCCTCGCGCATGATTTACTCCGAATGGATAGCCGGTTCGCCACGAAACGACGTTATCCGCACCGGACACGTTTCCGTGGCCGCGATTCGCTTTGGCTACGAAACGTGTGTGAGCATTCATGTCGCGAGTCAGAGCCAGCAGAGCTTCCGTGTTGGCGTGCTTTCCGCGAGTCATCGTCAGGCCCATGCCGAAGAAGATGACTCCAAACTTGCAGGCCTTCATGCGGTCCATCAGATCCTGCCACACGGAGAATTCAACGCCGGTTTCGCGTTGTACCACTTCAGGATCCAGTTCAATCCCTTTGGCCATCGCTCGCAACGTCCAAAGTGCTTCGAAGTCACGCTTGGGTTTGATCTGAATAAAGATGTCGGCCGCCTTCGCGCTTTTGGTTTTGCGGACATCAATGATCACACAAGTTCGATCCTTGCGGCCGTTCGGAACAAACATGCCTTTGGGCATCAGGCTATAACGAGTGAAATGGCGTGGATGACTTTCTGCCGGATTCGCACCCCAGAAAATAATCATGTCGCCGCGATTGGTTACTTCACCCAGAGAACATGTGACTTCGCCAACGCCCTGAAACGCCATCCCT
Organism: Planctomycetota bacterium; assembly: GCA_052034165.1. Classification (GTDB taxonomy): domain Bacteria; phylum Planctomycetota; class Planctomycetia; order Planctomycetales; family Planctomycetaceae; genus SXXK01. The sequence goes on along the minus strand of JBPOIW010000153.1, from coordinate 1,109 downwards.
GAAGGCCCGTGACAGACGCTGGTTGTGGTGTCGATCGTGCCATTGATCCAGTCCGCAATGCTGACGGCCACTCGTTGCGCTTCGCAAGGGGAATCGCTCAGACCATAGATAATCGGATTCTTACCGCTGGTCAGGATTCGGGCAGCACGGTCATAGCCTTCTTCCAGAGTTGCAGGGCGGCCTTCAATCGTGCAGCTTGGCCGATCTTCCACGCTATGATTCAAAAACCAGGCTTTGCCGAGCACGCAGGCTCTTTTGGCCTCGACGATGTGGTCATCTTTAACGGACAGATCGATATCGTCACACACGCAACCGCAGAAGGTACAGGTTGCATCCTGGATCACCTTCAACTCCCCGGGAATGCTGGCTGTGGGAGCATGCACTTGTGTTGAGGCACTTGTCATGAATCGCTCTTTCAAATACGCAACAACTTCGATTCTGTTTTTTGGTCAGCCATTCGAAATGACACTTTACCGCGATAGCACTGAAACCACCACATCCAATCCCTGAGTGTTGTCTTCAGTGGCGACGATTTCGAGGCTGCCAGTGTAACGCGGTTTGTGCGGATCAGCTTCTCATCGAAACGATACCTCGAATTGCCCGTGTGCAAGTGGCACGCTTGCGGCCATCGCAACCCGAAACGCCAGAGAAGGATAGTGATTTCTCGCGTGGATGCTGCGGGCCTGCAAGCAGGATTGCCGGAAGCTGGCAACTGCGAGCCACGTTCTCTTCGCGAGCCACGTTTTCTTCGCGAGCCACAGTATGTTGTGGTCGAGTAGGGAGAAGCCTCCTGGCCACGGCAGAAAGTGCCGCTGAGGTTCTCCGATGATTCCGGATTTTCCATTGATTCCTCAGGAGACGGCCATCAACGTAGACTCGACTTTCGAACTCTGTTAACTTTCGACCTCCCGACGTCGAAGCTTTTGAATGGCGAGACCGTTGGTGATCACCGCGGCGAATACATTGAGGAATTCAGCAGGCGGTCTTGAAGCGATTGAGCGGTCGCTGAAAGCTGAAAAAGGTTGAGTCCTGATCAGGATCCGGGCGCGTGAAGTTTTTGGCGTTCTCATCGGCATGGAGGCCGCAATGGGATTGAAGCGAACAAATCA
>JBPOIW010000055.1:0-87231 GCA_052034165.1 Planctomycetota bacterium | reverse complement strand
TTTTATCGACGGTGTCATTGAAACGTCAGCTGATGACCCCAAATCTTCAACCACCAAATCCCCTACAACTCATACCGAAATCGTCGCCTGAAAAATTCTCCCTGAACACAACATTTGAAAGTAACTCGTCAGAAAGCGTCTCCCTCTGCGGATCTCGTCGGCTGCATCCAGCGTGAAACGCAAAACCATGATCAGCCGTGATCACGATCATGGATTCTTCAAACATGGCCGTTTCTTCCAGTCGATCAAGTATTTTACCCAGACAGTGATCGGCATACTGAACCTGAAGCAGATAGCGATGCCATCCTTGTTTGACCAGCCATTCATCATCACTCCAGTAGCCTGAATCTTCCCCGGCGATCACATCCGAACCCACGAGCATCCGCCGGTAAGCCTTTCCGGAATCAAATCGTGTCCATGGATCATGTGGCAATGAAATATGCAGGAATCGCAACGCTGGCTGCCCCGTGGACCTCAGGCATTTGAGGAAATGACCAACCTGCACATCCTGATCCGTATCCCACGCGTACGCAATTTTCCCGTCCAATGTTTTTGGATCGGCCGGGGTTGGAGGCAGGATACGAAACCATTCTCGGGGGACATCCAGCGCGAGTGAGTCCATCAACTGGGGCAGGCACATCCGTTCGTAGACCCGGAGCACAGTATTCAATAAACCAAGGGCCTGCCGAACTGTGCTTTCCTCCCTGTCAATCCGCATTAGATGTTCCGGAGCCAACTGCGTGTAGGGTTCAAAGATGGTCTGCTGAAACTGCCCTGTGTTATCCAGGAGTCTGAACAGATTCAACGGATACTCACTCTCGACAGGACGTAGAGTTCCGCTTGGAAAACTGCCCGAGAGCATTGCGGGCAGCGCATGATCCGTCCGTGTATGAACTGTTGAAGCATTCCGATAAAAGCTGCAGCGATCACTGAGTCTTGCAAACGAGGGATACCGCGCTCGTTCAATCTCATGATTCTCATCCAGCAGTGCCATCCCGCTCAGTCCGTCAAACACGACGAAGATGACAGGGGCCGGCGACCGGGCGGTCACCGGCTGATAATATTCTCGCGTTGGCATCAGGAGAACCTGTTCCTGAACGGCGGTATTCATGAAGAACACCGCAGGAAACAGAAGGACGCCGACAGCGCTGGCAGAAAGCACCTGTCGCAGGATCTCTGCCCGAAAATAAAGTCTTGCCAGCCAGCCCGCGATGAAAACTGCCGGCAGAAACAACACGTCCACCGACAAAGCATAAAGTGCCTGCCAAAGAACGGCTGATGCCCATCGCGCAGCATAAAGCATCGCGAGCAACATCAGCACGACGATCAGAATCGTACGAATCACATCTGCGATCCTGGGATATCCCAGCCGATTCAGCGTAACACGCAGACCAACAAACGTTACGGGGATACCAAGCAGAAGCAGTACGATTGCCAGCAGAACTGCAGCCGGTGAGTAATCGTAGTACCGGAGAAAGGCCACGTTATTCAGAAGACTGTCCAGAATTGGCTGCACGATCGCGAACGAATTCAAAGCAGACAGGTGCAGAAATTCCTGAACCACAGTGGGACGAAATCTCTGCGCCGGAAGGTCGGAGGTTGATTCCATATCAGTATCCGAAATACTCACGATTTCAGCGGTGTCAACTGGTACAGAGTACGAGTCCCTGACGGTAATCCGATTTGTTTCTGCACAACAAAGTGACTCTCAATAAGCCTGAGAAACTCTTCCTTGTTGTAGTCTGTAAACACATCCTTCCGATTTCGCAGTAACCACTGCACTTGCTCATCCTTCCGATCGACAAACTCGATGACGACGGTCGCCTGCAGCGAAGCCAACCAGCTGATAACGTCACTCAACAGCAAGTTGCGTCCAATCACCAGATGATGAATCAAGGCGAGACACAGCACAAGATCCGGGCGGGAACGATGCGACATTGGAGATCGCTCCTGCCCTCTCCAGCCCAAACCCGGAGAAGGATCCGTCAGGTCTGTCACGAGCGGCACGATGATGCGATTCTTCTCGTCCCTTAAAGACCTATAAAGTCGGTCAATCGTTAAGTGGTCAGCATCCATCGCAACCACGACGTCAGCGTGCTTCGCCGCAATCCGCGAATAACGTCCCTGATTGCATCCAAGATCCCAGACGGTCTTCCAATGGCCCGACACGCAGACCTTTTCAACGAATTGCTCTTTGTCGTGCCCGTCCCGACTGACGGGCCCTGCGACATTGTCATAGTCGGACCACTCCGAGTTTGCCGCTTTCCATTGCAGACGATTCACGAGGCGTGTCAGCCCTGTGATATTGTTCTGGATCATCTGCTTATTGAAGCCATGAGCCTGCAATGACGATGCTGTCGATACCGAGGTTTCAGCGACAGCCTGCAATCGAGCATGCAGCCAAACGTGAGTGATTGCGCCTGAACGAAAAAGGTCAAACCATGACAGAACTCGTGCAAATTGCTCAGGCGCAATTCCTTCCAGACTGCCTCGCAGCCATGGTTGAAAATGAACGCCTTTCCAGGCCTGCAACATCAACGGATAAAGAAACATCTGACAGAACTGACGATAGCCTTCCCAGGGCGTCCCGGGATCCATTCGGACGATTGAGGGTGTGTCGATCAGGACCGGATGAGTTCCCCAAAACTGAAAGTTATATGCTGATGCATCTTTCAGAATACAACCTTCCTTCAGGCTCCGGTCCATCAAGTCAAGTTGCAACAGCGCTGCATCCCGCAGCATCGAAAAACACCATTCATAGGGCCATGTGATTAATGGCACACGTTCATGCTGGAGTGTGGCAACGTAAGCCGTGTTCGACAGTAAGCAATCTTCTGTCGATGCCAGACTTGTCCGTATGATCTGTCCTGCATTCATGGCTTCCTGAAAAAATGGCCGGGTTGAAACCCACGTCCATTCTTCCAGCGCTGAGGCATCAATCGCCCTACAGATCAATCCATCACAATAAAACACCCGCGCCGACCGGTCTCGAAAAGACCCGTTGGCAAACTCTCGTGTTGGCAACATGGCGGTCAGGCATCAGCGCCTGATGGATTTGATTCAAGCGGCTTTCGCGAAACCCGCATGGTTCGCCAGAAATGCCTCACGAGAACCACTATTCCCGCACCACCACCAACGATCGCCTGCAGTAACATGCTGCCGGTGCCCGGGTCAAGATATGCAAATGTCAAAATTGTCGTCATCATTAATCCCCTGCAGGCTACAGGTGTTTAAACTTGTCGTCTTCAAATACTCAACTGCAGGCGTCAGGACGCAAACACTGTTCCATCGTCTGGGTGTCGCTCAATCTTTCAGTTTCTCGTGACTCTGGAATTCCTGTGATTACAATCCCGTGGTCTCATCAATCCCCAAGCCGGAGAAAACTGCCCTGAACTACTCATCTGAACGTGCGATCAGACCTGAAGAGGCCCTTATTCAGGCAGAATGTGCAGAGAACAAGCATTGCGATCATCACCATGATGCCGAGGCGAGCGACCACTGCGAATCCGGCTCCTGTGAATCCACTTCAGGATCTGCCATTCCTGAGCTGAACGCCGCTCTGCCACGCCAGACAAAGATCCGTGCCTGGGAGGGTGCGCTCGAAGCCAGTTCACGGCCGAATCGTGAAGATTTGCCGGCACCTCCCGAACGTGTTCACCGCCGGTGGGATCGCCTGATTCGACTTGTGGGTAACGATGGCATTCGGAAACTGCTGGACTCTCATGTTACCATTTTCGGACTGGGTGGTGTTGGCAGCTATGCAGCCGAGGCCTTAGCGAGGTCAGCAGTGGGGCGAATGACGCTCGTCGATTTTGATGATGTTTGCCTGACAAATGTCAACCGCCAACTTCAGGCTTTCCCTGCAACAGTGGGCCAGTCGAAAGCTCAGTTACTTGCAGAGCGAGTGAGAGCGATTCATCCTGAGGCGTGGGTCGACCCCGTTCAGGCGTTTTATGATGCGTCAACGTCCGACGCACTGCTGACACCTCGTCCTGATTTTGTCATTGATGCGATCGATAACGTTACGTCCAAAGTGCTGCTTCTGGAGACTTGTCTCAAACAGGGCATTCCTGTCATCAGCATTACCGGAGCCGGCGCGAGAATGGATCCGACACAGATTCGGATCGACGATCTCAGCCGCACCAAAGTCGATCCTTTGGCACGAGTGCTCAGAAAGGAACTTGCTCGACGAGGATTCGCGGACGAAGGCGACGTGGGGCTGCCTGTTGTATTCTCTGAGGAAGAAGTTCAAGCGCCCGAGGTTCCTGAGTGGGATGTTGAAAAAGGCTTCCAGTGCATTTGCCCTCACCGAGCTGATTCGCCTCATGCCTGCGAAAAACGCCGAGTCATTTATGGGACAGCGACCTTCATGACCGCCGCCTTCGCCATGGCTGCAGTGTCAGTGGTCGTCCGTCATCTGAAAGGCGATCCCTGGCAAGCCAGAAAATAACGTCGGCCAGGTGGCTCAGTGAGAGATTTTTCGCCTCTGCTGTTCCGCTGTTTCACTGGACACGGTCCGCGCCTTTGCTCTACGGCACCACTTGTAAAACGCTACGGCTCAATCCCTCACTGACGTTTCGGGTTGTGATGGTCGCAAATGCGCAACTTCAAAACTGGCGCTTCGGGCTTGTATTCTCAATGGTTTTCGTGAACATGGCGCTGGCTAGCTAAGTCGCCCTCTCGCTCCGCCGAGAGATGCCTTGCAGGTTTCACGTTCAACAAGAAATGCACAAGGCAGTGTGCCAAGGTGTGTTGCAGGACTGCGGTCCAGACAACATCTCGCGGAGCCGCGTCTTGGCGGAGCGAGACGGCTGCTTTGCGATTCTCCGTGGCCGCGCGACAAATTCAATGCCGTTGTGGCCGGTCTTTGACCGAGCCGCTGCCTTCTGGCCGCAGGTCTCCATCCGGCCGGTTGCAGCGTTTGGAGACCTTCGGGCGCAATCTGGGCAGGTTCACATTCCCACAAACAGAACTGCCGTTGCCTTATTCAGCATCCTCATCTTCAACAGGCGCAATTTCCGGAGCCGCTGGAACGACTGGCGTTTCAGCCGCCATCTTCGCCAGCGCTGCGGCAGCTCTTGCGGCTTCTTCATCAATGACGTCGCCAGGAATCACCGCACAGGACACAAGCGTGTCGTCCTGATCGAGGCGGATGATTCTTACGCCCTGAGTATTGCGGCCGATCGTGTTGATGTCTGAAGCTCGGATACGCTGGATCTTGCCGCGAGATGTCACCATCAGTACTTCGTCGGAATCGATAACGCTCAGCACATCCACAACCTTGCCGTTGCGAGCAGTCGTCTTGATGTCGCGAAGCCCCTTGCCGCCTCGACGCTGGCGACGGTACTTCATGTTGCTGCCTGGGCTGGATTCATCACCCGCTTCGGCTTCTGCCGGCTCGTCAGCCACAACAGCGTCATCACTCGGTACGACAGAATCATCCGTTGGTACAACTTCGTCAGGAGCAACATCCGCAGGTCCGAACGGAGTCCGCTTGCCGTAGCCGTGTTCGCAGATGCTGAGAAGTGTCCGTTCAGGATCCGCGACCACCATACCCACGACGATATCGCCTTTCGACAAGTTGATGCCTTTCACACCACGAGTTGCTCGGCCCATCGGGCGAGCATCTTCGTGATTGAAGCGAATGGCCATACCGGTGGATGTCGACAAAATCAGGTCGTTGTCGCCTTCGACAATTCGCACGTCGACCAGAGCATCTCCGTCATCAAGTCGAATCGCAATGATGCCGCCCTTCTGAGGTCGACCGTAAGCTGACAATGCGGTCTTCTTGATGATGCCCTGGCGAGTTGCGATGACCAGATATTTGTCATCCGGGAAGTATCGTACGTTGAAGCAATTGGCGATGCCTTCGCCTTCTTCCAGCGTCATCAGGTTCGCCAGCGCGCGGCCTTTGCCGGTACGAGGCTGGAGCGGCAGATCGTAAACCTTGATCCAGTGAACTTTGCCTTTGTCGGTGAAGAACAGCAGAAAATCGTGAGTGCTGGACACGAACAAATGCGCGATTGGGTCTTCTTCGTCCGACGTCGCACCTTTGATGCCTTTGCCGCCGCGATTCTGAGCTTCGTAGACATCCAGCGGCGTTCGCTTGATGTATCCTCGCTGCGACATCGTCACGACCATCGGCTGTTCGGCAATCAACGCTTCCTTGTCGTAGTCGCCGAGTTCCTCTTCCGAGATTGTCGTGCGGCGTTTGTTCGGGAAGCGAGCTTTCAACTCCTCCATGTCGGCTCGCACAACCGCTCGCAGGTTGGCTTCGTCAGACAACAGTCGCAGGTATTCGGCAATATTGTCGAGCAGATGCTGATGTTCGGCGACAAGCTTTTCGCGCTCCAGATTCGCCAAAGAACCGAGCTGCATCGAAACGATGGCTTCGGACTGATTAATCGAAAGGAAGTAATCGGCCGCTTCGCCGTTCTCCAGAACAAAGGCCTTAAACCCGTCATCACCAAGAGCGCGAGAAACCAGCGCCGACGGAATCGGAATGGTCTGCAACGCCTCTTTGGCGGCGGCGCGGCTGGCGGAATCGCGAATGGTCTTGATGATACGGTCGATGTCGATCTGAGCCAGCAACAGGCCTTCAACCGTATGCTTTCGCTTGCGAGCTTCTCGCAGCATGAACTCCGTACGACGACGAATCACATCGACACGGTGGCGAATAAACGCATCCAGCATCGAGCGAATCGGCATCAACTGCGGACGATTCCCGTCCAGTGCCAGCATGATCACGCTGACGGTTGTCTGCAGCGGTGAGAATTCATAAAGCTGATTCAGTACAACATCCTTGTCGGCATCGCGCTTGAGCACGATATGCAGACGCACCTGCCATGACGGTACGTTACGGTCCGTCAGGTCGACGATGCGGGAGATACCGGCGATGCGTTCGTCGCGGACCAGGACTTCCAGCTTCTCACGAATGCGGTCGCGAGTTTCCTGGTACGGAATTTCTGTGACGACGATGACGTCCGCTTTACCTTCTGTCTCGAAGTGCGTGCGAGATCGCAACGTCAGCGTTGAACGGCCAGTAATAAACGCCTGGCGAATGCCCATCGTTCCGCAGATGATGCCGCCGGTCGGGAAGTCAGGACCTGGCATCGCGTCGAGCAGTTCATCGAGCATCAGATCGGGATTATCAATGACTCGAATGACGGCCTCGCAAACTTCCGCCATATTGTGCGGAGGAATGCTGGTTGCCATACCGACCGCAATCCCGTTCGAACCATTGACCAACAGGTTCGGAAAGCGCGCTGGCAAGACGACTGGCTCAAGGCGATCGTTGTCATAGGTCGGCGTGTAGTCGACCGTCTCGCGATCGATGTCGCGCATCATTTCTGCGGCAGCGGTCGACAAGCGTGCTTCGGTGTATCGCATGGCAGCAGGAGGAAGACCGGCGAGCGAACCGAAGTTGCCCTGCTTGTCGATCAACACCTCACGCATAACCCAGTCCTGAGCCATGCGGACCAGCGTCGGATAAATCGCGCCTTCACCGTGCGGGTGATAATTACCGCTGGTGTCACCGGCGATCTTCGCGCACTTCTTTCGACCACCGGTTGGGCCGAGATTCAGGTCGTTCATCGCGACCAGAATTCGTCGCTGTGATGGCTTCAGGCCATCTCGAACATCCGGCAAAGCACGACTGATGATGACGCTCATCGCGTAAGTCAGATAGCTGGTCTGCATCTCACTTTGAATGTCCGTCCGGAGCACTCGAGGGTCAATTGGCAGACTGCTGTCGCTTTGAGGATTGTCGGTGGACAAGCGGAAGATCTCCTGAAATGACTGAGCAATCGCAAGTTCTTTTGCGACAATGATTTATGTCGCACTACGGCCGAGCGGGAATTGTAGCAGATTTTGCCGGTTTCTCAATTCTGTTGGACGCGTCCTGTGCCGGGAAAAACCGAACTTGACCCGTTTTTCAAAATCTCCGTATAACCCCCTGTAATCGGTCACTTGAGGCTTGTGAAAACGGCCGAAAGTGCTGATCCCAAACCTTCCGGCCTTCAATGCCGTGTAAATGTTGCCCCTTGTGGCAACGCCCCATCAAGAATCCTCTCTCACTCCTCCACCCCTTCGTTCCGAGATGACTCACTTCTCAGGAGACTTCGTCATGCAGGATGCCCCTGTTTCAAACATCACTAAGCCTGTCCCACGAAATCGCACGGGACGCGGCAGTGTTCTGGTTGGTGGTACGCTCATCATTGTGATTGCCGCTGGAATCGGCATGCAGGTCTGGCGTGCTCGAAGCAGCCAGGCGGCAGAACAGAAAGCGGCCACAGCGGCGGTTCCTACGGAGTCTGAAGCTCAGAAAACGGCCTTCGCCCGCGTCAACGGTGAAGCGATCTCGTACGAAGCCCTGGCGAAAGAATGTGTGGCCAAGCACGGCAAGGAAGTTCTCGAGAACATGATCAGCCGGACCATCATTCGTCAGGCGTGTGCTAAGAATGGTGTGACCGTCTCAGAAGCTGAAGTGGACCAGGAAATTGTTGAAATCTCCAAGAAGTTCGGCCTGGCTGTTGATCAGTGGTACAAAATGCTGGAAGCAGAACGAGGACTCAATGCCGAACAGTATCGTCGCGACATTATTTGGCCGATGCTGGCTCTGAAGAAACTGGCTGGCAAGGAAGTCACGATTACTCGTGAGATGCTGAAGATGGCCTACGAAGACAACTACGGCCCACGAGTCAAGGCTCGCATGATCGTCCTGGATAATCCTCGCCGTGCCACAGAAATGTGGGAGAAGATTAAAACCAATCCAGATGACTTCGAAAGCCTCGCACGCGATTACTCAGTTGAAGCGAACAGCCGAGCGCTCGGCGGCACAATTCCGCCAATTCGCAAGAACTCCGAGGGAACTCATGAAGCTCTGCGGAAGGCAGCATTCCAGTTCAAAGAAGTCGGCGAAATTTCCGGGATCATTCAGGTTGGCCCAAGCCAGTATGTGATCCTGAAGTACGAAGGTCGAACCGAGCCAATTGAGCATTCAACAGAAGATGTGGAAGCTCAGTTGCATGCAGAACTTGAAGAACGCGAAGTTCAGAAGCTTGTTGGCGAAACCTTCGAAAGCCTGCAGAAGTCGGCTCGAGTTGACAACTTCCTGACCGGTGAATCTCGCGGCCGCGTCGAAAAGGCGTCTCGGACTGCAACGGCGGCTGATGAGCCAGGGACACGCTAACGCCGATTGAAAACGTAAACGCCCCGACCCTGCGTCCCCTGCGGCCTGTTGATTTAATCAGCCGGAACGCGGCAGTATCCGGTTTTCGCCGCAAATACACGGCCAATTGAACCGGGGGCTAGTGTTGTGTCAAGAACGAGATTTGGGGTTCAATGCGAGCCGACAGAGCGGCTCGACTACGTAGATTCGCCGCTCCGTCGGCGAAAATGGGATCCACCGGTGACCCCCAAATCAAAACTTGACCCACCACTAGCGCCCAGCGGCCGATGGAGCGACTAAATAAACAGTCTGCGTCGGGGGTTTTACTGGCTTTTGCACCAGCACGATGAAGAACCCAGTGGTGCACAAGCCGTTGAACCATCGGGGCGGGCTCGGTGGCGTGGTGATTCGAAGAATAGTTTCGGCAAGAGCCCGTTGAAGGAATGACTGGTGTATCGTACACCCGTCGCTCCGGTGACGGGCTCTCTTTATTTGCCGGCCAGCAACAGTTGTGCGTAAAGCGTTCTATGGCGTTCCACCATTTGATCGACGGAGTGCTGAGTCTCGATCAAATATCTGCCAGCCGTGCCCAGTCGCGAAGCTAGTTCCGGAGTCTGCAGAACTCGCACAAGAGCTTTTGTCAGCTCAGGGCCTTTGCCGAGCGGAAAGATCAGTCCGGTCTGTTCGTGAGCAATCAACTCCAGATTGGGAGCGATATCGCTGGCAACACAGGGAACTCCAAGGCTCATCGCTTCCATCAGACTGTTTGACATGCCTTCGAACTCGCTCGGGAGGACAAATGCATCGAGAGCTTTCAGCAGCGGCCATGCGTCTGCTCGATGTCCCGTGAAGATAATCTTTTCGCGACAGCCCAGCTGGCTGGCGAAGGCAGCAAGAGAATCACGTTCCGGGCCGTCACCAATAATCACCAACCGAGCATTCTCGACGACCTGATGCAACAGTTGAAATCCCCAGATCAGATCAGGCAATCGTTTCTGTGGCGCCAGCCGACCGGCAAATCCCACGACGCGATCCTCACGACGTAGTCCCAGAATTTCCCGAGCCTGTTCACGAGTGTCGTTATCTGGCGGGCCTGGCATCGCGTTGGGGATGACAGTGATCAATTCCTTCGGCACGCCTACTGATGCATAAAATAATGCCACGCTGGCCGAGTTAGCCGTCATCGCGTTTGTGCGACCGATGAGTCTTCGATCCATGGCCAGCTGCCAGCCGCTTTTCCACGAATCCACACATCGCTCAGAGACAACAACTTTGCAGCCTGCAGGAGCAATTCCCGGCAGTCTGACGTAAGAGTTGGCCGCAAACAAAAACGACTGCACGATATCGGGCTTGAAGGCACGTAATGAATTTCGCAGACGTAAGTATGTCAATGGGTCAAATCGAAATCGCTTGCCGAGAACCTCGACGGAGACCCCGGCTGCTCGCAATTCCTCCGCATACGGGCCGCCTCGGTTCAGTGCAATGACATGAATTGTAAACTCATCCCGTGGCAATCCCTTCGCCAGCAAAGTCAGCTGACGTTCAGCACCGGACTGATCCAGTGTCGGGATAACAAACGCAATTCGAATCAACTTCTTCTTCCCAGTGACGTCGAAGGCATGCCCTGCCCGACAGAAACATCTGGGGAAGTGTAGCAGGCGATTCGCTGGGCATCAGTCATTTCGCGGCAAATTGTCTCTGTGGCATTAACCGTAAAGCGTCTCTGCCTGAACGTGATTAATCTTGCGGCAGCGGAGTTTGTCCCCGGCCAGTTTCTCTCCGGCCGGATCGATGTAGACCCGGCCGGTTCGCCCGGGCTTTACGCTCATCACATGAATATTGAAGATGAATGCGCCGTCCTCTTTCGCGGTAAACCAGTGCACATTGTCCTTCAGGTCGGTCACGGTGGAATAGGATCCCGGGGCGAATGAGCCATCAATCGTGGGCTTCACAATCATGTGCTCTTTCTCGTCTTCCAGTCGATCATAATGTCGGCCATGGAAGTTGCCCTTCAGAATCAAAAATGCCGTGGCCATGTTGTCGTGACCGTGAGGAACCACGGAGCGACCTTTGTTCAGCGCAAACACCTGATGGCCAAAGACAAGTTTCGTGGGCAGGCCTTCCACTTCCGGCAAGGTGGCTTGAAGGCTCAATTCGCCGCGTTCCTTGAATTTGACGTTAGCCGACAGCTTTTCAAAATCAATGAACTGCAAAAGCTCCGGCAGATCGACTTTGCTGAAGAGTTCTTCAACCTGCTTCTGCCAATCCAGTTGTTCCAGTTTCTTCCCCTTCAGATCAAGACTCATCGTGTTGAGTTTTGCCAGCCACTGAGATGCAATCGGGCGAACATCGTCCGCGAACGCATCTCCGGCAAACAGCGTGTCCAGAAGTGACCACGTCAGCAGTGCTCCCAGAGTTTGCTGATGAAATTCGCGACGTGTTGGTGGTGTCATGGTGGTTGTTGCCTTTGTAGTGTCTGGGATGCTGGAGCGTTTGCGAGACCGTTCCTTAAATTTGCGTACTGCCTTGCTGGCTCAGTGCAAGCCCAGGACAGTCGAACTGTCTTGTTGCCACTGGTGGGCAAGCTTTACGCTGGTCCCGGTTTGCAAAATCACATCGTAAAAACGCAGACCCCTTCGGCTTGCGGTTAAACGAGGTGAGACAGATCACGCCTCCTCAATGTCATTTTGTACCTCATCGCACGCTACGAGTTTTCCCAGCGACTTGCAAGACGGAGGTGCAACGATCACGATGCAATTCCGCCGCTTGTATTCTGTCACGGCTCAGAAAAGGGGTCAGGAACCAATAGCCAAATGGCCCGCAGGGTGCTCCGCACTATTGGTTCCTGACCCCTTTTCTAAGCCCGCATCCCGCCTCTTGCTTTCAATGGCTGAAGGAGAATCCGTCATGGCCAAACTTCGTCGTCGTCGCTTTCTGCAAACTTCCTCGGCTGGTGCTGCGGCACTGCGCTTAGGAAGTCTGGCTTTCGCCGATCCACAGCCCGTTTCATCGAATCCGCATGGAACATCTCTACGAATCGCTCCGTTTCGGTTCGATGTGACTCCACCGATGGGGCATTCGTGCTGTGGAGGCTGGATTAAACCGATTGAAGCCGTTGATGATTCGCAGGAAGCGATTGGATATGTGCTGCTGGGAGCCGGTGAACCGATCGTTATCTGTGCAGTCGACTGGACCGGTATTCTGAATTCGGCTCATCTGGAGTGGCGGACAGCAATGGCCGAGGCGGCCGGCACGACTCCGGATCGCGTTGCTGTCCATTGTGTTCATCAGCACAACGCCCCAATGGCCTGCCTGGACGCCGAAGCTCTGGTGGCTGCCGAAGGCGATCTGCCTCATATTGTAGATGTTCCTTTCTTTCGCGAATGCCTTGATAAAGCGAGGACGGCGATCAAGGAAAGTCTGACAAAGGCTGAGCCGGTCACTCACATCGGACACGGCCAGGGGAAGGTCATTGAAGTCGCTTCGAATCGACGAATCTACGTCGATGAAACCGGAAAAATTCTCGGCATGCGTGGCAGTTCCTGCACTGATCCCAAGCTGCGAGCAATGACGGAGGGATTGATTGATCCTTATCTGAAAACGGTGGCCTATTATAACGGTGAGAAGAAGCTGGTATCCTGTCACTACTATGCAACTCATCCGATGAGCTATTACGGTGACGGACGAGCCACCAGCGACTTCACCGGACTGGCTCGCAAGCAACGTCAACAGGAAGAGCCCGAGACGACTCATATTTATTTCACTGGCTGTGCCGGCAATATCTCGGCAGGCAAGTACAACGACGGTACAAAAGAGATGCGGCCGATTCTGACGAAGCGGATCTATGATGGCATCGTCGCTTCGGAACAGAGCATTCAGCGGCAGCCGGTGGAGGCTGCTGAATGGCGAACCGCCGAGATTCTGCCGCCAGCTCGCGTGAGCTTAAATGCAGAGCAATTAGCTGCGGCGATCAGCAACAAACAAAACAATGTCGTGGGGCGTAATCGTCCGGCTTATGAACTGGCGTGGCTGAAACGCCACGAGAAGAAGGTTCCGATTATCCTGAGCTCATTGCGGATCAACGACATTACGTTGCTCCATCTTCCGGCCGAGAGTTTTATTGAATACCAGTTGCGCGCTCAGGAATTATTCAAAGATCGATTCGTGGCCACGGCGGCTTACGGTGATGGCGGCCCGTGGTACATTCCGACCAAAGAAGCCTATCCGAACGGCGGCTATGAGGTGAGCGTCGCATTCTGCGAACCAGCGATTGACGACGAGCTGACAGCGGGAATTCGGACGCTGTAGAGCTTGCAACAGAGAAAAATCCCGTCGACGGAGCGACGGGATTTCCTCTGCAAGCGGCTGAATGTGTATAAAACAACGCCCTCCGAGGATGACTCGGAGGGCGTTTTCGTTTTACATCTTTGAGTGTCTCTGAGAGTTGGACGCTTCAGAGAACCTCGAACTCGAAGTGGTGCAGAGGCCGTTGAACCACCGGGGTGAACCCGGTGGCGTAAAGGGGCTGTCTTCGACGATTAGCTCAACAGGTCCTTTACGCACTCACGTTCTTCACGCAGTTCATTGACCGTGATGTCGATCTTGGACTGAGCGAACTCATTGTGAGTCTGGCCCTTCACGATAGAAACTTTCTTGCCATCGCTAACCAGCGGGAAGCCGGTGATCAGGCCAGGCTCGATGCCGTAGCTGCCATCGCTGCAAACAGCAGCGCTGAAACAACTGCCGGCCGCCGTCGGACGAATCACGCCCTTCACGGTATCCAACACAGCATTCGCTGCTGACGCCGCGCTGGATGCGCCGCGAGCGGCGATGACTGCTGCACCACGCTTCTGGACGGTGGAGATAAAGTCGCCCTTGAGCCATTCGTGATCGGTGATCACTTCGGTAGCTGGCTTGCCATTGATCTTCGCATGGTAGAAGTCAGGATATTGAGTCGCCGAGTGATTACCCCAGATGCCAACGTTGCTGACAGCGGCGATTGGAACACCGGCCTTCTGAGCCAGCTGCGAGGTCGCTCGGTTCTGATCCAGCATGGTCATAGCAAACCAGCGATCAGAAGGAACGCCCTTCGCATTATTCATCGCGATCAGGCAGTTTGTGTTGCAGGGATTACCAACGACGACGACTCGAACGTCAGGAGCCGCCGCAGCAGCAATCGCGCGGCCTGTGCTGGTGAAGATCGGTCCGTTGATGCGGATCAGATCGCCTCGTTCCATACCGGCCTTGCGAGGCACGCTGCCGACACACAGCACCCAGTTACAGTCGCGGAATCCGTCTTCCAGATGATCACTGTCAGCCTTCACTACGCCAGCCAGTGTCGGGAACGCACAGTCATCCAGTTCCATGTGAACGCCGTCCAGAGCTTTCAGGACTGGAGGCACTTCCACCAGATGCAGGATCACGGGCTGATCCGGCCCGAAGACTTCTCCGGATGCAATGCGATAAATCAGAGAATAACCAATCTGGCCTGCCGCGCCAGTCACGGCAACACGAATCGGAGACACCATGAAACACACACCTTTTTCGGTAGACACAAAAGACCAGCGACGAAGCGCCGGAGTGGATGAACGAACGATTACGAAGTGTAGTGTGAAACACCTTCGACGTTCAAAACACCGCCACCGGGATCATTCCTGCGGGTTTTTCAAACGTGGTACGACTGACATGAGAGATTCTTCGCCAGATTTCCGTCCGGCGACGAATCAGGGTGCGTCGTGGAAAGAGTCCCGAAAGCCTTAATCCGTGCGGTTTTACCAGCCAAACCTTTCGTCGGCGAGATGTTTCGAATCGGACCATGGAGGACACCATGCACCGGTCTCTGACGGGGAAACACGGGCGGACTGAGAATAATGTGGGCACTTTATGGAGACGAAGGGCTTCGGATTTGCCGGGGATTTATTCCTCCCGGGCAAGGATTGCCACTCCCCAAAGGTGATCCGGCAGGAGTATACTTTGCCCACGCTGGCTGAGGCGTCTTGATTTTTGGCAGACAAAAACAGGCGTGTCGAGGAGTCTGTCAATAGTCGTCGCCGAAAGTTTGATGTATTGAAGTCGTTCAAACCGAGTGTGTGAAATCTGGAGAATCGCATTATGAGTTCCCAAGGATTGAACCTTCCGGATTCCACACGTGAGCGACTCGAACAGTTCCGTCATCGTGTTCGCGTCATCAAAATCGCCGAAGGAATTCTGGCGGGCCTGTTTGGACTCGTTCTGTCGTATCTCGCGGTGTTCATCATCGACCGCTTCATTGATACCTCGGCCTTGGTTCGGACGAGCCTGTTGTTGTCAGGATCCGTGGGACTAGCCATCCTGTTTCCTCTGAAGTGTCATCGCTGGGTCTGGGGAACTCGCAGTATGGAGCAGGTCGCAAGGCTGCTCAAACACAAATTCCCCGCGCTAGGCGATCAGTTGTTGGGCATCGTCGAACTGGCCCATAGCGATAAGGATCTCGGCAGCAGTACTCGTCTGGCTCAGGCCGCGATTGATCAGGTCGATTCGGTTGTGCGGCAGCGAGATTTCTCCGACGCGGTTCCTCGGCCGAAACATCGATTCTGGGCGAAGACGCTCGCAGTGCCTGCGGTGTTAGCGATTCTCGCACTGGCAATTGTGCCAGCAGCAGGCTTCAATGCGATGTCGCGATGGCTGATGCCATGGCGAAATGTTGATCGTTACACGTTTGCTCAGGTGGATGGTCTGCCGAACAAGATCGTTGTACCGCACGGTGAGGATTTTTCACTGGCTGCAAAACTGGCCGAAACTACTCGCTGGTCCCCCGCATCAGCCTCTGCGAAGTTTGAAGGCCAGCCGGTCGTGAATGCCGGTAAGCAGAATCAGAACTACGAATTCAAGTTGCCGCCACAGACTGAAACTGGCATTTTGAATGTCCGTGTGGGCGACCTGACTAAAGGCGTGAATGTTGAAGTGGCCAATCGGCCGGAATTGAGTTCCCTTTCAGCGTCGATCACGCTGCCCTCTTACCTGCAGTATAAAGAACCGATCAAAGCCGATGTACGAGGCGGGGCTATTTCGCTGCTGAAGGGATCCGTGGCCGAATTTGAAGCAGAGATCAGTCGCAATCTTGCTGAAGCCACGGTCAAAAATCAGCCGACTGCTGTTGATCAGAATCGTGTGAAGCCGGCACCGTTGACGGTCGCCGAGTCCGACGTTCTGGACTTCCGCTGGCGTGATGAGCTGGGTCTGACTTCTCGCGATGCCTTCAGCCTCAAGATCAACGCCATCGAAGATGGTCAGCCGAGTGTCACATTGCAGCAGGATGAACCGCAGCAGGTTGTGCTCACGACGGACGTGATTACCTTTGACCTGCAATCGCGAGATGACTTCGGAGTCCGTCAGATCGGATTGGAATGGAAGGGCGTTGAGCATCCTGTTCATAACCCGAATCCGGACGCTGGTGAAAAACTGGTCGAAGGCGGAGCGCCGGAGAAGAAGATTCTCACTGCAAGAGCCACATTCTGTGCCGACACCGACAAGGTTCCTGCCCAGACGATTGAAGTGCGAGCGTATGTCGAAGACTACCTGAAAGAACGCGGTCGAGTTTACTCGCCGGCGTATGTGTTGCACGTGATGACTCCGGATCAGCATGCGGTTTGGATGATGGAGCAGTTGCGTCGATGGTCGAGCATGGCAGACGACGTTTACGAAGAAGAGGTTCGTTTGCATGACAAGAATCGTGAGATCCGTCAGATGGATCCGGATCAACTGAATGCTCCGGAAACCCGCCGTGAGATCGAACAGCAGGCGGCTGCAGAACGAGCGAACGGTGAGCGATTGGGAGCGGTGACTGATCAGGGCGATCAGTTGCTGAAGCAAGCCCTGCGAAACAAAGAGATGATGGTTGGACATCTGGAAACCTGGGCGGGTGCTCTGCAGAAGCTTCGCAATATCAGTGAGAACCGCATGCCATCGGTTGCCGATTTGTTGGCTCAAAGCGCGAAGGCTCCAGGAAAGAAGCCTGCCAGTTCAACCGCTAATGCGAAGTCTTCGCCTCAGGCGGGAAATAATAAGGGGACGCAAACAGGTGAACCCGGCGAACCCAAGAAGCCCGGTCCCGAGCAGCCAGCTGTGCCAAAGTTGACTGATACGGAGTCAGGATTCAACAAGCAAAATCCTGCCGATGCTGATGCCGAAAAGAAAGAAGCCTCTAAAGCGGGCAAAGGAAAATTCGGATTGCCTTCAACGGTTCTTCAGGGTGGGCCACCGCAGGAGAAAAAGAAACAGCCAGAGAATCCAGCCGAAGAAAAGGTCGACGAAGCGGTGCAGGAACAGACGGACCTTCTGGCGGAATTCCAAAAGGTCCGCGAAGACCTGCAGAAGATCATGGATGACCTCGAAGACAGCACGTTTGTTAAGCGTTTGAAGTCGGCTTCTCGCGAGCAGCTTGAAGTGGCCACGGCCTTGAATCGCACGTTGTTCGATAGCTTCGGTGTGAGCGAAAAATCGCTCGACGAAAAACAGAAAGACCAGACCGAGCGAATTGCCGCGACCGAACAAGGCCAAAGCCAGAAAGTTCGCACGATCCAGGATGATCTGGAAGCTTATTACGATCGACGTAAGGAAGAAAAGTTCCAGCGCATCCTGAACGAGATGGAAGAGTATGAGATCGTCAGCAAGCTGAACGACCTGGGAGATCGTGTCCGGGATAATCGCAGCGGTGAAGCAATCGCCAAGGCAGAATTCTGGGGTGATACTCTGGATCGCTGGGCCGAGGAACTCGTTTCTGCCTCAAAGTGC
Source organism: Planctomycetota bacterium (assembly GCA_052034165.1). GTDB lineage: Bacteria > Planctomycetota > Planctomycetia > Planctomycetales > Planctomycetaceae > SXXK01. Next base: position 69,290 of record JBPOIW010000055.1, on the reverse strand, counting down.
GGTCAATGCAAGGGCTGCAAAGGAGACAGCCTGCCGCCGTCGATCGTGCTCGAAGTGATGCGAATCCTGGAAGGTGAAATGGATCTGCGTGAAGAAACTCGATCTCTGGAGCTGGTTCGCGAAGAAACAGAAGCCGTGGCTTATCAGGACAAGGCGGAAGCTCAGTCGGAGACACAGCGGAAACTCTTCAATCGGCTTGAGAATGTTGTGACTGACATTCGTTCGCTGCCGCTCGGTGAGCAGAAGTTTGAGAAGGAAATTCAGTTGCTGTCGGCCGCAGGTAATGCGATGACTGACGCGACTCAGATTCTGAGTCAGCCCAATACGGGTCCGCAGGCGATCGCTGCAGAAACGGAAGTGATCGAACTTCTGCTGCAGGCAAAGCGAGCGAATCCGAAGAGCGGTGGCGGTGGTGGATCGAATCCCGGCGGCGGTGGCGAAGGCAATACCGATCAAGTGGCTTTGGAACTCTACGGTCCCGGCTCAGATCCGAATGCTCAAATCGAACGTCGAGAAATCCGTCAGGCGACAGGTACGAACAACGACCAGACGCCTGCTGAGTTCCGCGATGGTATTGATGCGTTCTTCAATGCGTTGGAGAACAGGAAGTAAATGAGGAGTGTTGTAGGTTGGACATTCTTGTCCGACTGAGTCTCGACGGGCCAGAATGCCCATCCGACACAAGACACAAGTCTTGAAATGGCGCTGGATCACGAGACCGCGAAGACGTATCAGCTGAAGCGAACAACTAAGAACGAAAAACTCCGGAGACTCCGTGTGCTGAAAACCCTGGCCACTTGCTTGTTCGCGATTCTGTCGCTGTCCTCCGCCTGTTCCGCGCAGGAAGCTCAGGTGCGATTCGGGACGGATGTACCTAGAGACGTCGAGCAAATCTATGAGCGTGGTCTTGAATGGCTCGCGACGAATCAGACACCTGAGGGAACATGGTCGGGTGGCGACAGCGGTCCCGGAATCACGGGCATGTGTATCATGGCGTTTCTGGCCAGCGGTGAAGATCCGAACTTCGGTCGCTACAGCGAGAACATTCGGCGTGCGGTCCGCAGCATGATCAAAGGGCAGACAGAGGCGACTGGATTCTTCGGCGGTAATATGGGCCACAGCAGCATGTATCATCATGGATTTGCCATGCTGGGCATGTCCGAAGTTTACGGCGTTCTGGATGAAGAGACTCTGTGGAATGCAGAAACCAAGGCCGACGAGCGACGCAGCATCGGGGAATCTCTGGAACTCGCCGTGCGAGCTGCTGTGACATCACAAAAGAACAATTCGTTTCATGCGTGGCGTTATGGTCCTGAAGCGACAGATGCTGATACGTCAGTTTCCGGAGCTGTGCTGATGGGACTCCTAGCCGCTCGCAACGCAGGCGTGAAAGTACCGGACGAAGCGATCGATCAGGCGCTGGACTACTTCAAGACGATGACCACGAATCGTGGCGAAGTTGGTTATTCCGGAATTGGCAGCGGTGGCTCCGCCAATCTCAAAGCGATCGCCGCTCTTGTCTATTCCATCGGGAAGCGGAAAGACTGGAAAGAGTACAAAGGTGTGCTTGGAGCCATCACCGTCAATCTGGAACACGAAGAGTACAGCTATCCGGAATACTTCCGCTACTACACAGCTCAGGCTTTGTTTCAGGGCGACTTCGAAGCGTGGAACAAGTGGAACCTGAAAACGGCGAAACAGTTGAAAGATCTGCAAAGTGACGACGGCAGTTTTCAAAGTCAGCATGGACCGGCTTATGGGACGGGAATGTCCCTGCTGGCGATGGCTTTGAACTATCGGTTCCTGCCGATTTATGAGCGATGATGATATTGGTTGGGTGGTGTGGTGTGTTGGCTGCCTGTTGGTTGAATTCGTAGTGCCGACTTCAGTCGGCATGAACATTGATGTCGCCTGGGAAATGCTGGCTGAAGCCAGCACTACAGATGGACTGACGACGAAACTAACCGGACGCTAACGCGTGCCGGCTGATCGAGCAAAATCAAGAACCTGACGCAGTGACTCTACTCTGACAAGTGAACTCCATGATCAAAGCCATTCTGCCGGTCACTGCTTTTCTGATTCTGAGCAGCGTTTGTTTCTCCGCAGACGATTCGACATTGGTCTGGAGTAACGGCGATAGTCTGAACGGAAAGCTGCTGCGAGCGGACGACAAAGTCCTCGTTTGGGAATCGCCGCTATTCAATGAGCCACTGCAGATTGCCGTTGAACATTTGTCGTTGCTGAAGTACCCGGCTGTCCCCGAGCCTGTTACACCGCCAGCAGGATTTCGTATTCTCACAAGAAATGGTGACCTGCTGTTTGGCACTTTGAAGTCGGCGAATGAAACATCGCTGACTTTTGAAAGTTCGCGATTCGGAGCCTTCGAGATTCCTCGAAATCAACTGGTGAGCTTACAGGGTTCGACGGGAGGAGGCGGCGTGATCTATTCGGGGCCGCGAGGCCTTGATGGCTGGCAGCCTGCGTTCCGACGTGAGACTCAGGAGAATGGCAGAGTTCTCGGAGCCGTGCGTTTTGTCGTCCCGGGAGCTGCCGGAAATCCTGCGGCCAACAAAGACGCAGAGAAACCCGTTTCATGGTCGGAAGATCCTGAAGGCGGCATTATGACGAATCGTGCGGATGCGGCTTTGTTTTTGCCTCAGAAGCTTCCTCAGAAATTTGAACTTGAAGTTGAGCTGCATTCCAAAAAGACTCTTTCGTTTGCACTGGCCATTGGACGCGATGCCAAAGCCGGCTTGCGTCTTGAATCATGGGTCGATGTGCTGGTAGCGGCAAATGGCAATAAGTTTGCCTCGTTACAGCAGATCTCGGACAAAGACCATTTTCTGCATGTCCACGTTTTCGTCGACTACACAAAAAAGACAATGCAGGTTTACAACCCGGCGGGCCAGAAACTCGGGGAGGTCGCGATCACCGGACTTCGTGGTGGCGCCGAGGGAATTCTGCTGCGCAATGGCGAGTGGGACCTGAGCCTGCGTCGATTGCGGATCAGCAATTGGGATGGCAGTGAACCTCGCTTTGCCGCTGGCAAAGAAAATCGAGTGCAGATGGTCGATGGCACGGTGCACTTTGGTGCGATCAAAAGCTTTTCGGCAGAGACTTCCAGTCTGGTCATCATGAAAGAAGGCGCTGAACTTCCGCTGCCGGTAGATCAGGTGGCATCGCTTGTGCTTGCGGTTGACGAAAATGCTCCGATCGCAGCACGTGGTGGGACTCATGTGGTATGGGCCGATGGTGGTTTCGTGTCAGGGACATTGGTCTCGATTGCCGATGGTCGTGCGGTGTTGCAACCCACTTATTCTCAATCGCCATTAAACTGCGATCTCACAAACGCGTTGAGACTTGGCCTGACTCCAGGCCAACAGCAATCAACACAGTCAGATCGACTTTTTCATGCGGGTGGCTCGCTGCAGGGAAGTCTGGTCGTTGATGGGGAAGCCGATGCTCCGATCCAATGGAAGCCGTTGGGAGGCTTGAATGCTTCGACACTGAAGAATGGCGGCGATGCACGGTTTGTGCGAGCAGACGGCCTGAAGCACTTCTCAGAGAATCCCGAAATGCTGGCCAGCTTTCCGGATGTGATCTATCTGAAGAACAATGACGTCCTGCCGTGCCGTGTCGAAGGTTGCACCGAGGATCAGGTTCAACTCGCACTGCCATTTAGTGACGTCAAAACGTTTGCGCGAGAATACATCAAGGCGATTGAACTTTCCGGAACCGGACGAATTCATCAAAGAGGATTCGGAGCCGAAGGCTGGCGAGGTGTGGCTTCATTGAAGGTGCCGAAGAAAGCCGTGGCGGATCACGAACAGAAGGCGGGAGTAAATCCAATGACTCCTGCTGAACAGGTGGCACTTGAGAAGGCCGCCCTCCAGAAACAAATGGCCGAGCCAAACCTTGCGCAGGTCAAACCGCATGCTGAATCCATCGTTCTGCGTGGCAATGCGTCGGCTTCTCATCCTTCGATTCTAACGGGCGACACAGTCCGCTTTCACATGAAATGGCCGGTACAGTCTTACGCCAACATGACGGTTTCATTGTTTGGTTCTGGAACTCGCAAAGATGAAAGTTCAACTCACGTTTCTTTCTCCCTGATGCAGACGAATCTTCAGATTCTGGATCGACTGCCGCCTCAGAACCAGATGTTCTTTCGAGGATTCGGGGGCCAGAATGCCGAAGAAATCATTCGCGCAGCCAGCGGTGAAGTCGACGTGCAGCTTGTCGCTCGCGATGGCAATCTTCTGGTGTCGATTGATGGCAAACAGGTCAAGACTATCAAACTGAATCCTGATGGGGCCGGATCAAAAGGGCTGGCCTTCAATGCAAATGTCACGATGACAGGGCGTGTCATAATGAATGGAGCCGTTCAACAATCAAACGGCGACGGCGTTGAGATTTCGAAATTCGAAATTGACAACATGTCGGGTGCCTCGATTCGTCAGTTTATCGAAGAGGAAGCTCGTCTGGCGACTTTGACGGTTCCTCGATTTCGACGCGACAATCCTCCCACACATGTGCTGATTGCCGCTAACGGTGACCTGCTGCGAGGACAGTTGAAGTCGATTCGCGAAGCCGACGTACAGTTCGAATCACGCCTCGAGGCGCTGCGAATTGATCGATCGAGAGTCGCGGCAATTGTCTGGCTTGATCCACCAAAGAAGGATCCGGGCAAGAAAGTTGAAAAAGCCGCTGCGGACAACACGGCTTCCGATCAGGCGAACGCCGCTGCTCCAGGTGGAGAGACGAAAGTTGCACCAGCAGTGTCTGAGGCCGCCGTCGAACACGATTCTGAAAACGGCTTTGTGATGGGCGAAGAAGAATCTGGCATGCAGGCCCTGCTGGCCGACGGCTTCAGCATCACCATGACACCCGCTCGACTGGAGAACGGTCAGATTAAAGGCCATTCGAAGCTGCTCGGTGATTGTGCCTTTCCCGCCGCCACGATCAAAGAGTTGTTTCTTGGGGATCCAGAATCTCGCACGAACATTGCCGCGTTTGATCAGTGGATTGCTCGCAATGCGCAGGAACCGGATTGGGATATCGCGGCCGAGTCTGGCGGTACTTCGGAAGGTGCCGCGATGATTGGTCAGGTCGCGGATGATTTTGAGCTGTCGTTACTGGACGGCTCAAAGTTTCGACTTAGAGACCATGCCGACAAAATCATCGTCCTGGATTTCTGGGCCACCTGGTGCGGTCCGTGCGTGGCGGCTTTGCCGGATTACATTGCCGCGACTTCAGAGTTTGATTCAACGAAGGTTGTCTTCGTGGCCGTGAATCAGCAGGAAGCGTCGGATCAGATTCGAGGCTTCCTGACAGAACGCAATCTGTCGCCGATTGTGGCTCTGGATCGCAGCGGAGCAATCGGGCAGCAGTTTAAGGTGTCCGGTATTCCACACACTGTGATTCTGGGAAAAGGCAATGTGATTGAAGATGTGCACGTTGGCTATCAGCAGGGCGGCGGCGAATCGATGCAGATCGCCATCCAGCAACTTCTCGACGGCACCTGGAAACGCCCCACCCCCGAAGCCGCTCCGGCCAAACCTGTAGCGCCTCCGAAAGATCCGATTTAGGTTGTCCTGCTCGGATTGTCAGAGAGCTCTTGAGTTCATCAGCCGGAACGCGTTAGCGTCCGGTTTAGGCATTCTGAAGTAGGATGGGCATTCTTGCCCGTCGCAAGTTTGTCGGACAAGAATGTCCAACCTGCGTTTCCAGGTCTGACATCGCACTGTTTCACTTCGCGACCGGCCCTTCATTCACATACAACTTCACGTTATGAGTCCCCCGGCCGCCAGCGACGATGTCGGGGCGGTTGTCGCCGGTGAGGTCGGCAACGATCAGGTCTTCAGTCGCCATTCCGCCGGCATCAAGAATATGGCGAGTCCACTCATCGCCGTCGGCGGATGGCGAATAGACACTCACACCGAATTTCTCCGGGGTATCACTGTGGCCGAAAGCAATGTCGTCGGAGCCGTCGTTATCAAAGTCGGCGGTCCATAATGCATGACCTCGGCGAAAGCCCTGATCGATCACTTTGCGTTCCCATTTGCCGTCCGCGGACTTGGGCTCCAGATAGACGGCCAGATGATCTCCGTGCATGGGTTCCACCGATGTCAAAAATCGTTGACCATTCTTGAGGCGACCGATCTTCACTTCACCGGCCCCGTTGAGATTTGGATCGGCGTTGCCCGTGATGCCGTCGCCCAGTCGGACTGCGGTCCAGTCACTTCCTGAACGAGTCACCAACGACACGCCTTCTCGACTGGCGGTGATTGTGTCGACGGTTTTGTCGCCATCGAAATCCACGTGCCAGTGATTGTGCATGCGATTCAGATCGCCATTCAACACAGTTCCCGGCCAACGTTCCACTGCGGGATTTGCGGGGATCTCATAGGCCAGCAAACGCACACCGTTGCCAACGCTGGCATTCAATGGTGAGATGACCAGTTGGGGTTTCCCGGTGCCAAGTACATCGGCCCATCGCATGCGATGGACGTTGGTTTCTTCACCAATGGCCGCGACCTGCCAGAGTGCATTCGGATCAGCGGTTCGACGGATCCAGTGCAGAGTTCCCGTCTTCGTCCATCCAGCACCGATCGCGAAATCCACCTGGCCGTCGCCGTCGATATCGTGAGGAGCGATACACACGTTATCCAGCGGAGTCTGATCCTGCAGAATAACATGAGCCTTCCATGACGGCTGTTCGTACCAGACGACTCGATTCTCCGTCAGAGCCACGATGTCCTGATCTTTATCACCATCCACATCCGCGACTGCGACCGCATAGCAGACTTTGCCAACGTTGGGGTCAATGACTTTCTCGGTGAACGTGGGGAAGTCGCCAGCCAATGCGGTTGTTGAAGACAGAAGAATTGCAGATGGGATGGTCAGGAGGCGGCGAAACATAGAATTGCTCCAGGAAGTCTTTTTGAGAGGCAAACAATCGCGTGGCCGATTCGTGGCAATCTTCGAAGTCTGAAGTTGCCACAATTTCCCAGGGATTGGGGGAGCCTTTATCGTAACGACCAAAGCGGGTGTGCAGGAATCTTCGAGAGGCAATTGATTCCAGTCGGCTCCGGAATTACAACCAGCGGTTTGGCTGACGTTCGACGAGTTCCCGTCGGCGGAGCGACGGGCGTACGGTACACTCGTCGCTCCGCCGCCGGGCTCGGTTTGTTGTGGTGCCCACGGAGTTTTATCGATGGTTCCTGAAACCTCTTTTGGATCTGCCTGCCGCTCTGTTGCTAAAATGCTGCTGATCGCGGGATTTGCTCTGCTGCCAGCGGGCGTTACGTCAGCGTTTGCACAGGATGCGACAGCTCTGCAGTGGTTTAAGGCCGAGGTGCCAGAAGGCGAGGCGAGCGCACAGTATCGCTGGGCGATCGATCCTTCAGCATTGGATTCCGAGTCCGCTGAACTGACGATCGTGACCGACGATCATTGTTCGCTCTACGTCAACGGGCAACGAATTCTGAAGAATGTCGCTCTGAAACAGGCAGATGGAAATGTTGAGGCTGCAGGCTACAACGTGAAGTCATTGCTGCGACAAGGGCGCAACCTGATTGCTGTCGAAGTCAATTCGCAAGACAAGGTGGCCATCGTTGGACTGTCGCTTAGTGCTCGCAAGGGCAACGATATTCGAAACATTGGCGGAGGCTGGAAGAAAGCTCCGGCGATGCCACCGGTTGGCTGGCAACAGACAGATTTCAACGACCGGGATTGGCTGGAAGTGAAAACGGTCGCGGATGAACCTGGCAATCGCTTCAAAGTTTCGATGCCGACCGCCTTCGCGGCTCCTGTGATCCCTGCCAAAGCACGCACAGCTCCGTTTCAGTTCGAAGATGGCGACCGAGTTGTCTTCGTCGGTGCGACGTTCTTTGAGCGGGCTCAGTTGTCGGAACATCTTGAGGCGACTCTCGCCGGCACGTTGGGTGGCAAGCATGTCACGTTTCGAAATCTCGGCTGGAGTGCTGATACAACGTATGCGGACTCACGAGGTATCTTTGATCGGCCAGAAGTGGGTTATCTCCGCATGGTCGAGCATATCCGTGCGGAAGAGCCAACAGTAGCCATGATCTGTTATGGACAAAACGAAGCTTTGACGGCGGGCCTGACTCCGGAACAATATTCGGATCAGCTCGGGCGTTTGTTGGATGAACTGACAGCCTCCGGAATCGCCTGCGTTCTGGTGTCGCCTCATGAGCTGCTGCCAGCGGCGCCACCGATTCCGTCGCCATCTCGTTTCAACTCTCGAATCAAGGTCTACTCGGAAACAACTGGCAGCGTCGCTCAATCACGCGGCCTGCTGTTTGTTGATGTCTTCAGCGGCTTCACGAAGCAACTGCGAGACATCGATCTTGCGATCAATTCCTGTTACAAGATGCCGCCGGAGATTGAAGAGAAGCACGGAAATTCTGACTCCTCATCGAATTGGATTTACCATTCACTGGCCGAGAACGGCATGCATTTCACCGACTACGGTTATGCTTGTGCCTCGCTTGTCTTCCGAGATCGCCTGTTGAACATCCCTGCGAACCTGCCAGTCGTCGAAGTCGATGGCTCAGCGAAAACCGTGACCAGCACGGATGCAGAAATTCGCAATGTGAAATGGAACCCTGACGACGCCACGATGGTCAGCTTTGAGGTGCAGGAGAAGATGTTGTCTGCTGTGCCTATGGTCATTAGTGCGGGTGCGGCGAGTGCCAAAGATGTTGCATTAAACGGCGGAGTGATCTCACAGGGCGATGCGTCGCAGGGACTCCGTCAGCGGTCGTTCCTTGCCGCGAAAGATAGTCAGTTTAAGCAGGGCCGATCTTTCGCCACCGAGGTGAATCCTCAATACGAAGCAATGCGTAAGCTGTTGCTGAAGAAGAATGAACTGTACTTCCACCGTTGGCGACCACAGAACATCACGTATCTGTTTGGCTTCCGAAAGCATGAGCAGGGAAACAACGCCGCTGACATCGCCAAGTTCGACCCATTCATTCAGGACCTCGAAAAGCAGATTCACGAACTCCAGCAGCCACAGTGGCGAACAGTGGTTCTAAAGACGGCCCAATAGTGCTCTCTCAGCGGCAGCCGTTGTGTAGCTGAAGTCGTGAGACTTCAGAAAGCCCCGAACTCTCACGAGTTCGGCTACGGTTCGAGTTTGAGTACGAAAATTCTCGGTCGTCCCTGATGACGATCTGGTTCGACCTGCGTACACTTCCACAAAGTTAAATCTACGCACTGTCCTGTTTGCTTTTAGACATCCCAATGCCTTCAAATCTCACCGACGCACAACATGAAGCGGTGGAGCATTTCGAAGGGCCGCTGATGGTGCTGGCCGGGCCAGGCTCCGGCAAGACCCAAGTGATCACCCATCGAATTGCTCGTCTGCTCGAACGCGGCGTGACCCCTGAACACATTCTCGCGCTGACGTTTACCAACAAAGCGGCTCGCGAGATGCAGGAGCGAGTCGAAAAGCTGCTGGGCGGGCTGCGAGTTCGCGTCAGCACGTTCCATCGCTTCTGCTCGAGAATTCTAAGGCGATTTCCCGAACATGTTGGGCTGAAGAATAATTTCACGATCCTGGATCATTCCGATCAGGTCTCCATTATTCGTCATATCATGAAAGAGGAAAAACTGGACGGGATGTTTCAGGAGCCCGGGCGAGTTCTGGGCCGCATCAGCCGTGCTCGCAATGAAATGATCAGTGCCGAGCAGTTTCGGCAGCAGTTCGAACAGCGTCCCGGGAATCCTCTGGACGCCATCGTGTATCAGGTTTTCCCGCTCTACGAAGCTCGCGTTCGGCAACAGAACGCTGTCGACTTTGATGATCTGCTGCTGCACGTCGTCCGGCTGATGGACGATGAGCCAAACGTCCGCGAACAATTGGATCATTACTTCCGCTTTATTCTGGTCGACGAGTATCAGGATACGAATCTGGCTCAGTATCACATTGTGCATGCGATGTCGCAGATTCATCCCAATCTCTGTGCAACAGGAGATCCAGACCAGTCCATTTACGGCTGGCGCGGAGCACGGCCGGGAAATATCTCCACGTTTGAGCGAGACTTTCCGGACGTCCATATCGTTTCATTGGATCAGAACTTTCGCAGCACACAGCGCATCGTGAAATGTGCCGATCAGTTGATCTCCAACAATCGTCGGCCGCATCGCGGTAAGCTGATGACCGAGAATCCGGAAGGCGACTCAGTTCGACTGTTGTTGTTCGAGAATCCCGATGCTGAAGCCGATGGCATTGCGGAAGAGATCGCGGCTCAGGTGGCCTCCGGAGCTCGCAAGTATTCTGATTTTGCCATCTTCTACCGTGTCAACGCACTGTCGCGGTTGCTGGAGACGGCGCTGAGTCGTCATGCGGTTCCCTATCAGGTTGCCGCTGGATACTCATTCTTCGAACGAGCCGAAGTTCGCGATCTGATTGCCTATTTGAGGTTGATTGAGAATGAGTCTGATGATGCCGCGATGGAGCGAATCATCAATCGCCCGGCTCGAGGAATCGGCAACACCACATTGCTGAAGCTGCGGAACTACGCGGAAAAACATCGCATCAGCATGTTCAGTGCCGCTCGCGAAGTACGGAGCATTGATGGCATCACTCCGCGAGTCCGCAAGGCCGTAGATGGCTTTACCGATTTGATCAACAAACTGCACGAGCAGTCGGCTGAAGGTCGAGTATCCCCGTTGATCGAACGCTTGATCGCCGATATCGACTACATGTCACTGTGGCGAGACGATGACGAAGAAGAAGCGGATGTTGATCGCGCGGCCAACGTGCACGAACTGATCTCGGCGGCCCGACAGTATGATGCTCTGTCGGAACAGATGCACAACGAACGTGATGAAGAGGAAGCTGGCATGCCAGCGTTCCTGATGGAAGACGATCGGACATCGCTGCAGGGATTTCTGGAGCTCGCCACGCTCGCCAATGAAACCGATAATCTGGATGCGAGTCAGGGCAGCGTAACGTTGATGACTCTGCATGCATCAAAGGGTCTGGAGTTTCCGTCGGTCTATATCATCGGGATCGAAAGTGGCCTGATTCCTCATGAACGTGCCGTCACGGATGGCAATGTTTCCAGTTTCGAGGAGGAACGCCGTCTGCTGTTCGTCGGGATCACTCGCGCCATGCAGAACCTGACATTAACGCAGACATCAGAGCGAACATTTCGCGGTATGCGGCGAACGACGATTTCCAGTCCCTTCATAGCTGAACTGCACGGCGTGATTGATCGCAAGGCGTCCGTTGCGACGCCTCCACCCATCACTGCCGCGCTACTGGATGAACGCCTTGAGCAGGCTCGACGAAGGTTTGAGGCAGCTCAGAAGATCGGTGATCGCAAGTTGATTATGACGGCGGCCGAGCTGGCGGCGAAGAAAGGCCTTCCCGATGCCACAGCCACCACGGATTCTCCCGGCGCATTTCAGTTTGCGATGGGCATGCAGGTGCGACATCCGCGATATGGTCGAGGAATCGTGACAGAACTCTCTGGTGGTTCAAGCCGAGCGACGATCAGCGTACAGTTCGAAAACGATGGCCAGACTCACACCTTTGTCGCCAGCCGCTGCCCGTTGCAACCCGTGGGCCTGCCGTAAACGTAGGCTGGACATTCTTGTCCGACTAAACAGCGACGGGCGAATGCTCATCCTACCCCAGAATGAAGGGCCGACAAACGCTACGCCAGCAGCTTCTCAACGACGTTGCCAGCCACGTCCGTCAATCGGAAATCGCGTCCCTGATGGCGATAAGTCAGACGCGTATGATCCAGCCCCAGACAGTGCAGAATCGTCGCCTGCAAATCATGGACGTGGATTCGATCCTCGATGGCGTGGTAGCCAAGTTCGTCGGTCTTGCCAATCGTCGTGCCCGCTTTGATGCCACCGCCCGCCATCAGAATTGAGAAGCCAAACGGATGATGATCTCGGCCTTCTTTCCCTGACACGACGCCCCGTCGAATCTCGTGCATTGGCGTTCGCCCAAACTCACCAGCCCAGATCACCAGCGTCTCATCCAGCAGACCTCGCTGCTTCAGATCCTGAATCAAACCGGCTGCCGGAAGGTCCGTCATGTCGGTGTTCTTTTTCAGATGGTTGTTCAGATCTGAATGATCATCCCACGTCGAATGATACAACTGCACAAATCGCACACCACGCTCAACCATTCGCCGAGCCAGCAAACAGTTCGATCCAAACGGCCGTGTCATGTCCTGATCGAGACCGTACAACCTGCGAGTTGTCTCAGTCTCCTTAGAAAAATCAACCAGCTCAGGCGCTGCGGATTGCATGCGATAGGCGAGTTCATACGCTTCAATTCTCGCGGTGATTTCCGGGTCGCCTGTCGTTTCGAATCGAGCCGAGTTCAGCCGCGAAATGGCCTTTAGTCGCTGTCGCTGCATTTCGGAGGAAAGGCCATCTGGATTCGACAAATGCAGAATCGGATCGCCCTGGCTTCGGAACGTGACTCCTCGATAATTCGACGGCAAGAATCCATTGCTCCATAGTGCCGTGCCGCCGTCAACGCCTTCTCCGGAATTGGATAACAGGACAACAAAGCCCGGCAGATTCTGAGATTCACTGCCCAGGCCGTAAGTCACCCACGAGCCCATGCAGGGATGTCCAAACAGCGTTGATCCGCACTGCATTAACAGCTGACCGGGATCATGATTGCTCGTCGTTGTGTACATCGATCGGACCATGCACAGATCATCTGCACAAGAACCAAGATGCTGCACATAATCAGAAAACTGCATGCCTGACTGCCCGTAACGTCGAAACGTCCGCGGGCTTCCGAAGCAGCGAGCATCGCCTTTAATAACGGGGTCTGCCAGTGTTTCCAGAAACGAGGACGGAACCGCTTGTCCGTGCAGTTGATTGAGTTTTGGTTTGGGATCAAACAGGTCCAGATGACTGGGACCACCCGACATAAAAATGAAGATGACGTTCTTCGCACGAGGAGAAAAATGCGGCCCCGTGATTGGTGATGTGTGCCCGTCTGCTTCCAGGAGCTGGCTGAGTGCAATCGAGCCAAATCCAAAGGCAGAGCTTTGAAGGAGTGCTCGACGATTTAGTCTGGGCTGCAGGTTCATGAAAGCGACTCCCTGACTCGAGGTATGCGGCTCGCGGTTTCAGCAACAGGCATGCAGAAAACGTGTCTGTTGAAAAACATGCCTGCATTGCAACATGGAACTGAAGCGTCGTCAATCAGGACGAAGCAATCAATAATTCCGGGAGGGCAGTGAAGGTTCCTTCGGCAACACCGCACGCAGGTCTTGTTTACTGCTGTCCGCCGCACAGCGTCTTCCGACTTGCAAACACCGGAGTCCAATCTGAACAGATACTCAGTCACACTCCATGAGTTGCATGCAGACGCCCGTCTGCGTTGCGGAAGAGTTTCTCCCCGGTGAAAAGTGGCTGGCAGGTCGCTCATTGCTCAGGAATGAACGACATCACTTTCGAAGACAACTGCAGCATCAGACAACTTCAGCGGCTCTGGCCAGATCTTCATCATTGCCAGCGACAATGAGTGCGTCAGATTCTTTCAGAACTGTATCCGGGTCTGATGTGAATGACATTTTGTCTGACAGCACATCATGAATTGCAACAACCGTGATCCCGTAATTTTGTCTCAAAGCCAGCGCTCGCAGGGTTTTGCCATTCCAGCTGGAAGGCACTCCCATTTCCTGAATACTGAACCCTGTGCCAATGGAAACATAGTTCAGCAGGCCAACCCCCGACATGCGTTTCCCGAGACTCAGCGCTGATTCACGCTCCGGGAAAATTGTTTCGGAAACTCCCATTCGTTCCATAACACGTGCATGGTCTCGAGAAATGACTTTCACATAGACATCGCGAATGCCGAGGTCATGCAGGGCCATCGTTGTGAGAATGCTGGCGGTGATGTCATCGCCGGTGCTGACGACAGCCGCATCCGCACCTTTAACGCCCAGCCGTTCGAGAGTCCGAATGTTCTTGGCATCACCAACAGCTGCACGCGATACATACGGAGCAACTCGATCGACGGACTCCTCGTTCATGTCGATGGCGATGACTTCATGCCGCTGCGAAAACAGAGACTCTGCCACGCTGGAACCGAAGTTCCCCAGTCCAACCACAACGAATCGCTTCATCGCTCACCCCACCACAACATCTTCATAAGCATATCGAAAATCTTTGGACCCAGAGCGAGGCACTGTGAGTGCCGCCGCGAGAGTCAGCAGGCCGACTCGTCCAAAGAACATCAGCAGAATCGTGGTCCATTTTCCGACCACGGATAGTTTTGGCGTAATCCCCATCGACAGGCCCACGGTATTAAACGCACTCATGGCTTCAAACATGCATTCCGTGAGTACACTCCCGTCAGGCTTAAGGTGTCCTTCGGACATCGTGAGCAAAAGAATCCCCAGCAGTGAAACCGCTGAGGCAATCGTGAACAGCCCTACGGCCCGAGACGATGTCTCTTCCGGAATGGACCGGTACCAGATCGATGTTGTCTGCTGGCCTCGCAATTTGGACCACGCCATAATAATCATCAACGCCAGCGTCGTCGTCTTGATGCCACCTGCCGTTGATCCCGGAGAACCACCAACTGCCATCAGCAGCATCGTGACCAGGTTGGAGCTCTCCGCAGCCTTGCCGTAGTCGATCGAATTGAACCCGGCCGTGCGAGTGGTGATGCTCATCATCAAGCCATTCACAATCTTATGTTGGACCGGCAATTCGCTCAGTGTTCTGTCCCATTCCAGAACCGTCAGCACAATCCAGCCGCCGACGATCAGAACCAGAGTCGTGACAATCACAATTCGGCTTTGCAAGGAGAGCCGATAAGCTCTTTTGGCACGGCGAGACTTCACAGTCTGCAATAACTCTTCATGCGTCAAAAAGCCCAGCCCGCCCAGCACGATCAGGCCACAAACGGTTATTAAAATCATGGGTGACTGCTGAAATCCCATGAGGTTGTCTGAGAACGTCGAGAACCCGGCGTTGCAAAAAGCACTGATCGCGTGAAATACCGCAGGCCAGAGTGCTCCCTGCCATCCCAGCGTTGGAACCCAGAACACATAAAGCAGGACCGCCCCGACAGCCTCAAAAATCAGAGTGTAACGCACAATGTTCATCGTGACCTGACCGGCTGTCAGATGCAGAGCTGTATCGGGCGTGTAAATGCACAAAGATTCTTCACGAAGCGATAATCGTCTGCCAAGGGCGGCAATGATCAGACTCGTAAAGGTCAGTATGCCGAGGCCGCCAAACTGTATCAGTAACAACAGGACGACTTGTCCCTGAAATGTGAAGACTGTACCGGGATCGACAACAGCAAGCCCCGTTACGCAGACGGCACTCGTCGACATAAACATGGCATCGACCCAGCCCAGAGGTGCTTCCGTCGAATTGCCCGGGATTAACTTCAGGGCCGCCCCGCCGGCGGTAATCAACAGCGCGAACGAAGCCACGAACATCTGTGGTGGCGTGATCTTTTGCCAGATCGCCAGCCGACTGCCCTGAGGTAACTCCCATCTCTTCTTCGCGCTTTGTCGAAACATGCGAGTCGTATCTTAGATAACACGACGATCTGGTTAAAGCGCAGGGCAAACAGAATTGCACGCATCAAGGAGTGCTCTTTTCCGAGCGACAGAATCTCAACCTGTCTGACGTGCAATCAACTGATCCAGTTCAACTCTCAGTTTCGGCAGGATTTCATCATAGGGAAACGCACCGAGACTATCCTTGCCGCGTTTCAGATTGACGTGGGTCGGTCCGCACCATAACCCAAGATCCGCATCGTCCGTTTCACCGGGGCCGTTGACTCGACAACCCATCACGGCAATCGTGATCTTGTACTGCTCGGCGTAGCGAGTCATGTCACGAACCTGCTCGGCCAGTTCAATAAACGCTTCGTTCTCAACCCGCGAACAACTTGGGCAACTAATAATATTGAGCGTTTTCAATCCATAGTCCACAAAGCTGCGTACGCGACCAGCCGCGATGTCGTCCAGAATCTTTCTTCCGGCTGCTATCTCTTCAGCCTTACGATTGTTCGCGACTGTCAGAGAGACTCGAATGGTGTCGCCAATGCCACGACTAATCAGCTGTTCAAAAGCGATTCGAGTCTTAATGATTCCATCGGGCGGCATCCCGGCTTCTGTGACCCCCAGATGCAGAGGAACATCCGGGCGCTTCTCGGCAAATCGCCGATTAACTTCAATGACCTTCTGAGGATCCGAATCCTTCAGAGAAACGCAATACCGAGTAAACCCGAGATCGTCGAGCAGCCGGCAATGCTCCCACGCACTTTCCAGCATCGGCGAGATTGAATCATGTTCATCGAATTTTGATTTCACATCCGGATCAACCGAACCACAGTTCACGCCAACTCGCATCGCACAATCATTGTCTTGCGCCACCTTGACGAGATATCGAACCTTCTCCTGCCACGGTTTGGATCGTTCGTGGTGATAGAGATGGCCAGGGTTGTAACGAATCTTGTCGACGTGCGGAGCAATCACTTCAGCCAGACGATAATTCTCCTGCAGATCCACGGACAGGTTACCTTTGACCTGCCGCCGAATCTCCATCAACGCTTCCGCTTCCTTCTGATTATCAATGGCCACTCGAACGACATCCGCTCCTGCAGAGACCAGATCATTGATCTGACGCACGGTCGCGTCGATGTCGGTGGTCTTGGTCGCGGTCATGCTCTGAATCGCAATCGGAGCATCGCCGCCAATAAAGCGATCCCCAACAGCAATGCGGCGAGTTGGATTTCGAACAATGGTGAATTTGGTATCGTTGGTCATGCTATTGTCTGTGTTGAGGGGTCTATAACATCGCATCACTTGCGTGGCGATTTGTTGTTCCTGTAGGTCCAGCCTGCCGGGCTGGACCTCGCGGCTTTCCGCGACATTCACATGCTGGAACAGTCAGATTCCGGCGCAATTGTAAACGATATGCACCGAGGGTTCGCCTGGCGGCGAAAGTCCTTTCCGGCAGAAAGGACCTACCTTTAAAACCGTCTGAATTCACTGTCTCCTACGCCCTGAAACCCGAGAATGCTGGGGTTTGTTAACTACTCAGCATCGTTTGGACAGTCTTCTTTCCGGAATATTCTCAGTGCAGCACGATCGCTCGGCCGGGGCTGGCGTGAGCATCTCGAATCCGAACCGGAGCAAACAGGAAATACGACTTTTCAGGAACGTTGCCAACGTTGCTCAGGAATTCGATGCCCACCATGTCAGCACTCCCCAACGCCCAATACGTCATCAAGGCTCGTCGTGGATCCACTCCGCCCAGGTCCGGAGCATCCGTCGCGATACATCGAATCCCCTTGCTCCGCAGGTATTGAATGGCATCCGGTCCGGGAGTTGGCCAACCTTCTGATTTTCCCGTGAGCGGATCGGTCCAGACTCCTTTATCATCCGGAGTTGGTTTCAAATGTGTATCGATATGTCCCGTCTGAAAGATCACAATCTGCCAGGGGGAAAAATCGCCATGCGTTTTTTCGTACGCTTTCAAATGGTCGACGGTCACTTCCGGTGAAGCAGGCCACTTCGCACGATCCGTTGTCCCGACTAAAAATCGCACATCGACCACTCGAGCATCTCCGCAGGTCCATTCAAGCGGAACTTGCTCCGTTGTCCGTGAACTGAATCCACGTTTGCCGTAACGAGCTTCGTACTCTTCCAGCCATCCTCGCACCTCCGGCGAATACTCGACCGTTGTTCCTTCCGCTGGCACAGCAAACGAGGGCGTAATGAGATGAGTTCCCGCGGTCGCGTCCATCAGATGCGTATGATGCCACAGATCAAGATCGGGCGAATACAGAAAATCGACCTTCACATAGACCTGGCGATGTCGACCGGCCAGCGATCCGGAATTCGTTACGGGCAACTTCATGGACAATGTTGGCGATAAATCTATAGCACGTTTGTTACGAGTCGACTCGATCAACCGTTTGGGCAAGTCGCCCCCAACAACGGCAAACACGCGAGTTTCCGAATACATCCCATCCGCATGTTTCGGGCTCAACATGCAATAAAATGCTCCGGTCGCCGGAAGCTGACTCAGGTTTGTCGCACCTTCGGTCCAGATCATACCGTGCCGCAATCCGGCGTAATGAGTCGGCTCGGCCAGATTCGGCATCGGCCCCATACTGGCACTATCGGTGCCAAGCGTCAGCACACCGCGAGTTGCCAGGAACTCCATCGTCTCCGGGCCTGGATCCGGATATCCCGGAGCAAGCCGGTCAGCCACATCGGCAATGTAGCGATGCCCATCCGGGAACGGTCGATAGTACTTGTCAGAATAGTCACTGCGAAACAGCGCAACGTCGCCAAACTTCAGTTGTCGATGTTGCTTCTCAAATGCTTCGACCTGCGCTGGCATGATAAGTGGACTCACTCCGTTGGGAGCTTTGTCGAGCATGTCCCGGACATCGATCACACAGGCTTCACCACCAAATTGCCACGCTTCAATTTTGTCGGTAAACGCCAGGCCGAAGGGTCCGGACTTTTCGCGGTTGAGTTCTGGCCGCACGACTGAATGTGGTGGAACATCCATCTGAGTTCCGGTGTTTCCGTCAATCAGCAGGACATCAATATTGAAGGGACTGTTGGGGCCGATGGTCTGTTCGTGAATCAACTGAAAGCGAGGAAACGGATGAGTCGGCCAGGTCGCGGGATACTCCGGAGCCACCAGCAGCGAACAATCCACGAATCGCGTTTGGCCTTCGGCTGGTTCCTGAGCATTGACTGCAGAAACGGAGATTAGCAGGCAGATTATCGACGCAAACCGCAGGAAACGCGACGGCCATCCGGCCTGGTGATTTAGGTATGGTCCCCAAATAAGTTCTCTTGGTAGCCGAACTCGTGAGAGTTCGGACTGACGTTTCATGAGTTCAGCTACGGAAGTTATGACGCGACTGTGCCTTAGCCCCCCCTGAGCCTGCCTCAGGGGCCTGCTGGCTTTTGCGCCATTGAGGAGGGTCTCCGTTTCAGTGATGCAAAAGCCAATAACCCCCCGACGCAGGGTCGGGGGCGAATCAATCAACATCCCCTTCCGACGTTGTCCGGATATTGTCATGAGTTCCCTTTTGTCACCGACAAAGAAGCGACTCGTCCCGAAAGGAACGAGTCGCAAGAATTGGCTGATGATCATTCAGCGGTCATCATTCACGGTCGGCGTTTTTCGCCCCGCAAATCATTGCTGCTTAATGTCGTAACAGCACAGAATTTCCTGATCTCGGAGATAAAGCTTGCCGTTGCAAATCACTGGATGAGTCCAGATTCTTCCCTGTGGATTTCGCTGTGTTGTCTGTGGATCCAGCTTAAACCGACTGACTTCCTTATAACCCGCAGGAGTTGCTTCCACCAGAAAACATTCTCCGGAGCCTTCTTCCAGACAGTAAAGCATGCCGTCCGCATAAGCGACCGCACCTTTGCTCTTGTTCTTCAGGTCATCCGACCAGACCTGCTCGCCGGTCAGCATATTCTGACAGACAAGCCCTGTGGCATCACTGTGACCATAGATGTGCTCACCCACCAGCAGCGCGCCGCCGTGATGATTCTTCATCACCTTGTTCTCGTAGATCTTTTCGACTTTGTTGTCAGCGGTCACGTTAAACAGCAAACAGCCCACTCCGTATCCGGCGGTGACATATACGGAACCGTCCTTGTAAATTGGAGTTGGAATCACCGCGACGCGGCCCGGGAAGTCTCCCTGCCACAGCAGTTTACCATCGGCGGCGTTTAAGCCAAACACTTTGGATTCGGTCAACTGAATGTATTGACGTTGGCCGAAATGCTCGACCACGATCACTGAGGAATAATGAGCGTTCGTTGTCATTTCGGTGGACTGCCAAAGCTTCTCACCGGTTTTCAGGTCCAGGCACGCAACCGTTCCATTGGGACCACCAGGCGTTACAAGAACCTTCTCACCATCAATCAAAGCGGATTCGCAGAACCCCCAGCTTGGGATACTTCCACCCATGTCTGTCAGACTGGCTTTCCACTTTTCAGAACCATCAGCGGCGGAAAGACATACGACGTCGCCCTTTCCGCCAATGCCCACGACGAATCCTTCAGAGACGGTCGGAGTACTGCGTGGCCCGCCACCCCAGCCGTTATCAAGATACAGACCGATGTTAGTCTGCCAGATCTTGTTACCTGTTTTGACATCAATCGCGATGATGAATTCATGAGACTCGGGAGTGGTGCCGTCGGCTCCCATGGTGTACAGCACGTCGCCGACGATCGAAACGCCTGAATAACCGAGCCCGCAGTCTTTTGAGGTCCACAGCTTCTTCGGTCCACCCTCAGGCCAGGACTTCAGCAGCCCGGTTTCTGTAGAAATATCATCTCGGTTCGGACCTCGCCAGGACGGCCAGTCTCCCGCAATCGCGCTGCCCCCGGAGATGATCAAAAGCCCAACAATCGCACAAAACGCATTAAAACGCATGTTTTTCCACCCTGTATGATTTTGGCGGGGCATTCGCGAGAGATGCGTCAGGAGCATCGCCTCACTCGTGGCCGCGTACTGAATAATTTTGAGCCGGACCGCTTTGATACTCGATTCCTGCTGTATCTCCGAGGTGGCGGCTCGTGAGCTACGGCAACGATGGAAAAATGTAACAGATGGTTTCAAAGTTGTCTTTTGACTTCGAGATCGTCCGCAAATTGAAAGAGTCCGGAATTGAAAGCCCTCGGAAATTCGTCATAGTGAAGAGATTCTGCGGTTTTCCTTCGAGAGGATCCTGCGGCTCCTGCCTCTATTTCCCCGTCCGATGCTTCGACTGCACAGTTTGGCTTCTTGTCGCCAATCTGCCCCTTAATGCCACTTGCGGAACTGCTTTGCGCTGTCAATTCGATAGTGAGTTTCCGCGCTGTTGGAGTTCTCTGGATCATGTTGATTCGTCCGCTGTTTGTTCTCTGTTCTGCCGTTCTCGTTCTGTCCGCCATTTCAGTCAGTGCGCAGGATGAAACACCTGCCAAAGAAGAAGCTCCGAAATTGGAAACCACCAAAGACAAAGCCAGCTATGCCATTGGCTTCAATATTGGCAGAGATCTGAAGCGTCAGGGTCTTGACCTTGATCCAAAAATCATCGCTGAAGGAATTGCCGCTTCAATCGCCGGCAAAGAGTCTGCTCTGACAGAAGAACAGATCGCAGAAGTCTTCGGTGCTCTTCGCGAAGAAATGGCCGCGAAGGAAGCAAAGAAGGGCGAAACCAATCTCGCCAACGGCAAGAAGTTCCTTGAAGAGAACAAAGCCAAAGAAGGCGTCAAAGTCACGAAGTCCGGTCTGCAGTATCTCGTCATCAAAGAAGGTGACGGAGCTGTTCCAACCAAAGCCAGCACTGTCAGCACTCACTACCGTGGAACTCTGGTCGACGGCACCAAGTTTGACAGCTCCTACGATGGCAAGGAACCTGTCGAAGGCGATGCTCCAGTTTCCTTCGGTGTGACTCAGGTTATCAAAGGCTGGACTGAAGCGTTGCAACTGATGAAGGTTGGTTCTCACTACCGCCTGTTCATTCCAAGCGAACTGGCCTACGGCGAAAACGGACCACCATCAATTGGCCCGAACCAGACTCTGATCTTCGAGATCTATTTGCTGTCTTCAGAAGAGTAGTCATTTCTGATTCGTCAGATTATGAATAAAGAAGCACCCGGAACTGTTTGGTCCCGGGTGCTTTTTTTAGGTTGACCGGTTTGACGTTTGGCCACAGACGGATTCGTTACGACAAGATTCTGAAGCGACGTCGAGTGGTCTGTGTGTTGACCATGCACGGCTGGCCATTCGCAGGATCTTGTGGAGTTATCGAATGAATGATCAAATCGCTGCCTACAATCGATCGCTGTCCGAAGAGGGCGGGAACATCTGTGGCCGACTCGCTGAGATCATTGAACGAGTGCTGAAAGAAGCCGAAAGCAAAATCTGGCATGCACATCCTGTTTGGTTTCTCGATGGCAACCCAGTCGTCGGCTACAGCAAACTCAAAGACAGCGTTCGCCTGCTGTTCTGGAGCGGCCAATCGTTCGACGAATCGGGCCTGCACCCCGAAGGCAAATTCAAAGCCGCCGACGCACGGTTCACGTCGGTCAAAGAGATCAAGGTAAAAGACCTGACTCGCTGGCTCAAAAAGTCCCGAGACATCCAGTGGGACTACAAGAACATCGTGAAACGCAAGGGTGTGCTGGAGCGGTTGAAGTAGAGCCCGGTGAAAGTGTCTGGGTTTGGCTTCACATTGATTCGTCGTTCGCGATTTGTGCTGTTGAACCGCGTTGCGGTTGGCATCGCAGATGTCGAGGACGCAAAAAAGCCCGGCATCTTGCGATGTCGGGCTTCGGATTCAGTCAACTAGAGACGGACAGGAATGTCCATCCTACGATTGAAGGCTACTTCTTACCCTTCTTCGGTTCAGTCGCTTTCGCCTCTTCAAGAGCTGCCTGAGCAGCAGCGAGACGAGCGACAGGAACGCGGTAAGGGCTGCAGCTGACGTAGTTCAGGCCGATCTTGTGGCAGAACTTCACGCTCTCTGGGTCACCGCCATGTTCGCCGCAGATGCCGAGCTTAATGCCCGGACGAGTCTTGTTGCCCTTCTCGACAGCCATCTGCATCAGTTGGCCAACGCCAACCTGATCCAAGGTCGCGAACGGGTTCTTCTTGAAGATCTCGTTCTCGGTGTATGGCTGAAGGAAGTTACCCATGTCGTCGCGGCTGATGCCGAGAGCGGTCTGGGTCAGGTCGTTCGTGCCGAAGCTGAAGAACTCTGCAGTGTGCGCGATTTCGTCAGCGGTGAGGGCACCACGAGGAACTTCGATCATCGTACCAACCATGTAGTTGAAAGTGATCTTCTTCTCAGACATCACTTCCTTGGCGACTCGGTGAATGATCTCAACCTGCAGGTCGAGTTCCTTCTTGAAGCCAACCAGCGGAACCATCACTTCTGGATTCACTGGAATCTTCTTCTTGGCAACATCAGCAGCCGCTTCGAAGATCGCTCGAGCCTGCATCTCCGTGATTTCCGGATACGCAATCCCCAGACGGCAACCGCGGTGACCGAGCATCGGGTTGAACTCGTGCAACTGAGCAACGCGAGCCTTCACCTTGTCTGGCTTCACGCCCATCTTCTTGGCGAGGTCGGCCTGAGCCTTGTCGTCATGAGGAACGAATTCATGCAGTGGTGGATCCAACAGTCGGATGGTCGCAGGCAGACCCTTCAGAGCCTTGAAGATGCCCGTGAAGTCTTCTCGCTGATAAGGCAGAAGCTTCGCAAGAGCCTTCTTTCGGTCGTCGAGGTTGTCGGCGAGAATCATTTCTCGAACAGCGTCAATACGATCGCCTTCGAAGAACATGTGCTCGGTTCGTGTCAGACCAATACCCTGAGCACCGAAGGCGATGGCCTGTTCGGTCTGCTCTGGATTGTCCGCGTTGGTTCGAACAGCCAGACGAGTCACCTTAGAGCACCATTCCATCAGCTGTTTGAAGGCCTGGAATTTTTCGGTTTTGGCAGCAGCCTTGTCACCGAAGAGCAGACCCATGACGATGCTGGATGGACCAGTCTTAACCTTGCCTCCATAGATCGTACCGGCAGTCCCGTCGATGCTCAGATGGTCAACGCCTTCTTTGAAGGTCTGGCCAGCAATCTTGACGGTCTTCTTGTTGTAGTCGATGTCCACAGCGCTGGCGCCGCAGATACAGACTTTACCCATCTGACGAGCAACCAGAGCTGCGTGTGAAGACACACCGCCCTTGGCTGTCAGAATACCAACGGCCGCGATCATCCCACGGAGGTCTTCCGGTGAGGTTTCGTTGCGGACCAGCAGAACGCTTTCGCCCTTCTCGGCAGCGGCGGCAGCACGGTCAGCGTTCAGATAGATCACGCCGGACGCAGCACCTGGACCAGCAGGAAGACCGGTCGCAAGAACCTTGGCCTTCTTGATTTCCGCGAGGTCGAAGTCTGGAGCAAGCAGCTGCTCGAGCTGATCAGCCGGGTTACGCATGATCGCGGTTTCCCAGTCGATGAGCTTTTCTTTGACCATGTCCATGCTGAACTTCAGAGCCGCAGCGGCAGTTCGCTTGCCGTTACGAGTCTGCAGCATGAACAACTTGCCCTGCTGAATTGTGAACTCAACGTCCTGCACGTCCTTGAAGTGCTTTTCAAGAGTTGCACGAACCTTCAACAGTTCGGCGAATGCCTTTGGCATTGCCTTTTCGAGCTTCGCAACAGGTTCTGGAGTTCGCACACCGGCGACCACGTCTTCACCCTGAGCGTTGATCAGGAACTCACCGTAGAACTCATTAACGCCGTTCGCCGGGTTACGAGTAAACGCGACGCCGGAACCGGAATCGTCGCCGGTGTTGCCGTAAACCATCGCCTGAACGTTAACAGCAGTGCCCCACTCGGCTGGGATGTTGTACTTGCGGCGGTAAACGATCGCACGGTCATTCATCCATGAGCCGAAGACAGCTCCGGCGGCTCCACGAAGCTGATCCCATGGATCGTTCGGGAACACTTTGCCGGTGCGTTCTTTGACGAGTGCCTTGAATCGCTTGACCAGTTCTTTCTGGTCGTCGGCTGTCAGATCGCTGTCGATAACGTCCTTGCCGTACTTCTTGTGCTTGAACTCTTCGATGACAACTTCGAACGGCTCATGATCTTCGCCTTCGCGCTTCTGCACGCCCAGAACAACGTCACCGTACATCTGTATAAAGCGGCGGTAGCAGTCCCAGGCGAATCGCTCGTTCTTCGTGGCGGCAACCAGCGACAGAACGGTTTCGTCGTTCAGACCGAGGTTCAGAATCGTGTCCATCATGCCCGGCATGGAGTCACGAGCACCAGATCGCACAGCAACAAGCAGTGGCATGCCCTTGGCATCGCCGAACTTGCAGCCCATGATCTTTTCCATATTCTTAATGCCGGCTTCCATCTGAGCCTGAAGTTCCTTCGGGTAGGACTTCTTGTTCGCATAGTAGTAGGTGCAAACTTCGGTCGTGATGGTGAATCCGGGTGGCACTGGGAGATTGATGCGTGTCATTTCCGCGAGATTCGCGCCCTTGCCGCCGAGCAACGCTTTCATCGAGCCGTCGCCATCTGCCTAACCATCACCCCAAGTGTAAACGTACTTTGCTTTTGCCATCGAATTGAACCCCAAGAATTTAGAAAGGCTGAGACCCGTCACAGCCGACGTTGAAAGGCGAATCATGCGACTTCGACGGCTGAAACCCTTCAGCACCGAGCCCCTGATTCGACGAGGCGAAATCTGCCCGAGACATTCTCGTTACAGAGCCCCCAATACCCACGGCCAGAACTGACCGCTCGCAGCGCGCACCGCAACCGGAGACCGGTGCGGCGGACAGACGAGCGGGAACGGTATCAATGGCACCCTTAAACTGCAAGTTCGTTCCTCAACCCCAACACAACCCCGCAAACTTGAGACATTGCGATCCCCAGGCGATCCCCAGGCGATCCCCAACGGTGAGCGGTTGGGCGTCAGCTCTACTAGAAATTCTTTGGCCATTACCCAGAACCGCCCGAGCGTTGAAGTGTGAATTGATCTCGGTCATCTCGTGGCGCAGGCAAGGGTACGAAGGCACGAAGAACCAGCAAAAATGCTGGACGCCGTTTTCAGGGCGTCGAGATCGACCGATATTTTGTTGCAACGACGGCCAGGAAAGGCCGTCCTGCGAATTACTTCAGAGCCTTTGAGGACCGACGCTCAGCCGCTCGCCGAGTGTCCGGAACTCAGGGATTTCAAGGGCTTTTGGCTCGTCGATCTTGCGGCTTCTGGGCAATTCATCAGAATCCCGCAGCCTGCATGAAGATTTCAGAGGCGGCTTTAGTGTGGGAATCAAGCCCCCGTCATTCTAAGTTTTTCGTGTAATCATCCCGGAGCATCAGTTCATGGCGGTTCGTGGCGTACGTGGGGCAACCACAGTTGAGTCTGACGATCCGGCCTTGATCCGTGCGGCCGCACGGGAATTGATGGAAGAACTGCTTCGCCGCAATCAGATCACTGACTTTGATGAAGTGATCTCAGCGGTTTTCACGACGACTCAAGACCTCTGCTCTGCCTTCCCCGCGGAGGCTGCGCGGGCCATGGGAATGAGCCAGGTTCCGCTCCTTTGTGCTCAGGAAATTCCGGTGCCCGGATCAATGGCTCGTTGTATTCGAGTACTCCTGCATATCAACTCCGAACGCAAGCCAAAAGAAATTGAACACGTCTACTTGCGCGACGCCCAGAAGCTGCGCCCCGACCTGAAAAGTGCTCAGTAAGCACATTGATCGGCCCGCCTATTCCGAGTCGGCAGATTCTTAAGGCTGCGTCGGCCTCCCTGCGTCGTTCGTCTGCGCCTGCTGCTCGCCGAAAATGAGCCCATGCCCTGAGGACGCCGATTACGAACCTGGCAATGCATTCCTGGCAATGCAGCCCTCGCGACACGCTGGTGGCAATCAGTAGTGTACGCCCGCGTTCACGAAAATTCCTTGTGCTGCGAATTTGATCGCTATTCCACGTTTTTCAGCAGTTCAGTGCTGAACAGCTCGGTCAGATTGAGTCTTTGTTTGGAACAAGCGGCCGCTCCGCGTGCAATTGGCATAGCGGATGCTAAAAATGGTGGAACCCGCAGTTAACCACGATAACTGCGGGAGTGCTGCTCAATAAATTAGCACGGCTGCTGGGAATCTCTACAGCATGGCGATCCGGAGGGAATGCCTGATTGTAGCGATGAGAACGGGCGAGAACGTTTTGGTGTCGGCGTAAGGCACCGCCCGGAGGTCCTGATCAGGAGGTCGCTTCAGTTACGGGAAGCAAGACAAGAGTAGTGCGAGGTTGTCGGAGGAAGCAGAACGCCGTTGTTCTGTCCGCAGTGACCGACGATTTAAGATAACCGTAACGTCACAGGTTTTTCCGGGAGGAGTAAGCAAAGAATGGCGAAGTCGAAATTGGAATACATCTGGTTGGACGGAACAAAGCCTACGCAGGTATTGCGATCCAAGACCAAGATTGTGAAGGACTTTGGTGGTACTCTCGAAGAATGCCCAGTTTGGTGCTTCGACGGCAGTTCAACAAATCAGGCTCCGGGCGGATCATCTGACTGCCTGCTGAAGCCAGTTGCAATTTTTGAAGATCCAGGTCGCTCAGACGCGTTTCTGGTCATGACAGAAGTTCTGAATCCAGACGGTTCGGTTCATGACTCAAACGGTCGTGCGACAATCGAAGACGATGACGACGATTTCTGGTTCGGTTTTGAGCAGGAATACTTCCTGTGGGATCGCGAAACCAATTTGCCACTCGGCTTCCCGGTTGGCGGATACCCAGCTCCACAGGGTCCTTACTACTGCTCAGTCGGTGCGAAGAATGCTTTCGGCCGCGAGCTGATCGAAGAACATCTCGACCTGTGCCTTCAGGCTGGATTGAATGTTGAAGGGATCAACGCAGAAGTTGCGACGGGACAGTGGGAATTCCAGGTCTTCGCCAAGGGCGCCAAGCGCGCTGGGGACGAAGTCTGGGTTGCTCGCTACCTGCTCGAGCGAACTGCCGAAAAGTATGACCTGTCCATCAACTGGCACTGCAAGCCACTGGGTGATTCGGACTGGAATGGTTCCGGCATGCACGCGAACTTCTCAAACAACGTGCTCCGCACATGCGGCAGCAAAGAAACCTACGAGAAGATCTGCGGTGGATTTGCTCCACGAATCAAAGAACATATCTCCGTGTACGGTGCTGACAACCACATGCGTCTGACCGGCAAGCACGAAACTCAGTCTATCGACAAGTTCAGCTTCGGCGTCTCTGACCGCGGTGCTTCTATCCGTATTCCAGTCGCAACCGTACAGAATGGCTGGAAGGGCTGGCTCGAAGACCGACGTCCAGCATCTAACGCTGACCCTTACAAGGTTGCTGCCGAGATCATTCGCA
Source organism: Planctomycetota bacterium (assembly GCA_052034165.1). Taxonomy (GTDB): domain Bacteria; phylum Planctomycetota; class Planctomycetia; order Planctomycetales; family Planctomycetaceae; genus SXXK01. Next base: position 41,361 of record JBPOIW010000055.1, on the reverse strand, counting down.
CCGTTAAGGCTGTGAAGATCTGATTGATGTTTGATTGAGCCAGTCGTCCCGAAACGGTGCGGTTCATCTGCCTCGTCAGGAGGTGACTGGATCGGGAGTCACTGCTGATCTTTGGAGCGATCCATTGATCAATCCTCCCTGGCTGTCCGATGGCAACGTCGGACAGCCGTTTTTATGCGCTGACCTTATCGAGCCAACGCTGCCAACAGAGGATTCTCGGCGATAATGTCGATGCTCTGATTCAGAGATTCGACAATTTCCGGCAGCAACGCATCGGCATCATCAGATGGAATCTGGCATGTGCCGGCTGCAGAGTGACCGCCGCCGCCATGCTTCAGCATCAGTTGGCCCACTTCGACAGGATTCGTGCGATTCAGGATCGACTTGCCCACGGCCAGAACCGTCATGCCGGGCTGTCGACTTCTCAGCAGATGCACCGACACATTGCATTCGGGCAGCAAGGCGTAAGACAGGAAGCGGTTGCCACAATAAATGACTTCCTCAAACCGAAGGTCGATCACGGCCACGTTGCCGTAGATTCCGGAACAACGAGCCACCTGGTCGCAGTAGTCTGAACGCTGACTATTGTAAAGGTCGACACGCTCCCGCACGTCCTGAAGATGCAGGATGTCTTCGATCGTGTGGCTGCGGCAGTAGTCCACCAGAGCCATCATCAGTTGGTAATTTGAAATCCGGAAATCCCGGAATCGCCCAAGGCCGGTGCGAGGATCCATTACAAAGTTGAGCAGGTCCCAGCGCTTGGGGGACAAAATGTCTTCTCGAGAGAATCGGCCAGAGTCGCATTTGTCGACGGCTTCCATCATCTCGGTGCTGATGTGTCGAAAGCGAGCCGCCCCGCCGAAATAGTTGTAGACGACGCGAGCGGCCGAATCGGCATCCGGGTCGAGAATATAGTTCTGGCGAATAGTCTGGCCGTTACGAATCGCTTCGCTGGCATGATGATCAAAGCAGAGATGGCAACTGGCGACGTAGGGCAGATTCGTGATAATGTCACGAGACGTGACCTCAATCAGACCGTCCTGCATATCTTTTGGATGCACGAACATGATGTCGTCGAGCATCTGGAGTTCACGCAGTAGTGCGGCACTGACGAGGCCGTCGAAGTCACTGCGAGTAATGAGGCGATAGTTGAAAGTCTGCAGGGGCATAGGAATCACTCTGCCAGAGAGAGTCGATGGTCAACTGCTCAAGTCACGGGAAAACCAGGAGCGGGCAGAAGAACCCTAGTTCGGGATTTCGTGACGTGTTGCATTTGTGATTCGAATCTTGCATTTCAGGACTGTCTCGCGGATCTGCGTGTTTCGGTTGTAGCGATCCTGCAGGCAACGGGCGGAGGTCTTCCCCGTCCACCTGAAATGGCTGCGACAGCCACCCATTCCCTTTTCCCCTCTTGCTTCGCCGATCTGCCCGGATGCCGGGCGTGTTGTTGAACAGGCTCCAGAAGTCGTCGGATCGAGTATTGTGGAAAGGTCTGCGGGAATCTGCCGAATGGAGACGCTCGGAATTCGCAACTGGAGTCGTGAAAACTTATCGTGCCACCTTGAAGAATGAAACGTTCACCCCAGGCTCGGTCATGATCGCTGTTCGTAGACTTTTCCCCGCTCTGCTGGCGATGCTTTTTGCTGGCACCTTTCTGCCCGACTCCGGGGCCGGTGCAGAACAAGCATTGAGCGTTCGGTGGAACGAACCGATTGCGATCGCCGCCCTGCCAGCTTCTCAGGTATCACCTGCCCCGCTTGAGAGCTCACGGAGTTCAGCCAATTCACCCGCAGAAGAATTCCTTGACGAACAGATCAAGCGATCAGCAGCAGCAACGGCTTCAGGAACGGGCAATTCTGGCTGGCTGCTGGTCGCCTACTGCGCGGCGATTGTCATTGCCTCAATTGGCGGCGGCTGGTTGCCTTCGTTAGTGAACCTGACGCATACGCGGATGCAGACGATCATCAGCTTCGTCGGAGGACTGATGCTGGGGATTGCGGTCTTCCACTTGTTTCCTCATTCAATTCACGGCAGTCAGTCGGCTGATGATTCTGCCTGGTGGATGATGGCCGGAATCATCACGATGTTTCTGCTGATTCGCTGCTTCCACTTTCATCATCATGGCCCACTGGAAATTTCTACAGCAGAAGAAGATCCCTGCGCCAGCCATCGCGGTCATGACCATGATCATTCACATGACCATGGACAGCATCACCACGACCATGATCATGATCATGATCACGATCACCACGATGCTCCGAAATCTCCATTCACCATCCTGAATGCCGCAGAGATCTCGTCGCCTCAACCATCGCCTCAACCACACTGCCATCACGCGCATCAGTTAAGCTGGCTCGGGATTACTCTGGGGTTGTCTTTGCATACTCTGATCGACGGTATGGCTCTGGCTGCCAGCGTGCAGGCGGAATCAACCTTCCGTGCCGTTACGCTGGTCTCCGGGCTTGGGACGTTTTTGGCCATTATGCTGCATAAGCCGCTGGATGCCGTCTCGATTACTTCGTTGATGGCTGGCGCCGGCTGGTCAACTCGATCCCGTTTTCTCGTGAGCATCATCTTCTCCACGATGTGCCCGATTGGTGCTCTGCTGTTCCGCTTTGGGATCTCATTGTTTGGCAGTTATCAGGATGTCTTTGTCAGCGCCTCACTGGCTTTTTCCGCGGGCGTGTTCCTGTGTATTTCGCTCAGCGACCTGCTGCCCGAAATGGAATTTCATGCTCATAATCGAGTCCGTCTGACCGCGGCGCTGCTGGCGGGGATTCTCCTCGCCTATGGCATTACTTTTCTTGAGCCCGGACATCTGCATTAACTCAACTCATTAAGAAACAGGCCATCGACATGAGAACGCGGCGATCAATTTTGCAGGCGGGACTGTCGGGACTTTTCGGATCCGCCATTCCACAAGCATGGTCACTCCCTTCTCTTGAAGCTTGTGGAGTGAGGCGTAAGTTACCGGTGGCGGCAGTCGTGTCTGTATACACACCAAACAGCCATGCGGATGTCATTGTAGGAAAGATTCTGGAGGGCTATCAGCAGGATGGCGGAGCTGGTCCGGACCTTGAGCTGGTCTCCCTGTTTACGGATCAGGTGCCGTCTCAGGACATGAGCCGTGAGAAAGCCAGGCGACATGGTTTCCGAATCTCCGAAACCGTCGACGATGCGCTGACATTCGGCACAGATCAGCTGCAGGTCGCAGGAGTTCTTTGCATCGCTGAGCACGGGCTGTATGAGCTGACTCCGGAGACGGGCCAGCGGATGTATCCTCGTCGTCGATTCTTCGATGATGTTGTGCAGACCTTTCGCCGATGTGATCAGGTGGTTCCCGTTTTCAACGACAAACATCTGGCCTATCGCTGGGATGACGCAAAGGCCATGTACGAGACAGCTCGGGAGCTCAACTTCCCCTTCATCGCGGGATCTTCACTCCCCGTCGCATGGAGAGAACCATCTTTTGACTTGCCCGTCGGCACAGACGTCGAAGCAGCCTTATCAATCGGCTACGGTGGATTTGAAGATTATGGCTTTCACGCTCTGGAAGCTCATCAGTGTCTGCTGGAGAAACGCCGCGGCGGCGGAACGGGGATCAAGGCTGTGCAGGCGATAAAGGGCGAGAAGATTCGTGAGAGTGAAGCCGCCGGAGAATGGTCATCGGAGCTTTTCGCCGCGGCACGAAAACTGATGCCGGGGAGTCCTGCGGATACGACCAGCTGGAAGCCCGCTGAGAACTCGGCCATCTATTTGCTTGAGCATCAGGACGGTTTCAAATCGGCCGTGGTCATGGCCAACGGTCTTGCCGATCAATTCACAACGGCACTGAAGATCAAAGGGCAGACTGAGCCTGTGGGGACCTGGTTCAGACTTCAGGAGGTACCTCCGTTCGGCCATTTTGCGTGCTTGCTGCGAGCCATCGATCACACATTTCAGACGCGGAAAGCCGCCTATCCGATCGAGCGAACTTTGCTGACCACCGGCATTCTTGATCGAGTCATGCAGAGTCTGGCTATGGACGGTCAGCGCATTGAAACACCGGAACTGGCTATTGAATACTCGCCAGCAAACTGGCCGTTTGCGAATCGAGACAATACGCCCGGCTGCATGCAGTGATCGTCATCAGGCACTTATTGACGCCCATCCTTTTACATGCGAAAGCCAGTTTCATGCGCAGGCCAGCGTCCTGTTGACGTCTGCCAGATGATGACTTTGAAACGGAGAAGAAGTCGCACGAGACAAATCGAATCTGCCGCGATGCCATATCCGTCGGACTTGCAGAAAGCAATGAGCTGGGATACCTTGGCTTCCCCACGTTCACAATTAATCGAGTGTTTCCTCAAGGAGGGCTTCAATGCTACCTCAACTCATTCGCTCTGTGATGGTAGTTTTTGCCGTGCTCCTGACTGCGGAGAGTGCTTTCTGCCAGGCAACTGGAAAGGACGGCGTTGATGACGTCAAGGGAGCCCGCTGGGACTTCCATGCGACTGACGGTGATGAGGTCGTGGAGAAGGGATTTTTTCGCGTTGCCGACAAGGTGATCTACAAAGGAAAAAAGAAGGTTGGCAAGGTTGAAGCGGAAAGTCGAACAGAGACAAAGTTGTTGATTGATAACTTCGAAAAGCTGAACGGCAAAGTCGTCCTGAAGAAGGTCGAGGAGAAGCCTCCTGTCTGGGAAGGTACATTGAAAAGAAAAGATGGAAAGCGTTTGAAGATAAAGGTGACTTTCAGGGACGGTTAATCAGATCCCGGAACAGTCTGCAAACGCATTGAGGAGTTAGTCAGGCTCCACGCCAACTGGATTCCACACTGAGCACCCTGACTGAATCAAAAAATTTGGGGCCAATCGCAAGCAGTCTGCTGCATGCGATTGGCCCCTTTCGCTTCTGTTGAAGCAGCAGACTGATTCACTCGTGCAGAGGACTCGCCGAATCAACGCAGGGGCGAAGAATCACTTCTTTTCGATACGATAAAGATGTGTATCCGTTCGCAGGAAAATCGCCTGATCAACCATCGCGGGAGTCGCCAGCGTGCGTCCTTCCAGCGAATTTGTGGCGAGCACTTCGTACTTCTTCCCGGGGGCAATCACAGTTGTCTTGCCTTCTTCGTCCAGCAGATAAATTTTTCCGTCGGCCAATGTTGGTGACGCAGAAAAATTTCCACCAATACGCTCCTGCCAGTGTTGAGTTCCACTGACAGCATCGAGGCATGTCGCGATGCCGTTGTCGCTCACCAGATAGAGTTCATCACCCACGAGCAATGGCGACGGATTCAACGGAGCCGCCTTCTTCATATTCCAGCCCAGATGAGTTTCCGTCACGTCGCCGGTGCCGTCCACTTTCACTGCATAGAATTCAGGACGATCATAGCCGGAACTGATGAACACCAGGCCTTTTCCCACGACGGGACGCGGCACGTTTGAGTAACCGTCATAGCGAAACCACCAGTACTCTTCGCCGTTGCGAGGATTGTACGACACGATGCTGTCCGCTCCGCTGCTGAGCAGGTGAATGTTTCCGTTGATCTCAGTCAGAAGCGGAGTCGTATACGACATCGGGACATTGGATTTGCCGGTGAGTCGATCTTCACCGATGTGTTCGCGCTTCTTCTTCCAGCGGATTTCTCCGGTGTTCTTGTCGAGCGCCACTACAAACTGAATATCGGAGCCGTCGCAATTCAGAATCAAAAGGTCTTCAAAGATGACTGGTGAGCCACCCGGACCATGGCGATGATTGTGTTTCAACTCCTGAGTTTTCCAGACCACGGTTCCATCTGTCTTCAAACAGGCAGTTCCATGTGCGCCATAGTGAACGTAGACACGATCGCCTTCAATCAGCGGCGTAGGCGATGCGTGGCTGTTCTTCGAGTGAACCGGACCAGGTTCCGCGATCTCAAATACCGTAACATCGTGTAGGGTTTTCCCAGTGGCTCGATCCAGCGCAAGGGCGTGCAGAATCTTTCCTTCATCAACGGCCGAGGTAATCCAGATCTGATCACCCTGAATTGCGGGAGAAGACCAGCCCAGTCCAGCGACGGGGACCTTCCACTTGATATTCTCCTTTTCACTCCACGTCACCGGGAGATTTGTGGCATCAGAGTGTCCCTGACCGCCAGGCCCACGGAACTGAGGCCAATCGGCCGCCTGAGTTTCTGAAACACACACCACGCACAACAGCACAAGCAAACTTCGGCACATAAGCAACCTCCGGGCGGGTAAGCAGAATTGGCGGGGTGGCATCGTGGTGCATCCATGGCGGGAATGCAAGAGACTGAACCATCCTGGACTTTGCGGGCACGACGGTTCAAATGGCTCCGGCTGCAGCCAAAATGGGACGTCCGCACCGCTGGTCCAGCGGCTTCTGGATTTGGCAGCCCGAGATAGTATCCGCCGAAGAGGCAAGCAGGTCCGGGAAGTGTGTTCCTGGGCCGTCACACGCAGGAAAAGGCTCGGTCCGGACAAACTTGACGGTCCAGCCGGGTTCCGTTCAGAAAGAACAGTCGGATCGGAAGGCGTCACCGGTTGAAGCGACGCGGGTATCCGGTTAAAAGCCGCAATATGTCAGGAGAACATTCGGCTGATGACGCGAAACTCCTGAATGCGTCGGCCACAGTTCTGAAACGTAGGGCTTCGTTCACTTTCAACAGCCCGGCGACAGATAAGTCTGACTCAACTCATTACAGTTCGGTCTGAGAATAGGGCAATTTCAGATGATGTCAGAGTCAGCAATCCGCGAGAAAAAAGACCTGCTGCGAAAGCAGGCTCATGCGAACCGAAATGCTCAGGAAAACAAAGATGACCTGAGCCGTCGCATTGTCGGGGCCTTCATGGCTCTGCCGGAATATGCAACCGCGGAAGTCGTGATGTTTTACATCGACGTACGCAGCGAAGTCCGTACTCGACTGGATCTGGAACTGGCTCTGCAGTCCGGCAAGACGATCGTTGTTCCATGGTGCAACGCTGAAGGTGAACTCGAACTCTTCCGTCTCGACAGCATGGACGAACTGGAACTCGGAATGTATCGCATTCTGGAGCCGAAGGCCGAATTGAGAACTCTGCCGGAGAAACAAGTCGATGTAGAATCGCTCGACCTGATCATGGTGCCGGGCGTTGGCTTCGATCGCCGAGGAGCTCGCATGGGCCATGGTAAAGGATATTACGACAAGTTGCTGCAGCATGCACGCCGAGACACACCATTGGTCGCGCTGGCTTTTGAATGTCAGCTGTTTGAAGAAATACCGGTCGCTCACCACGACATTTTCATGGACAAGATCATCACTGAAGATCACGTGTATCAGGGAAAAGGTCGATGACCAGTGCCGGTTCGAATTGTGTGATTGAAGACACATACGCCGAAGCTTTTCGCAGTCTCTATGTTGAGTTTTTGATCACGGCCCGCGATCGCAAGTGGCTTGATCATGCCATCAATGCAGCGACCGGTTACGGTTCGTCCACGATCATGTGTGATTGCGAAGCGGGGCTGGATCGCTACGTGGGTCCGGGCGGAGACGAATCGTTTGTGACTCCGGATGGACGACCGGGAGCCATCTGCCAGCTACATGTGCCTCGCTTCTGGAAACATCGTGTTGAGGCTCTGGAGAAAGCCCTGCTGGCACGAGTCTGCCAGAACGTTCTGACCTGTGCGACGACTGCATGCTTTTCGCTCAGCCAGACAGAACCCTACTATCGCCTGGGCCGAAAATTGTCGTTTTTCGGCGATGGTTACGAACAGGTCGAAGATCGTTTTGGACGCAAAATGTGGGTTGTGCCCACGATGGGCGGCGAGTTCTGCATCGATCGTCGATTCGGATATCACGACGGTGTCATGGGCGGAAATCTCTGGTTCATGGCGACCAGTGAAGACGCTTCCCTGGAAGCCGCTGAACGCGCCGTCGAGGCCTGCCAGCATGTGCCGGGTGTAATTACGCCATTCCCCGGTGGAGTAGCCGCCAGCGGGTCGAAAGCCGGAAGCAAGCACAAGTTTCTGTTCGCCAGCACAAATCATCCGTTCTGTCCGACTTTAAAAGGTCGTCCGGGAGTTGACTCACAGATTCCGGATGGCATCAAGTCGGTGATGGAAATCATTATCAACGGCCATGATCTGGCAACCGTTAGTGCGGCGACTCAGGCGGCGATCAAAGCGGCATCCGTTGTTCCGGGCATCGAAAAGATCACGGCCGGAAATTATGGCGGTCGGCTGGGCAAGGCGTGGGTCTGGCTGATTCCGGAGAATCACCCGGAAGCCTGATTCGCACAGAGCGCGCCACGAGGCTCGAAGAGCATTCACCATGGCGCACCTTGTCGTTGATGTGCCCGGATACAGAGACAACAGCCGGGCCTCGTTCCGGCCCAATTGAATCTCCGCTTCTTATGACGAAACCCATCGACGCACGAGAGACACATCCCATCGATGGATCAATGATCAAAGTCGTGGCCTTTGATGCTGTGGGCACGCTGATTTATGCGGAACCATCCGTCACCGCAACCTACTGCCGAGTTCTAAAAGAGCTGAGCGGAAGTCCGGTCGACGAATCTTTTGTTCGCAGAGTTCTGGGAACACGTCTGGCAGAACGCTCCAGTCACGAGAATCTGCGCACCAGTGAAGTCTCTGAGCGACAGTACTGGTATGACCTCATCGCAGAACTGGTTTCTGATGCAAATCGGGTCGACGCATGTTTCGATTCGCTTTACCGCCATTTCGGCCTGGCCTCCCACTGGCGCTGCTACAACGATGTTGCCGTTACGATCAATACTCTGAAGTCCGCCGGGCTTCAGCTCGTCCTTGCTTCGAATTTCGATGAGCGATTGAATACCGTCTGCGCGGGACTTGAGGAGCTGCGGGGGATTTCTCGCGTGATCATTTCTTCGGAAGTGGGCTGGAGAAAACCGGCTCCGGCGTTCTTTGAAATTGTTTGTCAGCAGACCAATTGCCGCCCCGAAGAAATCCTGTTTGTGGGCGATGATTTGATTAACGACATTCACGGCGCAAAACAGGCAGGGATGGCGACCGCGTGGATTGATCGTAAAGCAGAACCTCCCGGAGCCATGTTTGAGCCCGGAGCCGAGCCGGCAGTCACGCCGACTCGCCAAATGCGCACGCTGATGGAATTGCTCCCTATCGCGTCCTGATCCATCAACGGCTGACTTGCAGGTCGGTCACGTGTTGCTGGACGGTCCTCGGATTGGCTTCTACGATGAGTCGCTTTCCTGCTGTTTTTTCCCGCCACATTGGACGCGTGCTCATGTTGAGAGTTCCCTTGATTGCCCTTATCGTCCTCTTTTCGCCGGGTCTTTTGCTGGCTCAGAAAACGTGGACACAGACTGTCGAACGTCAGCCCGTTGTTGAACGTGGTCAGGATGTCACGGAGCTGACAGACAAAAAGATCACGGGCATTCCTGATTCCGCGTTCTCGGGAGGCACGATTCCCAAGTGGATCTGGGGGCCTGACAACAACGCCAACTATGTTCTGCGGACAACAGTTGAGCTACAGGATATCAAGGCCGCGCGGCTGCGGGCGTCATGCGACAATGTGGGCACTGTGTTCATCAACGGAAAACGCGTTGGCGGCAGCAGTGAGTGGCAGGAGCCTGTGGACGCGGATGTCTCATCTGTGTTGGTCAAAGGAAAGAATGTCATTGAAGCAGAAGTTGAAAATCAGGGCGGGGTTGCAGCGTTTGTCCTGAAACTGATCGTTCAACCTGACACTGGTGATGCGATCGAAGTCGTGACCAGCGAAACGTGGACCTACAGTACAAAACGCGACGCGGATTCGACAGAGACAGTCCAACTGCGAGGCGATTACGGTAGCGGGCCATGGGGATCGGTGTTCAACAACGCGGCGATGCCTGGACGAGTTCCCGCCGGAGTCTTCGAAGTCCTGCCCGGATTTCAGGTCGACAAGCTTTATACCGTTCCGAAAGACGAACTGGGTTCATGGGTCTGCATTACATTCGATAATAGAAGCCGCCTGCTGGCCAGTGATCAGGGCGACAAAGGATTGTTTCGAATCACACTTCCACCGATCAACGGTGAAGGGGGTGTCAGTGTCGAGCGGCTTGATTTTTCCAGGTGCGATGTTCAGCCGAGCGGCGCGCAGGGGATGTTGTGGGCGTTTGATTCGCTTTACATCTGCTGTAACGGTGGTCCCGGGAGCGGACTTTATCGAGCTCGCGATACGGACGGTGATGACCAGTTCGACGAATGCGTGAAGCTGAAAGATCTTCGTGGCGGTGGGGAGCACGGTCCTCATGCACTGCGACTGTCACCAGACGGCACACGTATTTTCCTGATCGCCGGCAACCATACTCGTCCGCCTTTTGACGCAGGGGAAGAACAGAAGAATCCGAATTACACGAGTCGCGTACCGACAAACTGGGCTGAAGATCATCTGCTGCCGCGGATGTGGGACGCGAATGGTCATGCGGTGGGAATCCTCGCTCCTGGTGGCTGGATCGCCAGCACTGATCCTGACGGGAAAACGTGGGACATCTGGTCGATGGGATACAGAAATCCTTACGACATGGCCTTCAATGCTGATGGCGAACTTTTTGCGTATGACGCCGACATGGAATGGGATGTTGGTATGCCCTGGTATCGCCCCACACGCGTGGTGCATGCAACCAGCGGCAGTGAGTTCGGCTGGCGCAGCGGCAGCGGTAAGTGGCCCAAGCATTATCCCGACAGCCTGCCGCCGATGGTCAACATCGGGCCAGGATGTCCGGTCGGAGTTGAGTTTGGTTACAACCTCAGGTTCCCCGCCAAATATCAGAAGGCATTGTTCATCTGCGACTGGACCTTCGGCACGATGTACGCCATTCATACGCAACCCGGCATGAGCAGCTATACGGCGACTAAAGAAGAGTTTCTGTCCCGCACTCCGCTGCCGTTGACTGATGTGGTGGCCGGACCTGACGGAGCGATGTACTTCACTGTGGGTGGTCGTGGCACTCAGTCTGAGCTGTTTCGAGTCACTTACGTTGGCGCGGAATCGACTGCACCGACGGAGTTTCGAGATTCCTCACAGGCCGGCGCTCGATCGCGAAGGAAAGTTCTGGAGGCCAGTCATGCCGGCGTTGGTGCGAACGGTAAACAGTCGCCAATGGATGCCGAGACATATATGAACGGTCTCCAGAGCGATGTTCGAACAGGCGACCGTTTCCTGAAGGCTGCTTCGAGGAACGCGTTTTATCATTCCGCCCTGTTTGACATTGTGATGAAGACGGAAGTGATCAAACAGGCAGATTTCACAAAAGGTGAACCGGATGAAAAGCTGGGTGTTGTTATTACCCTCGCCAGGACTCCGTTCAAGTCAATGGATCCGGCCGACGCGGCCGTCGTCGAAATGAAAGCCGACCTCCACAAGGTCTGTTTAAACACCTTGCGATCGATATCGTGGTCCGGAATTTCGCGTGAACAGCAACTCGGCTATCTGCGAGCTCTGAGCCTCGTATTCCTGCGACTCGGCGCTCCGGATGATGCCGTTCGTCAGGAATTCGTGGGACGGATAGACGATGCATTTCCATCAGGCGACGATGAACTGGATCGAGAACTCTGCCAGATGCTGGTCTATCTGCATTCTCCGACCATCATCGCGAAGACTGTGAAGCTGCTGGACGCTCCTTCGAAGCCAACCGTAACTGATGACATGAAGGACTTGCTGGCTCGAAACCGAGGCTACGGTGGTGCAATTGCAGCGTCGATCGAGAAAGCTCCGGATCAGCAGCAGACGTGGTATGCCTTCTGTCTTCGCAACCTGAAAGAAGGCTGGACAATGGACCAGCGGAAGGTCTACTTCTCCTGGTTTGAACGTGCTCATCAATGGGCGGGAGGAGCCAGTTATCATGGCTTCCTGAGAAACATGGAACGCGAATGTTTCGAGAATGCCAGTGAGAAAGAGCGGCTGTTGATTGAAGCCAGTGGTGCTCGCAAACCGTATACGCTGCCCGAGATTCCAAAGCCTGCCGGCCCCGGCAAAGACTGGACTCTGGAAGAAGTTCGCGCACTGGCGACGGATGGACTGAAGGGGCGCGACTTCGACAACGGACAGAAAATGTTCGCGGCAACTCGGTGTGTGATCTGTCATCGTTTCGGAGGAGACGGTGGTGCGACTGGTCCCGATTTGACTCAGCTGGCAGGTCGCTTCAACCTGAATGATCTCACTGAAGCCATCATGGTACCAAGCAAGGTTATCAGTGATCAGTACAAAGGAACGACGGTCGTCACCACGTCCGGGAAGTCCTATAGCGGTCGCATCGTGGGAGAAAATGACGAACTCATTCGACTTTTGACCAGCCCGGAAGACCCCACAAAGATCTCAGAGATTTCCAAGTCTGAAATTGAAGAGCTACAGCCATCGCCGATTTCAATCATGCCGATAGATCTGCTGAAGCCTTTGAATCAGGACGAAGTGCTGGATCTCCTCGCCTACTTGTTGTCACGGGGCGACAAAGGCAATGCCATGTTCCGCAAGTAGTCTTTTTTCCTCCCCACCCATTGTTATTGTTCTCAAGGAAATCCAGAATGAAGACTTTTGTTTTGTCACTGCTGATCACTCTGACCTGCGTGCATGGTTCTGCCGTCGTCTTTGCAACTGAACCGAATCGTGAAGCCTATCCCAAAGGCGAATGGGTCTCACTGTTTAACGGCAAGGATTTGACTGGCTGGACTCCCAAGATTCGCCACTGCGACATCGGCGAAAACTTTGGAAACACTTATCGAGTCGAAGATGGAATTCTGAAAGTGCGCTACGACGGCGGCGGATACGAGAAATTTGACGAGCGATTTGGCCACTTATTCTTCAAAGAGACTTTCTCGAACTATCGCCTGCGGATCGAATATCGATTCGTGGGTGAGCAATGCCCGGGCGGCCCGGGCTGGGCAACTCGCAACAGCGGCGTGATGGTTCACGGGCAGGATCCAAAGACGATGACGAAAGAGCAGGACTTCCCGGTTTCAATCGAAGTTCAGTTTCTGGGAGGCAATGGCAAGGATCCACGCACGACATCGAATCTGTGTACGCCGGGCACGAACGTTGTGATGAACGGTGAACTGAAACTTCAGCACTGCATAAACTCGTCATCGAAGACTTATCATGGCGAACAGTGGGTCGTCTCCGAAACCGAAGTCCACAACAGCGAGATTATCAAACATCTGCTTGATGGCGAAGTTGTCCTCGAGTATCAAAAGCCACAACTCGATCAGCGCGATGAGAGCGCGAAGCGGCTGATCAAGGGCGATGATCTGCTGATCACTGGCGGAACAATTTCGCTGCAATCCGAAAGCCATCCCATCGACTTCCGCAAGGTTGAAATCATGGTGCTGGAAGAGTAACAGGATCCTCGCGAACTTCTGAATTTCTATCAGAGCAAAGCCCGCCCAATCCCTGTTGGGCGGGCTTTCGACTTTCCATAAGTCGTTCGTAGCGTACTGTTATTGCGTCCCATATCTCATTCGGTGCCTGAGTGCATACTGGACTTTCGCATGAGCCTTCAGAACCTGAACTCCCCAAATTCAGACGTTCGAATGAAGGGATTTCTGTCTCGTACAACGGTTGACGATGCCTTGGCCTGGATTGCTTCGATGCTTCCCGCAGGTTCTCGAAAATCCATTGAAGAGATTTCCCTGAAGGATGCTGCCGGACGAATTCTCGCCGATGACGTAGTGAGTGGCGTAAACGTGCCGGGGTTCAATCGGTCCATGATGGACGGATATGCGTTGAAGGCTGAAGAGACCTACGGAGCGACTTCGTATAATGCGCTGCCCTTCAACATCATTGGCACCAGCCTGCCCGGAAAGCCGTTCACTGGAACCGTGATTCGCGGCACCGCGGTTCGCATCATGACCGGTGCGCCAATGCCGGAAGGTGCCACCGCTGTTCTGCCGGTTGAAGGGACGGATGCTCAGCACAACATCATGTCAGCGATGTCTGACGTCTCGGCGGGTAAGCATGTGGGCGTCATCGGCGAGGATGTTGCGATGGGAGCGACGATTCTCAGAGCCGGGCGAAAATTGCGGCCTCAGGATTTGGGTGTTCTCTCGTCTATCGGTCGAGGAACGATCACGGTGGTGAAGCGACCAACCGTCAGAATCCTGATCACGGGCAATGAGTTGTTGCCAGCGGGGACAAGTCCTGCAGGCTTTCAGATTGCCGACGCGAACGGTCCAATGTTGTATTCCCTCGTGAATCGCGACGGAGGTGTTCCGGACATGCCTCCATTGATCCACGATAATCGCGAGCAGTTGCAGGCGGCGATGCTGGAGCCTGCAGATGTGATATTGGTCTCCGGCGGTTCCAGCGTTGGCGAGGAAGATCACGCTCCGCAGATTTTGGCTCAACATGGAACGCTCGCGATTCATGGGATTGCGATGCGTCCCAGCAGTCCGGCCGGAATGGGAATCCTGAACAACGCGTTTGTGTTCTTGCTGCCTGGCAATCCCGTATCATGTCTCTGTGCGTATGACTTTTTCGCAGGCCGAGTCATCCGGGCTCTGGGCGGTCGCAACGACGATTGGCCTTATCGCAGAATCATGGCGACGTTGACTCGAAAGATTGTTTCAACCGTGGGGCGAGTCGATTATGCACGGGTCAGGCTCGATGGCGATGCCGCCGAACCGATTGCCGTCAGCGGTGCATCCGTGCTGTCATCAACGACTCTGGCCGATGGCTTTGTGATGATTCCTTCGGACAGCGAAGGCTTTGCTGCGAACTCCACGGTCGAAGTTTTTTGCTATGATTAGCGAAGCACTCGGAGAAACATTTCACTGGCACACTTTCGGCGTTAGTCACGTCTCTTGCGTTTTCGTTTAGGACCAGTCCCGTAATAACTTCCGTAGCTGAAGTCGTGAGACTTCAGTCCGAACTCTCACGAGTTCGGCTACCACAGGAACTTATTTCGGGACCGTTCCTTAACGGCGAGCTGACGGCACAATCCAGCGACATCGCCTGGGGCTTGCCGTTCAAAGACAGCCTTCCTACCAGTTCAGCATTTCAGCTGATGACCTGAGTATTCCAATTAGCTCCATCGACTGCGGAACTCCCATGATCATTGATTCCCACCAGCATTTCTGGAAACTGGATCTGCCGTTTGAATATGGCTGGTTGCATGAACCACAGCATCAACCCATCTGTCGAGATTTCCTGCCGGCCGATCTGAAGACGCATCTGCAGGCGACAGGTGTTACGAAAACCGTCTTCGTGCAGACTCAGCATGACGTCGCCGAAAATCGCTGGGTGCTGGAAATGACAAAAGACCATGACTTCATCGCCGGTGTCGTGGGCTGGGTCGATCTGGCTTCTGACTCCTGTGAAGATCAGCTCAGTGAGTTCCTGGGCAATTCGAAGTTTGTCGGTATTCGTCATGTTACTCAGGCCGAACCGGACGACAACTTTATAGTTCGGCCGGACATCATTCGAGGTCTTAAGGTGCTGCAGAAGCATCAGGTGCCGTTTGATCTGCTGTTCTTTACTCAGCATCTGAAACATGCTGCGACGCTCGCCGCAGCGTTGCCCGACCTTCCAATGGTGATCGATCATTTATCCAAGCCAAAAATCAAGGACCAGAATATTCAAAGCTGGAGTCTTGACCTGCGGAAGGCAGCTGAGTTCCCGAACATCTGCTGCAAGCTGAGCGGCATGGTTACCGAGGCCGACTGGAAGCACTGGAAACCAGCGGACTTGAAGGCTTACGTGGAGATTGCTCTGGAAGCTTTCGGTCCGGAACGCTGCATGTTTGGTTCCGACTGGCCGGTTTGTGAGCTGGCGGGTTCCTACGAAACGGTCTTTTCTACTCTGCGAGAACTCACGCAAACGCTGTCCCCGTCAGAGCAGAATCTGATCTTCGGGGAAACAGCCCAACGCTTTTATCGACTGCAGGTGTAGAGGATTGGTGAATCTGTACAATCAGGTGACTGCTAACGCCTGTTTGAGGGATGCGAAGTCTGCTCACTGTTGTCGTCGATTTGTAAACGATCTGTCCCCGAAAGTACCTGAAACATGACCGCACTTCCTGCTGACAAACCGCTCGTCCTGGGAACTCACACGCTGAAGTCTCGACTGATCGTTGGCACCGGAAAGTATGCCACACTTGAACTCATGCAGGAGTGTCTGGAAGCCAGCGGCTCCGACGTCATCACGGTTGCTGTGCGGCGCGAGCGACTTGTGGATTCATCGGGACGAAACATACTCGACTTCATCGATTTGAAGCGATACACGATTCTGCCAAACACAGCCGGGTGCTTCAATACTGAAGACGCCATCCGAGTTGCCCGCCTGGGTCGCGAAATCCTGCGAGGACTCGAAAACCCCGGAGCGGATTGGGTGAAGCTGGAAGTGCTCGCCGATACTCGCACGCTGCTTCCGGACCCGATCGCTACTGTGGAAGCCTGCAAGCAACTCGTTGACGATGGATTTCAGGTGCTTTGCTACACGTCGGATGACCCCATCACCGCGCGTCGCCTGAAAGCCGCCGGAGCAACGTCTGTCATGCCAGCCGGCAGTCCGATCGGAAGCGGTCAGGGAGTGCTGAACGCGAACAATATTCGCATCTGCCTTGAGTATCTCAAAGAGAACGATCCGGACTATCCGGTGATCATTGATGCCGGAGTTGGAACGGCCAGTGACGTGGCCTTCGCGATGGAATTGGGATGTGACGGCGTCCTGTTGAACACTGCGATCGCCAGTGCCGCGAATCCTCTGCGGATGGCGATCGCGATGAAACAAGCCTGCGAAGCCGGTCGCAACGCCGTACTTTCCGGCCGCATTCCTCGCAAGTTGTACGCCACCGCGTCCAGTCCAACCGAAGGCGTGATCAGTCGACCGTTGAGTTAGTACCTGGACCGTTGGCCGTCGAAATAGATGTGTCCCTTTGCGACGGAAATGCAAAATCGCAAAGCTTAGTCTCGGTTGGAGAGGAACGCACCGGGTGACATTGCTCGAATGAGAGTTGCGGTCGTCGGAGCACGCCATGCAATTTCGCCTCAACGTGGCAGATCTATCGCAACTTAGTCCAACGGCCTGGGTTTCTGCTGTGAATCCGAGGCTATTTGTCATTCCCGCGCAGTCGGTAATTTCGCTTTCCAGGCTTTGGATTCACGGCTGCGCGGGGATGACAAACCCCTGTTCTTAGCTCCGGCAGCGAAGTAAACTGATGGCCATGGAAAATCGCGTCTTTAACGCTACTGCTTTCTCGCCCGCCCTGATCATCCCTTTCCCACCTGTCGACAATTCGGAAAGTTCACGAGCTATGAACATTCAGTGCATGGTCAGGCTCTCAGTGCTGATTTGTTTGATCTCTGGCGCAAGGGCTGGGCTATGTGTTGCTCAGGACCCCGTCGCGGCGGATGTGTCGGCGACGCTTACGCTGGAACAGCTCAAGGCCGAAGGAGCTTTGAGGTCGCGATATCGACGACACGATGAGGCTCTGTCGACCGTCAAGGAAACTCAGACGAAGGACACGGTCGCTCAGTTCGAGAAGCAGATCAGACCAGTGCTGCAGCAAGCCTGTGTGCAATGTCACGGGCCGGATCATATTGAAGGCAACATCCGCATCGACACGCTGAATCCCGATCTCGCCAACGGCGAGGATTCGCACTGGTGGCTTGAAATCCAGGCGGTACTGAGCAACGGTGAGATGCCTCCGCCCGATGCAGAAAAACTCAAGGACACCGATCGCGCCATGGTTGTTGAATGGCTGGCGGATGAAATTCAGCGAGCTTCGAAGATACGACGTGAAACCGGCGGGCATTCGTCGTTTCGTCGTCTGACGCGATACGAATACAATTATGCTCTGCAGGATCTGCTGGGCGTGAAGTGGAATTTTGCGAAGGATCTGCCGCCCGAATCGCATTCCGACGATGGCTTCCAGAATAGTTCTGAACTGCTGCATATGTCGGTTGGGCAATTGGAGTCGTATCGCCAGATTGCTCTCACGGCGCTGCGACGAGTCACAGTGCGGGGCGAGCGTCCGCCGGTAATTCACTGGGGCATTTCCATGGAAGAAGCGGCCGACCGCGAATGGCCGAAGCAGCAGGAACAACTTACAAAAGCTAAAGAACAGTTCAAAGATGATCCGGTCAAGCTGCAAGAGGAAGTCGATCGACTTACGGCAAGTTTCAAGCTGCCTCACGATCGACCGTATTATCGAGAACTCTCCAGTAGCGACACGGCCCGAGCGGCATGGGACTACGGTGGCGCGAAGTATGCATTTGACCCTGAAGGTGCTGAGCCGAAGTTTCCGGAAACGTTTGATCATGTCGCAGTCATTCCTTCCGGACGCAATCAGGAACTAACGGTGGAACTCGGTAACACGATTCCTGACGAGGGGATTATGCGGGTCCGCGTTCGGGCGTCGAAGGAAGCAACCGAAGAGAATCGTGTTCCCAGCCTGCAGCTTGAGTTCGGTTTTCAGGCCAGCAATGAAGGCCGTGCTGAGAATCGCGTGAGCACTGCGGACACTCCGATTACCGCGACGGCAGATGCTCCGGCGATTTATGAGTGGGATGTGCCTCTGGGAGAAATCTATCCCCGCAACGCATTTCGCCGCGAATCAAAGATGGGCGACTTGCCAAGTCCTTCGGAGTACATTCGTTTCATCAACAGCTCTGTCCCGCAGGGCGGACATGGCGCAATTCAGATCGACTATGTTCAGGTGCTGGCTCCGTTCTATGAAGAGTGGCCGCCAAAGTCTCACAAGCAAATCTTCTTCGACAGTCAACATCGGGCCGATGAAGCGATCTATGCCAAAGAAGTGCTGACTCAGTTTATGACGCGAGCCTGGAGACGTGATCTGAGCGACGAGGAGATTCAGCAGAAGCTGGATCTGTTTCATGCGATCCGCGGTCAGTGCGACAGCTTTGAAGAGGCGATCCTGGAAGTTCTCGCCGCCGTCCTGTCGTCTCCGAAATTCCTGTACGTTGTTCATGAGGATCATGAAGACGCCAACGATGACGACTCATCGGCGAAGGCGGCTCGTCTGTCATCGGAGGAACTGGCTTCACGATTGTCGCTGTTCCTTTGGTGCAGTGTTCCGGATGATTCATTGCGGCATCGTGCCTCTCATGGAGAACTGGCTGACGCAAGAATCCTTCGCGAGGAGGTTGATCGCATGCTGCAGGACCCTCGAGCAGAGCGGTTTGCCGAACAGTTTGTCCATCAATGGCTCGATATGCAGCTTCTTGACTTTTTGACTCTGAAGAACGCGGAACCGGAACTAAAAGAATCCATGCAGCATGAACCGGTCGCATTCTTTCATGAAGTGCTGCGGCAAAACGAAAGCGTGCTGAATTTTGTCCATGCTGATTACATGATGACCGACGAACGACTGGCGATACACTGCGGGTTGTCAGATGTGCGAGGCAACAATTTTCGACGTGTCGAGTTGAATGAGAATCACCATCGCGGCGGTTTGCTGACTCAGGCGGGACTCATGGCGATGAACTCCAATGGCACGGATTCGCATCCCCTGAAGCGAGGTGTCTGGCTGCTGAAGTCTGTACTCAACGATCCGCCTCCCCCGCCACCAGCCGCAGTTCCGGTAATCGATCTGGCGGACCCCGAGATTGCAAAAATGACATTGAAACAGCGAATTGAGAACCATCGAAATCAAGCAGCTTGTTTTTCCTGTCATGCGAAAATTGATCCATGGGGAATTGCCTTTGAGAACTTCGACGCACTCGGCCGCTGGCGTGATAAGGTGAATGGGGTGCCCGTGGATGCATCCAGCCTGTTGTTTAATCAGCAGGAGCTGAAGGGTGCGGACGGTCTGAAGCGATTCCTTCTGCAGAACCGACAGGATCAGTTCGTTCGAGCGATGGTGCACAAACTGGCGACCTTTGCGCTCGGACGCCCGCTGACCTTCAGCGATCATGCCGACATCGACAGCATCACCGCAGAAGTTCGGCAAGAGGGTGACGGTTTGGGAACAATGATCAACCGCATCGTGGCAAGCGAATTGTTTCAGTCGAAGTAGCGTCTGGGGATGTGACAGGGACAGCGAACGGAGGAACGCTGACTCATTCCGACTGTCCTCGCCGGAGCGAGTCGGAATCTGGCATCTCCAGCCAGTTGATCAGAACAGCGGCCGTCTGGGCTATGATGTCCTCTCTGCTGTCGCACCTGAGATGCACCGATATAGCCTGCGCGATCGCCGTCCTGTGTTTCGAGCTCGCCGTGAAAAGCGGACCAAACACTTTCGCCGGATGATTATTCAAAACAGTCCGGCCTCGAATGAAACGGCCACGGTTATCACCGCACCCAGATCTTGTCGACGACCGGCGACGATTCGGACCGCTGCGTGCGAGTGTGCACGTTAATGCACACAACAAGCTAATTGGAACATGTGCTATTCTGTCGCTGCACACTCGTCCGACGAACTCGCGCTGAGCTTTGTCGTTCTAAAAATAACAAATAACCAGCTCCGCTGCGTCAATTCAGCTCGGCTGCGTTCAGGAACCTCCAGGAAAGGCAGACGGTCGTCCCACGCACTAAGTGAACGGCACATTGTTTGCTGCCTGCGTTCAGTGCCATGTGAAGGCCACATATAGCTGGGAACATCACACGGATGGAACGACATGACTTCATGCGTCGTTCATGATACGGCACCACAGATGGGAACTGCAGCGAGAATGGTCGTGCATGATGACAGCGATACCATCACCCTTCTCTGTTGATCAATTGATCAAAAATGAATGAGGCGCAACGACGCCTTGCCGCAAGTCAATGCTGACGGCAAGTCGGCGCTCACAGGCATTGGAACATCGAGTTAACCACGGTCCCTGGTCCGGTCAGTGGCCTCTGTGACAGTGTCCGCGGAAATGGGCATTGAATCGAATGGATTCGATGGGCACAGTGAATTCAGAGTTTTCATTACGTCGTATTCTGATTGGCCGGCACCAGATGATCGCATGCTTGTGGACATCATGGTTGAACTGGCCGGGCTTTCCTTTCCGGAGTTAGTTCCGAATGAACACACGCAGTTTGTTGGCGATGCTCTATTTCTGGCTGCCTCTTGCCGGATCCAGTTCTCTGGCTGCGGATTCCCCAGCAGTCAAACAAAACATTCTTTTGATCGTCGCCGATGACATGGGCTATTCAGACCTGGGTTGTTATGGCGGGGAAATCAAGACGCCCAACATCGATGCGCTGGCGGCTCGAGGGCTGCGAGGAACCGATTTCTATGTCGCTCCCAGCTGTTCTCCGTCGCGTTCGATGATGCTGACGGGGACGGATAACCACATTGCCGGCATGGGAACCATGGCGGAATGGACTGGCGATGCTCAGAAGGGAAAACCGGGATATGAAGGCTACCTGAATACTCGACTTCCCTGTGTCGCTTCGCTTCTAAAGGATTCCGGATACCACACGGTCATGGCCGGCAAGTGGCATCTGGGAGACAAGTCCGACCAGTGGCCGGCAGCTCGGGGATTTGATCGCGATCTTGCGATGCTGCAGGGAGCGGGAAGCCATTGGGCTGACATGCTGGGACTGCTTCCAACCGAGCCGCAGGTTTCCTACACCCGTAACGGAAAACGGCTTGAGTCGCTGCCGAAGGACTATTACTCCACAAAGAACTTTACGGACTTCGTGATTGAAAACATCAGCGACAAAAGTCGAGCGGATCAACCGTTCTTTGCCTACGTGGCCTACCAGGCACCGCACGGTCCGCTTGCAGTGCCGCAGGAATGGATTGATCGATACAAGGGCCGTTATGACAGTGGCTACGATGTGATTCGTGAAGAACGGCTGGCTCGACAGAAGCAGCTGGGAATCGTGGCTGGCGATGTAAAGTGCTTTCCTCGACTGCCCCATATCCCCGCATGGGAGACTCTGACTGAAGAGCAGCGTCGGCATTCGGCTCGCAAGATGGAACTCTATGCGGCCATGATTGAATTCATGGATGATCAGATTGGTCGACTGATCGGCCATCTGAAGCAGACTGGCGAGTATGACAACACGCTGATCTTCTTCATCTCAGACAACGGAGCAGCCGGAGAAGACATGGAAGAACTTGTGACCAAACTCGCTCCGACGGCGCAGGATTGGTTTGAAAAGACCTTTGACAATCGTCCAGAGAACTGGGGTCGTCCCGGATCGTGTGTGGAGTACGGGCCGGCATGGGCTCAGGTAAGCAGTGTTCCGTTTCGTCTCTACAAAGGTGTCGAAGCAGAAGGCGGAATACGCGCGCCTCTGATTGTGAGCGGACCAGGCGTCAAGCATCTGGGGAAACTCAATCGCTCCGTGATGCACGTTATGGACATCGTGCCTACGCTTCTTGAAGCTGCTGGCATCGAACATCCCGCCGTCAGAGCGGGGAACAGCGCCGCGATGCCTCAGGGAAAATCGCTGTGGCCACTTCTTGCCGGGCGCGAACAGCAGATTCGCAGCGATACCGACTGGCTTGGCTGGGAGTTGTTCGGCAACAGGGCGATTCGGCAGGGCGACTGGAAATTGCTGTACCTTCTGAAGGGGGCCGGTGGCACTGGTGACTGGGAACTCATCAATCTGCGCGAAGACCCCGCTGAAATGCGGGACCTTTCTGAGACGCATCCCGACAAGCGAGAGGCCATGCTGGCGTTGTGGGAGGAATACGTCAAACGAAACGGAGTGATCATTTCTGAGGCAGGCCCGTTCGCGCCTCGTGAACCTTCAACGAAGTCGGAGTCCCGCTGATGGAAATGCATCAGGTCAGTAATCACTGCTTTGCGGTGATCAACGAAAAGAATCGTGTGTGTGATGCCAATTCCGGGCTAATCAACTGTGGCGGCGGAGTTGTCATCGACACTCAGTCCGATCTTTCACACGCCCGCCAGATGATCTCAATGTTCAACAGAGTCTGGCCGGGCATGCCGGATCGAGTGATCAACACCCACGAAGACGCCGACCATGTGTGGGGCAATCAACTGTTCGAAGGCGCGGAGATCATCGGTCATCGTTCAGTGCCTGAGCGAATGAAGAAGGTGGCCGAGCCTGATGAAAGTCAAAAACTACTGCACGGTGTCGGCCGATTTCTGACTCGTTTGGTTCTCAGGACTCTCCATCCGGGACTTGCTGCCGCCGGGCAGCAATTGCTGGAAGACTATAACTTCGACGGTATCAAACTTGTTCCACCCACGACGCTGTTCGACACTCGTTATGAACTGAATCTTGACGGGAAAGAGGTCCATCTCATTTACGTTGGCCCCTGCCATCAGGTTGGCGACACCATCATTCATGTTCCTGAGGAGAATGTTGTATTCGCCGGCGATGTGCTGTTTCGACAATGTACTCCGATGGGCTGGACCGGATCGTATGAAAAGTGGTTCAAGTGCCTGGACCTGCTGATGGAACTCAATCCCGAGGTCATCGTTCCCGGACATGGCCCTCTGTGTGGGATTGAAGGGGCCAGGGAAATGAAAGCGTATCTTCAATACGTCCGTGATGAGTCAAAGAAGTGCTTCGATGCCGGGATCACCTCGCTTGAGGCCGCAAAGAAGATTGAGTTTGGTCCCTATGCCGAATGGCGCGCACCAGCTCGGCTCTACATGAACGTGGAACGGGCGTATCGGGAATTCCGCAACGAAGCGCCGGACGCTCCCTGGGACTCGGCTGCAACTTTTGACGCCATCTATCAAGTTGCCAAAGCCAAAGGGATCGATGCCGAGTTCTGATAAGCATGCCGCTGAGACCGGCGGATATCAGAGAAAACGGATCCGACACAAGAACACGTTAACACGCCCCACTATCCTCAAGGAGATCAGAATATGCGTTGTCTTCGAGTCTTATCAATAGTCGGTTTTATGATCATAAGCCTGACTTCCGTCACCAGTGCTCAGGACGATCGTCGAGCAACCGATGAGTCGGCAATCCGCAAGGCTGTAGAAGCCTATGTTGCGGCCTTCAACATGGCCGATGCTAAGGCGCTGGCCGCCATGTGGGCACCGGAGGCTGTGTATTCCAATCCGATCACGGGTGAAGAAGTCACAGGCCGCGACGCGATCGAAAAACAGTTCGCGGGCATTTTTGCCGACGCGAAGGGAGCCCGGCTGGAATCCACCACGCTTACTATCGAGTTTGTGTCGCCCAACGTGGCGATTGAGCAGGGCGTTGCCAAAGTGATTCTGCCGAATGAGTCTCCGGAAGAATCTCGGTACTCCGCCGTGTATCTGAAGAGTGGCGGTCAGTGGCTGCTGGATCGTGTCACGGAAGAGAGCATTCCTGCTGTGATATCGAACTACGAAAAGCTGAAGGAACTGGAATGGATGGTGGGACGCTGGGTTGATCAGGATGAGGAAGCCACCGTTGTCACCGAATGTAACTGGACACGGAACAACAACTTTCTGGTTCGATCCTTTACGGTTCAGGTGGGCGACCAAATCGATATGTCCGGGATGCAGATCATCGGCTGGGATCCGGTCGCCAAACAGATTCGATCATGGGTCTTCGATTCAGACGGCGGCTTTGGTCAGGCGACATGGAACAAAAAAGAAGACCAGTGGTTCATCCAGCAGAAAGGAGTGTTGGCAGATGGTCGACAGTCCTCTTCCGTCAACATTATCCGGTACGTGGATGAGAACACATGCACCATTCAATCGGTCAATCGTACCGTGGATAACGAATTACTGCCGAATGTTCCAGAAGTTCGCATCGCCAAAGACTGACCTCACACATTGACAACCCACTTTAGAAATCTGGAGCCGAGAGCATATGAAAACAATCAACAGAATCTGCATCGTCTTGTTTCTTGCAACATCAGCTATCACCACTGACGCATGGGCTCGGGGTGGTCGCGGAGGCGGAGGAGGGCGAGTCGGTGGTGGCGGTGGAATGGGTGGCGGAATGGCCGCGAGTCGGCCCAGTGCGTCTGTCGGTCGCTCTCCCTCAGTCGCTCGGCCTTCCACTCCGTCGATCGCACGTCCCGCAACAGGGGGCTCCGCTGGAGGTGCGAGACCAAGTACCGGTGCTGGAGTTCGGCCGGGCACAGGTGCCGCTGGCGCCGCCGGGGCAGCAGGTCGTCCGTCCACAGGGACTCGTCCCGCCGCGGGAGGTCGCCCGTCCTCAGGTGATGTTCGAAACTTCCTCGACATTAAACCGTCCGGTGGCGTTGCGGGAGGAGTCGGAGCACGCCCCGGAAATGCCGGCGCCGGTGGCGCGGCTGCTGAGTTCCTCGGGATTGGAGGTCCAGCACGAACTCCGGTGGCCGGAGCACTTCCAGCTGGCGGAGCACGCACCGCGGCAGGTGGACGCGTCGAAGCACGCGCCGGGAGTCGTCCGGATCGTATCGAAAATCGCCAGCAGTGGCAGGACAATCGAATCCAGCGTCGTGACGAGGTTCGCAATCAGGTTCTGGACAATCACCCTCGCATGAACTTCTGGTCGGAGTATCCCGGCTGGGCCAGCCTGCGAATCACACGTCCTTACCGCTGGGCGACATGGGGAGCGATTACGGGATGGGTCGGATACGGCTGGAGCGAACCGACGTCATATAGCTATGGCGACTCGGTCTACTATCAGGGCGACACGGTTTATCAGGGTGAGCAGCCTGTGGCATCGGCAGAAGAGTATACACAGCAGGCCGAGGCTATCGCTGCCAGTGCTCCTGAGTCACCTCCGGCCGACGCAGAATGGTTGCCGCTGGGCGTTTTTGCTCTGACCCCGGACGGTCAGAAGTCGGGTCCCGACCCATCGCTGTTTCTGCAATTGGCGATCAGCAAGCAGGGCATCATCAACGGCACGCTGAATAACTCGGCAACGGGCCAGACGCAGAAGATTGAAGGCATGGCTGACAAGGAATCGCAGCGTTGTGCCTGGACCGTTGCAGGAAAGACGCGACCCGTTATGGAGATTGGAATTTCCGGGCTCACGGAAGACTCCGCACCCGCACTGGTCCATTTCGAGGATGGGCAGACTCAGCAGTGGCTGATGGTCCGTCTCGAAGAACCGGCTGACCAGAAGTAGCCGAGCCACGTTTCTGTGCAGGAAGGTTACGACAGTCAATGTCGAGATCCAGACCCGTTCGATCACCATCCGGAATGCGGAAATATGAAACTCATTCGCTTTGTCCCCAACACTTCTTCGAGTGCTCATTTCGGTGTCGTCGTCGGAGGCCATGCCGTTGCTTTCTCTGTGCTTCAACACAAGACTGGAAGAGCGGCGGCGTTTCTGGCTGACAGCCGATGTTATCTCGCAAATCTTCCTGAGAGTGAGCGTGTTGCAAAGGAATTGCTTGCGTGGGGCGAACAGCACCTTGATGAACTTGGGCAGAATGAAAAATTCCGGCTTGAAGATGTTCGGTTACTGGAACCCATCGAAGTTGTCGCGATGTTTGACTTTGGTCTGACGCCGCGGCATATGAAGAACTCGGCCGAAACGATTGGAAAGTATGAAAAAGACAACCCTCAGACGGCGCCTTTGCTTCAGGCATTCGCGAAGGCCGTCATGGCCCCGAAAGCCAAGCCGCCGGCTGGTCAACCGGAACCGCTCTCGTACTACAAGTGCAACATGAACACGATCGTCGGCGACGGCGAAACGGTTCCGTGGCCGGCCTACACGTCACGACTGGACGTCGAGCCGGAACTGGCGGTCGTCTACGGCAATCAGAACCAGCCGGTCGCGGGATTCTGTGTTTTCAACGATGTTTCCGCCCGAGACATTCAGGCCACGGAGTTCGTCGGTGGATTCTGCCTGACGAAAGACATGGCCAATGGAAATCAACTGGGGCCTTATCTCGTGACGCTGGATGAAGTCGGCGATCCGTACAACCTGGACGTGACGGTCATTGTGAATGGAAAGCTGAAGTTCAAGGGATCCACATCAGAGATCAGTCACAAGGCCGAAGACGTTTTTGCCTGGCTGGGATTTATGGCTCCGCTGAAACCCGGATCAGTGATGGGGTTTGGAACAATTCCTGACTGTACTGGCTGTGACCACGATGAGTTCATTGATCCAAACTCAGAGATTCAAATCACCATCGAACGGCTTGGCACGCTCAACTGCCGATTCGCTGAACCCGTTGGCAAATTGCTTCCGAGTCGCTGGCCGGTCCGCGAGCCAATGCAGAAGTACCACTGAAACACTGAACCAATATCTCATCTTCGCAGCGGAGTCGCTAAACGTGAATCAAGAAGAACCCCGATATGATCGTGGGCTGGCAATGATGCGGAAGATGTTCGGCCCGGGAATTGACAAAGCCCTGCAGAGCATGGCTGCGACCGATCCGAATCTGGCACGCTGTCTGGTGGAGTTCCCGTTCGGCGATATCTACACACGGCCCGGTCTGGACTTAAAGACGCGAGAAATGCTGACAGTTGCGGCGCTAACAGTTCTTGGTTACCCGCAGGCTGAACTGAAAGACCATATCAAAGGTGCGCTGAACGTAGGCTGCACTCGAGAACAGATCCTGGAAATTATCCTGCAGATGGCTGTCTACGCCGGCTTCCCCGCAGCGCTGGAAGCTGTGAAGACTGCTGGGTCCGTGTTTGCCGCCAAGGAAGACACGTTGTGACGCTGATCTGCCTGCTGGCCACCTGACCTGCGGATGGAATTCGCTTACGTGGAAGGCGAGTTCTGGCGTTCGATGTCGTCAACTCCTGCATCGGGTGACCCTTTGCAGAATCAGAATCGCCACCCGAGTCCAACGTTCGTAAACGAGTTCGCAGCATCTTCGTTCAGTCCCCAGCCGACACGGACGCCGATCTCGCAATCCGGCGTGAGCAGATAGTGAACTCCGGGGCTGAAATACTGCGGCGCGACGTTTTCAGATCGATTGTCAGTAAAGACACCAAAGTATTCACCGTGCACATTCCAGCGTTCGGCGACTGGCATTTTCACTACAACAGACGGTGCCCACTGGTTGAAGCGGTCATTCTCCTCCTGAGTCACCCCGTAGCGAAGCGAAGAATCGAGCGTGAGTGTTTCCAGCAACTCCCAGCCAAAAACGTAGGCCAGTTGGAAGTCGGTCGTCGTTTCCTCGCCGGACGTTGGTGTGGTGCCCTGAAGGATACAGGCACTTTCAGGAATCCAGCCTGACTGTTCAGTCAATTGTGTCTTAATGCCATAAAGCATCTGTGACTCTTCGCCGGACGCAGAACCTTCAAGTAGTCCACCGGAGTCACCGCCGGAGACCGAACCACCGCCACCGATTTCATAATTCCAGCCCACACGCAGCTCCGTACGCTCCGTAATCCCGATACGAGTAATGATCTCCGGAAAGCTGTGAGTGGAATCGGTCGTACGATTCTCAATGAATGAATAAGCCGATTCAAAGATGACTCGTCCTCGTCCAGCAGTAGAGGTCGAAGGCGTGAACGAGTCCCGGTCGGTTTCAATGTGGCCTTCTTCGTCTTTGACTTCCAATGGGGTGTTAAGCGACAGCCACGGCGTCTCGAGTGGTTCGAAGAACTCACCAATTTCCTGCGCGGACGCGGCGGAGCCGCAAACCACAGCCAGCAAAGTGGCGAGGCCGCAGCGCACAGAAGAATTGAAAGCCTGAGATCTCATAGCGCGAATTCTCAGTAATGAACGGACTCGTCAGGCGACAGAAACATAAGCCCCAGCGAACAAATAACCTCCCCACCAACTTATGGCGAACGGTTGGCATGCCGTTCTACCGGCCGGTTCACACCGGGCCGCTCGCCGAGCTGGTCTCTTGTTTCTTTGCCGCTGCCTTAGAACTCAATCTTTCCTCGAACCCCAAGCAGAACAGATTCGTCCACGCGTTCACGGAACGGATCGATGAACTGAACATCGGGCGTCACATGGAACCATGGAGTGACCGCCACGTTGTAATAAAGTTCCACACCCTGCTCGTCACCCAGCGGTAACAGGACAGGAGCAAAATCTTTGATTTCTCCACTCATGCCGGTGTAATAATATCCTGCACCAAATGTGTCTGAAGAACGGCCAGAAATAGGGCTCGTGCCAGCCAGACCGGCGCTTGCAAACCAGTGAAAAGGACTAGGATTGTCATCCGCGATGCCAAGATTTCCGAAGACACCCCATCGTTTTTTGGGATCGTCAGGCGATACATAAAACGCCTGATCAAAATTGTAACCCATTGACCACGAGCCCTCTTTCGGGGGTGATGTGACGACAACACCAGTGCCTGGCTGAAAATACACTGAGGGCGACAGGTTGGTGTAAGTCCCGGTGCTGTAGGTTCCGAAGAGTCCCTGGTGACCAGGCAGGGCCATCCATTCTGTTGGCAGATTCAGGGCCGTGACAATGGACACACCATCATCGAAGAACGTATCGAATCCGGAAGTCGTCGGGTTATCGTTGGTGTCGAAGACGGCCAACGAAAATACCGGTTCCATATGCTGCAGCATCACGAAACCAGCGCCGAAGGTGGAGTAGGGAACAGTGCGAGCCACGACGGGATTAATCATCAGCGCACCATTCATGAAGCCATTGGTGCCTCCGGCTCCTGTCAGCGGCTGATGAAAGTCATCAAAGGTGTTGATCTTTCCCGCAAACACCAGCATGTCTTCAGAGAGAAACTGCGACAGCTTTACGCCCGTTAACGCGGAGTTTGTGCCCGTGGCTTGCGGGAATGCAAGGGCCAGATTGGCTGGGAGCACAGAGCCTGTGTCCGCTATGACTGAGTCGCTGTAGCGGGATTCTCCATGCAGCGTGATAAACAGGCCCTTCCAGAGTCCTGCTTTTTCTCCATCAACGTTCATCAGGATGTCGTTGCGACCACCGTACCGTGACGTTTGATTCAGGCCGCCATCCACGACACCCTGGAAGTACTGAGTCGTACTGACGCTGAAATTGAAGCCGCTTTCAGCAAGATGTGTTCGGCTGCCGCACCAGTCGCCAAGCAGTGTTGGTCGCGTCATCAAGGATTCGCAGAAGGAGGGCGTCCCCGCGATTTCTCCGCAGCCTTCAGCGCAGGAACCCTCTGAAGAGCACTGCGCGGAAACGGGGAGATAGCTCGAACGAAAGAACTCGGGGACTGCCGTGTTCTGAGTCTCTCTCAGCGGAACGACCTGATCAGCAAAAACTGCTGGTTCATGAATCAAGCTCGCCAAAGCAAGCCCGAATGCGGTTGAAATTTTGCCAGTGGATCGTCGATTGCGCTTCATAACATTGCATCCGTGCAGTTGAAGATTGGCGTAGAGTTGAAACGCCACGCGTTGTCTTCGGTCCGCGCTGAAGTCCTCATGCAGCCATTATCGCCGCGAGAACCATGGCCCGAAGCATTCCGCGAGGCCACAGCGGTTAGGAAAAATAAAAGGACAAGCGGCGAATATTGGGCTCGTCCGAGATGAAAGACGTGATTGAGCCCTGAGATGCACACGGAGCATTCGATTCGACGAAAGTCCCTGGGGGAAGTGGGTAGCCGAAGAGGATCGAAAGCGCTCCAATGACCGGCCATAGATTGGCGTTAAGGATTTGCAACTGGTAGCCATGTTGGGCGTAGTCGCTCACTCTGAACAACGCTTCTCTTTCCTGACGACCGAATTGACGGCGTGTCGTTAACGCATGACATGGCTGAGGAAACTGTTGGATTCCGGGTCGACGGTGTCACAGCATGCATGAAGGTGAAACAGCAGACGGTGCCAAAGCATGCTGAATTAATCCTCGCCGCCAATAGCCCGGCGCATGTCGCAACGGTTTTGAATGGCGGACCAGCCAACATTCTGAGAATGGCCTGGACTCTCAAGTCTGAGCTCATTCTGCAGCGAGGTCGAATCCAGTACGGACATTGTTTTTCAGCATTCCGATCATACCAAACTGCGGAACATGCACTTGCTGTCAGGGTCGGCCTGATTCGCCGTACGTCATGGCTCCTTTAACGGTCGCGACGGTTTTCCGCTTCATTCGTTGGTCTTGATCAGGTAAAATCGACGCACCGCGGTCTACCTGCCTATTTCGCGGGGTCCATTCGATCTGAATGATCAAACGATGGACTCCGTAGTTCTCGCCACTTCGACACAGACGTCATCAAAGGTCTTTGAAATATGAACCTGAATCATCTGGATCGTCGACGATTTCTTCGCGGAACAGGTGTCGCTCTGGCTCTGCCATTGTTTGAGTGTGTGGCTTTGTCCAGGCTTCGAGCCAGTGAGAATAGCAACTCACTGAAGCGACTGGCCTGCATCTATTTTCCGGATGGCGTGGGAATGCCGCTGCCCGAGGATCCGGCTTATCAGGACTGGTCCTGGTTTCCACATGGAAATGGCACTGACTTCACGTTTTCAAAATGTGGTGAACCCTTTGAGCCGTTACGAAAAGAGCTCACTATTCTTTCGGGCTTTTCGCATCCGGCCGTTCGTAAAGTTCACGGTCACTGCAATGCCGATCAGTTCCTGACAGCGGCCTCGACGGGCACCGGTGGGCCCTATCAGAACTCGATTTCTCTGGATCAGGTCTATGCGGCTCATATCGGCGACAAGACACGATTCTCATCGATCGTGATGTCGACGGACGGTGGTACCGGGACGCCTCGCGGAGCACAAACACTTTCTTTCGATCATAACGGCCGCGCGATTCCTGCGGAGAATCGTCCGAAGAGAGTTTTCGACATGCTGTTTGTCAGCAGCGACGAAGATGCCGCACGTCGTCTGGCCCTCAGCAAGAGCGCGCTTGATGATTTGATGGAAGATGCTGCATCGTTACGCCGGAAGCTGAATGTCTCTGATCAGCGCAGCCTGGACGAATATCTGGAATCAGTGCGGGAAGCGGAACGACGAGTCGAAAAGGCACGGCATTGGATCAACACCCCGCTGCCGGTTGTCAAAGAGGATCACTTGAAGCTGGACATCACTCCGGATGAACCTCGAGCCTATGTGCAGACGATGTTTGAACTGATCTATCTGGCGTTCAAGACTGATTCGACTCGTGTTGCAACGTACCAGATTGGGCGAGAAAACGGCTTTGGTATCAGCGATCATCTGGCCAGAGCCGTCGGCTATACGTTGGCCCATTCGCTGACTCATGAGACAAAAAATCCCGACGGGTGGAAACGCCTGGGAATTTACTGTCAGTTTCTGAACGAAGAATTTGCGAGGTTCATTACACGATTGAAGGAGACGCCGGAACCTGCCGGACAGGGCAACATGCTGGATAATTCGCTCGTGTTCTTCGGGTCGGCTTCCAGTGCCTTTCATCTGTCTCGCAATTATCCACTGGTTCTTGCCGGTGGTCAGAATATGGGTTTCCGCCACGGCCAGTACATCAACAATGCCGGCGCAGATCCTCAGGCCGGGGCCTGGGACGGCGGCACGGAACCGTGGCAGCTGGAAGTCAAGAAGGAAGACAAGCCTCTATCCAATGTCTTCGCCACGATGCTGAGACAACTGGATGTGCCGACCGAGAAATTTGCGGACAGTGACGGTCTTGTGAATGAGTTGCTGAACAATCCAGCGTGAATGGCTCAACGACACATCGTGGAATCACGAATATCAGAGGCGTTCTCTACGCCAACACATCTTTGACAACTCGCCCATGCACATCGGTCAGGCGGTAGTCGCGGCCGGCGTGACGGAAGGTGAGGCGAGTGTGGTCGATGCCAAGGAGGTGCAGGATCGTGGCGTGGAAGTCGTGGACGTGGACTCCGTTTTCGGCGACCTTGCCACCAATCTCATCCGTTGCGCCCCAGGTCATGCCGCCTTTGACTCCCGCTCCGGCGAGCCAGGATGAAAAGCACGCACTGTGATGACCGCGGCCTTTGTCGCCGTCTACGCCCGGTGTGCGGCCGAACTCGGTCGTCCACACGAGTAACGTGTCGGCCAGCATGCCTCGTTCTTTCAAGTCCTGCAACAAGGCCGCCAATGGCTGATCGATGTTCTTTGCATGATCCGCATGTTCGGCCATGTTGCCGTGCTGATCCCAGTTGTGGCTACTGCTGCCGTCCACGATTTCGACGAATCGAACGCCACGTTCTGACAGTCGTCTGGCGACGAGACACTGCCAGGCAAATCCCTGATTCTGTCGGTCTTCGAGACCGTAAAGCTTCCGAATCGATTCGGGCTCCGATGACACATCAAACACCTCCGGTGCCTCCGACTGCATCCGAAATGCCGTCTCGAAACTCCGGATGCGTGCCGCCAGTTCCTGGTTGTCACGATGCTGTGTCAGATGTCGATTGTTCAGCAGATTGCTCAACTGCAACTCCCGCTCCTGCAGCCTCCTTTGTGCGGTTCTTGGTTTCAGGTTGGCAACAGGTTCTTCACCACCGATGACTCGTACGCCCTGATGATAAGCCGGCAGAAAGTCGTTGTTGAAAATTTGAGTTCCCGCGTAGGGCATCGTCGGTGCCAGAGCCACAAACGAAGGAAGATTCTGATTCGCCGTGCCCAGTCCATAACTCACCCACGAACCAAGACTCGGCCGAGAAAAGAAGAATGAACCGGTGTGCATCCCCAGTGTCGCGTTGTAATGTTCGTTATCATTTCCATTCAGCGAGCGAATCAGGCAGACGTCATCCATCCGCTTGCGAAGATGCGGGAAAAGGTCGCTGACCAAAGTGCCGCATTCGCCACCCGGACGAAACTCCCACAGCGGCTTCAGGAGTACTCGCTGTTCATTTGAAAGACCTCCGCCGGTTCCGGTCTTCTTTCCATCGGCTTTGAACAACTCCGGCTTGTGATCGAACGTGTCCATATGCGACACGCCGCCATTAGAAAACACAAAGATGACTCGCTTTGCTTTGGCTTCAAAATGAGGCGCCTTCGGAGCCAGCGGATCAGACGCAGTAGACTCTCCGCTCTCGGCCAGCAATTCACTCAGCAGACCCGGAAGCAGCATAGAACCGGCCGACAGCGAAGAAATCAGACGACGTCGAGTGGGATGGGGCATGGTGTTTTCACTCCACATAGACAAACTCATTCAATCGAAACCACGTTCTGACCACAGCGTTCCATGCTTCTGGCTCCGTCTGTTCCGGGGCGACTCCTTCCGCCGCCAGCAATGATTTCGCATCCTCAAGGAAGCTCTTCGCCGCCATGGCTTCTTCTTCTGATGGTTCTCTCGAAAACAGCATTTGCCAGGCAAGCCGTATTCGCTCGTCTGTCTGCGGAACCGTCTCACAAACTCGCCGGGCAAAGAGTTCGGCCTGGCGATGCACGAGTTCATCATTCATCAAAAACAGCGCCTGCAGCGGTGTTGTCGTTGTGGTTCTTGCACCGACACTTGTCGACGGATCCGCGCCATCGAAGACGGCCAGCCAGGGATGGCGTTGAATCCGTTGAGTCATCAGGAACACACTGCGATGATTGTGTTCGTAGACGGCTTTGAAGGGATTGTGCTGTGTAAAGTTCCAGGTTGATTCCTCTGGAAACGGATGCGAGCCCGGGCGGTCCAGATTCAGATTACCACCGAGAAACAACAGCGTGTCACG
This sequence comes from Planctomycetota bacterium, assembly GCA_052034165.1. Lineage (GTDB taxonomy): Bacteria > Planctomycetota > Planctomycetia > Planctomycetales > Planctomycetaceae > SXXK01. The sequence continues at coordinate 7,043 of JBPOIW010000055.1, read as the reverse complement.
GATGGTCTCTGCATCTAACCGATGTACCGGATAACCCGAATAAGTTTCATTCAGAGGGTCATTGGACAACGCCGATTCGGTACGAACAGCCAACTGCTGCCACGTGTGCGACAACAGAATCAGGCGATGCATCGCCTTGAACGATCCACCCGACTCGCGAAACTGCACAGCAAGAAAATCGAGCAGTTCTGCATGAGTCGGCATGCGGCCCTGATGGCCAAAGTCGTTCGGAGTTGGAACGAGGCCTTTTCCAAAATGGTGCAGCCAGATTCGATTCACTATGACTCTGGAAGTCAACGGATTGTCGGCGGCCACTATCCACTCGGCCAGCTCACGACGACCGCTTTCCTGAATACCTTCCGGGACAGTTGAACCGCCCAACACTGTCAGGAATCGTCGAGGCACAAGGTCGCCTGTGTGAACCGGATTACCCTTCAGCTGGATTGCCGCATCTTCATGACGCCCAGTCTCCGAGACCGCATAAGCCAGCGGCACGGCAGGCCGGGATGCGTCGTGCTGTTTCAGCGATTTCTTCGCTTCGGCCAGTTCGCGTTTCGACGTATCATCCTTGGCTTTCTCGCTGTGCTTCTTCAGCTTCTCGACATCCTGTTCCAACTCTTTGCGTCGGTCTTTCCATGCGGACAATTGCTTCAGAGCCACTTCACGTTCCGATTCCGGCAACAGTGTCACAAGGTCACGCTGACGTTTATCGAGTTCGATTCCGGGCCACGGATAGCGAGTATTCTGGAAGATTCCATAGAGTCCGTAGTAGTCGCGCGTTGTGATCGGATCAAACTTGTGATCATGACATCGCGCGCAGCTGAGAGACAGCCCGAGGAATGTGCGGCCAAGATTATCGAGCGTGTCTTCGATGGTCAGGTGCTGAGGATAGTCGTCGACTCGGGAACCAAAACGTCGAGCATTCGCAATATAGCCGGTGGCAATAATGCGATGTGCACGGTCCTGAAATGTCCCGCCGCCTCGCAGATCTCCCGCCAGTTGATCTCGAACAAAATCGTCCCACGGAAGATCTCGATTCAACGCATCAATCACCCAGTCGCGATACAAGTGCATTTGCGGGATCGGATAGTCGGAATTGTCTCCTGCCGAATCTGCATAGCGAACGACGTCCAGCCAGTGTCGTCCCCAGCGCTCACCGTAGCGTGGCGACGCAAGCAGACGATCCACGACTTTGGCAAATGCGTCGGACGAAGAATCCTCAACGAACGTATTCAACTCTTCAACAGTCGGAGGAAGTCCCGTCAGATCAAAAGTGACTCGGCGAATCAAAGTTGCTCGATCCGCGACAGCAGACGGCTCAATGCCCAGTGCCTCCATCTTCGAAAGTACGAATGCGTCAACATCATTGAAGACCCATTCCGTGTTCGCCACGCCGGGGACTGGTGGCTTCACAATCGGACGCAGAGACCAGAATTCTCTGGCCTTCGCGATGTCGATCTGTTTTCCACTATGTTTCGTGGCCTTTGAGCGGGGATCCGGAGCCCCCATTTCAATCCATCGTTCGAGATCTCGAATCTGTTCCTCACTGAGGCGCTCATCCGGTGGCATCTGCATCGCGGCATCCGTTCCACGCACGGCTGTGATCAGCAGGCTGTGTTCAACATCTCCCGGAACAACGGCTGGTCCCAAAGTTCCTCCGCGGCGAATCGTGGCCCGGGAATCCGCGAGAAACTCACCTTGCAGCTCGGCCGACTCCTGACTGTGACATTCGTAGCATCGGTCAATCAGAAGTGGACGAATCCGATTCTCGAAGAAGGCTAGTTCTTCTGCGGAGACGGGACGGTCCATCCCATCATGCTCGCCCCGCCAGATTTCAACTCCCGAGAAATTCGCAGCACCTCCACGACTTGCAATAATAATCTGACCGTTCGCAGGCTGAACAATCCACGGCCCCAGTTTCTGCCATTGACCAGCCGTGCCACTGACCACCTTCTCCGCGATGACGCGATCATTGATACTGACGGAGTATGTTTCGGAATTGTTGTCTTCCCAGACGTACAGGAATACGGTGTAAGCTCCGTCAGGAATATCTTTGAGAAGAACTCTGTTACCGCCCCATCGACTGCTGCGAATCATACTGGCTCGCATCTGATCCGTTGGAGGAACCAACGGCACCTGCTGACTCTCAAACGCTCGATCAGAACACTCGTACCACGCAGCGTCTCGCCCATCCCAGTGATGGGAGTCGATCGTGACCGGATCACCATTGAGATTCAGTCCGCGAAAGAACGTTGCAGATTCATCAGCCAACCCATGGGACGTCACCAAAAGGTAAACGACGACATTGATCGTCCAGGAAACCGAACTAAAGTAAGTGACAGGAGTTCTGGTCATGAAATTCTGCCGGTACGACGGTCAACTCCGGGAAGCAAGAGAGTCGCAGAATCGTTCGAAATGTATGGCCGACCGGAAGGCGATTGACACCCTGATGGCAGTGACGAACGCAAACAGAGAAACTCAAGGCGGTCGCTCATTGACCTAAAATCAATTTGTTTCAAGCTCCAGTCCGGCCCAAGGTTTGTGAATAGTAATGGATCGGCTGTTTAGTTGAGAAGCGAGCCTGAATTCCGGCCACACTGCTCGGCGTTTTTTCAAGATGAAGGCAATGGACAACTCGCTGCTCTTTGGCACAAACTGTGCACCAGTGCAGCGGTGGAAGCTTTCAACGTTTAACAACAAGGCAATTGCACTTTTTATGGTCGACACTGATCAACTTCGTCGCGACATGCGTCTTTTGGAGGAATTGCTGGAGCACGTTGTCGCGGAGGATGAAGGAACGGAAGCCGTTCGTCTGGTTTCCGAGATTCGCCAGTTGGCTCGGGACCGTCGAGCCAATGTGCCGGGCGCGGAGGTCGTCCTGTCCCGAAAAATTCAGGACTTGAGTGAAGACCAGGTCCGTCTGGTGGCGCGTTCCCTGAGTATTTTTTTTGATCTGGCCAACCTTGCAGAAGATCGCCAACGAGTTCGTGTCCTGCGTCGTCGAGAGCAGTCCAGCCATCCGGATCCGATCAGTGAATCCATCGGCGCGTCAATTCAACAGCTGAAAGCCGCTGGTTTTGACGCATCAGGAGTTCAGCAGGCATTGAATCTGCTTGATGTCGAGCTGGTCTTCACGGCTCATCCCAGTGAAGCAAAGCGTCGCTCGATTCGTTCCAAGCTGCGACGCATGCGTCATTGTCTTGTCGAGATGGATCGCGAAGATCTTTTGCCTCGTGAACGAGACGGTGTGCGATCTCGACTCGCCGCCGATCTGACGGTTTTGTGGCAGACAGAATTCCTGCGTCCGATGAGACCGTCAGTCCTTGAAGAAGTGGAACGCGGTCTTTCAATCATGCCACGCCTGTGGGAAGTTGTTCCGGAGATCTACCAGTCTCTCCGCATGGCTCTGGCCCGAGAATTTCCTCAATTTGAATTCACGATTCCTCGCTTCCTGCGTTTTGGTTCGTGGATGGGCGGCGATCGCGACGGGCATCCCGGAGTCACGTGGGACATCACCGAACGTACATTGATCTGGCTTCGCGATACCGCCATTGATCGACATCTGGAATGGTGTCGCAGGCTGTACGATTTTCTTTCTGTGTCGCGCAATGAAGTGACTCTGAAGAATGACCTTCCCAACGCGCTTTCGATCGCTGAAACTCGCTGGCCGGAGTTTGCAGAATCACTCGCTCGCGTTGCACCTCATGAGATCTATCGACGATGGATTCGACTGATCGAATGGCGACTCAAACAGTCTCGCTGTACCAGTATGACGCAGCCTGTCCTCGACGGGGCCTATTGCGACGGTCACGAACTGGAACACGACGTCGACGCGTTGATTGTCAGCCTGCGACAATGTCATGGTCAGCAGGCATTGGCCGCAGAAGTTCAGCGTTGGTTTGATCTGACGCGCGTCTTCGGGCTGAATCTGACTCGACTGGATGTTCGTCAGGACGCCGGACGCTATCGAGAAGTCATGTCCGAATTGCTGATGGTGACAGGCGATTGTGCCGATTTTGCGACACTCAGTGAACCCGAGCGACAGGCGGTGCTGATTCGGAGCATGGGAACGGCAAAGCCCGTTGACGAATCAACGCTGGCGCCGCTGACACGCGAAACACTGTCTCTATTTCGGATGCTGCTGCAGGCCATCATACGATTCGGCCCCAACTGTCTGGGTGGTCATATCATCAGCATGACTCGCTGGCCATCCGACATGTTGACAGTTCTTTGGCTGTGGCGACGTGCTTGTTCAGAGTTGCAGGCATCCGCATCGCCACCAGCATCAGTACCAACACACGCTTTACGAATCATTCCGCTGTTCGAAAAGATCGGTGATCTGAAAGCTGCTCCGGGCGTCATGTCAGAAATTCTGGATCAGCCTGTTTATGGGGAACATCTGAAGGCTCAGAATGATCGGCAGATCGTGATGGTCGGTTATTCGGACAGTACCAAAGACGGCGGCTATCTGGCCGCCTGTTGTGGGCTCGATCGAGCACAGGATCTGCTGCATCAGATCGGTGCGGCTCGCGGCATTCGCATGACGTTCTTTCATGGTCGCGGTGGTTCCCTGGGACGTGGTGGCGGTCCGGCTGCTCGCGGTATCCTGTCGTTACCACCGGATGCATTGGGCGGTTCTTTGCGACTGACGGAGCAGGGTGAAGTTCTTGCTGAGCGATACGATGATACTCAGGTGGCTTATCGTCATCTCGAACAGGTCACGTTCGCCACCCTTGTCGCCAGCAATGTTCCTCGCCCCGTTGTCCATGCTGAATGGCGCGAGCTGATGGAATCTCTGGCTGAGCAGTCTTTGAAGGCGTATCGACAGCTGGTTGATACACCGGGCTTTATTGAATTCTTCGGCGAAGCGACACCGATCGAAGAAATTGAAAACCTGCCGATCGCGTCCCGGCCTTCTCGTCGAACCGGCCAGCGAACTCTGAATGACCTGCGAGCGATCCCCTGGGTCTTTGCCTGGACTCAGAATCGATGCCTGATTCCGGCATGGTACGGACTGGGGACAGCATTGTCCGAAGTCAAGTACAGCAATCGTTCGGGATGGCAACGCATTCTGGAAATGTATCGTCAATGGCCATTCTTTCAGGCTACGATTGATAACGCAGCGACGGCATTGGCCAAGACCGACATGTACGTCGGGCAGTGCTATTCAGAATTGTGCAGTGATGAGGAGCAGCGCGGACAGATCTGGAAGCTGATTGCCAGCGAACGAGATCGGTCTCGTCAGACCATTTTGGATCTTGTAGGCGGCTCGGAACTGCTGGCGACAACGCCGTGGTTTCAGGGATCAATCGAAGTGCGTAACCCGGATATCGACCCGCTGAATTTGATCCAGATCGAACTGCTGCGCAGACGTCGAAAGCTGGACAGCGCAAATGATGAAAGTGACCTTCAGCGTTTGCGAGATCTTCTGAGGCTTTCGGTTCAGGGAATCGCTGCAGGTATGCGTACTACGGGCTGATCGCGAGGATCGCATTTCCGGGATTGGGCATAGGAATCGGATACCGGTTGCCAGGAAGTTCACGACTCGACAGAATGCCTCCTGTCGAGTCGTGAAGGGTTGAGGAGTGTCGCGGTTCCAACGGATTTCTCCTTCATAAGGCCAGTCTCCCGTTCTTACCCCGGTTGAGACAACAAGACCCTTCGGCCTGATTGATCATCCGGAGAATTCTCCAACCGCATATTTTTCAAAGAAGTCATCATGCAGGATCCAAGAATTGACCGCCTTGCTCAGGTCTTGATTCATCATAGCTGTCGGCTGCAAGCCGGGCAGAAGGTTCTGATCGAAGCCTTCGATCTGCCGGAACCAAATCTGGTCTGTCGTCTCATTGAAGAAGCCTATCGCGTCGGCGCGACGCCTGTCGTGAATATCAAGAATAATGCTGTGCTGCGAAGCCTCTATCGAGGTGCGACGGCCGAGAGCATGTCGCTGGCCGGAAAATTCGAAGCGGCTGTCATGACCGAAATGAGTGCCTACATTGGCATTCGCGGATCAGCGAACTCGAATGAGTTTTCTGATGTGCCAGGAACCGGTATGGATCTCTACCAGCAGCATTGGTGGCAGCCGGTGCATGTGCAGATTCGCGTCCCGAAAACTCGCTGGGTTGTTCTGCGTTATCCGACTCCATCGATGGCTCAGGCCGCCAGCAAAAGCTGCGAACAGTTCGAAGATTTTTACTTCGACGTCTGCACCGCCGACTACGCAAAGATGGCCAAGGATCTGTTGCCGCTGAAAGCTCGCATGGAAGCGGCCGATCAGGTTCATATCACAGCTCCGGGAACTGATCTTCGTTTCTCCATCAAAGATATTCCGGTCATTCCATGTGCTGGCGAATCGAACATCCCTGACGGCGAATGCTTTACAGCTCCCGTGCGAGACAGCGTCAACGGGACGATTCTGTTTAACACGTCGTCACGTTATCAGGGAACCGTGTTTGATGGGATTCGCTTCGAATTGAAGGATGGCAAGATCGTCACTGCCACGTGTCGAAATGCACCGGAGCGACTGAATCAAGTGCTGGATTCCGATGAGGGTGCTCGGTACATCGGCGAATGGTCCTTCGGGACGAACAATCGCATTCTGCATCCGATGCTGGATACTTTGTTCGATGAAAAGATCGGAGGCTCATTCCATTTCACGCCTGGCAACGCTTACGAAGAGGCGGACAACGGCAATCGCAGTCGCGTTCATTGGGACCTCGTTCTGATCCAGCGAGCAGACTATGGCGGTGGCGAAATCTGGTTCGATGGAGAACTGATTCGCAAAGACGGCTTCTTCATCCCGAAAGATTTGCAGCCCCTGAACGAAGGCCTGCCCAGGTAGCCAGCAGTACCATTTGAACCTGAGACGCTAGCCGTTCGACATAAGTCGGCGAGCACCTAAGGAACAGGCCCGTATTAACTTCCGTAGCTGAAGTCGTGAGACTTCAGTCCAAACCCACACGAGTTCGTCGAGGGCAAATTCTGAAATTGTCGGGAAACCTGCAGAGGGTTTGAATTGGTTTGGGTGAAAGCTCCCTTTGCCT
>JBPOIW010000320.1:0-5043 GCA_052034165.1 Planctomycetota bacterium | reverse complement strand
AACAGTATAGCATAGAATTCGCTCGGACCGTTTCCGAGCTTTCGCCCCGCTCGCGGGGCGCGGATTGAAACGGTTCCGGTGATATGTTGAGGTTGGCCGCTGTTTCGTTAGCCCCGCGCGCCGGGCGCGGGTTGACACGCGACAGCCTGAGCCGTTGCGTTGGTCCGATACGTGCTTTCGCCCCGCTCGCGGGGCGCGGATTGAAACGGGAATAACGAAGACTATCTTGGAATGAAGCTCGGCTTTCGCCCCGCTCGCGGGGCGCGGATTGAAACGGTTCCGCTCTGCAATGGAGCGCGGCACGTTGGGACTTTCGCCCCGCTCGCGGGGCGCGGATTGAAACGGAAATGGCTTTGAGTTTCGCAGGGCTTGCCTGAACTCTCGCCGAAGTGCAGCCCAGTCGGGTGATCCGGACCTGCAGGCAAAGAGAATCTGTCCTTTTTAAAACGTTGTTGTATATAATGCCCGGGGCTGTCATGTTGTTTGTTTTGAGTCGGACCAGAATTGTGCATGAAACGTGTGTTGTGTATTCGGTTTCCTAACTGGTCCATCCAGTGCCTGCGACGTGAGCTGCGAGAGCAGATGCCGGCCGCGACAGCGCTGGCGCTCCATACGCCCTTTGCGCCACAGACAGACAGCAAAGCAAAGCCGAGTGACATTGACGACGACACTCGGCACATCCGAGCGTTGTTCCCATCAGCCCGAGGTGGACCGGCGATTGTCGCTGTTTCCATGAATGCGTGGAGTCAGGGAGTTCGTCCCGGGATGCCGCTGGCAGAAGCTCGCAGTATGGCGCAGCCCATCGTGCCGAAACAGGATGCCTGGCGAGGAGGCCGGGGCAAACAGCCGCCGCAGACGATTGTTCCCGTTGAGTTTCGCGAATGGCAGCCGTTACGTGATCGAGCGATGCTGCGAACTGTGGCCGAGTTGACGCGACGTTACGCTCCGGTTGTGGGACTGGATGAAGTTCCGCTGCCGGACAGTCTGCTGCTGGACGTGACCGGCTGTGCTCCGTTGTTTGGTGGGGAAGCGGGGTTGGCGGAGGCGCTGCTGAAAGATATTCGCCGTGCGGGCTGGAATTGTCGGATCGCCATCACCAGTTCTGTGGCCATCGGATGGGCGTTGACTCATTCAGACGGATCTACGAGGCAGGACCAGCAGCGTCAACAATCACAAGGTTCCGTTGTCGGCAGTGCAGATTCCCGGCGATCACGACAAGGGGCCAGTTCTGAGTCGATCGTTCACGATCTGCCGATCACGATTGTTCCGGACGGTTATGAGCAACAGGAGCTTGCTCGCCTTCCTGTCGCAACTTCGCGGTTGGATCTCAATGATCTGGAGATACTTTCGCACCTCGGAATTCGTACGCTGGGGCAGTTGTTAAGCCTGCCGCGAGAAGATCTGCCGTCACGATTCTCGGAAGCCGGTGTTCTGCGAGTTCAACAACTGTCGGGGGCTGTGGATGAGCCCATTGTGCCGATCCCCGAAGCCAATCCGATTACGGCGTTGTGGAGTTCCGATGATCCAGCGCTGGGGCTCAATGATATTCGTTTTATCCTGCAGATATTGACCACTCAGATTGCCGAACAGCTGGTGCGTCGTCGAGTCGCCTGCAGCAGTGTGACCTGTCACTTTCGGTTTCCGGATCGAACGCAGATGGTGGTAACGGCCGGCGTTGTGAAGCCGACGCAGTCGGCAGAGTTACTGCATGAAGTTTTGTGTCTTCGCGTGGAAACTCAGGCTACGTTGTCGGCGATGGAATCGTCGGCTCTGGAAGCCAGGAAGGGTGCGAACGCGACGAACGCAGAGCCGGATTCGGTGGCGGCTGTGGGACCGTCAGACGGCGACACCAATCCTGAACGTTCGATGGAGTTTCTGCTTTCGCAGCCGTTTCATGCTGTCAGAATGAATGTGGTTACGACATCGTTGCCCATTGCTCGTCAGAAAGATCTCTTCAGTCCTGAAGAGCATGTGGTCCCTCAGGAAGAATTGGCCGCCCTGATTTCACGGCTTAGCGGACGCCTTGGCACCGAAGCCGTGCGAACTCTGCGTACGCAGCCGGATGCTCGACCGGAGTTTGAAGTTGTCTCAGACTCGGTCCTGGGAAAAGATCCGGCGTTGACACGTCAGGCCGTGCTTGATGAAAAGCTCGGAAAGCTCACCGAGCCACTTCAAGTGTCAGAGCTTCTGATCGGCGAACAGGGCATCGCGCCGAAAATTGTCTCGCGTCCGCTACGGTTGCTTCCGGTTCCCCTTCCCATCTCGACGGGGGAGCAACGCAGACGTTTTCCGACACAGTTGCTGGTCTCTGGTCGAACATTTCAGCTCCGACAGTTCTCAGCGCCTGAGCGAATTCAGACGGCGTGGTGGACCGATGAGCCTTGCCACCGCGACTACTATCAGGTGACAACCCACGTCGGTTCGCGCATGTGGATGTACCGCGACTTACATACAAGCCAGTGGTTTCTGCACGGCATTTTCGATTGAACGACGAACACAATTCCGCCAGGCCTGTTGGGCACGAGCGAAACGTGGCTGTTCTGGATTTTTGCGAGATCACAATCAGCGTACGCAGTGCGGCGGAATTCTTCTACAATCCTGTCGATATCGTTTGGTGCCAGTGCCAAAACACGCCCGGAATTCAATGAGGAGCTCAGGTGAGAGCTGTTATTTTTGACCAGAGTCTGCGCTTCGATGCGAATGCCGAACTGCGTACTGCGAAGTCGGGCGAGATCATTGTTGATGTGACAAAGGCCGGAATCTGTGAAACGGATCTGCAGCTCTGTCAGGGTTATATGGGATTCCGCGGAACACTGGGGCATGAGTTTGTCGGGATTGCTCGCAGTGGAAGGTTTGCGGGGCAACGCGTAGTCGGTGAGATCAATTGTTCGTGTGGCGTTTGCCCTCTGTGTCGACAACGCCTTGGCAACCATTGTCCCAATCGAACCGTCGTCGGAATTGTGGCTCATGACGGCGCGTTTGCTGACAGCGTTCTGATTCCGGAAGTCAATCTGCATCGCGTCCCCGATCAGATCTCGGATGAGACGGCGGTTTTTGTGGAACCCGTGGCGGCGGCTTGTCGAATTCCTGAGCAGTTGCCGTTGAGTGGCAATGAGCGAGTGACGATTCTGGGCGATGGTCGGCTGGGGAATCTGTGTGCTCAGGTTTTGAAACATCATGGTTGCCAAGTCCGAGTTGTCGGGAAGCATGATTTCAAATTGAAGATTCTTGCGGATCTTGGCATCGAAGCTCTGAAGCTGGAACAACTCATTCTGGACCGCAGCAGTGATATTGTCGTTGACTGCACGGGTTCGCCGACAGGCCTGGGGACTGCTCTACGACTGATTCGACCCTGTGGAACGATCGTATTGAAGACAACCGTCGCGGCCGACCAGAAGATTCACATGGCTCCATTCGTGATCGACGAAATTACTCTGCTGGGATCTCGCTGTGGTCCCTTCGACAAAGCGCTGGATCTGCTGAGTCAGGGAGCGGTCGAAGTGGCGCCATTGCTCTCGGCCAGATATCCTCTGGAGGATGCAGAAAAGGCGTTTGCTCATGCGATTCGGAAGGATTCTTTGAAGGTTCTGTTTGAGGTTCAATAGTGCTGCTTTCAACGCTCAGAAGAAACTCGCTGTTCATGATGGAAATCTGAATGCCGGCCAACAATCGCTTTGCTCATCAGAATTATCCCACGCGTCCGGTGCTTTCACCGCGACTCCTGACCTTGCGCAGCGTAGAACCGGTCGCGGGGACGGCGGCTGAACTGCATACCCGAGTTCGGATTGGTCGAGTGATCGTGGTGCATGGAACGTTCGTGGGGGATGATCCGTTTGCTGTCGCGGAAACCTTGAAGTCGCTTGGCAGTGGTGTGCCGCTGATCGGTGAGCAGTTGGAAAAGTTGGCCGAGATGATTCAGGAGAATACTCAGCCCGCTACGAACTCGGTCATTCAGGACATGGGAACATATACTGAGGCCTTTCGCGACCAGTTTCAGATGCTCGTCGGAGATGATCCGATTGTTGAACTGCTGAATCCGACATGGTCCAGTCAGAATCATCATTTTGCTCGTGCGGATCTTGCGGTGCGATTGATTCATCAGATGCTGATGCGACCGCCCATGCCGGGGCAACGAATACTGCTGTGGGGGCATTCTCATGCAGGCAATGCGTTTGCGATGTTGACCAATCTGCTGGCCAGTGAACCCAATTCGGTCGACCTGTTCTTTGCCGCTGTGGGAGAACAGCCGGAGCCGCACTGGAAAGCCGTGCAGAATGCGCTGCGAAGTGTCGGAGGTCCACATCCTCTGTCGCAGAGCGTTGTGATTGTGGCCTTTGGGACTCCTGTCAGATACGGCTGGGACATTCATGGTTGTGCTCAGTTGATTCATGTGCTGCATCATCGGCCTCACGATCCCGCGGCGCCATTTTTGACTAAGCCGCTCTTTCCGCCGCAGTCGCCTCCTGACATCATCAGTGCCACATGGGGCGACTGGATTCAGGCCTTTGCCGTGGCTGGCACAGATGTGGTTTCCGCGTCCACGCTGGATGAGAACGACAGACTCACGAATCTGCTGGAAAGAAATCTTGCGGAGCCGGTCCACGACCTCGATACTCGATTTATCCCCACAGCCCGGCTCCGAAATACCTGTTATCGCTGGAAGCAAGGAACTCGGTGTCATGCTGACGGACTCAATCTACTCCTGAGCTATCAACCCAGTGGAGAGTCGGTCCTTGGGTTGCCATTGGAGTCGACGGTGTTTGGACACGGAGTGGCGACCACAGTGAAATGGCTGCCGGCACATCTCAGACTTGTTCTGGATTCGCTCCATTGAGTGCAGGCCGGAGTTGCGAAGGACTTTGTAAAGCCCGCCGCGAACAGACTGTTGATTCCGTTGCTTCATCAGCCGCAGGGCATTAGCCCTTAGGTTTCACCACAATTTTGTTGCCAGCCTGACAGTCCGCGAAAACTTTTCTGTGAAATTTATTCTGATGAGGAAGTCTGTGCGGGTGTTTGTTGGGGAGTTGGGGTGTCGGTGAATGA
>JBPOIW010000355.1:0-4456 GCA_052034165.1 Planctomycetota bacterium | reverse complement strand
CTGCGGCAGTATCGATGTTTCCCCCAGCGGTGACTGTCAGTGTTCCGGCGGCCGCCTGATTGCGAACATTGGTGACAAATGTCACATCGGTCGCTTCAGTAATATTGACATTGCCAGTTGTCGTGTTATTGGCCGTCAGATTGGTGATGTTGGTTTCGATGGCATTAACCGTAGTGCCAATGCCCGATGCTGAGGTGATCTGCAGATTTGCGGCAAATATATCAACATTCGCATTTGTGTCGAATACCCCTCCCCCCGCACCACTTGCGTCTGTGCTCAGTGTCACTGACCCCGTCTTTGCGTCCAGGACTCCCCCGCTAAATGTTATGTCGCCTACGGCGTTTGCATCGGGAGTAGTAACATTCGTAGAATCAGCCTCGACGGTGATTAAGTCCAGGTTGTTGGTGTTTGTGAAGGTTATGGTGCCAGATGAGAAGATTACGTCATCGTCTGACTCAAGATTGATTCTTTTTGCGACCCCGGCGGCACCTGTGTGTGTGATACTTGCATTAATTGTGAGGTCGTCGTCCGTTGTGTTGGCTGCGCCATCGCCATTTGCTCGGAGTGTGATATCTGCCCCTGATGAAATGTTGGCGTTAACAGTCAACGGGCTGCTGGCAAAAAGCTCTCCTCCGTTGTCCCCAAAGCTAGATGTTCCGGAGATCGTCAGGGAGCCAGTGTTATGAATATTTGTACTGCCGGACGTATTGGTGAAAGTCACGTTCCTTGCTGATGTTTCGATTGCGTCGGCCGATCCAATCCCCAGAGCCGCGTTAAGCGTCACGACAGCGTCATTGCCCGTGGTTTGGATGTCGTGTGCCGCGTTAATACCGCCATCAAGAATACCTCCGTCTTCGCTGTCGACGAGCACTGCATTCGATGCGTTGTTTGTAGTAACCAGTCGTCCAAGGGTAATGTTACCTTCCGCCGTGAGTGTGATTCTGCCGCTTCCGGCATTGATGACAGTTTCATCTGCGACACCATCAGTCATCGTGATCACGCCAGAGTTGTTGTTGTCCGCATCCGCCGTCACAGTCACATTGCCTGTGGTCGTGGTCAAATCTCCTGACGCCGCAAATGTCACATCTTGATCCGCAAGCAGTTGAATATTGCCGGCACTCGTTGTTATTGCGTCGTTAACAGCAATTGATGCCGCAGCGCCATTGGCGTCAACAACTATGTTCATTCCCCCTGTATTAAGCGGCCCGGCAATTACAACGTCAAAATTGGAGCCATTAAAAAGCCAGTCGAATGTTGTCGCGAACCCCGACTTTGTGATCGCAAGTGTACTTGTACCACCGCCCGAGACATTTGGGTTACCACCAGTGTTGTCCGTCCACAGGTCACCAGCATCCAAATCAAAATGGAACTCGGTCGCTGTTTCTGTGATCTGGAAGTTTGTCGGGTCCGTCTGCGTCATCTGAAGTTGGTTTCCGGCCAACACTACGCTCGCATTAAGCATTCTCCGGTCTTCCAGTTGAGTGAGTTGCAGGAGCCGGGTTTTCTTTGGGGGTTCTGGGGGCCGGGTGCGGAAGAGTTGGCGGAGTGCAGCAAGCAGAGAGAACTTCGGCATCGAAACAGACTCCAGTCAGCAACATATTTAAGACTCGACCCGCGCGGGGATCGAACGCAGTTGTGTATTGATCGGAAAAATCGCTCCGTCAAGATAAGTCGCCCAGTTACCCTGGGTAAAGAACTTCTCTTTCTGTTGTTCCACTTGGAAAACTTTGACGGTTCTGGCGAATTTCCGCGTCGGCACGACTTTAGCGGGGCCTTGCCCCCCTAATCCATAGCTGAGTACGGTTTTCGAAAGTCTGTCAGAAACAACTGCCATTCCGACTGCCGAATTGAGAGTGAGGAGATTCTGCGATGGTTTATCGCGAGAATGACTGCACACGATGTCAGGGATGCTTCAAATGCGTGTAACTGTCACCCGTTGGATTCGTCGATCGTTCCAGTTGCTGGCTCTACCAGCGTCGGTTTTCCTGACGTCTATGGCTTTGGGGTCGGACGGCACTCAAACTGTGCCTCAGACGGATCTAATCCCGACGTCCAACGTGCCTTTACCCCTTGTAAGTAGTTTTCCGCTTCAAAAAGCAAGTTCTGGGGCCTTTGCTGCAACTGAAATCCATCCGCTGAGCTGCTCGCTTTATTCGGCAGAGATGCGGTTAGGAAGTCAGAAACCGGCTTTTCACGCCGAGATCGCAGGCAGCTTTCCTGCCGGTGTGGGAATGCTCCATTCAGCTTCCAGTGCGGCAGTCGCGGCGATCGTCCCCGCTCCTGTCCCACTTCCGACCTGTGCAGAGCTGGAATCCGAAGTTACTCGCGGCGCACAGGATTTGACTTCAATCCGTCGGGATGATGGAAATCGAAAATCCGGAGAGCAGGCTGTTCCGCAGCCCGGAGAAATCTCGATGGTCAAGTGGGAGGCTTCGGGCCACGTTGCAAATGGAGGAGGCAAAATCCCTACGAACAAGGATTTTGCCGTATCAGATTGCCCGACAATCTCTTGGGCCAACTCTGATTTTGGAGACCTATTGCCGGAACCGACGAAATTTGGCGCTGTTGGAGCTTCATCGCATCTGTCGAATGTGGATTCATCAGAAAGTGTCTCTGGTAAGGCCCTGCTTTCATCAATATCGAGTTCCAACGCAGAGGCCGTTCCAACGGACGTGATGAAGGAACTGGCAGTCCTTACGCCTCCAATGGAGACAGTCTCGGCTGGTGAGACTTATTTGGCAGAACTGGACGAATTGTTGCAGGGTCAGGCGAACTGGCTATTTGGCAACGAAGAGATTGTGGAGTTGGCGCCTCGTGAGCCGGAAGTTGCGACCGGGAACTACCTTGATGAGCTTAATTCCCTCGCGGCAAAGAACGGCCATCTCGCCGGTAACTCGTATCATACATCGTTCCGTCGGCAGGACGCCGGTGGCCAGCAGTCGGTTGAAGATCCAAAGCACGCACCCAACTTCCCCATCAAGAATCCCTACCATACAATTGCTGCTACAGAAGAGTGTTGTAACGGGAATAGTGGCGAAAAACCTCTGACGGATTTCTTCAAGCCTGTTGCGGAAATCTCAGTTACAGGAGTCAGCACGCAGCCACCATCTCGTTCCGCCGACCACGTGCAGAACCTGCTGGAACGCCCGGTCGATAGTGCTTGTCAGTACATGGACAATGCGACTCCGATTGCCTACTACGTCCCGCCTCGGTTCGGCGGTTCGCGTCCATCTCGCAATACACTGAAGCTTTCCCACAATCCGTTGTACTACGAGGATCCAAATCTTGAGCGTTGCGGCCAGACTTACGGCTGCTTGACGACAGCGGTGTCTGTTGTTCATTTCAGCTCTGCGATTGCAATGACGCCATACAAAATGTCTCAGAATTGCCCCAGAGACTGTGTTCAGGCCCTGCCAGATTGCCCGACATGTCACAGATTCGATAATGACGTGTATTGTTCGGGCCGATAAAGTTAAAACAAGGGTCGGACTGACCCGCGTTACTGCTGGAATGACGGGTGTTCGGAGGTCAAAAGCCTTCCGGGCACCCGTTCGTTTCTGCGCCAGATGCCATTTCTCAGCCCATCAGGCGATGTTCGCCGCTTCAGGGTTGCATGCCGTGGCCCGCAGAGCGGGGGGTGTTAATAACGTGGATTTGTTTCTCGGCCAATGGTGTCGTGTCATCAACATTCTTTTGGCGAGAGTGACGCTTTTCGGCATCCAGCGTATGTTGTTTTTCTACTCGGCGTATTGATGTGCCAATCAGCGATCAATGAGTAAGCCCAGGTCGCCTCGACGCTATCGCAGGTCCTAAGGATCAGAGTACCGCCAGCCTCTCTGCGGAGTTGTTCTTCAAACGGCAATGTCGTCCGAGGCAAGCTCGCAGAGAAATGGTCTATGGAAACGACGTTCGGGTGACTTATCGGTTATCGCAAAAACAACATCGCTGAAAACTTCGCCTCGGGGGCTTGGCAGCGGTAACCGGAGATCACGTGCAGTTCGATACGAGCCGTTGCGAAAAAGCAATGCAGTCCCGCGCCGAGGATTGGGGAACAGAGACCTGGGCATCTTGCCACTTCCGACCCTCGCAAGATTCGCTTCGCAAGCAGGTCACCTAACCTTGGTTGGAAAGTCTCCGGAGCATAGAGTTACTTCCAAATGTTGTGTTCAACGGAGAATTTTTCAGGCGACGATTTCGGTGTGAGTTGCAGGGGATTTGGTGGCTGAGGAATTGAGTTCATCAGCTGACTGTTCGATGACACCGTCGATGCAACGGACACCTTTTGTCAGCTCCGGAATGTGCTGATGACCTCGCGGCTTTCGCCAGCCTTTGGAAGCGCTCTGAGCCAGCTTGAAGATCATCACCAGTGATGCTTTGGCACTGCCGTTGTTCTTTGTCTTTCGATGACGAAGACGGATCGTGGCAAAGGTGCTTTCAATCGGATTCGTCGTGCGGA
>JBPOIW010000005.1:0-82466 GCA_052034165.1 Planctomycetota bacterium | reverse complement strand
TTTCGGTCAGCTACAGTTTCAAACTCTAATCTCCTGACAGGGACTCACACCCTGCTGATTTGATTCACTCACAAACGCACTAGTCGAGCCGCTCCGTCGGCTCGCATTGAACCCCAAGTCTTGTTCTTGACAGAACACTAGTCGTAAACTCGGGCATAGTAAAAATTGATCACGACATCAGCCGGATCGTTCGTTGGATCGAACAAGTCTTTCAATGATGTCACGGAAGCAAAAAACAGCGGCCCGTGCAGCTGATAAATCTTGCTCCCAGCGTCGTTGAAGCTCACTTCAGCCCCCACATGCTTCGC
Source organism: Planctomycetota bacterium (assembly GCA_052034165.1). Taxonomy (GTDB): domain Bacteria; phylum Planctomycetota; class Planctomycetia; order Planctomycetales; family Planctomycetaceae; genus SXXK01. Next base: position 82,158 of record JBPOIW010000005.1, on the reverse strand, counting down.
GTGCTGCCATGCGAATACCAGAGCCGATGTGATCACTCCAATCACAACGGCTGACGCCAGGTCATGCATGATCACGGTGTAACCGGCGACAATCACCATCACCAAATAATCCGATGCTGGCACTTTCCGCATCATCCGCAGCGATGCCCATTCGAACGTGCCGATCAACACCATAAACATGACGCCCACCAGTGCGGCCATCGGGATCATTTCAATCCACGGAGCGACTGTGACTGACGCTATTGAAGTCGATGCGACTAAACAATTCTTGATCCAATGCGAGTTTCCACGATCACGACCATGATGTTGTCATATGTGACGATTCGGCTGCATCCCAGAATCGACATGCTTCCGCATTCGACGGCACTGCTCGATGGCCGCCCTACGCTTGATTTGGGTCGAATGATACAGCATTGTACCTGCTGGCATTTGGGGATTTATAGCTGCTCGTGCAATAGGGCCTGGCGTTCTGTCAAGAACAGGATTTGGGGTTCAGTGCGAGCCGACGGAGCGGCTCGACTACGTAGTTTCGCCGCTCCGTCGGCGAAAATGGCATCCACCGGTAACCCCCAAATCAAAACTTGACGAGCCACCAGCGTTCTTATTTGGATCTTGATTTCAGAAGTTTCCCGGTATCGGCATCGAGCCTCCAGTCAGGTACTCGGCAGCTTCACATCGGATTTTTGCGGCATTGCTGACGACCATGGTGACCCTGTTTCTCCCACGCATTGTTTTTCTGCGGGACGTTGGTTCTGCAACGGATCTGGGTGATGTGATGGTTCCGGAGACGAAGGCCGTGCCGCCTGAAGACATTCAAAGACATCTGGGAATTACGCCATGATCGACCGGCATCAAATTGTTGGACTCGGAGAAGTCCTTTGGGACGTTTTCCCTTCCGGCCCTCGATTCGGCGGCGCGCCGGCAAATTTCGTCTGCAGTGCGGCCGGAGTAGGCGGACACTCGGTGCATGCGTCGATGGTCAGTGCCGTTGGGAGGGATTCTCTCGGGGAAAAAGGGCTTGAGGAATTCCGAAAACGATCGGTCGATGCGAGTCACGTTGCGCAACTGGATCTGCAGACGGGGCAAGTCCTGGTACAACTCGATGCTCAGGGCCAGGCGAGCTACCAGTTTCTGGAAGACACGGCGTGGGATAACGTCCTGTGGACGACCGATCTTCAAACACTGGCGCAAAAGGCTGACGCTGTCTGCTTTGGAACACTGGGACAAAGAAGCGATGTCTCGCGCGACACAATTCGGCAATTCATCGACTCCACGCCGCACGGCTGTTTGCGGATTCTGGACATAAACCTCCGTCCGCCATACTGGACCGAGGCCGTGATTCTTGAATCCCTGCCGCTGGCAAACGTATTGAAGCTGAACAGCGACGAATTGCCGATTGTGGCATCATTACTTTCACTTCACGGCAGTGAAGAAGAATTGATGCACCAATTGCTTCGAAAGTTTTCATTTCGGTTGGTTGCACTGACTCGGGGAGCCATGGGATCACTGCTGCTCAGCGGGACGGGAGAACGCAGCGAGTTGCCTGGTCAGGAAATCAGGGTGGTTGATACTGTCGGTGCTGGTGATGCATTCACGGCAGCTCTGACCGTCGGCCTGTTGAAGAATAAGTCACTGGCCGAAGTTCATTCCTGGGCTGATCGAATTGCAGCGTTTGTGTGTACTCAGGCCGGCGCAACGCCTGAATTTCCGGATGAGTTTCGATGCTGAAAGGCTGATCATGGTTCGCTTCCTGTTTCTGCTGCTCGTCTTATCCGCTTACCGGAACGCGGCCATTGCTGCAGATGACGTCGTCATCAATGATTTTGAAGCCGACACGTTTGGCACCTGGGTCGTGGACGGCGAAGCGTTCGGCCCCGGGCCTGTTCAGGGGGCGGTCGACGGCCAAATGCCGGTCAGCGGAGTGCTTGGCAAGGGAGTTGCGAACAGCTTTTCGAAGGGTGACGGTGCAGTCGGAAGCATCACGTCGCCGGAATTCCTGATTACTCACAATCACATAGCGTTCCTCATTGGCGGTGGGAAAATTCCGGATGCACTTGGCATCGAATTGCTGGCCGATGGTCAGCGAGTTCGATCGGAAACGGGACACGAGTCCGAGGGCATGAAATGGGAATCGTGGGATGTCAGCGACCTGATCGGCCACCGCGTGAGGTTGCGGATCTTCGACACCGCAACTGGAGGGTGGGGACATATTCTGGTCGATCAGATCATCCAGACCGAGACGTCGCGTCACGTGATGACCGTTGGTCGACTTTCTTCGTATCGAAAATCCAAGGACTATTATCAGGAACCGTTTCGGCCACAGTTTCACTTCACTCCGGAAATGAACTGGATGAATGATCCAAACGGTCTGGTCTACTATGAGGGTGAATATCACTTGTTTTATCAGCACAACCCTCATGCGAATGAATGGGGACACATGAGCTGGGGACACGCCGTCAGTGAGGACCTCGTGCACTGGAAGCATCTGCCGATTGCTCTGCATGATGAATATGGAGTCATGGCATTCTCCGGCAGTGCCGTGGTTGATCTGGAGAACACGAGCGGTTTTGGGATCAATGGCAAACCGCCCATGGTCGCGATCTACACGGGCCACAGTGCCGGACTTCAGACGCAGGACATCGCATTCAGCAACGATCGAGGCCGCACATGGACAAAGTATGAGGGCAATCCTGTCCTCGATATTGGCGAAGCAGATTTTCGAGATCCCAAAGTCTTCTGGCACTCTCCGTCAAAACGATGGGTGATGGTCGTGACGTTAGCGGCCCGGAAGAAGTTGCAGTTCTACGGTTCCACAAATCTGAAAGACTGGACATTGCTGAGCGAGTTTGGACCCGCGGGAGTTGCCAACAAGCCGAACTGGGAATGCCCGGATCTCTTTGAACTGCCGATCGAGAATGAGCCCGGTCAGACTCGCTGGGTCCTCGAGGCCGACATGGGCGGCGGAGCCATCGCGGGAGGTTCGGGCGGCGAATATTTCACGGGCGTTTATGACGGCACAAGTTTCGTTGCTGACTCAAAAGAATCCCAGTGGGTCGACTTTGGAAGGGATTTCTACGCACCTGTTTCGTGGTCGAACATACCAGCCAGCGACGGTCGAAGGCTCTGGATTGGCTGGATGAACAACTGGGAAACGGCAATGAACCCGACCAGCCCCTGGCGAAGTGCGATGTCGATTCCGAGAGAACTCACCCTGCGGCGAATCGATGGGAAACTACGGTTGTGTCAGAGGCCAGTTCGCGAACTTCAGTCCCTGCGCACCGATTCGACCGCGTTGAAGAACGTTGATCTCGAAAGCGAAGCACGAACCATAAGTCTTCGAGGCCAGCAGCTTGAGATAATTGCCACGTTTGCGTCAGGAAATGCGAGTGAATTCGGATTTCGAGTTCTCAAGGGATCTGATCAGGAAACTGTAGTGGGCTATGACGTGAAATCGCAGAGTATGTTTATTGATCGCACACGATCCGGAAACGTGGATTTTCACAAAGCGTTTTCCGGCCGTCACAAGGGCCCGTTGTCGGTAGACGCGAACGGTCATATCCGCCTGCATTTGTTTGTTGATACATCGTCCGTCGAAGCCTTCGGCAACGCAGGTGAAACGGTGGTGACGGATCTTGTGTTTCCGAATAGTGGTAGCGATGGACTTCAGGTCTATTCGTCAAACGGTGCCTGTCGTTTGGTTGACTGTACGGTTTACCGCCTTCAGTCGTCGGTACGGTAGTCTCATGATACGCGGCAATGAGTTGACTGTCTGGGTCTTCCGAGGACGGCCTCAGACATCTATCTGCGTGGCTCATACCGTAACGCGACTGCTCCGGAGCTGAACTTTCGGCAGTTGATGAGTTTCAAGTCGACATACTTTGACAGACCCGCGAACAATGAAGGACCGTGGCCTGCCAGTCTGGGATGAACCACGAACTCATATTCGTCGATCAGGTCCATTTCCGCCAACGGCAGCGCGAGCTTTACACCCGCCAGAAACAGTCCCGGACCTGCTTCCCGCTTGAGTTGTCTGACGGCGGAACCCAGATCTCCGCGCAGGAGCTCCGCATTCCAATCGACTCGGTCGAGCGTACTCGAGGCAACGTACTTCTTCGCCTTGTCAATTGCGTGGGCGAAGGGATCCATCCAGTCTTCCATCCAGTCGGGCCTCACTCCAGGCTCTGATGGCCGCCATGCGGCTTCCATCATTTCGTAGGTGACGCGGCCGAGAATCATAGCGCCGGCCTGCATCACCTGGTCGGCCCAATAACCATGCAGTTCTGCGTCTGTCTGACCTGCTCGATGATCACAGCATCCATCCAACGTGACGTTAATCGCATATCGCAGTTGCTGCATTTCGATTCCTCAGGCACAACCATTGGACTATTCTCGCCCCGTCTCTGTCGAATTAACCGCGACTTAACCGCGACACGCTTTCTCGATAGCGGCGACATCAATTTTTTTCATCGTCATCATCGCATCGAATGCTCGTTTTGCGGCAGCGCGATCGGAGCCGGTGAAAGCTTTCATCAGCGCGACGGGGGTGATCTGCCAATTGACGCCCCATTTATCCTTGCACCATCCGCACTGACTCTCCTCGCCACCGTTACCCACGATAGCATCCCAGTAACGATCCGTTTCCGCCTGATCTGCCGTGGCCACTTGAAAGGAGAAGGCCCACGTATGCTCAACCCCGGGACCGCCGTTCAGTCCAATGCAGGGAATACCGAGCACAGTAAATTCGACAGTCAACACATCCCCTTCCTTGCTCGATGGATTATCGCTCGGTGCTCGATGCATCGCTCCGACCGAAGAATCGGGAAATGTCTGAGCATAGAACTTCGCAGCCTCGGCCGCATCACTGGCATACCAAATGCAAACGGTGTTCTTTGCTGGCGTCGTGGTCATCTCTTACTTTCTTTCGGATTGAGGTGCTTTCCATACCCTACACGGCTGTTCGAAACAAGGCTACTTTGGAGATTGGACAAACGGTGCTCCAGTGCCGGTCTCCACATACAACTTGAGACTGCCCAGAAACTGATGCCATCCGCTGGTACATATCTCGAAGCATTCGACGTCGGGCGTTAGACCATGGTGTTCCAGACGCAGCCTTGTGACGGAGTCGGAGACACTTACCAGTCGAAAAGTGATGGTCGTGCCGATCCACTCATCGGTACGCTTCAATCCGGGAACTTCAAGGCGAGCATCGGTGACTTTCCAGCTCACCTCCGAATCGGGCAGAAGACTTTCAATACGCATCACTTTGAACGTGGCCCCGAACCTCACGATGATCTGCGAGCCGATCTCTGAGCCCACATCGCAGGACTCAGTCCACCAGCTTCGGATTCCCTGCTGCGTTGTTAAAGCCGCGTAGACAGTCGATCGCGGTGCAGTAAGTTCGATTTCTGAACTGTAGTGTTCAACGTAGTCCGGCATGTCGACGGCCTCCGGATCTCGAATCATCCACGCCTGACCGTTCATAGGGTTGAACGGCGTGGAAATATGATCATGCACTGACTTCCATTTCCCGTTAACGCGGCGGTAACCGACCGTCACTCGCAGCCAATTCTGACCGATCGGATCATCGGCAGATTCGGGAACGAAGTGATGCAGACCGTGCATGATGGCCGTATCGCCAGTGACGTGAATCACGATGTCGCGATGTTCGGACTTAAATCGTTCCGGAAGGTACGGCAGGCAGTTCGCCCATACCTGACGAATGGCCTCTTTTCCGACCGTCTTGTACGGCGGGATTGCATCGAACACGACCGCATCGTCCGCGTAATCCGCAACGAGTCCGTCGACGTCTTTTGCTTCCAGCGCTGCCGTCCAATTCGCAATAAGTCGCCGGATAGCGGCTTCATCCTCGGACATCTGGCTAATGCGTTCGGCCAGTGCTTGCTCGTCTTCTCGCAGTTGGCCAGATAAATCCACGGGAGCGAAGTCGTCGATGCCGAAACACGGTCGAATCTCAATGTCCGAATCTTCGTCCATCGGGTTGGGACATTTTTTGACCCACTCGATGGCTTCCTGCAACGACGCGACTTCCCATATCCAGAAGCCAGCGACCAACTCCTTCGTCTCAGTAAATGGACCATCCGTAACCGTTCGATTCGGACCACTGAATCGAACGCGGGCCCCCAACGAACTCGGCTTCAGCCCTTCACCGGCCTTCATAATCCCGGCATTCACGAGCGCTTCGTTATACTTCCCCATGTCGGCCAGCAATTGCTCGCTGGGTAGCGTTCCCGCCTCGGAACTCGGCGTGGCTTTGACAAAGACGGCAACCTTCACAGTTCTCTCCTTTAATGAACCCAGCGTTCGATGTCTTCACGGGACAATGCCCGGTTCTCATCCACTTGTCGATCGAGAACTTACGGAATCGACAACACTCACAGATAATTTATCCACTGCCCAGGAATGCCCGCTACGTCGATAAGCTGGTCCACGATTTGCCGAGGGGCAGGTCGATGGGGGAAACTTTTTTGCCAGATAACGATCTTCGATCAAACGCCAGCTGCAAGGAGATTTCGTATGACCTCCAGATTCTTCTTCCGGGGTGTCAGGCGTCGCGTACGATCTGCAGAATCTTTTCTCCGTGATACCTCATCAGCGACGGACCGGCCCCGGGAACGGCGAGCAGGGCCGTTTCGTTTTCAGGCCGCGATGCCGCGATTCCCATCAGCACTTTGTCTGTCATGATACGGAAAGCAGGAACACGTTTTTTTGCGGCCTCAGCCGTGCGCCAGGCTCGTAATGCGGCGTCGATCCTTCCGACTCTTGGCGAGGCCGCGCCCGCGCTCTTCGTCGATCTCGTTTTCGACCTGGCGGGTGCTTTCGACCTCGTACTCGTTTTCGACCTGGTCCGCGGCTGTGCCGCTGAACGTGAACGCCGCCCCTTTTTCTGAGTTTCCGTCTTCGCCGGGATCTGAATTGCAGCCAAAGTGATGGCAGTCACTTTCTCACCGAGACGTGTCAGGGCCAGCCGATGGAACGGGATTGTCTTGCCATCCTTCTCAAAGACGTCGTCGCGACTGCTGACCATCCCGCCGCGAAGGAGAGCGCTGATAATTGCCTCAAAGTCGTGTCGTGCCAGCCCGCCGCCGAGATTGCGATGCAGTGTGCCGATGGCCTGATTGTTGAGTTCAGCAAGGGCATCGAGCGTCGCCTTCATGATGGCGGTTTCATTCTTTGTGGGCGTGCGGAAGGTCTGGACGACGCACAACGATGAATCGCATGCGTCACAAAGACCACAGGGCGTACCAGGGTCGTCCTCATCCCCGAAGTGTTTGATCAAATGAACCATCCGGCAGCCGTGCGACTGTGCGAAACGTGCCATCTGCTCGGATTGCACGAGTCGGTGTGCAACCTGCGCTTCGTAAGATGGAGCCCACGAATTGGTGCCACGGCATACGGACTCGTCGGGGTCAATGATCGCGCCGCCGTGGATCCAGAGTTTCTCCAGGGCGCGGTCAAAGTCGTCTGCATCCAACGGCGTGCGGTCTCGCAAAACGTGCTTCGACTGTGGCGTGGAAGTCAGCATTTTGAAGAGATCTTTTAGCGTCGCCACGGGCGGATAATTCTTCTCGTGGAAGAATTCGTTCGTTTTGCGGTCAATGAAAGAATGCAGCAGGACGGCACGGGATGGCTTTCCGTCGCGGCCCGCGCGACCAATCTCCTGGTAGTAGCCCTCAAGCGTTTGAGGCAGCGCAAGGTGCAGAACGGTCCGCACGTCAGCTTTGTCTATTCCCATGCCAAAGGCGACGGTGGCGACAATTACGTCGATATCACCGCTGAGGAAACAAGTCTGCACACGATCACGTTCCACCGTAGCCATGCCGGCATGATAGGCGGCGGCAGGCATGATCTCACCGAGCTGCTCTGCAAGCTGGACCGCATCTTTCCGAGACGGCGCATAAACGATCGCCGGCCGTCGCGTGGGATCTTCGAGCAATTTCGTGACCACGTCCATGCGGTCAGGGCGAGCAATCTCGACAACTTCGATCGCGAGATTGTTGCGCCGGAAGCCGTGGATGAAGCGGTGGTCCGATTTGAGATTCAACTGCGCAATAATGTCGCGCTGCACAACTGGCGTCGCGGTCGCCGTCAGTGCAATTACCGGTGTAGGTCGGAGCAAAGGGAGTCGCTGGCCCAGCATCCGGTAGTCCGGGCGAAAGTCATGTCCCCACTGAGAAATGCAGTGAGCCTCGTCGATTGCAATCAGTGTGGGCTTGCGACGTGCAAGAAACTCCGGGAAGCCCGGCACGCTCAAGCGTTCTGGCGCGATGAAGAGAAAGTCGAGCTCTCCTGCGAGATACTCCAGACAGACGGCTCGCGACTCTGGACGAGAGCGGCCGGAGTGAATCCGTTCGGCCCGCAGGCCCAAAGCCTGCAGCTTCGTCACCTGGTCTTCCATCAACGCAATGAGTGGACTGATCACGAGCGTCGTTCCGCCGCGTGCCAGACCGGGAAGCTGGTAACAAAGCGATTTACCAGCCCCAGTCGGCATCACCAGCAGTACATCGTCGCCGTCCCGCGCCGCTTGACAGACCGCCTCCTGATGTGGGCGAAATCCGGCATGTCCAAAAGTACTTTTGAGCAGTTCATTAAGGTCTTGCGAAAGCGGCGGGCGCGGCGGAACGGCCTTGGCTTCTCGGCGAACATCAGCGTCCGTTACTGACTGGCCAGCTGCGATTACACGCGACTCGGGCTGTAAAGCGGGCGACGGCTCGAAAGCCTGCGCCCCGGATATCACCCGCGGCCCGTCGAGTACTAACGCGACGACTTCGCGGACATACGACTCGATCCCCGCCATAAACGGCGGCAACTGCGACTCACCGCGGTGGATTGCGTGCAGACGAGCTTCCCATTGTCCGGTCATCGCCGGACTCTTGACTTCGGGATGCACGGCGTCAACGAGCCGGATCCCCTTGTCGGTCGCTGCCAGCGACTTACCATCGCGCATGATGTATTCACGAGTAATCAGTGTCTCGATGATCGCTGCACGAGTAGCCGGCGTGCCGAGTCCGCAGTCCTTCATCGCCCTTGAGAGCTCTTTGTCATCGAGCGTCTTTCCAGCAGTTTCCATGGCTGTCAGCAGACTCGCGTCGTTGAACCGTTTGGGAGGTCGCGTCTGCTTCTCCTGGATGACGACATCGCGTACAGGCTGTGAGGAATTCTGGGCGAGCCCCATCGGAAGCGATTGCTCTTCGGCTTCGCTGTCCTTCTTGCGAGAAGGAATGTCGAGCACTTTCCATCCGGACTGAACCACTGCAGTTCCAACAGTGTGGAAGTGATCGACGACAGGAATGGTGGCGGCAACCGAAGATGGTTTGGCAGAGGATGCAGTCAGCGGCAATGCCACCGCTGTGCTGATCGGTGTGGTGACCGGTGTAGTGACCGGTGTGGTGACCGCCGTAATGACCGTTGTGATCGCCGAGACATGATCGTCGTGCCATGCCATCAGCAGCCGACGGCAGACAAGATCATAGATGCGTCGTTCATCGCTGCTGAGCGAAATCTCCGTCGGGTTTGTCGTCGTCGGGATGATCGCATGGTGATCGGTGACATTGGCATCGTCCACAAACCGCCGACTCAGCGCACGTACGCCTGTCCCCGTTGCAAGTTGCGTCTCATAGGCACCTCGAATCGCCTGAACCACCTGCGGCAGCGTTGCGGCCACATCCGACGACAAATGTCGGCTATCCGTGCGGGGATAACTGAGCAGTTTTTTGGACTCGTACAACCCCTGGGCGAGTTCGAGCGTTCGTTTAGCACTGAATCCCCAAAGGCGATTGGCGTGTCTCTGCAGTTCGGTAAGATCGTAAAGCAGAGGAGGCGGCATCTGACGTTTTTCCTGCGTCATTGATTCGATCGTGCCCGTGCCAGCGAGCTTAACTCGATCGATGATGTCCCGCGCGATCTGGCCGTCGGGTGGGAGCCGCCTGGATTCGTTGGAGGGTGTTTCGCCGGTTTTAAACCACGTGCCGGTGTAGGGCGTGCTGCCAAACGTGCCGACAACTTCGATGTAGGCTTCGGGAACAAACTCGCGAATCTCCTTTTCGCGTTCGACGAGCATAGCCAGCGTCGGCGTCTGCACCCTGCCTACGGAAAGAGTCTCGCCGTGCGCGATCGTATACGCCCGCGACAGATTCATCCCAACCAGCCAGTCGGCCTGAGCACGACCTCGAGCCGCCGCTGCCAGTGAGTCGTACGAGCGCCCGTCTTTCATCGCCGACAACCCGGACTTAATGGCGCTGGGAGTCAGCGACGAAATCCACAAGCGGCGAACCGGTTTACGGCACCCCGTGGCCTCGTAAAGAAACCGAAAAATCAACTCCCCCTCGCGTCCAGCATCCGTCGCGCAAACTACGTATTCAACATCGCGGCCCTGAATCAGTTTCTTGACGATGTTGAACTGTTCTTTCGTGGACTCAAGCACCGCCAACGGCCAGCGGTCTGGGAACATAGGCAGCGAATCGGCACGCCACGCTTTCCAGTCGGGATTAATCTCATGCGGCTGGGCTAATCCTACCAGGTGTCCTATCGCCCATGTGACCACATATCCATTGCCGTGCAGCCCACCCTTTGCACGCGTTCGCGCGCCGACGACCTGTGCGATATCACGCGCAACAGACGGCTTTTCGGCGACGACAACAATGGTCACGGTCTTGTTCCATGCGGCTTTACGAAATCAAACAGATCGGAAATCAGTTTTCCGAAAGACGAAGTGTATCAACGCGCGGCATAAATCTGCACAGGGTCAGTGAGGCGGCTCCGTGGCCTCGGCCATGACAGGATAACCCATCACCCACGCGGAGAAGAGCATGGTCGTGAAAAAGCAGGAGGTCTATCGAGGGATCTCTATGAAAGCGGTTCGCTCGATTGGACATCGTGGACGTTGTTGGTGAGAATGTCGTTTGCTGGAGATAACGAATCTCCCAAACGATCACTGGCCATACGGAAGGATTACAGAAATGGGCGACAAGGGCGGCAAGAAGGATAAAGAGAAGAGTAAGAAGCAGAAGGCTGACAAAGACGTCCAGAAAGCGAAGGCGAAGCAGTCCAAGCCGTCGAAGTAAGCGAAACCTCAGCTTGCAGGACCACACAGGACGACAGCCGTGCCCTGCATCAGGCCATGGGTGGTCGCGCGACACTCCGTCATGGAACTCGCGCGGCCACTGCTGCGGTATGGGATGTGACCTTTTGCCGAGACGATGGCCTGATGAACCCCGGAGAGATTCACTCAGCGATGTCGACCTGCAATATCAGAGTACATCATGGTGAATTGATAGCCATCCTAAATCTCACAACGACCGCCGCTCAACCGGTAGTCTTCTGCGGTGCGTAAGGCTCTTTTCAGGCCCTCAAGAACAATCCGTTCGGCCGCGAAAGACAGTGACCGGAAATCAAGGCAGCATTCAGCTCATCACGCCCGCCTGTGTTGCAATGGCCCGAGTCGTGCCGCCCCGCCCGTGGGATTGATATTGATCACCGAATCCTGGATGCCTGGTGAGTCAAAGGCGATTACTTCAACCACGTGGAATCGCCTCTTCCTGAGGGACCGAAAGCTCAATTCCTGCGTTTTCGTTGTCCTTGCAATTGCATTTCCTTCATTCTGTGCCCGCGTCGACGGGCGTGAGCGGAGAAAACTCGGCATGCAACATCGACCAGAGACAGGAATTGCGATTGCAGTGAACTACCTGCATTTTCAGACAGGACTGTCACAGTCCCTCGCATTGCGTGTCCATGAGGATGTTGTCCAAGAAATAGAAGCCGATTTTCTGACTGGGAACCGAGGAACGAATTGATGCAGAATCCTTTCATCGAGCTTGTCGACCAATCGACGGATCAAGTGCTGATCGAGCAGGCCACGCACGGCAGCCGCGAGGCTCTGGAAAAGCTGATTCTGCGGCATCAGGCCTGGATTTACAACATTGCGGTGAGGATGGTCTTTCATACGCAGGACGCCGAGGAAGTCACGCAGGAAGTCCTGGTGAAGGTCATCACCCGACTCAGCACTTTCAAAGGGGACAGCCAGTTCAGGACGTGGCTTTACCGCATCGTCGCCAACCATGTGCTGAACATGAAGCGGCGCCGAGGGGAAAGTGACGCACAGACATTTCCCGGCTACGCTGAGGCCATCAACAAAACACCCGACCTCGATTTGCCCGATCCGAACAGCATGCCGGTCGATGTGCCGCTCCTGGTCGAAGAAGCGAAGATCTCCTGTACTACCGGAATGCTGCTCTGCCTTGACCGCAATCAACGACTGATTTTCACGCTTGGTGAGATCTTTGGAGTCAGTGATACAGTTGGTAGTGAGATTCTGGAGATCTCCGCCGACAACTTTCGGCAAAGCCTCTCACGTGCCCGTCGTGATCTCCATCAGTTCATGCACGGCCAGTGTGGGCTGGTCAATGCGAACAACCCGTGTCGCTGTGCGAAGAAGACAAGAGGCTTCATTGAAGCGGGGCATGTCGATCCCCACCATCTGCAATTCGTCCCCCGGCATCTGCGGCGAATCAGTGAAGTGACAGAAGGCGTCGTGCGAACCATCGAGCATACTGTGGATGAACAGTACACGGCGATCTTCCGCGAGCAGCCATTTCTCGAACCCAAAGATCAGATCGGCTGGCTGAGGCAACTCTTCGACAACGGCATTTTCAGCAAGGCTCTCGACCTCAACTGAAAACGTCAGAAAAGAGTTGTCACAGTCTCTTCTCAAAGTTGTCTACGAAGCAGGAGGAACAAACATGTTAAAGCTACAAGGCAAAACCGCCGTCGTGACCGGCTCATCCAAGGGAATTGGTGCAGGAATCGCCAGAGAACTGGCCGCGGCCGGGGCAGCTGTCGTCGTGAATTACGGAAACGACCGAATCGGCGCAGAGGCCGTTGTCGATGCGATTATCGCCGCCGGTGGTCGGGCCGCAGCGATTCAGGCCGATGTCGCGAAGGCGGCGGACGTGACTCGACTATTGCAGAAGTCCACGGAGATCTTCGGCTCCCTCGATATTGTGGTCAACAATGCAGGAGTCTTTCAGTCAATGTCTGTCACCGACCTGACTGAAGAAGAGTTCCACCGCGAAATCAATATCAATCTGCTTGGCCCCTTGCTGGTCATCCGTGAATCGCTCAGGCACTTCGGGCCGGCGGGTGGCAGTATCATCAACATCGGCTCCGGTGCCTCGCGCTCTCATCCGCCCGGGTATTCGATCTACTCGGCCAGCAAAGCGGGACTGGATGCTGTGACCGGTGTGCTGTCCAAAGAACTTGCTCCACGGGGAATTCGAGTGAACTCGGTCAATCCCGGGGCCACACTCAGTGAAGGCACAAGGACAGCAGGGCTTTACGGAGTCGATAGCGACATAGAAAAACAGCTCATCGCCATGACTCCGCTGGGACGAATGGGCACACCAAAAGATATCGCCAAGGTGGTTGCGTTTCTGGCTTCGGACGATTCCGGCTGGTTAACGGGCGAAGTCATCCTCGCATCGGGCGGATTGCGCTAATCTCGAACTTTTAGAATCTCATCAGGAGAAATTCATGCCAGCCTATGTCGTGTTCATGCGAGAGAAGACTCTCAATCAAGCCGAACTGGAGGCGTACTGGAAACGAGTCGGAGAAACGATGAATGGGCATCCTCTCAAGGTGCTGGCCGCATACGGGAAGCATTTAACGCTGGAAGGGCCGGACGTTGAAGGTGTCGTAATCGCCGAGTTCCCATCCGTGGACGCTGCCCGCGCATGGTACGAAAGCCCTGCCTATCAGGAGGCGGCCCAGTATCGCCATCGCGGTGCCGTCTATCGAGGATTGATTGTCGAAGGAGTCTAACTGGAGAACGCCATGTTCAAGACGACCATTGAGAATACAAGCCCGAAGCGCCAGTTTTGAAGTTGCGCGTTCGCGACTGTCCCAACCCGCTGCGTCAGCGAGGGATCGTGCTTTTGCGTTTTACACAGTGTTCGGGAAAATCCCTCGCTGACCAGCCTGTTGATTTAATCAGCCGGAGCGCGTTAGCGTCCGGTTTTCGCCTCTGAAACCCAGGAAAAACAACCGGGGGCTAACGCCCTGCGGCTGATGAAGCGATTAAATCAACACGCCGTGACGCGTCGGGTTATGATAATCCCCTGTGTTTTCGCCCTCTTGGTCTTCCGTAGTCCGGAAATGCGCAACGTCAAAAAGCGTCAGCGAGGGAATGAGTCGCAAAGTGCTCACTCGCTGGCGCTTCGGGCTTGTATGGGAGCCGAACATGGCGCTGTCCAGCAAACACCACTTCGAACTCGTCTGGTTTCCGTATCTCGGGCTGCATCCGAAGAAAATTGTTCAACGAAACCCAGCCCCATGTCAGGAGCAAAGAGTTGAGAAACGGCTAGAATAGCGTTCCGCTCCACACAGTTTGCCTTTGGTTCAAACGTCGAGTATTCAGAAACACTCCGCAGCGAGTCGAAGTGGCGAATCTTCAGGAGCGAGATATCTCCGTTTTTCTTTAACCCCGGCACAACGAACTATGAAATCCCAACCTTCACCCCTCATTTACTCGAAGAAAGTCGGGAAGTGCGGACGAGGCGTCTTTGCTCGAACATCGATTAAGAAAGGGGCCATGATTGAAGCCTGCCCCGTTATTGTAATCAGCAAGAAGGACTACAAAGGTATTGCGACGACGATACTGGCAAGTTACGCCTTCTGTTGGGGAGAGGACGATTCTTTGGCGGCTCTCGCCCTTGGCTTTGGGGGACTCTACAACCACGCCGTCAGTCCTAACGCTGCGTTCCGCAAACGACTCTCGACGGGAGAAATCGTATTTCGGGCGATCAAAGACATCAAAATGAACGAAGAGGTCCGGATTGACTATGGATATCCGACCGCAGACGATTACGCGGGATTCATACTTTGATTTGAATGGGGCATTCCTGTTCGTCCAACCAGAAATTCGACGTCCCCGAGTCCATCGGCACACGTTGCATCAAAATGTGAGGTTCCATTGAACAACCTCCAACAACTGCTGCGCGTCGCCTGCGACAATGGAAGCAACGGGTGAAGCTGGACTGCGAGCCAATGGTTGTGGGAAAAGGTGGAGCAACGATCGAATCGCTCGAGGGCTGCGTGATGGCCGTTCCCAGTCGCGATGCAACGGCATGGACAGCTGCTATTTCCGACTTGTCGATTGCTTGGCAGATCCCCGAACGCTGGTCAGAAGATCTTTCCACGTTGATTCTTCAGGCAGCGGGGCAGCATCGAGACTTATGTCGGCTGGACACAGCGCAGCACTTTGATCCATGCTGAGTGACGCCAGTGGACTTGCGGTCGCGGTGCGGCATCGGACAGAAATCTCCTGAGTTCGTTTACGTCGCCGCATATGCTGGAGCATGACGGAGATGTGCAACCAACAATTCGTTCACGAAGTGATGCAAACTCGATTACAAGTTCCAGTCTTACAAGCGGCGAGCTTACCATTCCACAGGGCGTCGGCCCCGCGACCTCATCGGCTAAACGCTATACCGTTCAATGAAGCAAAGTCGGAGGGACAGTCCTTGCGCCGTAACCGAAACGATGCAAAACTCTTTTTCAGTCACTGTCGAGCGACAATTGGTTTTCCCGGCGGACGGCGTACGGAAGATCCTTGCTACTTTTGAACCGTCTGGAGATTCAACGCCGCTAAGTGGCCTGGCGCTGCGAGCAGCGGCGTGACACAGCGAGCTATGGATTGGGAAGCTCCGGAATTTCGGTGTCAAACTTGCCTTCCTGGAGAAACTGTTTGATCGATGTTATCGAAGCGCGGTAGGATTCAGGGGGACCGTGAAAGAAGCACCGGCTGTAGTCGATGTGCCACCTTCCCAATCGAATCAACATTCCATTCTGGGACCAGATGGCCTGATCCCCATACCCTTCCATATTCGTCCGTCTTGAATTGAATTGTGAATAACGGCTGACGACCATGAAAGCGTGAATCGCTTCCGCCTCACTCGGGAACAATCGGACCTCCGGGAGTCGGCTGTTTAAGGCTGAGTTTGGCGGGGCGGGCAGGAGGTAGGGCGTCCGTGGCTCAACTGTCCACGTTCCACGAATCAGGGGATTGATCTTCAAGCGGCCTTGCCCGCCCCCGAAACTTTTCCAATCTACGCTACCAGTGATTTCTCCGGTCCACTCAAGCTGATCCGGAGAGATCTGAAGCCATTGGCGAGCCTCAGTTCCACCCACATTTCTGTCGACTCCCTGAGAAACATTCTCTGTCCATGTGGCCTGATCGCCTGCAAGGCGAAAAGCTCCGGTCTTCTCATTTCTGCTGCCATGTGCCGTGCCATTCACATCGAGATGCCAGTACGGTGGAAAGAGCCCCTTTAGTCCTGACAACATTTTGGGGTCACGGTCTAACTTCAACCGCAGGCCAACAAAGTACTCGCTGGACAATGTCTTTCCATCCTCCGCGATTCCAATCGTCAACTTGCCATCGGCGTAGTACTGTCCGGCGGGGATTGCTCCGAGGGTCAAGCCGCCGCGTGGCTGCTTAAGTTCTCCGTCGAGTTCAATATTGGTTGTGGAGACCATCAGTTGGCCAAGGTGGGGCTTGATCGACACCGGTTTTCCCGGAGGCTTCGGCATGGGATCACCCATCGTAATCCGAGCCGTGACTTCGCCGAGATCTTCGGAGAGGTCTTTTTGGGCGAGAAAGATTCGAACATTGACGGTGTATTCTCCCGGCTTATCGTATTGATGCTGACGGCCACTCTCAGGTCCGGCGACGCGAGCGTCATCTCCGAAGTCCCACGAGTAGATCAGCTTCGCGTCTGCGGGAACTCGCACCGATTCCACGGCGAACCCCCAAACCAGCGGTTTCAATTCGGTAGCAGTGATAGTGAAAGCGGGCGGTTCCATCGGCAGGAGATCCCACAACTCACGAAACTTCGCGCGGGCTTCTTCGACGGCCGCAGTCATGGCCGCCTCGGGCTGTTTCCATGAGTTCGCCAGCTGTTGTAACTGCTCACACTCTGCCCGGAGTGCCGGAGAGACCTCCTTGATCCGGGGCGGCTTCGGCGGCGTCTCGGCATTCCTGCGAAGCCAGAAAGCCTCACGCTTCAACGCCGAAGCGCGAGTCCCATTTTCTTCGAGCTGATAGTTCGGGATGCGAAAATCCGTCATCTCCCCGCGCATCTGAGACAAACGCCTCTGAAGGTTTTCATCACCCACAGCACGCTGCGAGAAGAAGTCACAGGCTTCCAGAATCCGCTTTCGCTCTTCCGTAAAACATCGAAGTGAATCCTTATATAGCAACGCGTAACGTTCCAGTCGGCCCGCCAGTTCTTCCGCAGAAGAGGCCAGTACTAACGACCGTCCAAAGTCCAGCAGCAACACATCGTAAGCTTCAACGAGCTCATCAGGTTCAGTGACTATCCGGATGCGAGCGTTGACCTGGTCGAGCGAAGTTTCAATGCGAATGAACTCCGCGTCGATCTGATCCATCAGACGTCTCTGGAGTTTCCCTCGTTCCTCCATGAGCTGTTCGCGAGGGACTTTCCCCGACTTGACTCGAGTGATGGCCTTCTCGCAATCGGCGGTAAACTGCTTCGAAACGTGAGTCAGGGCCTCCATTCGGCCTTGCAGACCGGACAGCATTTGTGGGTCGATCGGAGAATCCACCAGGGAAGTCTGTCCGTCATGGGCAGTCAGTGATTCGAGTTGCGTTCGACGATCCGTGATCTGCTTTTGGAGTTGCTCAATCTCAGCATCGAGGCTTGGCAGGAGCTTTTCCATCTCCTTCGAATACGCGATTGCCTTTGCGGCGGTGTCCATCTGCTGACGCAGCAAATCACGCGATGCTGTGGCCTGCTGGATGGCACGCTCCAGCTGGCCTTCCTGCTGGAAGCGATTCATGTCCGCCGTTTGCTGAGACTTCCACGTATCATAGACCAGCCCGACCGACGATTCGGTCAGATGGAACGTATTCTCATACCCTTGAATGATGTCCCCCAATCCGGGCAGATTTTTAGCTCCTTCGTATGTCCCGAGGGCAGTGGCCCGCGCGATCGCTTCCTGATGAATCCGCCGCTGGAGACGGGGATCGGTGATATCCCAGCCTTGTGCTGCTTCCTCCTTCAATCTTCGCGCGATGTATTCTTTCATTCCATCGCCCGTGGCATAGACGAACCCTTCGCTGTGAATTGCGTCCTGGGTGGGAGAGAAAAAATTCTTGTCGGCCGCCTTCGCCCCTTTTCCGAGGGTCTCGGCAAGCCTGATGGCGCTGGGGGGGATCCGAACCACGTGGGCGAAGATCTTAAAGAGTGGAGAGTTCAGGATCTTATCGATGGTACTATTCGCGTCTGCCACGGCATCGAACGCTTCTGTCGCCGAGGTGTCTCGTGGTTCCTGCTGCTTATCGATTTCGACGGCCTCGTCAATGACCCGGCTGATCCGGGCGAGTTCTCCGGCCTGATCGGGAATCACGGAGTCGGGCTTTGGATTCCAGCCCATCGCGGTGGCTAGTTTCGGATTCTTGCGGCTGATGGCACGGCGAGTCTTTTCATCGACGGAGAGATCCCGCTCGATGGCATTGACCAGATCAGCGGCATCGGAGATCTCAATCCTGAGCTGCTGGCGTTTGCCGTCGTTCTTTTCTTGTTCCAGGCGTTCGGAGAGTATCGCCTGCTCCACTCGGAGCCGATCGATTTTTTGCTGACGCTGCTCAGCCTGCGTGGCATCACAAGTGCGGACATCCTGACCGGCCTTTTTACGAATCTCCTTGAGTTGCTGTTCCTGTGCTTCCGGTCGATCGAACGGACTGATCAGGTCATCTTTGGTCAGCTTGCGACTTTTCAGCAACTGATACTGTTCCAGTCGTTCGCGATCCAGGACGCCGTCTTCTGTCAGCTCTGATTGCCCAACAGCGTCCGCCGACTTGGCAACAGCCTTGGCCAGACTGGCCACAAGCTCATGTTGCTTTTGTGTCGAGCTCGGGATCTCTTCCCGATAGAGTTCTTCAATCTTCTTCACCTGCTGAGTCACACTGGCCTTCTGCTTGCCCACAATGACTTCATAAGAGAGCATCACTTCGGGATCGTCGTGCCGTAGTTCCACTCCACCGGGACCGTGTGACCGGAATGGTTCCCAGACGACTGTGTCAAGTTCCAGGATTTTGACATAGCCAGGACCGGAGACCACATGGTATCCCTGCTTGCGAGCTTCTTCCGTGAGACTCTCGACCTGAGCTTTGGTATTCAGTTCCACATCTCGGTCACTCAATGCGCCGCTGTAGGCATCATCTCCAGGCTGGGCTCCTCCTTCCCGTTTGATTCTGGCTCCGGCCGATTGACTGAGTGCCTGGAACTCCTGCTCGCGACGTCCGTTACTGCGAACCTCCTTCAGCAGAGACTGCTGTTTTTCAGCATAGAGCTTTGTGGCCCTCTCAAAAGCCTCGTCATGAATAGCAGTCCCGTCTGTGTTATAACTCAGCGTCAAGCCATCCGCCTCGATCTGGCGAACGACCTCTTGTCGAGCAGCATCAAGACTGGAATAGTATCGCTGCCGGACCGACTGAACGTTCCATGGAGCGGCTTTGGGCGGCGTGGTTTCGTCGCCATAGGTCGGGTTGGCAAGGAACAGAGCACTGGCGAGCAGCAGCAGCACGCAATAGGTGAAGCGACGTGGAGGATGACTCATCGAACGTCATCCAGCGTGGCCAACAACTCATCCGCCGCCTCTCGGAGCGGGTGATCGGATCCAATGTCCTCTCGCACACGCTCGACAATCTTTCGGGCCTCGGCCAACTGCTGAGTCTCGGCCAGCAGCCCGGCCAACAGCAGCGGGATGCGCCGGTCCGAGGGAGCCTTACGAATCGCGGTCCGCATCTGCCGGATTGCCCATTCCCGATCACCGCCCATTTCGACAACACCGACAACCTGAGCCACGGTATGAAACACGCCATCGATTGGCACGAGCAACAGCCGCCGCTCGATAAATTCCTGCGACTGCTCCTGATTTCCAATTGAGCTGTAGGCTTTTGCAATCAGCCCGAGCAGTTGCTCATCATCCGGTCGGCGGTCGAGGACATCTTCATACAGATCGATGGCCGCAGCGAGCGTGAGATCATTGTTAAGCAGAGCATAGGCATCGGCGAGGTCGAGCTTATACTGATCGTTGTCGGGATCGGCGATTACTGCACGTTCGAGGTACTCCACACCGGATTCGATCGACTCACGTCTGCAATCGCCTCCAAGCAACAGGAGGCGTCCGATGTCATTGAAACGGCGAGCAGGGTCTGTTTTCACAGACTGCAACTCCGTTGCGTTGGAATCCTCCACAGGTGGCCTGTAGCGTTGCTGACCATCGACAAGCAAATCAATGCCAGGTGCCGTGATTCTGCTGCCCTCATATTGAACGTTGGTCAGCTTCAGCAGTGGGACCAGTTGCTGAAGACCTTCGTCAGAGACTTTGGTGCCGCTGAGATCAATGCGTTCCAGCTTTTCCAGTTTTGCGAGATGCTTCAAGCCTGCATCAGTAATCTGTGTGTCAACCAGCGACAGTTCACGCAGAGTGCGGATTTCACCGACGTGTTCAAGTTGCTCGTCATTGATGGGAGTTCGGTCAAGAGTGAGCGTTTCGAGATCGGGGAAAGCTCTCAGCAGTTGAAGAGCTGCTGCGTTGACGGACACCCCGCTGAAATCGACCCTCCAAACGGGCTGCCCCGGAGCGTCGCCATCAATTCCGACGGAACCATTGAGTTCTTCGATACGAGCGATGGCCGCCTCTTTTTCCAATAGCGGCTTCGGGGGCGTCACATCCTCCTGCGCCAGTGCCCATCCGAGCCCGCAGAATAATCCTGCCAGGACCAACAAGTTTCGAAGACGAATGCGTTTGAGCATGCTGTCCCTTTTCAAACCATGGAGCGGTACTGTGGGAACCGCTAAGGACTCAATTCTTTTTCGTCACCCGGTCGGGGCTTTTCGTCATCCCATTCAACATCGGCGAGCAATGACTCCGCCGCTCTTTCAAAGGCCCACAACTCGATTGGCCCCAAGCTGCCGTAGTTGCGAATCAACTTCCGTTTCTCTTCCCGAACAACCATTGAATAAGTCACGGGCAGATCGGTGATGGTCGGCAGATCGTAATCCGACTCCAGGTTCATGTAGCCATTCTTCACGGCGAATTCAGCCAGGCGATGAAACTCCCAATCCGAGACTCGACCGTTCCGCACTCCTTTGTGAGGAACATTTTCGATCCCGACATAGCGAACTGAACCGTCTGCCTTAAAGATCACAGAATAAGCCGGACAGGCTCCGAAGCAGATCGATCGTTCAAGTCCAATCTCACTGACCCCGTGTGAGGGAGACTGCAGCGCCTCAAACCTCGCCATCTGCGGGGAAGGGTCGGTCTCTTTGGGACGAACCCACTTCCGGTGCAGATCGGCGATTTCACCAGCCCGGATTAGGCTGCCCGGACCGCAAAAAAATGCCAGGGACATCACCAACGTCGTGTGAATTCGATAAGTGTGCGCTAACATTTCGCATGGCTCCTTGATCGCATTGCGGAACTGGTCTGATTGCATTGGTCTTCGGGTAGAGTCGCCATAGACCAACTTCTGCCGACGGACTGCAGATTCCGGGTGTAAACGACTTAAAGCAAATATCACACCAGACGTCTGTCCGCACAGTTCCCATAAGGTTCGTTCAAGGCCCCAACATTGCACGTGCTTATCTTCATACACCGACGCAAGTTCGATCGTTGAATGGCAAGCCAAAGGCGTCAGTTACGAGCGATTTTCGGCATGCGTCTACGGCTTGCCGCTAAACGTTTGGTGCGGAGTTCTTGATACTGGGTAGCTCAATTCTGAATATCCCCGATTCATTCCCCGTGGCAACCTTTCCGCGCGCTGGATTACGCACGGCTCTCTCGGAGTGTGCGAAATGGCACGTACGTTCGAGACCGGCGGGACTCATCAGCTTTTGTATTCAGACTGTCTTTGTATTCAGACCGTCGAGCGCTTTTCTTTGGGCAAGCCCCGAAGCGTTTCTTCAGCGCGCGAATGTAAGGGAGTTATCTCGGAGTCTTGTCGTCGCACCACGAACAACGGCTCCTTAGCCTGATGTCGCTGACTCTTTTTCTCGCAGGTCAGGTGAACTCATTGCAAGAGGGTTCAGGACACTTAGAACGCACAACTTCACGATCCGTCCCACGTGCCTTGTGCTGTCCTCGGCCGCAAGCCAATCGGCGTGTTGATTTGATGGGTTTTCACAATCCGAAACGTCGGTGAGGGATAAAAGTGGCCGCGTTTTTCAACAGCAATCCCTCGCTGACGCGTCGAGTTATGATTAAATCAACACGCCGCGATGCGACCGGCGCGCATGTCCTCGATCAGCGAGCGGCTTGTTTCAACAGCGATGTCCTTGACCGCCGCCGGAAGAATCCGCTTCCTCTTCGGTCCCCTTTGCCACAAGAGATATGACGGACTTCCCTCAATTCGTCGACCAAATGCCGCACCACGAGATGTCGCAATCGGCCGTTTTCGAGCGTAAGACGTTTCTCCAATTGAGGAATGCCAGAATTCTACACCTTGACGTGTAGTATTATCTCGTTAAATTCGTCGAGAGAAGAACAAGTGAGAGCAAGCAGGAAACAGTCACCTGCGATTTGAACAGTCGGCTTCGATTTCGCTTCGACGCGAGTCCCGCCATTAGCACAGGATCCTCGGAAATGCTGAGTGAAAACACTATTCAGATCGTGAAAGCGACTGCCCCCGCTGTCGCCCAGCATGCGGAATCGATCACTCGACGGTTTTACTCACTGATGTTTGTCGGGAATCCGGAAGTGAAGGCCTTTTTCAATCAGGCGCATCAGCATTCTGGTGGTCAGCAAAAAGCGCTGGCGGGAGCGATTTGCGCCTATGCATCAAACATCGATAACCTGGAGGTCCTTGGTCCCGCGGTCGAATTGATTGCTCAGAAGCATTGTTCCCTCGGAATTCAGTCGGAACATTACCCGATCGTGGGCAAGTACCTGCTGATCGCGATTCGCGACGTCCTGGGCGACGCCGCCACAGACGAAATCATTGCGGCATGGTCGGAGGCCTACAGTTTCCTTGCCAACATCTTCATTCAACGGGAATCCGATATCTATAAAGAGCAGGCTTCCGTCGCCGGGGGATGGAAAGGATATCGCAGGTTCTCTGTTGATCGAAAGGTCGCCGAAAGTGATGTTGTTACCTCTTTCTATCTTGTGCCTGTCGATGGACGAGAGTTGCCGCCATTTCGGCCGGGGCAATACATCACAGTCAATATTCCGCATCCGATAACGCCGACATCTCCGCGTAACTATAGTTTATCGGATCGCCCGGGACTGCCGTATTATCGGATCAGTGTCCGGCGAGAGTTCGCTCCTGTTGCCGACGCTCCGGCAGGATTGATCTCCAATTACCTGCATGATCAGATTAAGACGGGTGATGAAGTTCTGATCGGACCACCCTGCGGAGAATTTACACTTGATCCTTTGACCTTGCATCGTCCCGTCGTGCTGCTGGCGGGAGGCATTGGCGTAACTCCGCTGCTCAGTATGCTCAAGACAATCTCGGAACAACCGAGCGTCCCTCCGGTGTATTTTGTGCATGCGTCGAGGAACAGCCAGCAGCACGCAATGGCGGAAGAAGTTCGCCACGCTGCGAATCGTCATCAGAGCATTCGCACTCATTTTCGATACGACGCCCCGTTGTCCGACGATTTGAGCAGTGGACGCTGCGACAGCGCGGGGCTTGTTGATCGTCAGTTTCTGGAGCAGTGGCTACCTGACAACAACGCCGAGTTCTACTTCTGCGGTCCTCGGCCGTTCATGGCCAACGTCTACCGGGCGTTGAAGGACATGGAGGTCGACGACTCACAAATCCATTTTGAGTTCTTTGGGCCGCGTCAGGAAATCAGCAGTCACGTTTGAGAGGCACTCTTCCTGACGGCAGCTGACGATGGCTTTGGATTTGACAAATTGACAATGACTTCGGAGAGCGAACTGTGCGAACGTCACACATCCCGAAACTTGCACTACCAGCGACATTGATTCTCCTGATCGCGGCCAGCACAGGCGCTGAGGCATTTCAGTCGATCGATGAGTTTGAGAAAGAACCTATTCTTTACAGCGAATCGACACCGGAAAATCGCGTTTCGGAATTGAAGACGCGGATTGAGACAGGCGACCTGACTCTCGCCCGCGTTCCGGAGTACGGTTACCTGCCAGCCCTGCTGGAGGCATTGGAGGTCCCAGTGGAGTCGCAGACGCTTGTCTTTTCAAAAACAAGCCTGCAAATGCGGCGCATTTCACCGCGAACTCCTCGCGCGATCTACTTCAATGATGATGTCTATGTGGGCTTCTGCCAATCCGGCGACGTGCTCGAGATTTCTGCAGTCGATCCAAAACTGGGAACTGTGTTTTATACGCTGGATCAACATTCACCACAGCAACCGGTGATCCAGCGTCAGACGGATAGCTGTCTCGTGTGCCATAGCTCTTCACGAATGGAAGGTGTCCCCGGCCATATCATTCGCTCCCTGTATGTCGATGCCGGAGGTCAACCCCTGCTTTCGGCTGGGAGTCGAACAGTCGATCACACAACTCCGGTGAAAGATCGTTGGGGTGGCTGGTACGTAACGGGCACTCATGGTGGTCAGAATCACCTGGGAAACCTGGTGATACGTGGCCGAGATGTAGTTGAGCCAGTCGACAATTCGGAAGGCCAGAATGTCACTGACTTAAAATTCCGCATCAATCCTGATCGCTATCTGTCTGCACATAGCGACATTGTGGCACTCATGATTCTTGAGCATCAGGCTCTGGTCCATAATCGCCTCACGAAAGCCAGCTTTGAAACTCGTCAGGCTCTCGCTTACGACGAAATGATGCGCAGCATGCTGGACCGACCTGAGGGTGTGTTGCTCGAAAGCACAACTCGCCGAATTCAAAATGTGAGCGATCGTCTTGTCGAGGCCTTGCTGTTCGCCAACGAAGCCAGGTTGTCCGCTCCGCTCAAAGGAACGTCAGGTTACGCAGAGCAGTTTGCCACACAAGGACCGCGAGACGAACAGGGCCGCTCCCTCCGAGATCTGGATATGTCGACTCGAATGCTGAAATATCCATGCAGCTATCTGATCTATTCCAAAGCATTCCAACAGTTACCACCGGCCGCAAAAGACTGCGTTCTGCAGAAACTATGGGAGGTGCTTTCGGGAACAGACGTTTCTGAAAAGTACTCCCATCTCTCACCAGATGATCGTCGAGCAATTCTGGAGATCCTGCGCCAGACAAAAACAGATCTTCCGGACTACTGGAAGAGTTAGACCACGCCGTGAAGTGGCTGCTCGCCAGCACCGCCGTCAACACATTCCCTCGCCCAGCGGTAAGTCGCTTCCGCAGTGGAGAGCGCGCTAGCGCATTTGTTGAATCTGAGTGTTTCGTAGGGTGTGACGCGCGGAGCGCGGGCACACTCTTTTCTTGCTGCCTTTTGGTGTGCCGGCGCGTTGCTTGTCACACCCTACGGCTTGTCCCATTCTGAAATAATCCGCCGCCGTGCAGTGGAGAACCCCAAACAATGCGCCGTCTTTGGATATCGTTTACACTTGTGATGTTTGTTTCGTTCCTTGTGCTCGGATGGGTGGGAACTCGAATCTACAAAGAGATGCCTCCGATTCCCGATCGAGTGATCACGACCACCGGCGAAGAAGTCATTGGTCTGGGCGATATCCAGAAGGGGCAGAATGTCTGGCAAACACTTGGCGGTATGCAGGTTGGTTCCGTTTGGGGACACGGCAGCTATGTTGCTCCGGACTGGTCTGCCGATTATCTGCATCGCGAAGCCATGTTCATTCTGAATCAATGGGCTGAGGAAGAATTCAGCGAAGACTTTGTCGGCCTGAATTCGGAACGCCAGTCGCAATTGACGGGACGATTGAAGGATCTCCTGCGAACCAACACGTATGATCCAGCAAACCGCATCGTCACAGTTGATCCCGTGCGAGCCGCCGCGTACCGATCGATCACAGCACACTATCAGGAAGTGTTTCTGAAAGGCGTCGTGGATTATGCTGTTCCCGCTCAGACTGTTTCCAGTGAAGAGCGAGCTCGTCAGCTCAGTGCGTTCTTCTCGTGGTCAGCCTGGGCCACTGTAACCAACCGACCGGGTTTGACCGTCAGCTACACTCAGAACTGGCCCCATGAACCATTGGTGGGCAATGTTCCGACGGGGGAATCAGTTGTCTGGACGGGCGTCAGCATCATCATGCTGCTCGCCGGAATCTCATCCATGGGATGGTGGTATGCTTCAAAACGTGAAGAAGGTGAAGCCAGTGAAGTGCCAGCCAGTGACCCTCTGCAAAGTTGGGAGGCAACACCGTCTCAGCGAGCGACCGTGAAATACTTCTGGACTGTTGCAGCGTTGATCCTTGCTCAGATGGGACTTGGAATCATCACCGCTCATTATGGTGTCGAAGGGGACGGTTTTTATGGCATCCCGCTTTCAAAATGGTTGCCCTACAGCGTTGCCCGCACGTGGCATATTCAGATCGGACTTTTCTGGATCGCAACAGCCTGGCTGGCCGCAGGGCTGTTTATTGCCCCGCTCGTGAGCAATCGGGAACCAGCGGGACAGCGATTCGGAGTCAATGTTCTTTTCATTGCTCTGCTGCTGATTGTCGTCGGATCGTTGGCTGGCGAATGGCTGAGCGTGAAGAATTTCCTGACAGATGAAGTGTCTTTCTACCTTGGTCATCAGGGGTACGAGTATGTCGATCTGGGCCGAGTCTGGCAGATTGGCCTGATGGTTGGACTGCTGTTGTGGCTGATCCTGATGCTCAGAGCACTTTGGCCGGCTCTGCGGGGAGCTGGCGACCAGCAACAACTTGTTCTGCTGCTTGCAGTGTCCACCGGCGCAATTGCGTTGTTCTATGGTGCGGGATTGACATGGGGCCAGCATACTCATCTGACGATCGTTGAGTATTGGCGGTGGTGGGTTGTCCATTTGTGGGTCGAAGGCTTCTTCGAAGTGTTCGCAACCACGGTGATTGCCTTCATTTTCATGCGACTGAATCTGATTCGTCCGCGGGCCGCAGCATCGGCCGCGTTGTTATCGGCCACGGTCTTTCTGTCCGGCGGCATCATCGGAACCTGTCATCATCTTTATTTCAGTGGAACGCCGTCCGTTGCTCTGGCCTGGGGCTCGGTCTTCAGCGCACTGGAAGTTGTCCCATTGGTGCTGGTGGGCTTCGATGCCACGGAGGATCTGCGACGTTCGAGAACGTCACCGTGGGTGCAGCGTTACAAGTGGCCGATTTACTACTTCGTTTCAGTGGCCTTCTGGAATATGGTTGGCGCCGGTCTCTTCGGCTTCATGATCAATCCACCGATCGCGTTGTATTATATGCAGGGACTCAATACCACGCCTTTGCATGGTCACGCTGCGTTGTTCGGAGTTTATGGCATGCTGGGCATTGGTCTCATGCTGGTGTGTCTGCGAATTCTGGTGCCAGGCGTCGAATGGAAAGAGAGAATGCTGCGTTTCTCCTTTTGGTCACTGAATGGGGGTCTGATGGCAATGTGTGTGCTGAGTCTCCTGCCGGTTGGTCTGATGCAGACATCCGCCTCTGTTGAGCATGGATACTGGTACGCTCGCAGCAGCGAATTCCTGCAGACTCCTTTGATGCAGAACCTGCGTTGGATGCGCGTTCCGGGAGACACCATTTTCTTCCTCGGAGCGGTCGCGCTGGTGCTCTTCGTCGCGGGCTTGAAAACCGGTCACTCATTCCGTCGATCGGAGTGAGTGTATGAAGATCTCTGCAAAGTCCTGCCAAAACAGAAATTTCCCCCGAAGGAATAGTACATGGCCCTTCCACATTTGCTTCCTGGAGTTGTCACACATTTGCCACTCGGGGCGGCCCTCGAAGAATCAGGAACCACAACACTGATCAAAGCCGCTTCATTTGAGCTGATTCGACTTGTGCTTCCTGCCGGAAAAGAGATCCCGCCTCATAAAACGCGAGGAGAAATTACGGTTCAATGTCTGGAAGGGCGAGTCAGTTTTTCTTCCCACGGGCAAACAAAAGATCTTCACCCCGGCGATTTGCTTTACCTTGCTGCTGATGAAGTGCACGCCCTGAAGGCTGTGGAGCATTCATCGCTGCTCGTGACGCTGGTGCTCACGACGACTCACTGAAGCAAAGTTGCGGGGCATCTCTGCCATCTTCTGTTCCAGCAATCCCGGGGTCTGTGCGTGAGCCATCGCGGGGTGTGCCAGACATTTTCGGCCATGTTCGCGCTGTCCTGACTGACGGGAGATCTTCTATTTCCACTCCGACAAAATCAACGAATCAGGTTTCTTCCCGAGGTAGACTCAATCGTCGTCGGATAGCCTTGATGGCACGTCGCAGCCATCGCAAAGGATGTGACTTTCAACCCAAATTCTCCTCGCCTCAGATGTTGCTTTCATGGGCGGGCAGTTTTCTGGGAATCGGACTGCTGGCCTACCTTTCGGTCGACAGCAAATACCCTCTTATCGCCGCGCCGATGGGGGCCACGTCGGTCCTTGTCTTCGGTGTTCCGCACAGCCCTCTGGCTCAACCCAGGAATGTGATCGGAGGGAATCTCATCGGCGGAATCGTGTCCATCATATTGTTTCAACTGTTCGGCATGTTGCCCTGGGTGATGGCCATGGCGGTTGCAACGACCATCATTCTGATGAAACTCACACGAACCGTGCATCCGCCTTCCGGAGCCGTGGCTTTGGTGGGCGTGATGTCCGGAGTCTCATGGGACTTTCTGCTCGCACCGGTCCTCGCTGGTTCTGTTGTGATTGTCCTGTGGACCTGTGTGTTCAATAACCTGTCGCCCGGTCGATCGTACCCGAAGCACTGGCTGTAAACGAATCCGACGCGATTTCTCTGCGGGAAACTGGTACCCCGAGGACTCTCATGCCAAAGCCCAGGTCGCCACAATTGCGGGAACTGATTGTGAACTCCATCAATCAGGGAATGTCGATTTCTGAAGCCGTGCTGACATATCAAACGGCGCGTCGAACGATCTACTATTACCTACAGCGTTCAAAAGCCGCCCCTGGTGGTGTCGCTCCAGTCGAAAGTCGAAGCACGAGGTCAAAACTGGAGAACTATCGAGAAGTCGTTCTTCGTGCAGTTCAGGTGAATCCCGACCTGACAACGCAGGAACTGTGCGAACTGCTGAAACTGCCGGCGTCTCGGAGTACTCTCAGCCGAGCACTTACACGATGGAATGCTGATTCAGACCGAGCCCGATGCGAGGGCAGGGGAGAGCCGCCACACGAAGCATCGCGATGACAAAGACAACATTCTTGCACGGTCAACTCCATTCCCTGAGAAGTCGGCCGCGGTTGTCGTCCGGGATCTCAATGCTCAGCTGTCGAGGCCGCACTCTTAAGTGACGTCTGAAAGAATCCGTCGACGCATCGAAATTCTGAATCGGCCCCAAGAAAAATTGCATTTAGTCATCAGAGTGACGACGACTGTTGTCGTTTACGACACTACGGCCATTGCAGATGCGATTCCCTAAAATTCCTGCCTCAGGTGGAATTGTCGGCGTTTCTGCTTTGACCGGCTGATCTGCCACTCTTTCTTTCTCACAGCAAGAAAAATTTCTCGATCGGTACCATGCCTGCTGATGATCAGAACTGAGTTCCTTGTACGCCGCTGCAGACATGAGAGGACCGTGCGAAAATGTCACACTCCAAACTACTCATTGCCAGTCTCGTTCTTTTCACCACCACGGCTCCGGCCAGCCGTTCTTCAGTTCTGGAAACCAATTCCGTGGCCGCTGCTGTGCAGCACGACGGCGGAGAGCAGGACTTGACGACACCAGAAGTTGTCGGGATCGTCGGACAATGGGAATCGAGAACCTTCGGACATCAAACGCTGACTACTCGGCCGGATGGAACGGCCACAATTTCCATGACACTGACTCCTCTTGCGATTCCGATCTATGGCAGAAAGATTGAACTCGATCTGGAATGGACTTTGGACGGCCGATATTTAACTCAGCGTATCGTGGGAGGCTCGCCTGAGCGGAGTGTCAAAAAACTGATCCAAAAGTATGGTGACACGCACGAATATTTGCTGGTCGAATATGATGCTGGTCAACTGGTGGTCAAGGACACGAATGGTCTTAGCGAGCCCGTACGATGGACTGCGATCAAACCGGCACCGTAATCTCCGTTCTGACAGAACTCCTCAAGCATCATCGAAACGGACATTCATTGTTCGTCGCATTATTGAGTCCGAGCGCGATCCCACGGATTTTGAGAAGCACAGTTTGCCGGAACTGAGGCGACCTTGTTTCCTGCTGTCTGGTAGTCGTCAACGTAGAGATTGAACATCTGCTTGTCGCAGGCCCCCGGATCTCGCTGACTGCGATGGATCAAATAAGATAGTTCTGGCACCTTCGACGCATCCAAATCTGATCACTTGCGGCCACGTTCAATGCGTGCGACTCTCGCGATGTAATAGTCTGAATCAAATCCATGCACTCGCTGCTCAATACTTCTCTGAATCGCCTCGAAGCCAAACAATGCTTTTTCAGACGTTCCGAGCCCCAGCGACCGGCTGAGATAACGTCATGATGGCGGCCGTCATGGCAACTCCCAGCGCACCGATGAGGCAGAGCATAAGACCCACGTCTTTGACGTCTCCCGCTATGAAAACCCACGCCGCAAGTCCGGCGACCGCAAGAAGCAGACAAAGCCGCAGGCAGAACACCAACGAGTGACCTCGTCGAGCAGGCCCGATGAGCAGCAGGATGCCGATCACACAGACGGCCAGCCAGATCAGCCCGAAGCCTTTGTGAACTGATTCCGATGAGCGAACATCCAGAGCCAGAGTTGGATTGCCATCGACTCGCAGGAAGTCGATTCGCTGTCCGTCCGTGGGAATATCGAATTTCAGAGACAGCAGGCCTGTCGGTGTGGCAAGCTGCCGTGGTGAATCGACCAGGTACTCCTGCTGCATTGCAGCATTCGGAACGGGCGCCTGAACCTGAAACGCATCGGATGGAGGTTGAGCCGAAGCCGGTGCCTGGATTGATTCGGCAAGATCTGACAGCGAATTTTGAGACACAGACGGTGGTGTCAACGCCTCCGATTCACTCTTTGCATCCTGAACACCGGATCGCCGCTGCATCAGCTTTGAACGCAGATTTAATTCTCGTCCTTCGGATTCAGGCATCTTTTCCCCAGCTGCTGGTTTCTCGCCTGGCGCGTTGTCTTTCATCATGCGTTTACGCGCGTCGCTTCGAGACGGCATTTTCCTGCTTTCGCCCGACTTGCTCTCACCAGACTCCTTCTCACTCTTATCCGCCTGTTCTTTCAGGTCTTTCTCCTCTTGTTCAACGGTGATTCCAAAGCGGAATGTGTTCTCTGAAGCGGCTGCTCCGGATTGATTCGCTCGATTCAACTGGAGCTGCTGTGTTCCGGTGGTATTCACCAGTCCGTCGGAGGTCGGGCAGTTCAAAGCCATTAACTGGTTACATGTTGCGCCGTTGACGAAGTTCTGCGCCGCATCCTGCTCAAACAGGAAACCGTTGCCAGTAATGACCTGGCCGAGTTGGAGCTGGGGTACATCGTTGGCTCCAACGTAGCTGTTCAGGCTGGAATTCGCCTCACTAAGCTTTCCCAGCACGATTCCTCGTTGTTGTTCGACGTCGCGATCGTTCCCCGAGAAGCGGCTGAGGTCATCATATTGTCGTTGTAGTTCCGTATGCAGTTTGCGTTGCAGGAATCCGCCCTTCGTTCCCTTGGCGGCCTTCAATAACGATTCCGTTTCATCGACCGCACATAACAGAACAAGATCTTCCAATTGCTGGGCATCAGCTTTCAGCACATTGGTGGCGGCCGGATCAACCACTTGAGTGGCACTCCATGATTCCGGGACGTAAACACTCCAGCGATTGCGAGAAATCGAAATGCCGAAGTCCGGGTCTTCTCGGAACTCTGGGAATCGTGGCACAGGAATCGTCAATCGACGACTCTTCCATTCTTTGCGGATGCCGGCAGCAGAATCATCGAAGCGGCCAGCCAGAGCAAACTCCACCTCGAATCCTGCTGCCAGAGCACCGGACTGAGGAATAGGAATCAGATGGCGAGTCTTCTCGCCCTCGCCTCGGATTACGACTCGACTTGGTCGTCCCTGAACGAGGCAGTACATCAAGCGACTGTTCTCCGGCAGAATCACCGGAAGGAACTGCCGCGATTCATTCATCACCTGCAGCACATGTCGACTGCGCCAGCTTCCATCATCGGCGATCACCGTCGTGTGTGACGCCAGATTCACGACAGCCGGTGACACCTGATGCTGCTCGGGATAAACCAGATTCCAAACCGCCGTTTCCGGACGAAGTTTGACGACAGCAATCGCCTGCTGCAAAAGCTCGGGCGGAATCTGGGTCGTAATCTGATCAGCGTTGATTTTGTCCTCGGGCTGGTCAGCACTTGGCTGCAACAAACCGTTGGATTGATTCACCAGCACCCAGTAATGAGCCTGACCGGACAGCGTCGAAGGAGCACCCTGCGGGATCACCATGTTCGGAACGCTGGAGCGAATGACCTTGTCCGTTGGCAACGGCAGGCTGGCTGTACCAATCGCAAACAGTCGATCCGTCACGGGCTGTTGCAGCAACAGAGTAACTCGCGTTTGTCCATTGCCCAGATCATCTCTTGTGACTTTGCGTTGTCCGGGCACCTGGAACGTCATCAGTGACGCAAGCGGCGTGGGCAGTTCGACCGCAAATTGATCCGCTGCTGCACGATTGATCTGCCAGTTGAGCGCCAGAGTAATCTCAGCGGCCGTTTCCGTGACGTTGGTGACCGTGACCGATTCACCGATCAGCGTCGAAATCGCTTGTCGCAGTTTAATGGCCAGAGCTCCCGGCCGTACGGCACTGCTCTGAAAGGCCAGCGACGGAGCCGTCGGCGAGATCTCTCGATAACTTCCCTGTGCGGAAGCCGGAGATTTCACTGTCCAGTCGGCGCCTTCACCGACACCGCTTTCGTAGCCGGCATTTTCTGAGGCGGCATCCAGCCAAACGGCGAGCTGCGAACTGGCTTTCGTCGAATTCAAAACGGTCGGAGGCGTCAGCTTCAGCAGGTTTCGATCGGCATCGCGATTCATCTGCCCCTGCAATGCAATTTGCAAAGTGCCGCTGCGAGCATCCGTCAGTTGAATGCTCAGCGTGCGTAGTTCCGCATCCGCTGTTTCCCCATCGACGAAATACCAGTCTTTGAGAGCCGTGGCGGAAACATCCAGAGCCAGAAAGCTCTTTGGGACGGAGATATCAATCCGTGATCGTGGAGAACCCTGCACCAGCAGAGTCATACGACTGCTCCAAAGCTGACGCTGTTCTTCGAGCCGTACAGCGTGGACGGCGTCGGTGCTGAGTTCATCAGCGGTCGCCGTCACTTTGACAGTAACGGAAGCAGGATACCGTGTGTATCTCCAGGCGAGCATTGGCCGCCCCGGAAGATCTTCGCCATCCGGTGCGGGAGCTTCATTCGGATTAATCTGAGTCACCGCCGAGAGCGCATCTGAACGAACCTGAAACTGCGAACCGGTTTTCAGGATCACTGTCCCGAGATCTCGACTAGCCCCACGGACGACGGAGATTGGAATCGGCAGGGAGTCCAGCTTCTCAGGCGTTGGTGCGTAGAGCTGAAAGGTAAACTTCGTTCCGTCGTTGACGCTTCTGCGAAACTGCAGCTTCACGGATCGACTGGCGTCAGTGTTCTGAACAGCCCATCCCGCGACATCGTCGCCGGTCACTGACTGGACAGAATATCCTTCGGGAATGGTGACATCGAGCTCTGGGATTTCTCCCTGGCGAACCGCCACGGTCATGCTGGTACGCAGTGTCAGACCGGAATCCTGCAGAGCCAGCATAGACGCGGCAGTGGAATGCACGACCACGTCGCCGGCAACCTTCTGAATTGCAGGCAGCCATTGCAGCCGAAGCGTGGAAAGCTGAGCGATCGGAAGAATGACCGTCCGAGCTTCTCGCCGATAGCCATTGGTTCGGCCATTCACTTTGGCATCAAGGCCGTCAGCTGGCAATGTCCATTCGAGCGTTCCTGTGGCCGCAGAACGCAAAGGCAGGTCGGCTCGCCCCAGTTCTCCTTCGACCTGAGCTGAAATATCGAACTTCACATCAACAATGTGGAAGCCCTTGCCCTGTGTCTGCACGGAGTACGCTGGTCCCTCAGTTCCGGGAGCAACCGGTGCGGCGGAATTGATGGCCAGGACTTGTTGCTGTTGCTGCGGAACTGCGGCTTGCTGGTTGGCAAAAGCAGGCAAATCAACGCCCTGGACTCCGACAAGTAATGGTTGTACGGAACTCTCTTGGCCATCAACCATGACCGATCGAATGGCGACAGGCCCCAGCGGCAGAGGAATGCTGGTTGCCTGATCGGAATCGCACCAAACAACAAATCGTCCCTCGAAGCTGAGGACAGACTTTGTTCCCTCAACCGGAGTCAACGCAGTTGATTTCAGGTAGGTTGAGACGACTGTCGAACCCAGAGGACTAATGACCGGTCCTTTGAGTGCATCCGGATTCGCCTGTTGATAGAGCTTCAGAAAATCTTCATGACGGATAAACACCTGGTCGGCTCGCAACGCTGGCTGATCTGGTGCATAGGGCACGACGACGTCCGGTGTCAGACTGGACGAATCCTGTGCAAAAGCAATGGAGCTGATGGTCATCACTGCAATCGACGCCGCGACCTTCTTCAACGAACCTTGCTTCAGGCAGCATCGCTGGAACCAGGTCAACGGGCACGAACAGCAACTGCAGCATCCGCAAATGAGAGCCATGACAACTCCGATGACACCGCCGATCGCAATCCCGTCCAACACACTTTGCCATTGATTGGAGACCAGAGGCAACAGGGCCATAGCCGTCAAAAAAAGGACTATGCAAACAGTCAGCTTCCACAGGAACGGCGACTTACGCATCTTCCACGCCAGAAGAATGACAATCATGGCAGCCAGCAATCGAATGGTTTTGATCTGACTTCGTCGCTGAATAACAAGACTCAGAACGGACGGTCGATGAACCGTGTCGGCGACAGAGATGAACTCACGAGTCTGGTAGTCAGCTGGTACATCGAGATTCACGTTCACAGAGAGACGCGCGCTGCCTTTTTTGGCTCTGCCGCGCAATCTCTCGCCATCCGCTTGCATGAAATCAACTTGCGATGCAGAGGGAGACATCGGCGATTGAGGCACCACGGATGCTGACCCGTCTGTTGGAACAGGTCCCATGCCTCCCATGCCTCCCACCGCAACATTGGGTTCACCCGGACCTGGCAGAAAGTTGGTGCCTCCGAAATTGGGCGAGGCCGACGCAACTTCGGCCTCTGCGGGGTGTGCCGAGAAGGGATCCTGAACTGCAGAGAATTCTTCAACCATTGGCATAGGCTGAGTTTGAACGTCGTCAATTGATCCCGTTAGAGAACCGGCCGAACCGGGTGAATTCAAAATGCTGCGTGGGGAACTTGAAGTCTCCATTTCGTACACGGTCTTGAGTGGATTTCTCACCACGAAGGCTGACGTGACCATAAAGAACAGCACCAAACCCAACACGCAGATCGCGGCCAAAGTCTTCCAGCGACGACGACTGACAATCACCGTGAGGATGAACAACGTCAGCAGAAACATCGCCAGTGGGATAAGTCTTCGCGGCAGCTCGGACACTTCCGGCAATGTCAGTGTTCCCAACGACACTAGCCAGCCGGGTTGATCCACATCCGACGTCGGTCGAAACTGGCCATCACTTTCGACGAGCAGAGAAGTTCGCGGATAATGCACCTTCCAGGTCTGCTGCAATACATCAATCGGAATCGACTGCTGATCTCCGGCATCGATCATGAATTGCACCGGGCTCTGCTCAAGCTGACCGAATGAACCGGCCTGCTTTGCTTCGGTCTCAAACAGTACCGTCAGAGAATAGTCCTGACCATCTGAGCCAGCCGGAACTGCAACCAGATACTCATCGGCTTCACGACGCACCTCAACCGGTTCTCCGTCCAGCATCGTTGACCACAGAAACGAGCGATCGCCGTCAGGCAAGGTGAATCTCAGCGTCTGCACACCGCTCGAACGAATTTGTGCTTGGCACCAGCGTTGAATGTTGCCGGAATCATTCAGCGTACAGACATTCGCTAATTGCTCACACACGGCCGATGGTACGGCATTCGTCGCAAATCGAGTTTCCGCGACCTGAAACGAATAGCCCGGCTGCACGAATCGATAAGTCAACGCGATTCGACGGCTGGTTGATGCGTCCGGAGCGTCAACCAACCCTGGATCCGCCACGAACAAACCGGGGATCGCGCGAACTTCCGGACCGACGGAAAGCTGCTGCTCAGGCGTCGCTTCAAAAACCAACACACCATGCTGACGAATAGCATCCTGCACCTGAACGACCGGAGCCGCAATCGGAGCACTGCCTTGCCGAGCCTGCTGGATATGAGCCTGCAACGATAAGGATCCGGCGAAGCGATGATCGAGTTTCAATGTGAACGGGCGAAGTCCGTCGGCAGGAGTTCCCGCCGAGTGCTCAATGATCGTGACCGGTCGAATTGCTCGAGTCTGCTGGATGCCGGGTACGGGGCCCACGTTTGTGACTTCGAAGCGAACGTCCGGGCCCAGAGATTCCGAAAGTCGAATGGTCAATGTTCGAATCGTGCCGTTCAAAACATCGGTGATGATCTCTGCATTTGTCGATTGCTGTCGGCTGTCGGCCCATGTGGTCAATACTGATCGAGCAGCCAAGCGGGCCGGTTTCCGCGTTATCGAAAACTCCCCGGAAACAGTCGTGCCGAGATTCTGAAAGACCTGTTCCGTGCCACTTCCCGCCACCGGAGTTAACCCGGTCAGCGTCGCAGGGGCGACAACCAGATCGTCGGCAAATTGCACCTTGTAGAATCCTCCCACGGTCGTTACATCAGCCGCTGTCGCAATTGGGAGCGGCAGCTTCTGTTCCTGATCCGGATCACCAATCGTTCGATTCAATGCCAGCGTCAGATTCATCAACTGCCCCGGTGCGATGGGCTGAGATGGTTTCACGAGAATCTGATTTGGTTGACCACCGTTCGTCCATGCCAACGGACTCCGCTCACCGGCCGGATTATTCGCATCAACAGCGGAGAGCACGCTGGATAGTTGCCAATCCGGCGGCAGATTTATCAACAGTTCAAACAGCGGAGCATTCAGTGTCTCGATCGTGAGTGTTGTTTCAAACGTGGCTGACGTATCGTCGATGCGCAGAGTGGCATTGGATTCCGCGAAGAGTTCACGATCACGCGGACGCGCAGCGACCATCAGTTCAAACTGCTGCAGCCAGAAATCGAACACGGAGGCTTCCAGAGAAACACCCAGGTCCGCCGCCGACATCGGACGGATCCCGCCACCAGTTTCGGAAACGAGTCGCAGTCCGTCTTCGTGAGTCACAATCAAGCGTCCGGTATGCGCGGTGACTTCAGCGAATTGTAGAGTCGGAATTCGCTGGAAAGCCACTTTGCCGGGTGATGCTGCCGCTTCTGTGGACGTCGCTGCCGAGACACCTCGAATCTTAATGACTCGATCATTCGTGAATGGCTGACGATAGGTCAAGGTGACTCGCGTCTGCCCGGCGGTGGCTGGATCATCTTCCAGCGTCCAGCCTTCCAGTCCAGCGGATTCCACGCTGGTCACTTCCAGTTGCGAAGGAACCTGCGCGACGATCTTATTGATGGATCCACCGAAGACACTGACGCGAGAATCACTGTCCCAGCGCAGGGTTTCTTTTTGGACGGCGACAGTCCCGTCGGTGCGAACGAAGACAAGAATCTGAGATTCTGATTCTTTCTGCTGCACGACCCATCGCAGGCGAACCTCAACAGCTTCTCCGACCGGGACGATGTAGTTTGCAACCGCATCGGCAGCAGCCGGACGTTCAAGTTTCAGATCATTGACGAGTAGATGCCGCCCTGCGGGACACTCGACATTCAATTGCACAGCAGGCACGACTGGTAGTTCAAACGCGGCCGACTGATCACTGCCGGACGTTGCCAGCGGCGTCGACATGCTGATCTGAATTGTGAACTCGCCGACCTTGTCATGCGCGATCAGCAATGCGGACGGTTCCGCGGCATCTCGAGAAACCACAGCCGCCTGTCCGTCGATTTCGGCTTTCTCGACCTGCAGATTTCCGGCTCGCAGTTTCAGCAACTGCCAACCGTCTGCGTACTGCCGCACCTTCAGTTCCATGCGAATCGCGGCTTGATTTTCGCCGGGCGTTATGAAGAGATTGGCTTGCTCCGTGATGATCGGAATGGGAATCTCACTGGTCGCTGCCTTCGCGCGAGCCTTCTCGAGCAGTGCTTTAAACTCATCGCGTTTCATCATGACCCCGCGACGGTCACGATCAAACACTGTGTCTAATTGATCGGCCGGGATGAATTGCTCGTTGGGCTTCGGAACTTCAACCACGGGCGGAGCGGGAATGTCTTGCGCGAAGCAAGCAGGAAGTGAAGTCAGCGTCAACAGGCATGCTGCGATGATGAGCAGCTTGGGACCTGCAGAAAGATTCCGCAGGCAAGATTTGAAATTTGAAATTTCAAATCTCAAATTTGAACTAACAGGCTGGATCGCAAATGCGTCAACCGCTCCATCAACCGCTCGTTGTTGCTTAACATGAGTAGAGTCAAAATCCCTCATTTGCCACCTCGCATCAGATCATCCATCATCTTGCGAACTTCCGGAGCCGGAGCGATCGTTCCAGCTGGCATCGATTGTCCTTCCGCAGTCATCGGCGTGACTGGAGTACTCGTTGCGGCCTGTGCGGGTGTCGGCGAAGCTTGAAGCGGAGCGGGCGGCGGTACAACAGGAGTCACCAGTTGTTCAACAGCCGCTGAAGTCCCGTTTCCGTTTGATCCATTCTTCTGACCGATCAGCAGACCCGTCAGCCAGATACCTCCGACGACAAGAATCCCTGGCCAGGCCATGGCGACATACTGAGGTGTGGAATTGTCGCCGTTCAACGAGTACATCGCGAGGGCAAAAATCGCCAGCAGCACCAGAGTAATCCGGTTCTCCCACGATGTACGCCGCAGAATCAGTCCCAGCAGGACCAATGTTCCGCTGATCATCCAGAACAGGAATGGACGACTCCACCAGGTCACCGTTAACTCCGCTTGTCGACCAACGGCACGATAAACGGTCACGCTTCCTTGAGTCGGGAAGTCTCCGGAAACCACATGCTGTGGATCGATCCATTCGTGCATTTCGTTGGCAGCTGCGATCGAAGAGCCCGAACGTAGAGGACTGCTGATGGATGGTGGCACGGCCCCTTGTTGACTCCAGAGTTCTGGTTCACCCAGAATCGCAATTTCTTCCGGAGCCCAGATTGCCAGTTGAACCTGCTGCACGACCGTTGAACCGCCATTCTCACCGACGACCGGCAGTCGAAGCTTCTGCAAGCCGCCCTGGAATCCACTCTGCACCGTATAAGGTCGAGCTCCCTCTTCAACAATCGGGCAACGATATTGCAACGTCAGCAAAAATTCCTGATCGGATGTCGTGTCGCGACTGATGTTGACGTAATACGCGTCCCAATGTTCGTCGGCTTTAACGTCTGTGGCCTTTTCAATCGTCGTTCGCTGATCGTTCAGCATAGGAGCCTGCAGGTCTGATCCCGCCGGCAAGTCAACTCGCAGACGCTGTCGTTCGCTCGTCGTGATCCGCATACGAGCTCTCCACGACGCCAAAGCTTGTCGCTCGGTCACAACTTCAACGGCAATCCGTGAGACGACCGTGGCCGCGACTTCGTGAATTTCATGTCGTCGAATTCGAATCGTGGCCGACGCGGGCTGAGCAAAGTAGCGATAAGCGAGGTAACCGTCCTGCTCCATCAGTTCCAGTTCGCGGACATCGATGGCTTCGGTCGTCTCACCCTGAGATTCCGCCGTGATCGATAACGACTCATGTCGCAACAGGCGAATCTCACCCCGAGTCTGCGTCAGGGTCACTCGACGTCGATCGGCCTTATCATCCGCGAATGGCGCGAGCACTCGTGGTGGTTCCACAGTTAAAGATTGCTCAGGAGCCAATGCCGTCTTGTTCGCATCATCAGAGCCTGTTGCTGAGGCCGGAACAGCCGGCGCGGGTTCTGGTTGAGTCAGCTTGACGTCCCAGTCAACGCTCAGCTGTACGGTCCCAGTGGCTTCGTCCTGCAGAACAAGAGTCCAGGTAATCCAGCCGTTCTCCGCCTGAGCTGCCTTGTCTCTTTGCTGAATCGTGTGCCCCGGAGAAATCGTGCGGAAACGCACGTCGTTAACCACGGCCTCCGGCACGGCCACTCGCAAAGTATCAATACCGGCATTCTGGATATCGAACGTAATGATCGCATTCTGCTTGACGATTTCCGGCTCAACATGCACCGTGGTTCCAACGGACGCTGCGAGTTGAGCAGGCCGCGGTGACGTTCGCACGAACAAGGCGATTGGTCGGCGAGTAAAATTCCACGAGGCGATATGTCGCAGGCGTGGCAAAGCTTCGACAGCGGCATCGCGCGAAGGAAACAACCCAGCGAGTTTTTCGTCGACGGTGATCACATCCAGAAACTCCGGAGCGTAAACCGTGACGACGCCGGTTTCCCGTTCTACACCTTCGGGAGCAATCGTCGGCAGTTCCATTTCGGCGTTCTCGACCGAAGCATCAAATGCCTGGTGCGCCTGAATGGTGACCTCGATCGCACCCATGCGTTTCTGTGTCAACGACAGAGTGATGAGGCCGCTGCCCTTGTCGACGTTGAACTCACTCATTCCATCCGCAGAGACGTTATCGATTGTCAGCGATTCGGGAACTTTCAGAGCCAACTGAAATACGCCTGCTCGCTCGACTTCATACTTCAGAACAGATCGCAGACGCAGTTCATCATCACGGAACACGT
Organism: Planctomycetota bacterium; assembly: GCA_052034165.1. Classification (GTDB taxonomy): domain Bacteria; phylum Planctomycetota; class Planctomycetia; order Planctomycetales; family Planctomycetaceae; genus SXXK01. Next base: position 41,196 of record JBPOIW010000005.1, on the reverse strand, counting down.
ACTGCATGTTATGAGCCACCAGCAGCCGAGGTTCGACAGGCTTGATCTGGACGATGAGAACTCCTGCGGAGCCACTGAACTCCCATGTATTCGCCGCGCCAGGGACTTCGCCCTTGGTCATCGCGCCGCCCGCATCAATCTGTTTGACACCGGTTTGAGTTTTGATGACGGTGGTCAGAGAAGAATCCGTCACGATTATGAGCCGACCGGCTTCGCGAACGACGGCATCGGCATGAATTCCCTGCAGTTTGCCATCGGCTGACTTGCCGATCAGTTGCAACGTGTCGCCTTCGATGGGGCGTTCTGTCTGCAGTTCAATCTGAAAGCCTCCTGTGGCCGGAACCAGTAATTCGGCCTTGATCAACTGATGAGTATCCCCGACAGGCACGGCATTCCAGGAGCGAATTCGCCCGGCCGCGGAGACAACGTCGATGATTCGTGCGTCCCCTGGAACGAGGATCGAGACATCTCGCAGCTCACCGCGAAGGATTTCGTACTTCAGCAATGTACGTGACTGCAGCAAGCCCTGTTCAATTCGCACGCTGGTCTCGTTCGTCACGCTGCTCAGCAGATCCATCACCGGTTTTGAACCTGCACGAGGATTCCAGTGCACTTCAAACTGATTGACCGCGCCCAGACTGGCTTTGGCCACCGTCTTGCCTTCGACGGTTAATCCGTCTGTCGGCAACAGAACTTGAAGTGGAGTAATCCTGATCGTCTGGTCCGGTTCGGGAATCGTGACAACCAGCTCGCTAATACCCGTTGGTGGGCATTGAATCGCGAACGATCGATCTTCGGGAGATGTCAGGACCGCCGCGAGCAATTCCAGTTTCACAGACTTCTGCCCAGCGCCTTTCAGCAGCAGTTCATAAGTCCCTTGTCCTGTTCCTTTCAGCAGGACAGTGCCGTCTGTCGGTTCGACCTTGCCTATCGCCGCGGAGCCAAAGTTGACTGGGAGCGTGGCCCAACCTTCCGTCTTCAGCACATCAACTTTTAGCTCAACGGTGATGCGAGCAAGATCTTTTTCGACGACAGCGGTCCATTGAGACGAGGTGATCACGGCATCCTGATTGCCGGTGGTCACCGGAATCGCGTTGATCGCTCGCTTCATCAAATCGAGATATTCCGCATACGGCAGGACAACGGAAGCTTCCTGGTTGTCGAAGACTTTTTGCAGTTCCTTGAAGGGCACGTAAATCAGTCTGTCCCACTTCTCCAGAACTGAAGTCGGCTTCGCTTCCTCCGTTGTTGCGACCGGGGCCGTTGCAGCGGGCGGATCCTGAGGAGCAGTTGTCTCCTGAGCCGCGTGAGTGCAAACATTGACGACGTTGGTCCAAAGCGTGATTGTGGCCAGCAACAGGAAACAGCGGCTTATCGGACTCATCGAAGAACCTCAGGAACTGCTGGTGAGAGCGGTGGTTATATTCAGGCGGAGCACTTCGGTCGGAACGAAATACTCCAGACGGTATCATGAGGCCAATCCGGCCCTCCGTTGAGAGGAAGAATAGGCGGATTGCGCCGAATTTACATTTTATCCGGGGTTGATTGAGTGTGTTGCAGCCCGGAAACATTCAACTGTAGGTCAGAAATGCCCCGGAAAGAGGCTCGTTCCTGAACGCCGATGCGGATCACGAGCCCCCAGCTTTGCTCGGAATCGTAATCAACGAGAATGCAGAAACTTGAGTCTCTGAGTTTTCCTGCGGTTCACAAGAAGCCTCTGTCCGTGTGGAGGATTTGCTTCGAGCTCACTGCTGATTTCCTTTCCGCGTTGATTGTGGACTGGTGATCAGCCACAATGGTCCGTCTCAACGATTGGGCGATTTCGTGAGGAGAAGGAGATGATCCGGACTGCAGTTTTAGGCTTTCTGGTCTGTGCATTGACCAGTGCTGGTCTGACTTCAGATGTTGTCGCGGCCGAGTTTCCTGGATTGGGGCCGAAGGGCGATCTGGTTCGAATTGAATTTGAATCCTCCGGCGCGACGTCTTTAGTGGGCCAGAATGCTCGTAAGCAACTGCTTGTGACGGGCGTTTATTCGAGCGGTCAAAAGCATGATTTCACTCACGACGTAACGTATGCCGTAGACGCAGGAAATGTCTTGCGGGTCGAGAAGGACGGTCTTGTTATTCCGTTGGCGGATGGATCTGCAACGATCACTGCGACGGAGCCATCCGGCAAAACTGCCACGATCGCATTGATGGCCTCGCGCTGTGCCGAAGAACTGCCGGTCGATTTTGAAAACGAGATTGTGCCGATCTTCACGAAGCTGGGCTGCAACGCCGGCGGCTGTCACGGAAAAGCGGATGGTCAGAACGGCTTCAAGTTGTCGTTGCTGGGTTTTTATCCTGAAGAAGATTACGAGTATCTCGTTCACGAAGATCGTGGTCGAAGAATTTTTCCTGCCGATCCGGATTACAGTCTGCTGCTGCAAAAGCCCGCGAACGTTCTGCCGCACGGCGGTGGTCAACGTATGTCGCCGGGATCGTATGAGTGGGAATTGATCAGTCGTTGGATTCGCCAGGGGATGCCTTACGGAGCAGAAACGGATCCGGTGCTGGAGCATATCGAAGCAGTGCCAGCCGTGCGAGAAATGAATGTGAGAACTCGCCAGCAGCTATCCGTGATTGCTCATTACAGTGATGGATCCATTCGCGATGTGACTCGGCTGGCGTCCTACGATGCCAATCATCCGGAAATGGCAGTCTCGACATCATTGGGCCGCATCACAGTCGAAGATGTGCCTGGTGAAGTCGCCATGATGGTCAGATTTCAGGGGCAGGTTGGTGTCTTTCGAGCCATCATTCCTCAGGGACTGCCAGTACCGGCGACTCCTCCCGAGAAGACGTTCATTGATACGCTCGTCTTTGCGAAACAGCGACAGCTGGGCATTCCGCCTTCACCGCTCTGTGATGACGCAACGTTCATTCGGCGAGTTTCCATCGATGTTGCCGGACGATTGCCATCGGTTGCTGAGGTTGAGCAGTTCCTTGCGGACACGGATCCCGGTAAGCGAGACCGGCTGGTGGATCGACTTGTCGAAAGCCCCGGCTATGCAGACTACTTTGCAAACAAATGGGCGACGGTGCTGCGAAATAAACGCCGCAACGGAACCGACGTGCCCTATACCTACAAGTTTCACGGATGGATCCGTCGTGCTCTGCGCGAAAACATGCCGTACGATCAATTCGTCCGTGGAGTGTTGACCGCTACCGGTGATCCGGAAACGCATCCACCAGTGGCGTGGTACCGCGAAGTCAGTACGTCGACTCAGCAGATGGAGGATGTGGCTCAGTTGTTTCTGGGCATGCGAATGGCGTGTGCCAAGTGTCATCATCATCCGTTTGAGCGCTGGAGCCAGCAGGATTACTACGGCTTCGAAGCCTTCTTTTCTCAGGTCGGATTGAAGAACAGCAAGTTTAATCCCAACGTCAATCAGCCGGACATGGTTTATCTGAAAACTAATGCTCCGGCGTCGAAGAATCCACGTTCTGAACTGGACGTGAAGCCGATGGGGCTCGGTGGAACGCCTCTGGATATTTCGCCCTATGAGGATGCTCGCCAGTATCTGGTTGACTGGATGGCGGCTCCGGAGAATCCGTTCTTCGCCAAGGCTCTCGTGAATCGTTACTGGAAGCATTTCTTTGGGCGAGGCATCGTGGATCCGGAAGACGATCTGCGTGTCACGAATCCTCCTTCGAACCCCGAGTTGCTGGATGCTCTGGCCAAGCATTTTCTGGATCATCGGTTTGATCTAAAAGATCTCGTTCGCACGATCTGCAAGTCGAGCGTTTATCAGCTCAGTTCCGAGCCGACCGAATTTAATCGCAACGATCAGCAGAATTTTTCCAGCTTCTATCCGCGTCGTTTAACGGCGGAGGTACTTTACGATGCCGTAAATACTGTTGCGGATACACCGTCAAACTTCGGCACGATTCCTCAGGGAACGACGGCCGTGCAACTTCCGGACAACGGTTTCAATAACTACTTTCTGGAAGTCTTTGGCAAGCCGGAGGCGGAAAGTGCCTGCGAGTGTGAACGATCGGCCGAGGCTAATCTGTCACAATCTCTGCACTTACTGAACTCGGGCGACGTTCAGGGAAGATTGCAAAATGGTCAGGGCCGAGCAGCTCGATTCAATCGCGAGCCGGATCGACCGGACGCGGCCAAAGTTCGTGAACTGTATCTGGCCGCGTTTTCTCGTGAGCCTCGCCCCGAAGAATCCGAGTTTATCTTGTCTCGCATCGCCGATTATCAGAACAAGCAACAGGCCTGGGAAGATGTTATCTGGGCAATTTTGAATGCTCGAGAGTTCCAGTTTGTAAAATGATGCTTCCTCACCCTGTTCGCATGCAACGATGTTCAGAAGATTGTAGGCCGGACCGAGCGCAGCGAGTTCCGGCAATTGGCAGTGAAGCCGGAACTCACGTTGTTCGGTCCGGCCTACAAAGATGTCGACTGCTGCTGTGTGTGCTCACCTGCCTGATCACCATGGCGTCGATGCCGGTCAGCCAGGCTGTTCGAGCCGATGAGGTTGACGAAGCAGACGCCAAGGTTGCGGCCGAGAGATTTCTCACGGTCCTCGTGAAGAATCCTCGCTTCGGAACCGCGTTCGATCGCGTTTACGGGTTCGGCATCGATCGCGGTTCGATCGCGACGTTGAAAGAATCGTTGCGGTCAGCGGCGAAGCTGCCCGAGGAGTTTGCTCCTGCGAAGGGAACAATCACAAGCGACATGGTGACTCTTGAGTTGCCGGCGAATGTTGATCCCGGTGCCGCATGCTTGTTGTTTGGAATGATCGAACTGCGGCACTCAGAAGCCGACACGGCCAGTAGAGTTCTCAGGCAGGCGGCAGAATTGCGTCCGAAGGATCCCGTGGCTCATTGGTATCTCGCCAAAGCACTGGCTCTGGGGCAGAAGTTTGATGAATCGGCCGCAGCTCTGGAGCTGGCGATTGCGGCTCGTCCTGCGAAGATTGACTTGCTGGAGATTTACAAAGAACTGGCACGGACTCATCAGCGAGCCCAGAAGACTGATGCGGCATTGGCGGTGTGGGAACGGCTGGAGCAGGCTTTTCCCGGCGACCTCCGCGTGAAGGAGCAAATTGCCGCCACGTTGACGGAAGATGGTCGTTGGGAAGAAGCGTTAGTTCGTTATCAGGCTTTGGCGAAGGAAACCCGAAACGCCGACCAGCGAGTGCAATCCAGTCTTGCGGCGAGCGATGTCCTGATCCAACTTGGCCGATCTCAGGAAGCGATTGCGGTCCTGGAAACTCAATTGAGCGATCTGGATCCGGACAGTTGGTTGTACAAAGAAATTCGTCGTCGCATCGAGGGCACGTTTCGCAGTCGCAACGATTTGCCGGGGCTTGTTGTCTATTATGAACAATGGCTGTCGGCACACGCGGAAGATGTGGACGCGATGGCTCGTCTGGCGAGGACGTTGTCCCTGCAGAACGAAACGGCGAATGCAGCAGAGTGGTATCGCAAGGCGATCGCTCTGGCGCCATCGAATGTATCGCTGCGAGAATCTTTGATCGAGCAGTTAGTTCGAGAAGACAAGACTTCGGATGCTATCGTGCAGTACGAAGAGTTGTCGAAGTTTGATTCGGGAAATCTGGATCATCTCGAAGACTGGGGACAGCTGATCATTTCGCAGAAGGATGTGCCGCAGGAAGAACGACAGGCGAAGGCCGCTGCCGTCTGGAATCGAATGCTTGAGAATCGAGCGGAGGATTCTGTCACGCTGGCTCGACTGGCCGGATTGTTCCGTCGAGCAGACGTTCGCAAACGAGCGATCGAGCTGTATCGCCAGGCAATCGAGAAGTCTCCGAATGAACCGCAGTATCGTGAGTATCTCGGTGAGTATCTGCATCAGTTACAGCGCGCTGAGGAAGCCATCGCCGAGTGGAACCAGATTGCGGATGGAGATCGTCGTTCAAAGGCCAGTTTGATTCGACTGGCGGAAGTGCTGAATCGTTTTGGCCAGAATGAACTGGCCCTGGATTCCATGCGTGAAGCCTGTGAGATGTCGCCAGAACCGACAGAGCGTCTGCAGTTTGCCGAAATGCTCCGCAACTGGCGAGCGGCAGGGCGTCAGCCCTCCGAGCTAGATCCTGGCCCCACCACCTCCGGGACCGATAACAAAACTGCAAACTCGGAGGGCTCACACCCTCCGCTCGCCGAGGATGATCTTCTGGCCGAGGCACTGCAGCAACTGGATCTGGCGGAGCAATCAACAGAGGCGGCTGACGAGCGGCAGCAGATCCTGAATGAACGAATCAAATGTCTGCAGGTAGCAGGACAATTAGAATCACAGATCCAAAAGATTTCTGTAGAGTTGTCTGCTGGGACGAATGTCACCGCAGATCGCTGGCGAATTCTGGCGACCTATCAGGACGCCGCAGAGAAGCCCAATGAAGCTACCGCGTCGGCGATCAAGGTTGTCGAGCTGGAACCGGATTCGATCCCGGGCTGGACGATTCTGGCGGACCTTTACGAACGCACGGGGCGACTGGGAGATGCGGCGGATGCGATGAAGAAGCTGGCTTCGCTGGATCGACGAGGAATCTCCGAATACCTTCGCAGGACCGCGCGGCTTCAGGTGCGACTGGGGCAGTTCGAAGACGCTTTGGCAACGGGCCGCGAAGTCATCAAGGCCACGCCGGGTAATCCGGAGGCGTATCAGTTCTTTGCGGACCTCGCGTTTGAAATTGGGCAACCGAAAGAGGCAGTTGAATCATTGCGGCGTGCCGTCCGAGTCAACCCGGGTGACGAAGCGTCCTTGCGAGCGTTGGCGAAGACCCTGGCCGATGAGTTTCAAACTCCAGAAGCCATTGGACTCTATTGGCGAGCCTTCGAGAAAGCCGCCGGTCTCGACGGCCAGACGCAGATTGTGGTCTCCTTGAGCAATCTTTACCTCCGCAGCAATCAGTTTCCCAAACTCATCGAACGTCTGGAACTCCGCAGCCGAGAACTCAATCTTCCGACGGAGATGACTCGCTGTATTGCCACGGCGTATCGCGAAGCGGGTGATTTTCGTAAGGCGAGAGAGACATTGGAGCGGTTCCTGATTGATGCTCCCAACGATGTGGCAGTGTTGCGGGAACTCCTGCTTCTTGCGCAGTCGGAAGGAAGTGTTGGCATACAGATTCAGCTTCAACGCCGGATTGCGGACCTGACGCTTTCGGAAACGGACCAGAGGCTTCTTGTGGAGACTCTGCACGACTCAGGGGAAGAAGCAGAGGCTCTTCGTGTCGTGCAGACCGAGACGCAAAGCATCAGCGATCGGGGTACTCTGCTGCGTATTGCACATTATGAATGGCAAAATGGTCGTTCCGAATCAGCACGAGAAATTCTGGAGCGACTCTTGAAGGCTGACCCAAACGACTGGGAGGTTCTTCTTTGGCTTGAGTTTGCGACTGGGCTTGATGACGAGTCACGAAACGCCGAAGTCCGACTTCAGTGCCTTTCGCTAAACTTGCCGTTTGATACTCCCGCGACGTTTAGCCACGAAGGGAAAGCTCCCCCGGTGCAAACTGGGCCACTCACACTTGAGTCGCTTGAAGAGTGGTTGCGATCAACCACGGAAGGCTCTTTCACACATTATGGTGCAGCATACTGCGATGCTGCCCGAGACATAGTGGTACATGTGGATAGGCCTCCGACGAAGGCTGAACTTGATTCGGTTCTTCGACCGGAACTTCGCCCCGCTGACAGAATTCGTTTGTGCTGTTATCTCATGTCAGAGGTTCGTTCCCGTTTGAAGGATGCTGGGCCACTATTCGAATGCGTTTTAGAATACCTTGCAGAGGATTCGTCCGCACCAGCCCTTGCTTTAAGACTTTCTGCCATTTCCGAACGGTCGCGAGTGGCTGACACGGCGATGGAGAATGCTGGCGCCGAAACGATCACTGACGTAGAGAAGGCTGAGATTCGTAGTCTGATGCTGCAGCTTCTGGAGCGTGGTCCGGAATGGCTCGCAGAGGCTTCTGTCACCAATTTTCAAGCGGTTCGCCATTTGTCCGGCGATAACGAGATCCACAAGATTTTGCTGATGCAGATCGCATCAAACTCGGACCCCAAAAAACTCCGCGGATTGCTGGGATGTGTCAGTGTCCTTGGCGATCGTGATCTCTACAGGTCGACACTGCAACTGATGCTCGACCGGCTGAGGAATGAGCCGATGTTTCGGCCATTGTTTAACGACTCCGTGGTTACAAAGCCACCTGTTCTTAATCTGGTTCCATCGCGTGCGGACAATGAGGCCAATCGCCTGATTATGGAAATCCTCGTGCTGAGTGGTCTGCGGGATGCAGCCGACGTGCGAGATGCTGACTCAAGATTTGAAGTGGTTCTGAAAGATCACTTGAAGGATATGTTTCTCGATGATCAAGCCTTTTATCTTCATGTCATGTTGTTTGCTGGCCGAGAGTTGGAGTCAGATCCCGCATTGACCTGGATTAAATCGCAACTGGATCTGGCATCCGCCAATACGCGGCCGGAGCTTCAACTGCTTCTGGCAGAGCATGCGAATCAAGGTGAAGACGCAACAGCCGAGCTATACCATTTGATACTTGCCACTCAATCCAAGCCTTCTGACACGGCGATCAGGGCAGTCGTCGCGGAGCGTGCGACGCGTCTTGGGTTGCATATACCTGCAATCGAACTGCTGGATTCACTCGAACTCAAGACCGCGAAACAACAGATTTGGCGTGAGATGTTTGTGTTGCAGAAACTCACTGAGTGTTCTGATGACAGAAAACGGCTTGCTGCAAAACGGCTATTTGCACTTCCTGTCTCCGGCGAGGAACAGCAGTTTCTGATTCCAATTCTCGAACGCCTTCAGATGAAGAGTGAACTGAGCGCTGTTCAGGCACGCCTGGGGCGAGGCTCAGAAACCCGCCAGTCAGTGCTGGCTCGGCAACTGCAGACTTACACTGCTCAGGGGAACAATGAACTGGCTGGGGAAGTGGCGTGGGAGTTGTTGAAGCTGGCGTCGGGGGGGACGTTGTTCTCGGGGCAGAGACCGAATGATGATCGGGATGACGGCGGGGAGAGATTGCAGGCGATCAAGGCTCTGGGGAAACTCGGACGATTGCAGCCGTTGATCGATCGCTACGAAGCTATGCTGGAGGCCTCGCCGGAATCGCTGGATCTGCTGGAGATTCTTTGTGAGTTTCATGAGGCCGCAGAGCAGTTTCCGCAACTATCGGAAAAGCGAGATCGCATTGCGTTGCTGTCGCAGAAAGCTCCGCCCAGCCTGAAAGCGAAAGCTGTTGCCCTGGAGAACAGCGGCGATGTTAGTGGTGCGTGTGACATTTATCTGCAGATACTGAAGGACGATCCGCAGGCTTTTGCGGAAGATATGGAAACCTACGTCCAAGCGTTGGAACGAGCGAAACGGCATGCCGATTTTCTGTCGGCCGTCTTGAGTGTCGACGAACAATACTGGAGTGAACATGCCGGGCTAATCGTCAATATGATTGCCGATCTTGCTCGAGCAAAGACAAATGTCGAGGTCGTGCAGAAATCGATCGAGGCCATGCTGGCCAACGAGGAAACCCGTCGCTTTGCCATCGGCGGTTTTCTGGCTCGCGCGGAAGTGATCGCAGAAGAAAAACTGCTACCCGCGATTCAGAGCGAACTGACTTCGGAAGAAGCCTTCAGTGATATCAGCCGGATCAATCAGTCATTCTTGATTCTGCAGTCCGTCAAAAACGAATCCAGTTTAAAGACGCTGCATGAATTCCTTCTCTCCCGGCGAGCGGCAGGGCGTCAGCCCTCCGAGCCAACTCTGGAACTGCCGCTTCTCTACATCACCGCTCGGCTGGGGCTTCGTGACCAAGTTGAACAGCAAGTCGCCACAATCATCAGCAGCGATGCAGAGACCAAATCGCTACAACCCGCAGAGATCCTGACTCTCAACACACGCCTGAAGGAGTTGAGCAAAGACTGGGATCGAGTCAGAACTCAACTGCTGGAGTATCTGGTTTCGTTGAAGATCGAAGATACTGAAACCGCGGACACTGTTCTTGACGAGCTGGGCGCTACCTGGGAATCGCTTGGTGAACTTCAGAAAGCCCGCGGAATTCTGAACCAGCGAGTTCAAAGAATGCTGGCCAACACCGGCGCGGCAACGGGGGATGCATCGGAGTCGATTCGACAGTTGTTACAGGCTGGAGAAAAGATCCAGCATTCCGGATTTCCGATCGAGGGTGCTCGTTTGTTGTTGAACGTGACTCCTCACGATATCGATGAATTCACAAATGATCTCGACGACGACAAAGCGATCGCGTTCAAGTCACGTTTCAATGCATCTCAACGTTGGGCTCGACAGCAGATCTCTGCCGAGAAGCTGGTAGCGTGGTATGCGATGGCTGTTAATGACATCGTGGCGGCTGCGGCTGATTCGAAAAATGCGAATGAGAATCATGCCGATCAGCCCGTCGATTTGCTGCTGGAACTCTCCGGAACAACGGATCCTCGTTGTCGAGATGAGGAGGAGTTACGCGGGCTGCGTCTGGACAGTGTCTTGTTGAGTGTCATCAGTAAATCGACATTTGAATCTGAGGAACTGCGACAGCGAATCAAGGCGGCCACAGAGAATCTGTTGGCTCAGCCTGCGGTGGATGTACGCCTGCTGACCGTTGCGTTGGCCCTTGCGATTCAGACGGCCGATGAGGAGATGCTCAACCGGATATGTGGCAAGTCCTCTGATGTTGCTGGCATGTCAGACAATTCCGGTAACATGGCTGATAAAGCCGCAACCGTCGGTCGGCCCAATCGAATTCCGGAGATTCTTCGACGCGAGGCTGACTTGAGTTGCGTTCTGATGGCAGGGCTCGTCGCCAATCGCCAGGAGCAGCAGGGCTTGGTTAATCGAATGCTTCAACGATCAATGGTTGCGGCCAGTGGATCATCAAACCGATTGATCAAACTGGCAGTACTTCAGGAGTGTGTTGCTGTTTCAAAGCGTGCGGAATTGGCAGAGTTGGTTGCTCAGTGTGAACAACTTGCTGCAGTTGCCGTGGATGAACAGATCAAGGCAACATCCGTGGGCGTTGAAGGCGAAATCGATCTGGCCCATGAGATCAGAACCAGGCTACTGGGGAAATGAAGTTATTGGAAATTTGAAATCTCAGATTTGAAATGGAATCCCAGTCGTCCAGAACCTGAAATCCTCCTCCGGAGCTTATCCTTCTGAAAACCTCAAACCTCAAACCTCAAACGCCGCCGCAGGCGCTTTACGTTCATGTGCCGTTTTGTTTGCATCACTGTGGGTATTGTGACTTCACGCTGGTGGCCAATCGGGATCATTTGATTCCGCAGTATCTGGAGATGCTGGGACGTGAACTAAATTACTATTGCCGTGGCTTTATGAGTCGCCAGAAAATCACCACGCTGTTTATTGGCGGAGGTACGCCGACTCATCTTTCGCCTAAAGACCTGCAGACGCTGTTTGAACTGATTGGCCGTCATTTTGAACTCGGTGATGACGGAGAATTTTCGATTGAAGCCAATCCGGACGGCCTGTGTGATGAACGACTGAGCGTTCTCAAAGCGAACGGGATTAATCGCCTGAGTCTGGGAGTACAGTCTTTCGATGATGCGGTGCTAAAGACGTTGGAACGAAAACATTCGGCCGCTGAAGCCACCGCTACAATTCTTCGGGCGTCACAGTACATCCCGAATGTCAGCGTTGACCTGATTTTTGGTGTGCCGGGACAGAGTCTGGAATCATGGCAGCAGACTCTGGAGCATTTGACTCAGTTGCCGGTCAAACACATTTCTACGTATGGCTTAACGTACGAACAGGGGACGCCATTTTATCGACAGGAAAAGAGCGGAGTTTTGAAACGCATGCCGGATGACCTCGAAAGGGACATGTATCTGGCGGCGATGTTTCATCTGGAGTCACGGGGATTCGAGCACTATGAAGTTTCGAATTTCGGCCTGCCCGGATATCAGTGTCGGCACAATAACGTGTATTGGAACGCGGATGAGTACTTCGCTTTCGGGCCCGGGGCGGCTCGTTATGTCGACGGTATCCGCAGCACGAATGCTCGCAGCGTGGTCAAGTGGCTGAATTCGTGGAACAAAGGCGAACCATGCGAGGAAGATCGAGAAGAACTGACGACGGAAGAGAAAGCTCGCGAAGCGATTATGCTGTCATTGCGACGCATGGCCGGACTGCATGTGCCGAGCTTTGAAGCCCGATTTCAGTTGCCATTGCAGGGTCTGGCTGGGGAGGAGATTCGACAGCATGTTGCCGACGGGCTGCTGGAGTACTCCGGAGAGTGTTTGCGGTTGACCCGGAATGGCCTGCTGATTGCGGACAGTGTGGTTTCTGATTTTTTGTGAGGTTTGGGGGCAATGTTTGTAGGAATAGAATTGTAGGATGGGCATTCCTGCCCGTCGACTTGTTCAAAGAGACAAGGGTCGGACAAGAATGTCCAACCCACGAGGGAATGTTCAGCATCTCGGCATTGAACTTGATCCAAAGGCTGAGGCATTCGATACTGCTGTGGCGACGCAAAAAAGTACGAGAGTTTCGGCCATTGCCGATTGAAACCCAGGAGAGAACGGACGGTCAATGGCACGCATAGTGATTCTGCTGCTGACCGTTGTTGCCACGGTTTTGTTGCTGCTGGTTTCCAATGTTCCGCTGGGAGTTCCGGACGAGTGGGTTTGGCGTCGGCAACAGCTTCCGGAGAACTTTCTGGAAGCACTGGATCGTCTGGCCATTCCGACAATCGTCGGAGCCGTTCTGGTCGCTTTTGCTCAGTTTGTTGACAGGCGGCTCGATCATTCATCCACAATTTTTCGAGCGATGTGTATTGGCCTGCTGGTTGCGGGGGCATTCTGCTGGCTCAATGCGGCTCGCCAGGCGGCCGCAACTCCTCATCGAGAACTTCGGCCACTCTGGGTGCTCTACGATCGCTTCGCCTCCGGGTATTTTTTTGAGGCGGCGTTTCATACCTCCTCGGCCCACGAGTTATTAGCTGGCTATGAGCAGCGAATGGCGAAGGGCGATGTACTGCACGAGGGAACTCATCCTCCAGGACTCTTTCTGCTGAATTACGGAGCCGTCAAAGCGACCGAACACAGCCCTTGGTTGGCTTCGATAGCGGAGAAGACAGTCAGCGCGGAGACCGTGAGGCTGTTCCGAACCATGGAAGCGGACGTGCGAATGGCCAGACCGCTCACGCAGAGCGAGTTTGCTGCGCTGTGCCTGGTATCGTTTTTTTCCACAGTTCTCTCCGCCATGACCGTGATACCGATTTATGTATTGATCAGTCGATTATTCAATCGGCGAGCAGCCTGGAGAGCGGCCTGTGTGATGCTGACGATTCCCAGTCTGGCCGTTTTTGCACCCCGATCGGACATCGTCTATGCCTTCACTGCAACGCTGATTCTTTGCCTATTGGTTCAGTCGGTCGTTGCGGAATCGAAGTTTGCACGATGCCTAAGCGCGGTACTGGCCGGAGTGGCTGTGTTTGTGTCATTGACCGTGAGCCTGGCACACATCCCGATTTTGGTTGCCTGTGGTTTGTTTTTTCTACTGATCTGTATTGGCCCGCAATCATTGCGAGTCCCCTGGCAACATGTCGTGTTGAGCGGCGGAGTGGCGCTGGCTGTGTTTGCTTTGGTCGTGACCATTTGGAGTTTGACAACGGACTGCAATCTTGTGCGTGTCTGGAGTTGGAATCTGTCGAACCACGCCGGGTTCTATAAGCAGTCATCACGAACGTGGTGGAAGTGGTTCTTCGTTAACCCGGTGGAGCTGTCATTCTCGATCGGCTTGCCTTTGACGTTTGTCTTTCTGGACTCGCTGGCACGGATCGTCCGCGGGCTAAAGGCGGATCCGGGGCAGACAACGATGATGATTCGGCTTGTCCTGAGTTTATTCGCAACGTGGGCGGCTCTGTGGTTGTCGGGGAAGAATATGGGCGAAGCGGCTCGTTTGTGGTGTTTCCTGACACCGTGGTTTGTGATCGGAGCGACGATTTGTTTTGCGCCGGATTTCTCTGCAAAGCGGATTGGACAGAGTCATCTTCAACGAAATTCCGAGCCCCCCTATCATTCCTCCTGGTTGATTCTTCTGGTTGCTCAATTGATCGTCTGCACGGTAACGGTTGGCGGCGTCAGTGGTTATCAGGAACTGACGAACGTCGCTGGTTGACTGACGCTCTGGCGGAGAAAAGCGGCTTTCGAAATTGGAGTTCACGGGTTCCAGGGAAATCAGAAAAACAATAACTCACTTGCAGACAAAAGTTGTGACCTGCGAATAATGGAGCCTGCAAAATCTCTTAGGAGATTCCCGGACTCCAGGTGGTCGACTCACTTGTCCACCGTGAATTGTGATCAGTTGTCGTTGTATTCTCGTGTATTTCATTTGAGGAATTCGTCTGTTGGAAAAGACCAGTCGTAACTACGTCGTTCGTGAAGCTTGCCGAGATGACATTCCTGGACTTGAAGATCTCGTCGACCGATTTGTTCAGCGGAACAGACTGCTGCCGCGCACGACGGATGAATTGAGTGATCTGATTCCGTTTGGATTCGTGGCCGTTGACGGGGATCTGGTCGTCGGGTTTGCTGCATTGGAGATCTATTCGGCCAAGCTCGCAGAAATTCGTAGCCTCGCCGTGCACGATGATTATCAGGGGCGCGGAATCGGGAAAGCTCTTGTGCAGAAATGCGTGGAACTGGCCGTTAAGCGAAATATCCTCGAAGTGATGGCCATTACGTCGGCGGACGGTTTCTTTCAGGCGTGCGGCTTCGACTTCACGCTGCCCGGTGAAAAGAAAGCTCTGTTCATGCAGACACGAGATGAGTACTAAAGATTTCCACCTGAGTAGCCAGGCTCACTCGTTGAATTCTGCCGACCCGATGAACGCTGCGGTGGAATTTGTGAATGAGGCGTTTTCACGGGCTGGCCTTCTCAAGCCTTCGGTCGGAGTCATTCTGGGATCCGGACTGGGCTGTGCAGCCGATCGATTGGTTAACTCGGGTGGGCTGTCTTTGGACTATGGTGACATTCCCGGGATGCCACAGCCCCAGGTGATCGGCCATCATGGAACACTGATCTGCGGTCGCATGGAAGATCAGTGCGTGATCATGCTGAAGGGTCGAGTTCACTGGTACGAAGGACGCTGCCTCGACGAAGTTCTATTTGGCGTACGCATGCTGGCCCGCCTCGGGATTAGAAATCTGCTCGTCACCAACGCCGCGGGCGGAATTTGTCCTGACTTTTCGCCCGGCGATTTGATGCTGATCCGTTCGCATCTGCGACCGTTGGTTTACGCCGTACCGGCGACGATTCCCCGGCATTCACCCCATACGAATCTCTTTGAGAGGTCGGAACATCAAGGGCTGTGGTGCGATTCTCTGCGAGCTGCCGCATTGCAGACAACGACGACGCTGAAAATTCACGAAGGCACCTACGCCATGATGCCAGGCCCGTGCTACGAGACGCCGGCCGAGATCAGTATGTTGCAGAAGCTCGGCGCAGACGCCGTCGGAATGAGCACCGTGCCGGAAGCTGTCGAAGCGGCTTCGTTGGGGATATCCGTTCTTGGTGTTTCCTGCATCACAAATTGTGCAGCAGGGCTGACCGAAAACGCACTCAGCCACGATGAGGTGACGGCAACTGCGTCGGCGGTGTCGGAGCAGCTCTCGGCCTGGATTTGCAATGTTGTCAGCCGCATGTCGTGCAGCTCAACGTAGTGATGATCGCAGCTTGTCCACCTGAGGCCGAAGCTGTTTTTCAATCTCTGCGGCTTTGGCTTCCGCTTCCGGAAGTGGCAAACCAGTTCCGGTACCGGGGCGTTTGTGCCCGATGTGTGACAGCCACGCATCATGCAACACTGAGCCCTGCTGATTTGACAACTGAGTCATCTCGGCGGTCGGTTCAACCCACTTCTTAATGCCCCAGGCTTTCAGGATAGCTTCGGCCAGAGTCCGATGGCCGGTCGAATTGCAATGAACACCGTCGGCAGCTACGGTGAAGGTCGGGTCTTTCTTTCGTTGCTCAGTCCAGAATTCAATGCTGGGCGAATAAACATCCACGACCATTTCAACACGATCTTTTTGTTCGAGAATCCACTTTCCGTACTTCTGGATCACCTCATCATAACCTTCGTACACCGCGAACCACGCATATTTCTCCGCGCCGGCTGGCAGGAGTTTTCCAGCGGCCTTCAATGGCGTGGCGTCAAACGGGGGCGGTGTCAAAAGGATCAGTTTGGCATCGGCCGCATGGACTTTTTCGATCAGCTGATTGATGCCCGCCTGATACTTCTGGAAGCGTTCTTCACTGAACGGATAATAGATCCCGTCATTCATGCCATAGCAGGCGACCACGACGTCCGGCTTAAACATGCTCAGTGCCCGGTCGAGACGTTCATGAACGTTAGGGCGAGGAAAAGGGTGATCAGGCTCGGACAGCCCTGTCACATTTTCGCTTGGCAATCCTGCGTTTACGATCACCGGAAGCGAACCGGTCGATTGCAACCGCAACTGCATATCGATCATGTAAACGTATTCGCCAGCCGCAGTGATCGAATCGCCCAGAAACAGAATTCGCTTTGCCTTGAGCGGAAAGGCATCTTCAGCGGATGCCAGCGAGCTGGCAATCACAGCAAGGACCAGAGCAATGACCGAGATGCAGCGTTTCATAAGAGAACTCAGGTGTTATGTGGCAGGAGTGGTGGGCCATCAGGACAAAGATCATTTCCGGAGCCTTCGCGAACGATAGCAGCCCTGTCCGTGGACTGCCAGTTTGAGGATCAAGCGACCAGCTGCGATCTGCTGAGGGAATTTATTGACCTTCCGGCTTTCGTGAATGCCTGGCATTTTTTTCGAGGTGCAGCCTCGGAAGGATTGGCTGAAATAGTACGACGATCAGTGAACCGGCAACACTCAGTGCCTGACTGGAATGAGTGAATCCTGCGATCAACCTCCCCGCGCGAGCATGTGAAGTTGGTGCGTCACTTACTTTGTCGTTCGCGACAGGATTGTTGATTCGATAAACTTTCGTCAGCCGGAAGCGTGCAGAACTCCTGCCTCCGGCTCGCCTTCTTCAGTGGACGATTGCCATGGACTCACGAATCTCAACGTCGGTTGCTTTCACCGCAGTGATAATGACTGCCGTATGCTGTTCGCCCTTTACGTGCGCAGATGAATCGGGCGACGCGTTGTTTGAAAATCACATTCGCCCGGTGCTTCTCGAAAAATGCTTTGGTTGTCACGGCGGTAACAAAGTGTCCGGCGGGTTGCGAATTGATTCGCGAGAAAGCCTGATGACAGGCGGTGATTCCGGAACTGCCATTATCCCCGGTGATCCGGACGGCAGTCTGCTGATCAAAGCCATTAGTCGACATGAAGATGTTTCCGCGATGCCGCCCGAAAAGAAAGACGCATTGCGACCCGAACAGATCGCAGCCTTCAAACATTGGATTCGTCAGGGAGCTCGATGGCCAGCAACATCGGAGAAGTTCGAAGCGATCAAGCACTGGGCATTTCAGCCGATTCAGGAATTCGCCCCGCCCCAGGTGTCTGACGTTGAATGGTCGAAGAACAGCATTGATGCCTTTATCTATGCTCGACAGGAACACGCCGGCGTCAAACCCGCGCCACTGGCCGACAAGAAAACCTTGATTCGCCGAGCCACCTTCGACTTGACTGGTTTGCCTCCGACACCGGAAGAAGTCGCCGCCTTTGAACAGAATGATTCGCCGGAAGCTTATGCGAACCTAATCGATCGACTTTTGGCTTCTCCGCATTACAGTGAACGTTGGGGACGACACTGGCTGGATGTTGTTCGTTATGCCGACACGGCCGGTGAAACTGCAGATTATCCCGTTCCGCTGGCGTGGAAGTATCGCAATTACGTGATTGATGCGTTCAACGCTGACAAACCCTATGACCAATTTCTGCGTGAACAGATCGCGGGGGACATTCTGGGCAGCCAGCATCCTTCAGAAAACTACGCCGAGCAAGTGACTGCGACTGGATATCTGGCCATCTCACGTCGCTTCGGTTTCGATTCAGAAAACTATCACCATCTGACGATTCAGGACACCATCGATACGCTGGGGCAGTCGGTCATGGGTCTCAGTCTCGGTTGCGCGCGGTGTCATGATCACAAGTTTGATCCCGTCACAATGCACGATTACTACGCAATGTACGGGATCTTCGACAGCAGTCGTTATGCCTTCCCCGGATCAGAACAGAAGCAACGATTTCGAGCAATGGTACCGCTGGTGCCAGCTAACAAAGCTATTCCGGAATGGCGAGATTTCGACCATCGTGTTGCGTCACTGACATCACTGCTCGAAAAGCAGAAGCAGCCTGTGCCCAGCGCGATTCTGCGCTCGCTCCATGACATGGACGGCGACTTTGAACTCCAGGCTCCCGCAGCGGGCGGCAGTAACGGCGTATTGGTTCCGCCATGGGTTTATAGTGGCCGGATCGCGGTGACCAATGCGGCTCAAAGTCCCTTTCGAAATCTGTATGCTCGAGGCAAAGTGGGGGCCAGCATCGCGGCAGACAGCGGAGCATATAGGATCGCACAGGCCCTGCATCCTCATCGGGATGCCAGCAACTGTGCCAGCTTATCGATCAATCTGGATTTTCGAGTCACCGCGAGTCAGTCCCCTGCACCGGGCCTTCATGAGTTTCGAATCGGCGGGTATCCGTCGTCACCGGCCGTGATCGTGACGATCTCCTCAGATTCGATGGCGACTAACGTTGATGAAAGCCCGGAAGTGATCGCCGCCGTGACTCCCGGTCAGTGGCAGAACCTGCAACTCGTCATTGATCTTCATGATCGAAGTTATTCAATGACGGTCAGCAGCATTGACAGCGCCGGTGCGGTGCGCGTCACGGCATCGCGTCCGGGATTGCGGCTGCGGCCTGAATGGTCCGGTATCATTAACTTTGGTGAACTGCTGAGCAAACCCACCGATTCAAACCTGGCCCCCGGAATTGAGTTCGACAATCTGGGAGTTCAGGAACAACCTCTGGCCGCGGCCTCCACGGAGTCAACAGTGACGACAGGGTCTGCTGGAGTGGATGTGGCCGAGCTTTCAAAGCAGTTGCAGGAACTTGTCGGCCTCGGAGGTGACTTTGAAACTCAGACCAATGATTCACCCCCGGCGACTCCATGGAACCCGGGTCCCAACAGTGTCGTAAAGATTTCCGAACATGCGCAGAGTCCTTATCAGAATATTTTTCCGACCGGTGAATTTGGAGTGCTGATGCCCAATCGCGGCGAATACGACGGTTTCGGATTGACGCTCCCGGTCCTGTGGAAGTCTGAAGATACCGAAATCCTCTACACATGTTTCGACTTCAACTGCGCAGATATCGCAGCAGGCGGCGATGGTTCGTGGCGTTACTATGCAGGACATGGCCCGGGAAATTCTGCGGCCATTGAACTGTATCTGAATGGTTCGCACTTCTTCCGGCGCAGCGGAGATGCTCGCGATGCGGTCTGTGCATTGACAGTCGGTCAGTGGTATCAGGTGCAGGTGACTCTCAATTTGAAAACTCGCACCTACGAAGGCACGATTTCCGCTCGAACTGCGGCGGAGTCAAAGACCAACACACAGACATCATTCCGTGGTGACGTATCCACAGGCTGGGATGGCCAGATTGATTACTCTTTCATTGACAGCTATGGCCATTTGGGCGGAGTTCGCCCGGCACTGCATGTCGACAACTATGAGATCTCGACAAAGCCCCACCCACCGTTTGAAGCAAATTCCGTCGATACAACCGCGCCCGAATTGATGGCTCGTCGGGAAAAAGCGGCCGCCATTCAGAAGCAAATAGCGGCTGCTCGTGAAAACGCACAGAGAGCCGCAGCCGAATTGAATTCTTTGTTGACGGACGGTCCGTTTCCGATGGCCTATGGGATGGCTGAGGGAACGCCGCACGATGTTCAGATACAGAAGCGGGGCGAGCCTTCTCAGCCGGGTGATCTGGTGGCTCGCGGATTCATCGCATCCCTGGGCGGAACTTCACTGCCGGCCGAGCTGCCAGGAAGTGGTCGGCTGGAGCTTGCCGAATGGCTCACCAGTCCACAGCATCCTTTGACGGCCCGCGTCATGGCCAATCGTCTGTGGCAGTATCACTTTGGTCGAGGACTTGTGAAGACGCCGAACGACTTTGGAGTACGCGGGCTTCCTCCTACGCATCCGGAGCTCCTGGATCATCTGGCAGCAAGATTTATACAGAGCGGCTGGTCCGTGAAATCGATGCATCGGCTGATCATGTTGAGTCGCACGTACCAACTGGCTTCAGAACAGGATGTCACAGCTCTGCAAAACGCAGAAGCACAGACCTCCGCCGTTGATTCAACGGATTTGTATGTACACTTTCAACGACGACGACTCAGTGCAGAAGAAATTCGAGATTCAGTTCTGCAGGTCAGTGGTGAACTGGATTCCGCGCGGGGCGAGCAGCATCCGTTTCCATCGCCAGTCAGCTGGGGATTTTCTCAGCATGGTCCGTTCATCGCCGTCTACGATCATAACCTTCGCAGTGTCTATTTGATGACGCAGCGATTGAAGCGTCATCCGTTTCTTGCGTTGTTTGATGGCTCAGATCCGAATGCTTCAACAGCCGATCGGCTGGGAACGACGGTACCGACGCAGGCCCTGTTTTTTCTGAACGATGCCTTCGTCCACGAAAAAGCAGAAGCCTGGGCTCGCAAATTGATCGCGGATGGTCGGAGCGAAAGTCAGCAGATTGATCTCGCCTGGCACCAGGCGTTCAATCGAACTGCCACCATCGAAGAACAAATTTCGTCCGCTGAGTATCTCGCCGCAGCGCGCCAGGAATTAGCGGGATTGAACAGCAACGATGTCGACAGGCGCGCACTGGCCTCATGGCTGCGAACCTTATTGGGCAGCAATGAATTCCTGCACGTGGATTGAACGAACGTTGAACGAACGCCGGCCGAAGACGGGCAGCCGGCTTGCGAGAGGGGCAGGGCTATCGGCGGAAATTGCCGGTGAAGGGTGAGGATTTCTGAGCAACGTTCGCCTGAGGAGAGGGTGACCCAGACTTTCTGACCCGCACAATCATCCTACTCAAGATGATCGTTACAAATGGTCGAACCAAGAAATGGCCAGCCCGCGATTCGTCATGTGGAGAAACGGGGCTCGCCTGATTGGGAACCAGATGCAACCCCGGCTCACCAAGTCCACGCGCGTTCAGCGGCAATATCCGCCTGAGATTGCTGCGCGCAGATTGCTAATCCGGGGCCTGCGTTTCACGGGCGTTCTGTTCGCAGCACTCTGCGGCATGATTCTGGCGGGGGCGGTTTGCTCTGCGCAAAACCCGACTCCAGGACATTCGTTAAGGACGTCAAGCACTCCTCGCACGGTTCGACCTGCTGTTTTTACACGAACGACAGACGGCGACGGGCAGAAGCGAGAGATCGAACTTCTACGGTATGGAAATCAGGCCGCGGCGCAGCAGATGCCGGTGGCCCCGGAGCCCGACGCGGCATTGCGTAACAGCCCGGAGGTTCGGCCGACTCAGCAATCTCCTGGCTTCGCCGCAAGTCTGCCGAATCACCCCGCACCTGAGCTTCGGATGCCGGACGGATCGGTCCAGGCCGCGATCTCCACAACCAACGCAGCCGTCGCGCTTCAGCGTCCCGTCTTGTGGTGGGAGCAGGAGCTGCGAACATCAATCCTGCGTGATCGTCCGCCGATGCCGATGAGCCTGAATGAGACTCTGTACCGCGCGATGACGGAAGCTCCGGAACTCAAAATTCTGAACTCAGACTGGTGCATTCAGCTTCAGGAGGTCACGCGTCAGGACGCGGCCTTTGACTGGAATACCTTCGTGAACTCCGTCTGGAATCGTGACAGCACACCGATTGGAAGCCAGCTTGACGGAGCTGCAAACCGTCTGCGAAGTCGCACGTCGACGGCTAAAGCCGGATTGCGAAGACTGGATCGCACGGGCGGGCAGTTTGAGATCGCACAGCAGTTCGGCTTCAAGGACAGCAACTCCCAGTTCATCAGCCCCAACAACCAGGGGAATACTCGGTTGGCCTTGCAGTACGAGAAGCCGCTGTTGCGAGGAGCTGGCGAGGATTACGCCACCAGCCCGCTGCAACTGGCCGAGATCGACAAAGATATTGCCTTTGATCGACTTCAGACAGGGATTCAGGAGTATCTGCTTGAAACAGCTAACGCCTACTGGAATCTGGTCCTGCGACGAGGCCGATTCCTGCAGGCCGTCAATTCGTGGAATCGCGCGAAGCTGGTTGCCGACGAAATCAGTCAGCGTCAGGAAATCGACGTCAAACCCGTCGCGATGGATCGAGCGATGCAGGATGTTGCGAACCGGCTCGCAGCAGCGATCCAGGCTGAGCACGACATTATTGTCGCGCAGGAAGTGTTGCTGAGTTTGATCTATGCCAATCGCTATCCGCAATTTGCCGGGACCGAAGTTGTTCCCCTGACTTTGCCGCCTCACAATCCGGAAGCCATCGGTCCCGAGACTCAGGTGGAAGTCGCAATTCAGAATCGCTCGGAAGTCCATCAGGTCATCCGCGAAATTCGCGCGTCAGCGATTGAACACAAAGTGGCTCAAAGTGAAGTGTTGCCCGCATTGAATCTGGTTCTGACGGGATACTCGGCCGGCCTGCGAGGCGACTATAATGCCGCGGGAGCTTTCACAGATCAATTCAGCATGGGACAACCGGGGCTCGGCGTGGGAATCGACTTTGAGATTCCCTATAAGAACCGTGCCGCACGAGCCGCCGCAGAACAGCGGCGCATCGCTATGGCCCGGATACAGAATCAGTTTGAAGTTGTCGTCGGCGAAGTTTCGCAGGACGTCCGCGGTCAGGCGATCCAGAGAAACAAGTTTATTGCCGTTCTGCCACAGCAGTGGGAATCTCTCGTTCTCTCGCAGCGTCTGCTGGAGAACACAGAAACGCGTCGACGATTCCTTGCGGATGGAACTCAGGTGGCCGATCTTTATCTGGACAATTTGCTGCAGATTCAGAGCCGTCTGGAGGCCTCGGAATTTGCCATGTTGCAGGCGCAGGTCAACTTTGCGATGGCCGATATGGGATTGCAGCGAAGTGTCGCCCGCTTGCAGACGCTTGCCACGCCGGAGTCATTCGAACAACTCACTATTCCGGGGGCGGAAATAGATCAGCGACCGATCATCGAGGGGCAGATGATCGGTCGCTGATTGTTGAGGTTCGGACGAGTCACATCCGGCCGTCGACGACCGGACGTGTTTTTTCGTCGTCACGAAACTCTCTTCGCCAGTCGTACGCCCGGCGCTCGCCAGAGAGAGTCTTCAATGGTCCGGAGAGGGGCTTCCGGACCAAAATGTCGCTCCTTCGACAAAAGCACTTTTCTTAAGATCGCGTTATTCTCAGGGACTTACCAGCAACCGAACCATTTGCTCCAGCCGCCCCAGCTCCAGCCACAATCGTTGTTTGAGCTGTAGCTGTGGGATGACGAGCTGTAGCAATAGTTGTTGCCGTAGTTCTGGTCGCAAACCTGATCGAAAATCGAGAAGCAATTGGTCAGGACCGGTTCAATCCATCCGAACAGGTTACAGTCAGAATAGGCCGGTGTTGTGTCGCAATACGTGTAGACATCGCTGTCGTAGTCATCGCATTCTTCAATGACAGGCGGCACTTCTTCGCTCACCACGGGAACTTCGCAGACGGGTTCTTCTGTCACTTCTTCTACAACCGGTGGCTCAACTGCAGAATCCGCGGGCTCTTCGACATCAATGACTTCCTCATCGACGGTCGGAACTTCAGGGGCAGAGTTTGGCGTACAATGGCTCACCCATTGATCAACACACGCCCAGACTTCGTCATCTTCATCTGCGGCCGGATCGACTTCTTCCGCTTCTTCTTCCGTCAGTTCTTCATCTACAGTCAGGTCTTCGTCTGCGGCTTCTTCTGTGATCTCGTCAACAACGACCTCTTCGTCGTCAGCAACTTCAGTTTCTTCTGCTTCTTCGTCCGTTAACTCTTCCTCGGTTAACTCCTCGTCAGAGATCACAACTTCGTCTGCGTCTTCTTCTGTGATCTCGTCAACAACGACGTCTTCGTCGTCGGCAACTTCAGTTTCTTCTGCTTCTTCGTCCGTTAACTCTACTTCGGTGAACTCCTCGTCAGCGATCACAACTTCGTCCGCGTCTTCTTCTGTGATCTCGTCAACAACGACGACTTCGTCTTCTTCGGTCTCTTCGTCGTCGGCCAGCTCGTCGTCTACGATTACAACTTCCTCAGCATCTTCTTCTGTGATCTCTTCGAGAATCGTTTCAACGACTGGCAACTGCGTTGTTATGACTTCACCGGCTTCATCATCCGCTGGTGGAGCAACATTGACAGGATTCACAGGGGCCGTGACCACATCTTCGGCATCACCAGGAGCGACGGCGTCAACCTCAAGTGCGGATGGGGCTGCAGGAACAGAGCCTGCTTTGAACAGATCGGCGACTGAATACGATCCATCACGAAACTGGATTTCTTCGACGTTCGTTACAAAATCAACGGAGCGGCCGTTGTCGATCTCGAGGATACCGAAGCCCTTGTCTGTAACCTTGTAGTCAGCTCGATTTCCACCCCAATAAACCAGAGTATCCTGGCCATCACCGCCGTCAATCACGTTGTCGCCGCGAACGGAGATCAGCATATCATGACCGTCGCCACCCTTCAGGTAATTGTCACCGGCGAGACCGATCAGGATGTCATGGCCTGCTTTGCCGTCCATCAAGCCGCCAGCTTCAAGAGCGACCATCACATCATTGCCTTCGGTCGCGTCATCCAGAGTAGCCGCATCAATGTCCGCTGCTGACGCGGACATGAGGATCATCGGCTCAAGTGATTCAATTCCGTTCAGATCCAGTCCGCGATTGTTACCCGTGGCCATTATCGTCAGTTTCCCCATTAAGCTCTGAAAGTGTTGGCGTCGGTTCAACACATCCGAACCGACTCCTGCCGGGGACTTAACTGCGGTGCCGAAAAATCGTGGACCGGGATTCCGTCAAAATTTCTGTCAGACTGCCAAAACGCACACAACCCTCTTGACTCGAACATCGAGTCCCTAATGAATCTGACCTCATTTCTGCCTGTTTTATCCTCGGGGAAGTCGCATGCTGCAGGGGCAGCGATCGCCTGGCTGAACACTGATTCAGTCGAATGGCCGCGATATCGTTCACTGCAGCAAAGTGATAGTCGCGTTCCCTGTGCTGCACCGCGTGAAGTAGCAGAGCTTTCTTCGCAACAGCGATCGGTACTCGGAGTGGACCGGCTTCATTCTGCACGATATGGCCGCGATTGCGCGATTCAGGCGGTGATCGCGAGCCATTCCTGTCGACGCGGTAGTGAGCCGCTATTCGTCGACGGTGACTCGCAGATGAACAGGCAGTCCATCGTCGCCATCGGAGAACGCTTCAACCCAGCCACAGGCATCGATCATCGTCAGCGACGTGTGCCATGGACCGACGGCAATGAGCGAACTCTGCACCGTTCCGTCAGGGCGAATCAGCCCGAGCCATTGTTCAAGCTGTCCGGAGTTCGCGACGTAATACATCAAGGCGACATCATCATACATCCAAAGTCCCACAGCCTGCGCGGGAATACCACTTGCTGACGCCTCTCGAGTCTTCTGGAGCCGTCCGTTCTGCTGCAACTCCAGTGTCCAGAGTTGACATTCCTCCTCGTCATCGGTCGGATTGTTAACGAGCGCGAGAAATGTCTTTCCATCGTGAGTCGCGAGGCCGTGAAGGTGGCGATCCAGTCCACTGTCTTCGCTAAGAAGAATGGGCTGCTGCCAGGTTCCGTCATTCGCTCGGTCCGTCGCGTAAAGGGAGACGATGCCATCCGTGAGCTCATGAGCATGAAACAGCCTGCGACCATCCGGGGTCGCGGCCCCCAGCAGCGATTCACTCAGTTTGACATCACTCCACGGAGTATCTTCGATTCCACCCGAAACTGGTTCAAACGTTTTCAGGCCGCCGTTGCTCGGCGAATCCACAAATTGCAGCAAGTGAGCCCGCTTGCGATCGGTCACTCCCAGATCCACTTCATAGATGCCATCGCCATTCTGATCCTGAGGACGAATGGAGTTCGGTGTTTGACGAAACAGAACCGTCCCGGAATCAGGATGCACTGCAAACAGGTCAGCGTCGGCTCCGCCGGTGATCTGGTACATCGCAGCGACGCCATCAGGATCGTAACACTGCAGTTTCGTGTCATTGAACGCGGTGTCACCATTCCTCAGACGAATATTCAATGATTCGCCACCCCGAATTCCGGTAAACCCTGGTGCTCTGCTGGCTGCAGAATTGTCGGCGAGTCCGCCGGACAAGAACGCCTGGGCCGCGATCAGGATGGGCAGCGCGGCGAACAAACCAGTACCCGCCAGCAACCAGCCTTTCGATGTCTTTCTTGCGCGGTCGGACGGGTTCAGGCTTCTCTGAAACCTCCGTCGATCGCGAGAATTCCCACCATGGGCGAACCGATTCAGTTCCTGCTGCAGGGCCTGTGCTGACGCAAAGCGATCCCGGGGATCCGGCGCGCAGGCTTTCATAATGATATCGGCGAGATACTCGGGAACATCCGGCCGCAATTCCTTCAGCGGCGGAAGTGCAAGAATCGAACGATCCTGAATCGCCTGACGAGCCGTCGTGCCGGAGAAGGCTTCGGTTCTCGATACAAGTTCGTACAGAGTAACTCCGAGACCGAACACATCGCTGCGTTCATCAGTGAAGCCTCGCAGGGCTTCCGGAGACATATATCGAGGCGTCCCAATCGTATCGCCAGTGCGACTGAGATTGCTGTCCTCGTCTCGAATCTTCGCCAGACCGAAGTCGGCGATATACAGAGTTGCCTGGCGGTCCAGCAAAAGATTGGCGGGCTTGATGTCTCGATGAATCATGCCATGCTGATGAGCATGCTGCAGACCTGACGCAGCCTGAGCCCCCAGGCGAGCAATCTTCTCCCACGAATCGACGGCGGCCAGACATTCTTCTGGTGCGGCATTGGCGGCAGGAATACTAACGCCTGACCTCTTCAGAATCAGGTGACGAATCACCTGCTCCAGATTGCAGCCATCGATATAAAGCATGGCCAGGAACTGGAGTCCCTGAAACTCACCGTAATCGAAGACGGGAACAATGTTGGGATGATGCAGCCGAGAAGCGGCTTCTGCTTCCAGAGCAAATCGTTTGGGCAATGATCGCGATGTTGAGGCCTGATCAGCCAGCACTTTGATTGCCAGTCGGCGGCTCAACCCGGGCTTGCTGGCTTCGTAGACAAAGCCCATTCCGCCGCGACCAATCAGCCGATGAATTTCGTAGTCATCCAGCCGCATCAGGGCTGGCGGTTCGCGAAGTCGCGCGACCATGGGGTGCGGATTCGTGCCCAACCGCTCGGCAAACATCATCATGCGACACTGCCGACGAACCTGTTCCGCATGGGCGGGAAATCGCTTTACCAGTTCATCGATCGACGGACGTTCGCCGCGTCGCACCTGAGACAGAAACGCATCCGTTTCCTCATCAGGCAGACACCAGTCAATGTCCGGATCAATTTCATGGCCAAGTTTCATAAGGCAGTCTCAACACAGACTTGTCGTGCCGGCCAGTTCATGGAGCCGTTCGAGTGCTCGCATATACCGTTTGCTGGCTCCGGACGTTGTCAGATTCAGTCGTTCAGCGCATTCCTGATTGGTGAGATTCTCCACATGCCGCAGCAGCAGGATTTCTCGATCTGCATCATCCATGCTACAGATCAATGAATGAATACGCTGTTGAGATTCCTGCCTAACGAGCTGTGATGCCGGACCGGCCATCGACGCCGATAGAGCCTCGACGAGACGAGAAACGGTTGACTCATTGTCCATGCCTCGAAACCCCGGGCGCTGTTCGCGATCAACCGTACGCTTGTCAGCTCCCAGATGAAAACGACGCAGTCGATTCACACTCTGGCGAACAACAAATTTCAGCCAGGCGCTCAGAGACATCTCCGTGGTTTGCTCTTTTTCACCGAACCGGGCGACGGCTTCGACCCAGGCGTCCTGCACGACGTCGGAAGGGCTGACGCGAGCACGCAGTTTCTTGTCAAGATTTGCATCTGCGACGCGATGCAACAGCGCGTACTCTCGCAAAAACGCGGCTTCAAGATCTTCAGTTTCAATGGTGGCCATATTCAGCATCTCTCCACAGTGCAGGATTTTGTGGCTCTGATGCAAACGTAGCTCAAAGTTTCAGGCTGAGATTTTCGAGTCGGCTGGTTTTACAGGATTTTGTCGAGTTCTGAGACGGCCACAATTCGTTCAGTGGTCTGAGTTGACCTGCCAGCGTCGCAATTGAATCGATTCTGTCGAATTGTCAGTGTCGCATTTGTCGACAGACTCACGTTTTCCACTCCTCTGCAGGCTTTCCGAGCTATGAGTTTCCTTGGGACATTCTCGAGTTTTTCCCGCGATAGTTGTACCCCATTCTTGTGTTGAGTTCTTTGATGAAATCGGTATCGGCTGCTCAAGAATGGCCCTCGGGCCGTTTCAATGAGCGGGTTGATGACAGATCTGTTTAACAGCAAGCCGCCGGAGGCTCGCCGTTCAACGGGAGCCTTTCGGGACTCAGTCAAACCCGTTTGCACAGGTGGTTGCCATTTCAACTGAAGCACTATGAAGTTTTCTCGTCTGATATCGCCTGCAAAGTCGACGCCAACCGGCGTTGCGGCTACGCCTGCGCGCGACAGACTGGAGCAACTCGAACCGCTGCTGCTGATGTCGGCCTCTGCACATGATCTCGACCTCGTTGATGACGCGAATGCCACGGATCTGAACAACGACGGCTCTGGACTTGATGCAGGTTCACTCGAATTGCTGACTGAATTCGCCACATTGTCAGACACGGATTTGTTTGATCTGGCGGCGGAGGGATGGCCAACTCCTCAAACCGCAGACATCGCTCCCGATGACCTGGAACCAGTATCGGATAATGAGCCGTTGCGGGAGGTCGTGTTTGTTGGTGCGAACACTCCGGATCTGGACGCGTTACTTGCCGATCTGCGGAACGAGGCCGATCCGACTCGCGAATTCACCGCAATTCTCCTGGATGCAAACCGCAGCGGCATCGATCAGATGACTGCCGCTTTAAGCCAGATGCAGAATGTTGCAGCGGTGCATATTGTGTCTCACGGATCTGAGGGCCGCGTCGAACTGGGCAATGAGGTTCTTGACAGCAATAACGTTTCCAATCATTTCAGCGCAATTGAATCCTGGGCACGAGCGTTGACTTCGGAGGCCGACATTCTGTTTTACGGCTGCGATCTCGCCGCTGAGGATTCCGGCCGAGCTTTTATGCAGGCCATCGCCGATGTTTCCGGGTGCGATGTGGCGGCCAGCGATGACGCAACCGGTGCTGGATCGCAGGGCGGCGACTGGATTCTCGAAGAACAGGTTGGCGACGTCTCGACACGCGTCGCCTTCTCTGAAGAACTCTGGGCCAAATGGAACCATATCCTCGCAACCTACACAGGCACTGAAAGTGATGATGTGATCGCGGCCACGAATGGCAACGATACCATCGACGGGCTTGGTGGCATCGATACCGTTGTTTACTCCGGCAATTACGCCGAATACGCCATCAGCGGCTCCCCCGACAAAGTCATTGACGATCAGACCCCCGGACGCGATGGAACAGATACGCTGACCAACGTGGAACGTGCGGAGTTCCTGGATGGCATTTACGATCTGACGAACAATACGTTCAGTCCTTTCGTGGCTCCATCTTTGACGACCAGTGGATCAACACTGACTTACACCGAGAACAGCGGTCCGGTCGCGATTGATGACCAATTGACTCTGACCGATGCCGACAGTGCAATGCTCAGTTCCGCGATAGTGCGAATCACGGGCAATTATGACTCGACACAGGATTTGCTTGGTTTCACGAGCCAGTCCGGCATCAACGGAAACTGGGATTCCGCGACGGGCACGTTGACTCTGAGTGGTTCGGCCAGTGTCACCAACTACGAAGCGGCTTTGCGGTCGGTGACGTATTTGAACAGCAGTGACACGCCATCGACCAGCAATCGGACGATTTCAGTCACGGCCAGTGACAATCACTTGACCAGCACAGCGGCCACAAGAACGATCGCTGTGGTCGCCACAAACGACGCACCCGTCGGTGTCCCTTCAATTACGGGTTTAGTTCGTGAAGATTCGACGCTGACGGCCAACACATCCTCGATCAATGATGCCGATGGACTGGGGCCCTTCAGCTATCAGTGGCTTCGTGATGGTGCGGACATCGCTGGAGCCACGGCGTCCACGTATACCACGGGCGACGCGGATGTTGATGCCCTGTTGTCTGTTCGAATTCGTTACACGGACGCGTTTGGGACTCTGGAAACCATAACGTCGGCACAGACCGCAGCTGTCCAGAATCTGAATGATGTTCCGACCGGACTGCCTCTGATCACAGGCACTGCCACAGAAGATCAAACGCTGACGGCCGACCTGTCTGCATTGGCCGACATGGACGGGCTGGGGTCCATCAGCTATCAATGGCTGCGAAATGGCTCTCTGATCTCCGGAGCAACTGGCAGCACTTACATCGCAAGCGACCCTGATGTAGGCTCGCAGATCAGTCTGCAGATTACGTACACGGATGGTCATGGTACCATCGAGACGCTGACTTCTGCCTCGACTGTGACGATCACCGGATTAAATGACACGCCCGTGGGAATTCCGGTAATTCAGGGCACAATTCGCGAAAACCAGACGCTCACAGCGAACACGGCTGGCATCTCAGATGACGATGGGGTTGGCACATTCAGCTATCAGTGGATGCGTAACGGCTCCAATATCGCCGGAGCGACGGCAGCGACGTACACCACGGACGACGCCGACGTCGGTTCAACACTGACCGTTCGAGTACGCTACACGGACGATCAGGGAACTGCCGAATCTCTCACATCCGCAGCAACGGCCGCAGTTCAGAATGTGAACGATGTTCCAAGCGGTTTGCCAGCCATCAATGGAGTTCTGCGGGAATCCGAAACGTTGACCGCCAATGTAACGGGAATTACGGACAACGATGGCCTGGGAACCTTCAACTATCAATGGCTGCGAAACGGTGCGACCATCGCCGGAGCGACCAGCTCCACCTACGTCACGGGCAATGCCGACGTCGGTTCCAATCTGGCCGTACGAATCACTTACACGGACGGTCAGGGCACGGCCGAAACAGTAACTTCAGCAGCGACGGCCACGATTCAGAACATCAACGATACGCCGAATGGGCTGCCGTTGATCTCTGGTGCTGCGGTGGAAGATCAATCTTTGACCGCGGACGTCTCTGGTATTGCAGACGGAGATGGCCTGGGAACGTTTAGCTATCAATGGCTGCGAAACGGAGTGAGTATCTCCGGGGCAACCAGTTCTTCTTACGCTTTAACCGACGCTGACGTCGGCGCCACGGTGTCTGTCAGAGTTCGCTACACTGACGGTCATGGCAGCCTGGAGTCGTTGACTTCGGCTTCAACGGCCACGATTACCGGGATCAATGATACGCCGACAGGACTGCCCCTGATTCAGGGTACGATACGTGAAGACCAGACGCTGCTCGCCAGCACGGCCGGTATCTCTGATGCCGATGGCCTGGGAACGCTCAGCTATCAATGGCTGCGAAATGGATCGACCATCGTCGGGGCTACCGGTGCCAACTATGTGACCGGAGACGCGGACGTCGGGGCGAATCTTTCCGTGCGAATCAGCTACACCGACAATCAGGGAACCACGGAATCCCTGACCTCCGCGTCGACCGCCGCAGTGCAGAACGTGAATGACTTGCCGAGCGGCGTGCCAATCTTGTCGGGATTGTTTGAGGAAGATCAGACGCTGACGGCGAACATCGCGGGGATCTCTGACATCGAAGGATTGGGGCCGTTCAGCTATCAATGGCTGCGAAACGGCTCTGTCATCTCCGGAGCGAACTCCGCAGCCTATTCCATGTCTGACGCGGATGTGGGAAGCCGGATCAGTGTGCGTGTTTCTTATATCGATGGACTTGGCACCACAGAAACGCTGACGTCCTCTATGTCTTCGACGATTACCGCAATCAACGATGCGCCGATGGGATTGCCGACAATCTCGGGCACGGTGCAGGAAGATCAGCCACTCACGGTCAACGTGTCGAGCATCTCCGATGCGGATGGCCTGAATTCTTTCAACTATCAATGGCTTCGCAACGGTTCGGCCATTAACGGAGCAACCGCAGCCAACTACACGCCACGCGATGCAGACGTAGGGACTCAGTTAAGCGTTCGAGTTTCCTGGACTGACAGTCAGGGATTCCATGAGTCCGTGACTTCAGCGGCCAGTGTCCCCGTTGTGAACACCAACGATACTCCGACGGGCCGCCCGACGATCTCAGGCACCGCCCTTGAGGGGCAAACTCTGAATGCCGCGATCGGCGGAATTTCCGACAACGATGGCCTCGGTGCATTTCAGTACCAATGGCTGCGAGACGGCATTGCTATATCGGGAGCGAATTCGATCAACTACCAGTTGGTTGACGCCGATGTGGATGCAAGAATCAGCGTACATGTTTCATGGACGGATGGGTACGGAACTGCAGAAACTCTGACGTCACTGACAACCGCGGTCGTCGTCAATACGAATGATACTCCAGTCGGCGAACCTGCTATTGTGGGCACTGCCACAGAGGATCAGATTCTCTCCGTGGATGTCTCCGGAATTGCGGACAACGACGGGCTTGGCACTTTCCGCTATCAGTGGCTTCGTGATGGAGCAAACATCTCCGGCGCGACGGCCTCGACATATCGGCCGACGGATGCCGATGTTGACCAACGGATCTCTGTTGAAGTCAGCTACACCGATGGTCACGGACTCGACGAAGTGCTGATCTCGAATGAAACCGACAGAATCCTTGCGATCAACGATACACCACGTGGTCTGCCTACGATCTCAGGGTCAGCCGTTGAAGGTCAGACATTGACGGCACGAGTCAATACGGTTTCCGATGACGACGGGCTTGGAAGTATTCGTTATCAGTGGTTGCGAAACGGTGTTGTCATCTCCGGAGCCAGCTCAGCCACCTACACAACGGGTGATTCTGATGTCGGCACTCAACTCAGCGTGGAGATTCGATACACCGACGGTCAGGGAACCGAGGAAACTTTGACATCTGCCCCGACGGCTGTGATTGCCAACGTCAACGATCTGGTCACAGGACGCCCTGAGATTCGTGGGAATACAGTCGAAGATCAGTTACTCACGGTCGGTACTTCGTCTCTCGCGGACAACGACGGGCTTGGAGCTTTCCAGTATCAGTGGCTCAGAGACGGTGTCGCGATTTCTGGTGCAACGGCGGACTCGTATCGTTTGAGCGACGGCGATGTCGATGCACAAATTCGCGTGCGAATTACCTATACTGATGCATTGGGGTCAATGGAAGTCGTCACGTCAGGCGCGACAGATGCCGTGGAGAATATCAATGACGCGTTGACGGGGCAGGTTTTGCTCCTGGGAGATGCGGAGCAGAACTCGACGTTGACCGTCGATACTTCCGGACTGCGGGATGACGATGGCCTGGGAACTCTACACTATCGCTGGTTCCGTGATGGCGAACAAATCACTGGAGCGACATCGGCGTCTTACACACTTGTTGAAGACGATGTCAATTCTCGGATCAATGCGGAGGTCTTCTACACGGACAATCATGGCACAGATGAGTTGGCAATCTCCGCTTCCACCGGATCCGTCGAGAATGTGAATGACAGCCCTGTGGGGCTGCCGTCAATTACGGGAATTACGACGGAAGATCAGATCCTGAGTGCGAACACGGAAGCGATTCGCGACGATGACGGCGCCGGCGAGTACCAGCTTCAGTGGGTCAGAAACGGCGTCGCCATTAACGGTGCCGTCGACGGGACCTATCGACTGTCCGACGAAGATGTGGGATGCAGCATCAGCCTGCGGGTCACTTTTACTGATGGACACGGAACGACCGAGCAGCTGGAATCTCTTGCGACAGCCGCCATTTCCAATGTGGAAGATGCTCCGTCAGTCTCGATCATCGGCAATCAGCAGATCGACCAGCTGAGAGGCACGGGCGTTCTGCCGTTTCAAGTGTCGGATGTTGATACGTCGTCATTTTTTCTGATCGTGACGGCGACATCCAGTGATCTGAATGTTGTACCGATTGAGAATATTGTGCTCGGCGGAATCGGCCAGTTTCGAACGATTGAAATTTTGCCAACTTCAACGGATTCACAGGCTCAGACTGTCATCTCTGTAACGATCTCCGACGGCGTCACGTCGACCACGATGTCATTTACTGTCACGGCACGCGGTGTGTTGACCCCCAACAGCAACAGCGGAAACGGGAACAACAACTCGGGTCACGGAAACGGGCCAGGCTATGCCCGCGGGCATGAAGGAAGCCAGAACGAAGTTCACGAATTAATAAGCGCGGAGTCAGGCAAAAAAGAAGACAAGTCGCCCGACGATCGTCCGGCCGAGCAGAAGATCGAATCGAATCGTGACAAGGAGTACTCTGAGCGTCCTAAAGAGTCGACCACACAATCCGGCAAGAGCAATCGCGATGATGCACAGCCGCCCGCTCGAGAGGTCGAATCTGAGTTGCAGAATGAAGCTGTGATCAGAACCGAGAGTTCAGCATCACAACCGGCAGCTCCACGTGAAGCCGAACCACAGTCTCCTGAGTTAAATCTGATCGGCATTGAGCAGTTATCAATTGTGCCGAATGAAGTGCACTCGGCAGCGCCAACCGAAGTGGAAATCGCTGTGGAGGAATCTCTGACGGCCGACTCCATTGAGGATGCGTCGTCGGCCGTGCTCACCAGCGTTGTCGCCGTAGGAGCGATGTCGGCGATTGGCAAAGGCTCGGCCGTCGGAGTGCTGGGAACCAGCACGACGACCAACACATACTTGTATGTGACTTCCAAAGGTCAACTTGCGGCAGCGAAGACGTTCGAGACAATCGTCAGTCATATGTCGAATCTGGGTGGAACGACCTCGAGCGGTGCATTGATGGCACAACAGATCCAATCATCTGGTGCGATCAGTTCCGGGATGGTGACTGGCAGCAGCGCGGCTTTGGCGACGATCGCGTCCACAATCCCGATCTGGTACTCGTTCGATCCTATCGTCATTCTGGACCGATTCGCCACCGAATACGCTCCGCTCGACGCCGCAGAAAACAGTGGCTTGCTTTCTCTGTTGGGCAAACCTGTCTAGGAACGGTCCTGGAATAACTGGGCAGCGCCATGTTCACGAAAACCATTGAGAATACAAGCCCGAAGCGGCAGCGAGTGTGTGAGTCGCAAAGTGTTCACTCGCTGGCGCTTCGGGCTTGTAAAGGAGCCGAACATGGCGAACGCATCAAGAGGGCACGGAATGAACTCAAGCCGCCCGGCGAACTTGTAGACGTGATTGGCGAGCCACAAAGGCAGCATAGTCCTGGGGCGTATCAATTCCCACGGCCGCATGATTTACAACGGCGACAGCCATCGACGCACCAGACTGCAGCGCTCGCAACTGTTCGAGCTTTTCAAGTTGCTCTAGAGGCGATGGCGGCATTGTGGTCAGCTTCAGCAGAAAATCACGACGGAAAGCATAGAGCCCCACGTGCAGCAGCCACGGCGAAGGTTCGCCATCGCGGAAGTGATCTTCAATCGCCAGATCTCGACTAAACGGAATCGGTGAACGACTGAAATACATGGCTCGGCCGGTCACATCCATAACGACTTTCACGCAGCTCGGATCACGAACAACCGCTGGAGAGTTGATCGGAGCAGCTACAGTCGCCATTTGGCAGCCAGAAGTTCGAATCTCGCGAACCAGAGACGCGACGACCTGAGGGTCCAGTTCCGGCTCATCGCCCTGCAGATTCACGATGACATCAGCATCAGGAAAACAGCGGCGAGTGACTTCGGCGATACGGTCCGTACCGCTGTTGTGTTCGCCGGTCATCTCGGCACGACCGCCGAACGAATGAACCACGCGGGCAATTTCTTCACTGTCTGTGGCAATCACGACGTCATGGAATTCAGGACACTCGCAGGCCGTTTCCCAGACATATTGAATTAGTGGCTTACCTGTGACGTTCAAGAGCAGTTTGCGAGGCAGTCGAGTTGACTGGAGACGAGCGGGAATAATGCCAACCGTTTTCATTTCTCACATCCTTGCTGGGCGACGGAATCATGGAGCCCGCCGATAGACGAGTCACTTGCTGTGACCTGTAAATTGCGGCAAAGTCCCCTGCCGCAGGACGCAGTCTAGACCGAATCAGGGTTTCGTGTCAAAATGAAGTGCAGGCAACATGGTTTAACGGCGAACCGCAGGCGACTGCGGCTTATCACGCATACTTTCGCGGCTCGCCGTTAAAAGAGATGGCTCAATGGTCGACAGGAGCCCTGGACTGATTTTTCGACTGCATTGAATTGGCCCCTTCGGCCTTGTGCCGAAGGAAAGACGGTTTGGCAACCAGAAAAGTTTTTTTTCATGGCGATTGAGTTGTGTCGACTCAGGCTGGTTGCCAAACGCTTCACCACTGAGACAAGCTGAGTGGTGTCAAAGCGGGAGATTTCCGTGACAGTCGCACTCGTTTCATTTTAGTTCAAGAATTTGTTTAGCTTCGTCCACGACAGGCTCAGTCATCTTCGTGGATGGATGGCCTCAGAAACGGATTTCTTCGATGAGAATCTTCTTTTCCGCAGGTGAACCCAGCGGTGACCAGCATAGTGCCCGTCTTATTCGTGAACTGCAGTCGCGGAATCCGGAATTTCAGGCGGAAGGCTTTGGCGGTCCCAACATGCGGGACGCCGGCTGTCAGCTGCACTTCGAGCTGACCGAACTGGCTGTGATGGGCTTCCTGCGAGTCGTCCCTTTGCTCGCGAAGTTTCGTCGACTGGTCAAGCAGGCCGAAGCGTATTTTGATACCAATCCGCCGGATGCCGTTGTACTGGTGGACTTTCCTGGTTTCAACTGGTGGATCGCTCGCGCGGCGAAGACTCGTGGTATTCCCGTTTATTATTACCTGCCGCCCCAACTTTGGGGCTGGGCCGGTTGGCGGATCAAACGAGTTCGCAAGTGGGTGGATCACGTGCTCTGTGCGCTGCCGTTTGAGTATGACTGGTACAAAGCTCGCGGAGTGAAGGCGACCTGGGTTGGGCATCCGTTCTTTGATCAGGTGGCTGAACGTCAGATTGATACTCATGCCATTGCCGACATGCGAGGCACTGCCGGGCAGCAGGTCGTGACGCTATTGCCGGGTTCGCGAAATCATGAGATCGAAAAGAACTGGCCCGTGATGCTGGAAGTGGTGCGACGAGTTCAGGCCGTAGTTCCCGATGTGCGATGGGTCGTCGGAAGTTATCGCGAACGACAGATGCTGCGTTGTCAGGAACTGCAGACCGCGGCCAATCTGACTGCGCCGCTGAATTACTTTGTGAATCAGACGCCGGAAGCCATCGAAGCTGGAGATTGCTGCTACATGGTCAGCGGTTCGATTAGTCTCGAATTACTGGGACGTCGCAAACCCGGGATGGTGATTTATCGAGTTCCCACGATTGGCCGGTTCTTTGCGAAGTTTCTGATGAAGTGTCGATTCATCACGTTGCCAAATTTGATCGCTGACGACGAAGTCATGCCAGAATACATCTCTAACGGCGATCCGGAGAATGATATTCAGAAGATGACAGAGATGCTGACAAGCTGGCTGCAGAATCCCCAGACTCTGGCTGAACGTCGAGCCGTCATGAGTGATCTCGCCGACAAAGCCACCGACACCGGGGCAACTCGGCGAACCGCTGATTTCCTTCTGAAAGCGATTGCTCATCCTGCTGCGGGAAACAAGCCTGCTCGTAAAGTCGCGTGAGCCACTCTTTTACCGCCCAGCTGCAGGCACCGGCTCAGCGGCTGTCGTTCCATCTTGAAGCGCAATGGCTCGCGCCTTTACGCTTCAGTTGCCGCACTCGCAAAGTCAGCAACCGCCCCTCAACCCTTGATCTTCTTCAGCAAACTGATCATCTCAATCGCCGCAAGAGTGGCTTCGTGGCCTTTATTGCCGACCTTCCCGCCAGCGCGGTCCAGAGCCTGATCCATGGATTCGCAGGTGATCACGCCGAAGGTCACGGGGATGCCGGTTTCCCGCGTGATACTCATGATGCCAGCTGCGACCTGGCTGTTGATATATTCGTGATGGCTGGTGGAGCCCTGGATCACAGCTCCCAAGCAGATCACGGCACTGTACTTGCCGGTCTTTGCGAGCGTTGACGCGGCCAACGGGATCTCAAACGAACCAGGCACCCACGCAACCGTCACTTTGTCAGCACTTCCCCCATGACGAACAATCGTATCGACTGCGCCTTCGAGCAGTCGTTTGGTAATCAGATCGTTGAAGCGACTGACGACAATGGCAAATGATGCATCGGCAGCGGTCAGCTGGCCATGAAGTTCGGTGGGCATGGAAAAGCCTGAAATCAAAAGTCGTGA
The DNA here is from genome assembly GCA_052034165.1 of Planctomycetota bacterium. GTDB lineage: Bacteria > Planctomycetota > Planctomycetia > Planctomycetales > Planctomycetaceae > SXXK01. The sequence goes on along the minus strand of JBPOIW010000005.1, from coordinate 2,641 downwards.
AATTCGTTGACAGATCCCGTTGGCGGAGCGACGAGTATACCGCACACCCTTCGCGTCTACATATCGAGAGGGCAGGGAGAGACGAGAAAGGGCAGGGTTTTCATCGAATGATAAAAGCCGTGTCAGGGGATGATACAGAATTCAGAAAAGAAGGGAATTATCACATCCCGGTGCGTGCGCGAGCCAAGAACGACGGGGCCATCCAAACGCGATTGACAGTTCGGAGTGTGAGAAGTAACCTACGCCCCGTCAAGCAACCTCAAATGAATTGGGAAAGAAGTCATGGCACGAGTCAATCGACGTGAGATTTTGTCGTCGGGTGAAATTCAGGTTGTACATTGCGTCAATCGGTGCGTGAGGCGTGGTTTTCTGTGCGGCGTCGATGAGCTCACGGGGAAGAACTACGAGCATCGTCGGCAATGGATGCGGAATCGGCTGGAGTTTCTCGCGGGGATCTTCGGTGTTGATGTGCTCGGATTTTCGGTGATGTCCAATCATCTCCATGTCATCCTGAGAAGTCGGCCGGATGTGGTGAAAACATGGAGTGACAAAGAGGCCGCTCGGCGGTGGTGGAATCTGTTTCCTCAGCGGCGAAACAAGGATGGTTCCCCGGCGGAGCCTGCTGACACGGATCTCAATCACCTGATGGCCGATGAGAAAACTGTGGCCGAACTGCGGGCTCGCCTGTCCAGCGTTTCATGGTTTATGCGATGCACTTCGGAAGTGATTGCTCGCATGGCGAATGCGGAGGATGAATGCACCGGGCGATTCTGGGAGGGCCGCTTCAAGGCGACGCTTCTGCCTGATGAAGCGGCCATTGCGGCATGCATGGCCTATGTGGATTTGAATCCGGTGCGAGCCGGTTTGGCGGCAACGCCCGAGAAGAGCGATTTCACGAGTGCTCAGGAACGCATTGCCGATCTCAAATCGGCAGACGATGTTTCAACGGCAGATGCAAAGGACGTGCGGATCGAACATGGGTCGAATGCTGGATGGCTTGCTCCTGTGGAGTTGGAGCCGAAGCGAAAGAAGGCACGAGAGAAATGTTCTAGTCGGCGAGCTTCAAATAAAGGCTGCGTGTTCATGACGCTGGCAGAATACTTGCAATTGCTCGACTGGACCGGCCGCCAATTGAAACCGGAGAAACGCGGAGCGATCCCGAAGAATGCTCCACCGATTCTGGATCGCCTGAATCTATCGGCAGAGCTCTGGCTGCATGCGGTCGAACACTTTGGCAAACGGAGGTCTGCCAATCGTATTACGCCAGCCTCGCGATTCAACGCAACGGCGAAGCCTGTCCTGCAATCGGTTACTCAGTAGCTTGAGCGAGTAGGCAGGTGGGGGAATCCGGCGTCATGACTGCAGCCTTGGGGCGCTCCCGATCGCGTTGGTTCTGCGTTTGGGTGGCTCCAGTTGCTTAGTTGCTTATCGTTGGATGGCCCTGATGACTGGGAATCGCCAACGAAATGATTCGGGGACGCGGGCAGAATTCTCACACAGACCAAAAGCCCGCTTGTCTTCTCTGCTGAGCGTCAGCAGAACTCTCCGTTATACCGCGAGCAACTCAACGGGCTTGGTTCCTTGAATTGATGTCGCCGCAGACAAACTCAGAATAGGGGAGTCGCCAGATCACCTCAAGAAGAAGTCCCTCGCGAGCGGTATAGCGTCAGCTATCCATGTCTCTGCGATCCTTGTTGATGGTCGAGTCGCAGAGAGCAATCAGGAACGGACAGGAAGGTCTGACGCTCAACCGCTTGCTGGTTCCACTCACCTCGCGTGGCGTCATGCACGTTTTTGGATTCTCTTGCCCCTGGCCGGAACGACGGGGACGCAGCACTTTGCTGACAAAGGGCGATGGTTCCGCCGCCATTCATCGAAGGCGTGCAAGTCGGTTCATTTGCTTGAGGGGGCGGAGAGCGGCTCGGGAATTGATGGCGAGTTGCTCAGCAGCAGGCTGCTGAGGGGCGAAAGCTGCAGCAGGCTGCAAGCAGTCCAAAGCAGTGGGTGAGTGGACTGCGCCTTCAACAAGCGACGTTAGCCCAACTTCCCCAACTCGCTTCAGAAACACAGTCGTTTCCGCAGTTTCCGCTCCAAAGTTTCCACTACATTTTGCGTTGGACTATTTTGGACGGCAGTTTGAGACGCTGCTTTTCGAGAAGGATTTGCTGGTGATCAGTTGGTTTGGAAATGCACCGCGTGCGAATCTCCGGCCCGGATCGAGTTGGTAGCACCACGTCCATCGCGCGGATATCCGACAATTCTGCCAGCACTCGGCGAGGTTCATTCCCGAGACCCGCTTTCATGCAAATCTGCCCCAGAGTTTTCCAAAGTACATACGCCACAAAACACACAAAGATATGAGCCAGCACGCGATCCTCTTTCTGATGCCAGATCGGTCGCAGCGAGAGGTCGCTCTTGTGAATTCGAAATGCGGCCTCAGCTTCTGTCAGCTGGATGTAGGCCTTCCACAGATCCTCATCCGACCAGTCGGCGACATTCGTGCGAAGCAGGTAGCAGCCTGCGCTCAAAGTCGCCCAGTCGCGATGAGCTTCGATTTTCGACCATTCGATGCGCGCGGCCCCGGTGTCCGTCTTCGTCACCTTCACATCGAAGAGCTTTGCCGCGCGAGTGTTCTTCCCAA
>JBPOIW010000195.1:0-22066 GCA_052034165.1 Planctomycetota bacterium | reverse complement strand
CGGCTCGCAAAAAACTGCGGCCTCGATCCGCCCACCGAATCACGGCTCAATAACCTGATCCCACTCCCCAAAGCCGCGTAACCAAGACGCCGACGATGGGGTTTCACGGAGAAATGGACGGCTACGTGCGCAGTGTCACAATCATAAGTTTGACCCAATCACGCAGAAGGAGTACTACCAGTTCTTTGCCTTCTTCAACAATCAGGAAGAACCCAGTCTGACAGTTTATGACGACGGTATTGATGCACCGTCGCTCCAGCAGCAACGAAAACAGTTGGGGGCGAAGATCGATGAACTGGTAAAAGCCTCGAACGACGCACTGACGACCTGGGAAGCATCGCTCACCAAAGAGCAAAGAGACACGCTTTCTGCAGAGCTCGTGAAGATTCTTGATGTGGAAGTCGGTAAACGTAACGACGCACAACGTCGTGGCCTGTACGCCAAAGGCCCCGGGAAAAATGACTCCTCGTTTCTGGACCTCCAAACGCAATTGCAGCAAGTTGAAAAGCAACTTGAGAAGTACACAACCACTCTCGTTCTGAGGGAATTGGCCACGCCTCGAAAAACCACCGTTTTCGTCCAAGGCGATTTTACTCGTCCCGCAGACGAAGTGTTCTGTGGAACACCTTCGGCCCTGCATGCGATGAACGATCCGGGCGAAAAGACAGATCGCCTGGATCTCGCGAAATGGATTGTTTCTCGTCAGAATCCATTAACGGCTCGCGTCATCGTCAATCGAGTCTGGCAGCAATATTTTGGCCGTGGCATCGTTGAAACCGAGAACGATTTCGGTCTGCAGGGCTCAGCGCCGTCGCATCCTGAATTGCTGGATTGGCTGGCCGTTGAGTTTATGGATCGCGGCTGGAGCCTGAAAGGGCTACATCGCCTGATCATCACTTCTCACGTGTATCGGCAAAGCTCCAACGATCGACTCGACATTCGAGAAAAGGATCGCACCAACGAACTGCTCGGACGGCAGAGACGACTCCGGCTGGACGCGGAGATCGTACGAGATGTCAGTCTTGCTTCCTGCGGACTGTTGTCTTCAAAAGTCGGTGGGCCGCCAGTGTTTCCGCCGATTCCGCAAGGAGTCATGGGGTTGGGACAGTCCAATCGAGCCTGGAATGTCAGTGAAGGCGAAGACCGCTATCGCAGAGGACTCTACACGTTCGTTTATCGCGCCACACCACCACCATCTCTGAACGTGTTCGATGCACCGGACGGCTACAGCACCTGTACTCGGCGAGTTCGCAGCAACACACCTCTGCAGGCACTCGCACTGATGAACGATGCCGCCTTCTTTGAATTTGCGCAGGCCATGGACAAGCTGATTCAGCAGGAAGGACTGGAAACGGCATTCCGACGCTGCACCTCCAGAGCACCTTCGGACAATGAGCTTGCCGTGCTGAAGCAGCTGGACACACTCAGCGCGGCGCGAGTCCTTTTGAATCTCGATGAAACTGTGACGCGAGAATAACGCATGAATGATCACCAAATCCTGCGAGAACAAACTCGACGACATTTCATCAGCGATTGTCGCGTGGGACTGGGTTCAATCGCTCTGGCCAACTTGTTGGCGCGTTCCAACGATGTGGCGGCGTCTGAGCTTCAGAAGAGTATGCTCGCACCGAAGGAGACAATGTTTCCGGCTCGGGCCAAACGCGTCATCTACATGTTCATGGCAGGTGGACCGTCACAACTCGACATGTTCGACCATAAGCCGATGCTGAATAAGCTCAACGGCGAACCGATGCCACAGAGCTATCTCGAGGGGAAACGCTTCGCCTTCATGGCCAGCAGCCATCGGACAAATCTGCTGGGAACGAAACGTCGCTTCCGTCAACACGGCGAGTGCGGAGCATGGTTCAGCGATTTGCTGCCTCATACAGCGAGCATTGCAGACAAGCTGACATTTATCAAGACCTGCAAGACAGACCTCTTCAATCATGCACCGGCCAAGCTGTTCATGAACACGGGCAGCGGTCAGTTCGGCCGGCCCAGTCTCGGTTCGTGGCTGACTTATGGTTTGGGCAGTGAATGCTCCGACCTGCCGGGGTTTGTCGTCCTGCAAAGCGGTCCCCGAGGTCCTCGCGGTGGTTCCGTGCTTTGGGGCAGCGGTATGCTGCCGACAACATTTCAGGGTGTTCCGCTCCGCAACAAAGGCGAACCAATTCTGAATCTGACGACGCCTGAATCTGTTTCCGATGAACAGCAAGCTGGCGTGTTCAACGCCGTGCGAGCACTGAATTCTCAGCGACTGGCAGCCACAGGCGACGAAGAAATCGCCACGCGCATCAACGCCTATGAAATGGCTTACCGGATGCAGACCAGTGCGCCAGAGTTGATGGATACGGCCAGCGAAACAAAAGAAACGCTCGATCTGTATGGCATCAAAGATCCTGGCGAATCCAGTTTTGCCCGCAATTGCCTGCTGGCACGGCGACTGGTGGAACGAGGCGTTCGCTTCGTGCAACTCTATCACACCAACTGGGATCATCACGGTGGGACAACAGAGAATCTCGAACAGCATCTGCCAGCAATCAGCCAGGAGATCGACCAACCCGGCATGGCCTTGATTCGGGATCTGGAGCAACGTGGTTTGCTGGAAGATACGATCGTTATCTGGGGCGGAGAATTCGGACGCACTCCGATGGGCGAACTTCGCGAATCCACTGGTCGCAATCATCACATTGATGCGTTTACGATGTGGTTTGCCGGAGGTGGATTCAAGCCAGGAATCTCATTCGGCGAAACCGATGAGTTTGGATTCGGTCCTGTTGGTCCGTCCGTCCATGTGCGTGACATTCACGCCACGCTATTGCATCAACTGGGCATCAACCATGAACGCTTAACCGTGCGAGCCCAGGGATTGGACTTCCGTTTGACAGGAGTTCTCCCGGCCAGGGTTGTACAGGAAGTGCTGAGCTAAGTTCATGCGGGTTCTTCAGGCCTTGGCTTTGCTGGCAGCAACAGCATCGCCAGCACGATGCCCGTCAGGATAAGCAACCCGCACACAAGAAAACTCAGCCGAAACCCCAGCGTGGTACTGTTCATCCCGAGTACAGTCCAGCCTGAATTTTTCACGGCATCGACGATGGCACCGAACAAATAGCCGGCCGGCGCTGCTGGAACCATCAGCATGGTGACAAAAGCCATGTTCCGACGGAGCTGATCACGACGTGAGGCCGACACGATGTAGTTCGGAGCATATACCCCGACCAATTCACCAGCTCCATGGATTCCGAAAGCGACGAGGTACCATGGTCCCGTCACACACATTGCCCAGATTTGAGCCAGCAGAAAAATCGACGCGGTCGCCAAAATCCCAACGCGAGGATTTGTGCGCGTCAGCAGCCATCCCAGCATGGCTCCGGCAACGACCTTGAATCCAAACCGCAGCATGTTCTGCACGCCAGCATACTTCTCCGGAAGATCTCCTAACGCCTCGCCGGAATACAGGTTCATGTTCGATGGAATTACGTTGCCTGCATACATCAGAATGGTCACTACGGTGGCCAACAGCAAAATGCGTTGCTGGAGGACCGATCGAAAATGGGCCACAAATGCGACCACTGCACCGACAGCGGAAAGAATTCCCACCACGCGAAAGAATTGACCGGAATTGAGTATTCCCGTGCTTGCTCCATTCGCCGGATCACCAGGGCTGTCAGCAATATGCATGGATGCAATCGAAACAAGCATCAGCAGAATTCCAACGAGCAGTCCCCTGACCGCCGAAAGCGGTTCTCTGGGCTGCTCCTGGGCAACCGGTTGAATCACGAATAACTGCGAGACAACTGCAGCAAGGCCCATTACGGGAACACCTGCAGCAAACAGAATGATGAAATTGCGAGGATACGCGAGCCCGTCAAAGTGCCATCCAAACAGATCGCCGCCCAGCAAAGCGGTCTGCCCCAGCGAACCAAGAACAGCCAGCAGCGGCCCCGCACCAAAAGCCAGTCCCAAAGCAAGACCACGCCGCGACTCATCTGAGCCTCGGCCCATCACTTCCCAAAGCAAACCGATGGCGGCTGGCATTACCGCTCCGGAAACACCTCCCTGCAGAATCACCATGCCCAGCTTGAACGAATCGGAAACTGGTGACGAAAGTGTAATGGCCAGCATCGCCAGCATGATGGCCGATGTCCCATAGAGCAGTCCCAGATTACGACGTAATGCCCCAACTCCAGGAGACAACCACGCGTACAGGGCCGGCATGGCGGTCATTGCGAAGAACAATGTGCCGGGCAAGTTCGAGGTTCTGGCATCGGCTCCGAGGCGATCACAAAATGAAGCTTGAGTAATGCCCACGTAAAGAACCGGAGCCGCCAGATATTGCGTTCCCGTACACAGAGCAAACAAAATCAGATTACGCCGCTGTTCAGGCCACGAAAGTCCACAGCCTGCGGAAGAAGTCTCGGCCGCTTGTTCGCTCATGGTGATCCTCGTTTCTGTCCAGAATGAAAATCACGTCATAGCGGCAAAGTTACAGCCTGTCCGGTTCTTGCGGAAATTAAACACGCTTCACACAGTTCCACGGCAGCTCGACCTTCAGCACCACCAACTTTGGGCGGACGTTGTTCACGGATGCTGTCGATGAATTCCTGAATGACGCCAATATGCGGAAACAATCTAATCGGCGACTTTGGCTCTTTCAGATAATCGAACCGCTCCGGAGTATAGACACGCTCCCACTTGTCGCCTTTGCCGACATCCAGAAACTCAAAGTTCTCCAGATCCAGCATGGCATCTCGCCCAAAGACCTGAAACCGAACTTCACTGCTGGGCAGACTGGGATTCGGCAGCTCACCGGTGATCCACATCTGCGCCATGATGTTGTCTTCAAATACGATCTGAGCCATCACCGAAAGTGGCGGTCCGGCGATGTCACTGAATGTGGTGGCCTGTGCAAACACTTTGACGGCATTGCGGCCGGTCAGCCATCGCAGAAAGTCCGTGTTATGCGATGCCATTCCCATAAAGAGTCCGCCGCCTTTGGGATCCGACATCCAGGCTCGCTCATCGAAAAGTTGGCGTGACAAAGGAAGCGGAAAAGCCGAAACAGTTCGCAGCATTTGAATCGGCCCGACCGTCCCGTCGTCGATCAGCTCTTTGGCCTTTCGAGTGATCTTCCGAAAACGCTCAGTCTTCACCACCGAGAGATTCACATTCGCCGCCGCACAGGCCGCGATCATTGCATCGCATTCGGCGACTGTCGGAGCCATAGGCTTTTCGGCCAGAACATGTTTGCCCGCCGCAGCCGCCATTTGAGTTAACCTGAGCCGATCAATGTCCGGTGTCGCCAAAACAACCGCATGCACATCATCACGTGACAGCAACGACTCCACCGTCGCCTCGGCTGGAACATTGTAATCAGCCGCCAACTGAGCGGCTCGACGCCCGCCGGCGATCGCGACCAGTTTGCACCCCTGAACATGCCTTGCAGCAACTTCGCTGTACGTCAGCCCCATGAAACCGCTGCCGATGATTCCGACCCCAATCGTCTGCATGGATACTCCAAACGGGAACTTTTTCGAGAGAAGAAACAAACGTTGAAACTGAACTTCTTGGCGATGCAGAATCTGAATTGCACCACCCATTGCATATATCTCACCCAACTCGCTGATCACATCCCGAACATCGCCAGCCCGGCCGACGGACAGCATCCGCAATCCAGACAACAGACCATAATCCCAGCGTAATGATGGTCAACAGCATCTGCCGAAGCCGACTGGTGCCGGGACGCAAAGCCAGGACATGCTTCTGACATTTGGAACAATACTTGGTCGTCTCCTGCTGAGACACGATCTGCACAATCCGCGCTGCAACTTCAGCGGGTGTCAGTCGTTCCTGGCGTTGTGAAGGTTCCTGCATTGTGCTGCCGATCAATTCTCAATTAGCCGTAAAGTCAACAACTCGTTTAACGGCAAGCCGTAGGCGTCGTCGCGAAATGAGCAGCAGTCGCCTACGACTTGCCGTCAAACGAAAAAATAATCAGCCAAGGCCCATCATCGCACAGACGTCGTCTCGGCCGGTCTCTCGATCGACCGACGACTCGCGGTTTCACCCACCGGAACACCGATCGGTCCTTTTCGATGTCGACCAAACAGCATTCCCTGCTTCTTATACGATTCCTTCGCATACAACGGGTTGTACGCCAGGTACATGAACAGCCGAGTGAACGAACTCATGTGAGTCTTGAAGTCCCACATTCTCCAGAAGATTGATCGTGGACTGTTCCATTTGTCTCGACAACTCCAGATAACATCCGTCAATTCATCCGGAGTCATGTTCTTCGGAACGAACGCAGCCTGATTGAATCGATACTCCGGATGTAACCACCACTTGCCATCAAATAGAAGTCGACCTTCACGGTTCAGCCGGTCATACAGCGGAGTGCCGGGGTAGGGCATCAGGATATTGTAGGCCGCAAAACAGAAGCGGTTTCGCATAGCGAACTCATGCGTCTCCTGGATCGACTCAATCGTGTCGAAATCATGCCCCAGAGTAAACGTCGCCCACGTCTGCATATGAAACTGTCGCAGAATTTCAACCTGAGCCTGATAACGATCCCAACCTTCTTTATGCATCAGGTTGGGAGCTTTCTTCATCAGCTTAATGCTTTCCGGACTGATCGACTCAAACCCGACCACATGCCCCATGCAGCCACTTTTTGCCATCAGCTCCATGAGCTCCAGATCGTTCGTCATATCGATCGACGCCTGAGAGACCCAGCGAATCTTCATCGGGATCAGATCGCGCAGAAATGACTTGGCGGCATCATGGTTGGACAGAAAATTATCATCAACAAAGAATACAAACTTGCGATCCTGTCGACGAATCTCTTCCAGAACCTCCTGCGTCGGCCGAATGTATTGCGTCTTCTTGAAGTAAGCACTCACAGCACAGAAGTCACAGGCAAAGCGACAACCGCGGCTGAACTGCATCAGCGTCAGTGGCAGATAACCTTTGCCAACAAATAGATCGCGGCGAGGCAACGAACCGCCGGCCTGAGCAACCCCGACTGCAGCATCGTATCGCGGCTTCAGTCGTCCTTGCCTTGCATCTTCCACAACTTCGGCCCAGCGGAACTCCGCATCGCCGATGTAGATGGAATCGGCATAGGCCTGACATTCCTCCGGAAACAACGAAGGATGCGCGCCGCCCAGGATGACCGGGATACCTCGTGAGCGATACTCGGCAGCAATCTCGTAAGCTCGACGAGCCGCATAGATTTCGATACTGATCGCAACCAGGTCCGTCGGCTCATCGAATGGAATGTCTTCCATGCGATCGTCGTAAAGGACGCACTCGACGTCCGGCGGCGTCAATCCTGCCAGCACCCCCAGACTCAGCGGCTCCATCCGCGCTTCGTCGATGTAGAGGCTGTGATCCTGACGCCCGATATTGGGCATGATGAACGTGATTTTCATGCAAAGGTACTCATAGGCTCGGGCAGGTCGGCCGATCCCAGCCGATGCCCCTGTTTCCTCAGAATCTCACGCTTCGAAATCAGGTTCGACAACAAATACATACCCAGGCGATACGGTGTCCGCATATTGGTCGCCGGTGCGAATGCTCGGTGACACAAAGAACGAAACGTGTTGAACTTCAAGCGTGCCCGCAGACATCCAGCCGTCAATTCATCGGCCGTCATGCCCTTCGGATGAAATGTCGCGGTGCCGTAACGAAAAGCAGGATCCAACCACCAGCGATCAAATACGAGCCGCTTCTGTTCTTCAAGCTCGCGATACAAATCCGCCCCTGGCGTCGGTGTCAACGGATTGAAGTTGGCCAGATAGAACTTATTCTCGATCGCAAAATCAACGGCCGCATCAAACGAGTCGGCGGTATCCTGATCGTATCCAAAGACAAATGTCCCGTAGATCATGATGCCCGCTTCCTGGAAGACTCGTACAGACGTTTGATAATCGTTGTACTTAACGTTCCACGATTTTCGCATCTGCACAAGGTTGTCACGGTTCAGCGACTCAAACCCGATCAACGCGCTGATACAACCGCTCTTCTGCATCAACTTCACAAGAGATTGATCCTGGGCGATGTCGATGGAAATCTGACACGACCAATTGATCTTCAGCGGAATCAGAGCTTCGAATAACTCAACCGCCTTGGGGATATCGACAAACAGGTTGTCATCGACCAAAAAAACCATGCGACTGCGGAGTCTTCGAATCTCAGCCACCACTTCAGACACCGGTCGTTGCCGAAGTGAGTTCCCATAGAACGCTCGTATCGAACAGAAATTGCAGTTGTACTTGCAGCCACGGCCGTACTGCACCAGCGTCAGCGGAGCATAGCGTTTGCCTTTGAAGATGCTGCGATCCGGATCGGAACCAGACAGCGAAGGAAACTCGTTCTGCTGATAAAGTCGTCGCAGTTTTCCGTCGCGAGCATCCTCGACCACCTGAGGCCAGATTCCTTCGGCATCGCCCACAACAACCGCGTCAGCAAATTGCAGAGATTCATCCGGGAGAAACGTCGGATGATACCCGCCCATCACAACGGGAATTCCGCGACTCCGGTAGATCGCAGCGATCTGGTAGGCTCGCCGAGCGGTATAGGTTTCGACGGTCATGGCCACGAGATCGGTCGGTTCATCGAGCGGCAGATTCTCCAGACGCTCGTCGTAAAACACCGTCGTGACGTCCGGGGGAGTCAGTCGTTTCAGGATCGCAAAACACAGCGGATGCATCGCATCCGACGACCGTCCGTCGTAAAGATTCGGCCGTATAAATGTAATCTTCATAGACCTGCATCCTTTGACTGGCGAGGTGGAGGTCCGGCAGGCCGCGGCCCCAGCCATTGACGCAGGTAGTGGCGGATGTATCCCGGTCGTTCATCGTCTTCGCGAACATCACTTGGCAGATAATACCAGGAAAGTTCCGGATGCCGGTGATGATTCAAATCCCATTCTCCATGCAGCAACAACAGCGACATGAGTTTGTTATGACGAAGATTCCAAGCTCCTTCGATGATCTCGCGTTTCGAAAACGCATGCCCGATATACTGCCGTGTTGACCAGTTGAATGAGAAGCACGCATACATCGTCAGAACAGGCTGCCATCTCAACTGCAGCAACCAAAACAACACCGCGAAGACCGCAAGCGTCAGCAGCAGCTCAAGGCGAATCCACTTCAGATCTTTCGAAGTGATGTCTTTGACATTGGCGTTCCCCAGCGGCGGCCCGCTGAACAACTGCATTCCGATAGTTCTCGGTACAATCGCAAACAGCACTGCACAGACAGGAATACAGGGCCAGAAAAAACCAGTGAGCGTTGCATACCACTGACAGCACTTCCAGAAAAAGCTGTCATGCGGATAATACAGATCGAAGATCTCGGCATCCGTTCGATTACGCTGATGATGCCCCTGATGAGTGACTCGAATCATGGAAAACGGCGCGAGAAAGAACACGCCCGTGATCACGCCAAGCCAGTAATTCCAGCGGGCGTTCTCATGCAGGTTGTCATGCGTCGCTTCATGCAGCAGAGCGTAGTTCGTCAGCATGAGATACGAATAGGCGATGGCGACAAGAATGACTCCCAGAGTGGACTCCAGCCGCGAACCCAGCCACATCAATCCAACAGCCGCGATCACGTCGAGCAATACGAGGGCGACATTCAGGCGATTCGGAACGGGCATGCCTTCGGGTCGATCGATTTTGATCGACTCCCGATCAGTCGGTTTCAACTGGGCGAGGCTTTCTGTGGCGTGCACGAAATCAACCTGTTCATGCGAATGCAAATCCGTTTGGCGAGCCAGCAGTGTAGTCGCAGAGAATTCGACTCACAACGTTGCCGATCGTCTGAAGATTGCTGAACCCCCTGCGCCACAGTAGAGTCCCATCGCTCATTAAAAAACATCATTCGGCGAGCGGCAGGGCGTCAGCCCTCCGAGCATCTCTAACGTCCACACGCCGGTATAAAACGAGATCCGCTCGCTGTGGGTCGTAGCATTACCTTCATTCTTCATGCATTTCTTCAACATCTACCAGTTCCTCGCCCCAGCGATCCTGGTCCCGCTTAGCTATTGGCTGTGGTGGACAAGGTACGACCATCGCCATGACTTTGTCCTGCTGGTTTTGTCGATTCCAGTGTTGTTTGCCTACATCATCCCGGGCATCGGAACAAACGTTCTGGGCCTCTGGGAGTTCAATACTCGCTTTCGCCTCGGCAAGTTTCGACCGCATCACGGTTTTGTCTTCGGCAGCGCAACAAGCATGCTGACACTTGTCAGCCTGAATCGAGCGATCGGTCCAATCGATTTATGGGAGATGATGCGAGCCGGGATTGTGCTCGGATCGGTCCTGGGATTCTGGAACTGGTACTATGATGTCCGCGCCATCAAGGCGGGGTTCATTTTGGTTTACAATCGTCCCTATGCGGATGGACTCGGACCGGAAGCGATAGCCATGGATTATGCTCCGGTTCTTTTCGGCGCGTTTGGACTCTGCTACGGTCTTGCATTGCGATTGATCGAATGGCAACTGCTGGAACTGGGCCATTGGCATCGCTACTGGTGGCTACTCATCGGCTGCAACCTGTTCGTCCTGACGGTTCCGGTCTTGATTCTGATCGCGTTTACTTATCGTCGTTACGGCATCTCGGGAATGAAACCGCTTAAAAGGGAGACTGAATAATGAAAACCTGTTTTCTGCTGGGACTGGGATTTCTACTCGCACTGAACGCGGCGGCTACTCAAGCACAAGAACCGGCAGCACAAGAAGCGGCAGCACCAGAACCGACAACCCAGGCATCCGTCGACACAAAAGCCATCGACGCCGAACTGGACAAATTCCGCGACGACCTGTTCCACGCATTTAACACGGGCGACTATCCCGCCATGCTGGAAAAGTATTGCCACAAGGACATCATTGCGACATGGCAGGACGGAACAACCTCCGAAGGCCATGCGGGAGTCATTGCAGAATTTGACAAGCTGAAACAATTCATCGACAAGATGACCGTCGACGCCACGACTGACAAGCGACTTATCCTGAACGACGGCAATCTGGTCATCTCTTCCGGAGAAATGAAAGACCACTATGTGCTGGGCCGAGGTCCAAGCGTTAACCTCAACAGTCGCTGGTCAGCAACACTGGTCAAAGACAACGACCGCTGGCTGCTTGCCAGTTTCAGCGCATCGACAAATGCATTCGACAACGAAGTCGTCTCGTTATATCTCACAAGCCAAAAGTACACGGTCTCCGCAGCCGCAGGACTGGTCGGTATTGGCCTCGGTTTTGTCCTCGCTCGAGTTATGAGCCGACGGAGCAAGGCGTGAGGCCGAGGGGATCCTCTATTTTGGAGGGACAGCAGAAAGCAAAACGTTCATTCAGCCTTCAACAGCCACGACCACCAGCCAGTAAAACGTTCATTGGGTCGATTTAACAAACCGATCGATGCCGTTCCGCAACCTGAACTTGTAAACTGGGGCGAGACGCCTAAGATCAAAGAATCCTGTCCTTTGTTCATCGGTTGATATGAGTACGCGAAGGTTGAATCGGGAAAGGATTCCGTGGTTCTCACAATGACGGCCGTCCATCAATCAATCAGCGATGATCAATTTATTGAAGTGCACCTTCAGGCGACCAGTCGAACTTTCGCGCTGGCGATCCCTTTGCTGGCTTCTGAGCGACGTCGACAGATCGGTCTCAGCTATCTGATGTTTCGCGTCGCTGACAGCGTTGAAGACGCGCCGGAGGGCAGCCCTGCGGTGAAGAAAAATCTGCTGACCGATTTGAAGAATTGCCTGTGCATTTCCGAGACTGGCCACACTGGAAACGCAGAATTTGTGCATCATGTTTCAACATCGATTGACGGTTTGTGGCCCGCTGAGAGCCCGACGAACTTGCTTCTTCGGGACTTCCCAAGACTAATGTCGCTTGTGGTCGCACTGCCACTCCCTGTGTCGCAGGCGATCCGAAAATCTCTGACCTCAACGATCAATGGAATGATCGGATTTCTGGATTCTTCCTGCGATCTGCCAAATCAAATTCAGATCCAAACCTTGAAGGATCTTCGGTTCTATTGCTACGCGGTTGCCGGTGTCGTCGGTGAGCTTCTGACTGATCTCTTCGTGTTTCATCATCCCGCAGGGCAAAATGATCATCAGGAATTGAGGCACCTTTCGGTGGGGTTTGGAGAGTTCCTGCAACTCATCAATATCCTCAAAGACGCGGGCAATGATGCCGACAGTGGCCGCGTGTTCATTCCCTTAGAGGCCTCTCGCGAAAGTATTCATGAGCTTGCGCTGGCAAGTCGCGCCGACGCGTTGGCCTACATTCGGCTGCTCGAAAAGAACGATTTTCCCGCCGACGTTATTCTCTACTGTCGATTCCTCTTTCTCCTTGCGGACGGTTCGCTCAAAGAATTGCGTGAAGGGGGCTCGGGTAGCAAACTCAGTCGTGCTGAGGTCATGCGAATTCTTTCAGAGCTCACATCGGAATCTTTAGCTCTGCCTGTTTGAAAGCTGGTGACCCACAGATCACGCCGTTCCCGACTCATATTGTACCACTCCAAAAACTTCGGCATAATTTGCCGGTGTTGATTAACTCCTTGATGTGAATGGATACGCAATGGCAAGGATGCCAGCGAACAGGAAGAAAGTCTGCATTGTCGGTGCAGGGCCAGGTGGTTTGGCGAATGCCATGCTCATGGCTCAGGCTGGTGCAGACGTAACATTATTCGAACGCGCCGAACGTGTGGGTGGTCGGTGCGCGGCGATCGAAGCGGACGGCTTTCGATTTGATACCGGTCCAACCTTCTTTCTTTATCCACGAGTGCTTGAAGAAATCTTTCAGTCCGTCGGTCGCGATCTCTGGCATGATGTCCCGATGACGCGACTGGATCCTCAGTACCGGCTGGAGTTCGGTGCCGGTGGACGCATTGATGCGACGCCAGATCTGGAACGCATGCGAACCGAGATCGCTCGCATCGCGCCGCAGGATGCCGATTCTTTCGCGCGCTTCATGAATGAAAATCGAACCAAGCTGGAGCGATTTCGACCGATCCTCGAATCACCGTTCAGCAGCATGCTGGATCTGCTGCGTCCGTCTGTGCTGAAAGCCGCTCCGTGGGTACGGCCATGGCGATCTGTGGCGGGTGATCTGAGCAAACACTTCTCCGATCCTCGACTGGTCACCGCGTTCTCGTTTCAGTCCAAGTACCTGGGCATGTCGCCGTTTCAGTGCCCAAGTTTGTTTACGATCCTGGCGTTTCTGGAATATGAATACGGCGTCTTTCATCCTCACGGAGGTTGTGCGGCGGTCAGTGAAAAGATGGCCGAGATCGCTCGCGACATGGGCGTTGATGTTCGACTGAACGAACCTGTCGAACAATTGCATTTCGAAGGTCGCAAAGCGGTCGGGCTGAAGACTCGCAACGGCGATCAGACGTTTGACTCACTTGTGATCAACGCTGACTTCGCTCAGGCCATGAAGACGCTGGTGCCCGACCATCTGCGAAAGTCATGGAATAACAAAAAGCTGGATCGCAGCAAGTATTCCTGCTCGACGTTCATGATGTATCTGGGAATTGAAGGACGCTACGACCACCTGCCGCATCACACGATTTATATCGCGAAGGACTACGAGAGAAATCTGGATGAGATTGATCGGCTGAAGATCCTGTCCGAAGATCCGTCGATCTACGTTCAGAACGCCGGGGTCACGGATAGTTCGCTGGCTCCAGAAGGCATGAGCACTCTCTATGTGCTGGCTCCGGTGACGAATCAAAGCCCGCATGTCGACTGGAAATCTCAGACTCCGATGTTTCGCAAGCGTGTGCTGCATCAAATGGCGAAACTCGGACTGCACGATGTCGAAGAACGCATTCGCTTCGAGAAAGTCGTGACGCCGGATGATTGGCAGAACACGTATCAGGTCTTCCGTGGCGCGACGTTCAATCTGGCTCATAATCTGGGACAGATGCTGCATGCTCGCCCGCGAAACCACTTCAACGATCTCAAGCAGGTCTACCTCGTCGGCGGCGGGACTCATCCTGGTAGCGGCCTGCCGGTGATTTATGAGTCTGCTCGGATCTCGGCTCGCATGATGTGCGATGCGTTGCAACTGCAGTTTCCAGAAGCGTCTTCATCGCCTGCGACGTTGCCGATGGTACCACCGGCTCAGCGGAGGGCTGCGTAATGGGGCCGGCGATTCTGAGTGGGAAGACAGAGCCTTCAAGTGTTCGACTGCGGCTGCTTGCAGCGGACAGTGTGAGCGAAGATCCGTCGCGCTCGGATGCCGACAATGAAGTGGCTGAGACAGTTCGATTGCAGTTGAAGACTGCTCGTACATCACAGCTAGAGTGGGCCGCTGTTCCTCTACAGAGTCGTCTGAAGATTCTGAAGAAGCTCCGTCTGCAAATCGCTGGTGAGCCTCGCGCGCTGGCGAACACAGTTGACCGTGACAATCTTGCTGAAACGCTGGCGGCTGAGGTGCTGCCGCTGCTGGACGCCTGCCGATTTCTGGAAACCGAAGCGGCTCGTATCCTGAAGGAGAAAACCGTCGGTCAACGCGGGCGTCCAATGTGGCTCTGGGGAAACACCGTTGTCCTGCGGCCGGAACCGCTGGGTGTTGTGCTGATCATCGGTCCGTCGAACTATCCGCTGATGCTGCCCGGGATTCAGTTGCTGCAGGCGATTGCCGCAGGGAATGCCGTGCTGATCAAGCCGGCGGCGAATTGTTCGCGAGCCATGCAAACTCTGGTTTCGATGGCGGTCTCCGCAGGTTTGCCTGAAGGCGTGATTCAGGTGTTGCCGGAATGCAGCGATGCGGCCACTGAGGCAATTCGCGGCGGGGTTGATAAAGTGTTTCTCACTGGCTCAGCACAAACGGGTAGGGCGGTGAGCCGTGAGCTGGCCGAATCAACAACTCCTTCGGTGATGGAACTTTCCGGCTGCGACGCGGTGTTCGTGCTTGATGACGCCGACCTGAATCTGGTCAGTGATTGCCTGCTGTTTGGACTGACGCTGAACAACAGCCAGACGTGCATGGCTCCTCGACGAGTTTTCGCAAACCACCAGCAGGCCGATGAGATCCTGCGATTTCTGAAATTGAAGCTCGCAACCAGAAGCTCCGAGAGTGACCAGCAGACAACCAGTTCACAACGAGCACTCAGTTTCGCAGCCACGAAGATCCGTGAAGCCATTGCCAGCGGTGCTGAACTGGTTTGCGGTTCGGTAACCAAAGGTGCGGCGCTTTCCGGCGTCGCCGTTCTGGATCATGTCACTTCCGACATGTCGATCACTCAAGCCGACATCTTTGCTCCGGTGCTGTCGTTCATTCGCGTGGAGTCAGCAGAACAGGCTCTACGAGAGAACTCAAAATGTCCGTACGCACTCAGTGCAACAGTCTTTGGATCACCGGCTCGTTGTCGGCAGTTCGCGCGGCTTATTCCCGCAGGGTGCGTGGTGATCAATGACACGATCGTGCCAACCGCTGATCCGCGAGTCCCCTTTGGAGGTCGCGGAATGAGCGGCCATGGAACAACTCGCGGTGAAGCAGGACTGCTGGAGATGACTCAACTCAAGGCGATCGTAGCAACTCGTCGCTGGTTCAAACCGCATCTGCAGTCGCCAACGGCAGCCGACGCAGACGTGATGGAACAACTGATTCGCCTGGAACACGCAACCCATCCACTGCAGTCACTGATGGCTGTGCCAAAGATGATTAAGGCGACAATGGAACAAATGAAAATTCGGCGAAGTCAACGCCGGAAAGTCACAACATAGTATTTCTACGCCACCGGGGTTATCCCGGTGGAAACAAGGCTTTTGCACTACGGGCCCTTACGATGAATCTGTGGGAATCGTCAACGGGAACGGAAACTTGAAGTAGGGCAGAAGCCGTTAAACCACCGGGGTAAACCCGGTGGCGAATTAGAACATCGCCTGCTTGTGAAGCAGGCAATAAAGGTCTCGGAAAGGAACGTCATCATGAAAACTCAATCAGACGTCATCGTGATCGGCAGCGGATTGGCCGGCCTGGCTTCCGCGTGTACTCTGGCCGCCCGAGGATACTCGGTGACTGTGGTCGAGAAGAACGAATGGCTCGGCGGGAAAGCCGCTCTGCTGGAAGACAAGGGCTACCGCTTCGACATGGGGCCCACAATTCTGACTCTGCCTTCGGTTCTTCGACGAGTCTTCACGGAAGCCGGTCGAAAACTGGAAGACTATCTGGACATGGTTCGTCTCGATCCACAGTGGCGATGCTTTTTCGAAGACGGAAAACAGTTCGATCTCGTCGAATCACGGCCGGAAATGAAGAACCGTCTGCGTGACTTTACCGGAGCTGACACAACCGGCAACGGTTATGAAAAGTTCATGGCGATCTCGAAGAAGCTGGACGAGGTCTCGCAGAAGTTTTTCTTATGGAAGAGCGTCGGTTGCATCGCCGACACGAAGAACGTCAAGGAGTCCTTTTCTCTGAACGTCCTGCGGGACGTGCTGAGCCTCCGATTCGGTCGCACGGTGGCCGGGCTGGTGCGGTCGCATATCCCGGACGCTCGAATTGCTCAGATGATCGATCACTTCACGCAGTACGTTGGTTCGTCGCCGGAAGCATCGCCCGCGGTGCTTTGCGGAATTGCTCATATGCAAACCGACGAAGGAATCTGGTACCCCATGGGCGGAACTCGTGCGGTTCCTGAAGCCATGGTTCGACTGGGCCGAGAACTGGGCGTCAAGTACATCATGGGCCATCAGGTCAAGTCGATTGATTCGCAGTCAGGTCGCGTTGCCGGAGTGACTCTGGACAATGGCGAAGTGCTGAAGGCCGAAACCGTCGTCTCAAATTCCGACTGCGTTCGAACCTGCGAAGAGTTGCTGCCGAAGAAGGTCGCCGACAAGTTCATGTCGAAGCGAAAGTTCGAAGCGGCCTGTTCCGGAGTCGTGCTGTATCTGGGTCTTCGACAGAAGTACGACCATATCCTGCATCACAACTTTGTCTTCAGCCGCGATCCACATGTTGAGTTCGGTGAGATCTACGGCAAGGGCGAACCGGCGGCCGACCCGACCTGCTACGTTTGTGCTCCGTCGCTTTCCGGAGACAAGGTTGCTCCAGGAAATGGCGAAGCTCTGTATGTGCTGGTTCATACACCGTATCTTCGCAATCACCATGACTGGAACAAAATGCTTCCGGCCTATCGCAACGTGATCATTAACAAGCTGAAGACGACGGCTGGCATGGAAGACATCGAAGACCGCATTGAAGTGGAACACTCGCTGACACCGGCTGACATTCATCGCCGTTATCACGTGCTGAACGGCGCGATTTACGGACTAGCCAGTCATGGCCGATTCATGGGGGCTTTCAAGCCAGCCAATCGCGTTTCTGAAATGAAGGGCATATACCTTGCCGGCGGGTCGGCTCATCCTGGTCCCGGGATGCCCATGGTGATGATGTCCGGCTGGATCGCAGCGGATACCGTAGATCAGGACCTGCGTGCTTCAGGGACGAAGGTTGAAAAGAGCGCTCATGGAAAAGCGGCCTGAGCAGACGATGCGGCAAACGATCGCCTGTTGATTTAAACAGCCCGAACGAGCTAGCGTCCGGTTTCACTCGTACAAAAAGAAAACCGGGGGCTAGCGCCCGGCGGCTGATAAAGCCACTACATCAACACTTCTTACCCTCGGAACCGACATGGCCAGTCTGCCCTCAAAAATCCTGAACTGGGGCTTTCGTGGGTACGTACGTCGATTTGTGAGGAAGAATTTCAACGCCGTTCGAGTTACTGGGCAAGAACAGTTAGCCGAGCTGCCCACCAGGCCGATTGTGTGCTTCATCAATCATCCGGGCTGGTGGGATCCGATGACCGGAGTGCTGATGACGGATCTGCTTTTTCCCGGTCGTCAGTTTGCAGCTCCCATGGACGCGGAAGCCCTGAAAAGTTACCCCATTCTGGAGCGACTCGGTTTCTTCGCAGTTGAACGTGACACGGCCAGCGGCGCGAAGGATTTTCTGCGGACCAGCCGCGAGCTGCTGAAGAATCCGCAGACGATTCTCTGGCTCACTCCTGCGGGAAAATTTCACGATATTCGTCAACCCGCTCCGTTCATGAATGGACTGAGCCATCTGGTCGATTCTGAGTTCCACGGAATCGCACTGCCGATGGCGATTGAGTACACGTTCTGGAACGAACGCTCTCCGGAACTGCTCGTGCGGTTTGGTGATCCCGTTGATTGTGCAAGTCTTCCGACTGATCGGGACGCAAGAACACTGGTGTTCGAGACAGCTTTGGCGACGACGCAGACATCATTGGCGGAAACGGCTATTGCTCGCGATCCGGCGAGTTTCACAACTCTGGCGATGGGACGAGCTGGCATCGGAGGACTTTATGATCTCTGGCGTCGAATGATCGCAGGACTTCGCGGACAACAGTTCCAGGATCGACATCGAGATGAGTCGTTAGAGTCGGGCAGGGCCATCAAGGGAGAACTCGCATGACGGCCATCGTCACGTCACTTTTCGTCTGGTCTTCGCTCGTCGCCAGCGCGTTTGTTTCTGTGATGTTCCTCGTGAATTTGCTTTTCTTCCGCAAGGCCACTGTATCCATCAGCCGCGACGCGCTAGCAATACATCAACAATGGTCTGATGCATGTAGGCCGGACCGAGCGGAGCGAGTTCCGGCTTGTTCAGGAGTCTCTGAGTTGCCGGAACTCGCTGGCGCTCGGTCCGGCCTACGAAACGATTCAAACTCCACCCCGGAAGATTCTTGCGACGTCTCCGTGCTGATCCCCGCGCGCAACGAGGCATTGCGAATTGGTCCGCTGCTGGATTCGGTGCTGGCCAGCGAAGGAGTATCCTGCGACTTGTGTGTGCTGGACGATGAAAGCCAGGACGGTACAGACGCGATCGTGGAAGCTTATTCGAAGAAGCATCCGAACGTTCGACTGCTGAAAGGAACACCCGTCCCGGCCGGCTGGAGCGGCAAGCAGTTTGCCTGCTATCAACTGGCTCAGCAGGCGAAGTATGAGGAACTTGTTTTCCTCGATGCCGATGTGGCTCTCACAAGAGATGCCCTTCGTCGAGCCATCATGCAGCGCCGTCGAACTCGCGCGGATCTGCTCAGCGGGTTTCCTCGCCAGCGAGTCATCACCATCGGTGAGCAGTTGCTGATTCCTCTCATCCACGTCATCCTGCTCTGCTTTCTGCCGTTTGCTCTGATGCGATGGACTCGGATGACCGGAGCCGCCGCCGGATGTGGCCAGTTCTTTCTGACCACGAAACGGGCATACGAACAGAGTGGTGGACATGGTGCGATTCGTCAGTCATTGCACGATGGCATTATGCTGCCGCGAGCCTACCGATTGTCGGGTCTGAAGACAGATCTGTTTGATGCGTCCGATGTCGCTCGCTGCCGCATGTATACGTCGTTTCCGGAGACATGGTCAGGGCTGATGAAGAACGCGAACGAGGGATTTGCGAAGATGCCGCTATTGCCGGTGATGACGGCGCTGATGCTGCTGGCGTTTGTAGCCCCGCTACTGTTCGCCGTCGCGTTATCGATGAATCTGATCAGCGAAGACTTTGCTCTCCAGATCGTCGCGGCTTGTGCCCTCAGCTATCTGCCTCGTGTTCTGTGCTGTCTGAAGTTCGACCGCGCGTGGCTGGCCTGTGTACTGAATCCTGTGTCGATCGTTCTATTTCTGGTCATTCAGTGGATCGCATTAATTCGCAAATCACAGGGCAAAGGTGTGAAGTGGCGTCAGCGAAGTTATGAGATGGCAACGTCATGACGGAGTCGTCGGCCACCACAGTTCCTCCCGTCCTGACGCTCCAGAACGTTCGCAAAACCTATCGCGGACGGGAAGCGTTGAAGGGGATCTCACTGGAACTGCGGCCCGGCGAACTGCTCGGATTTTTCGGTCCCAACGGTGCTGGCAAGACCACCATGATCCGCTGCATCAGCGGTCTGTTAAAGCCGGATTCCGGCACGATCACTCGTCACCCATTTGATCTTGGAGACGATGATGATCCGGACAACGACGAACCCATTCGACTGGGCCTCGTGCCTCAGAATCTCGCGGTCTACCCCGACCTGACAGTTCAGCAAAATCTGGAAGTCTTTGGGCGACTCGAAGGAGTCAGTGGCAAGGCTCTGAAGCATCGCATCAGCGAAGTACTGGAATGGGCCGCGTTGAAAGATCGAACGCGATCACTAACAAAAACCCTTTCGGGAGGTATGCAGCGACGACTCAACATCGCATGCAGCGTGCTGCACGATCCGGACATTCTGCTGCTCGATGAACCCACAGTCGGCGTTGACCCGCAAAGCCGCGAACGTATCTACGAAATGATGCAGCAACTGACGGCCGATGGAGCAGCCGTCCTGCTGACGACACACCAACTGGAGGAAGTGGAAACTCGCTGCGATCGGATCGTGGTGATGGATCATGGCACGATCGTCGCCGACGGCACATTAAGCGAACTGGTAAGCAGGACGATTGGTCAGCCGCATCGAGTGATCCTGAAATTCGATCGTCCATGTTCGAAGCCCCTCGTATCGTTCGCGTTCGATGAACCACGAACCACGGCAACATGTTCACTGGCATCCATGAAGGAACTGCCTCAGGTTCTGTCGGTCCTGAAGCAGCTTGATCAGGAACCCAGCCGGATTGATGTTCGCAGCTATGGACTGCAGGATGTCTTTCTGGAACTGACCGGAAGGAGTCTGCGGGAATGATCCTGACGATCCTCCGCATTCTGTTTCTGCGTCTGCGGAATAATCCGCTGGAGCTGGTGCTGGTCTTCGTGATGCCCGTTGTGTTCTTCAGTATCTTTGCGGGGATCTTCAGTAAGGGGATTGCTACGGGCAGCGACAAGAAACTGCGAGTTGGCTGGATCGCGGCAAAAGAGACTGCGTTGAGTTTCTCGCTGCGAGCATTTCTTGAGAAGAATTCAACGCTGCAGTGTTCGTCGTTGATTGAAGAACGAACATCGACAGATCTCAACGACGAAACGGCGGAAGAGTCTGTCAGTGACAAAGAAATCGACGCGACCATTGCGGAAGCTCAGCGATCCGGGCGATACGACCTGATCATCAGGCTGCCTGGTGATTTTCCTACTGGGCTGGACAACGCAGAACACTCCGCGCGCTGTGCCGTGCAGTTGGTAACCGACGGCCAGAATCCCATGGCGGTGGCGATGGTCACGTCTGTCGTAAAGGGTTACTTCGCTCAGAAAAAGGCGGCAGCAGCAGCGGAGCAGATGATGAGCCTCAGTCTGGCGGCTCAGTCTTCCAGCGGATATGGCGGCCCTCGCGATGCTATTAGACCACAATACTTTGCCCCGGCGAAAAATCCATCTGAGGTGTTCGGAAATGACCCCGACAGTCGCTTCATTGTGACCAACTCCAATGGCATCAATTCGGTGAATGGGACTTCCGATGTCCCCAAAGAATGGGCGATCGTTCCACCCAAAACTGAACTCACCACGGACGAACTTCTGGAAGCCGCGCTGGCTGATAAACTGAAATCTGAGAACGACGAGACAGTCAGTATCAGCGTTGAAAATCCTCAGGCGGAGACTCAGGAGAATCCTCGAATCGCCATGTACGCTGCCGGGATCGCGGTGCTGTTCCTGCTGTTCTCGTCCACCGGCAACGCCGCCGCGCTGCTGGAAGAAGCGGAATCCGGAACACTGGACCGCATTCTGGTCAGCCAGGCGGGGTTATTTCATATCGTCACCGGCAAATGGCTGGGCATCCTTTTGCTGGGATGTCTGCAAATCACTGTCATGTTTGTCTGGGCCGAAATCGTCTTCAGGATTCAGCTTGCGGAGCACATCGTGGGATTCTGCATCATGACCTTCAGCACGGCCGCCGCGACCGCCAGCTTCGCGATGCTGCTGGCGACATTGTGCACATCGCGAGCACAACTCAATGCGGTTTCTGTTGTCATTATTCTAAGTATGTCGGCTGTCGGCGGCAGCATGATTCCTCGTTTTGCCATGAGCGATCGGATGAAAGAAATCGGCCGATGGACATTCAATGCCTGGGCTTTGGATGGCTATCAGAAGGTCTTCTGGTTTCAGTCCCCGTTG
>JBPOIW010000196.1:0-30704 GCA_052034165.1 Planctomycetota bacterium | reverse complement strand
TACATCATGAGTCCGTTTTCCGATGAGCAGTACGTTCAGGCGGTCGTGGATTCTGTTGAACGTGCCAGAAAACAAGTAGCCGGGGTTTTCAAGTAGCCAGCGGGCGTTCAGAATGCGGCACCATGATGCACCCTTACTCCTCCATACCAGAACTGTCTCAGTCCGGCGATTCGTTCGGAGTGATCCGTATTCCTGTTGAGCAGGACGTGCCGTTCACTCCTCGAGTACGAGCCATTGTGGACTCGGCCGAGTTCCAGCGACTCGCTCACGTGACGCAGCTCGCACTTGCATCACGCGTTTATCCCGGGGCGACTCATACGCGTTTTGAGCATGCACTTGGTGTTTATCACAATGCTTTGAAATATCTGTGGCAACTAGGCCGAGATCAGCGGTTTGCCAGAACTGTCTCTGTGCGTGATGCAGAGATTCTGATCGTCACGGCGTTGTTGCACGACATCGGCCATTGGCCGTTTTGTCACCCGATTGAAGATCTGGGATTGCCGCAACTTCCACCACACGAGGACTATGCTCGTGAGTTCCTTCGCCCCGGAACCGAACTGGGCGACGTTCTGCGAAAAGAATGGAAGATCGAACCCTACGAAGTGCTGGATGTTCTGGTCGCACGAGATAACTCGCCAAGCAATCGCCTGCGTCGCTCAATTCTTTCCGGCCCCATCGACATCGACAAGATGGACTACCTTGTCCGAGATAGCCAGCACTGCGGCGTACCATACGGGAAACACTTTGATCGCAATCGTTTGATGAATTCGCTGATCGTCAACGAAGCCGGAGACGGCCTTGCGATTACATCGAAGGGCCGCACTGCCGCAGAGATGATGGTGTTTGCTCGGTATGTGATGTTCTCGGAGGTTTACTGGCACCATGCTGTGCGAGCTGCAACAACCATGTTTGCTCGTGCATTTTTTGAGCTGCTGCCGAAGCTGGATATCGCAACACTGTTTCGCTTAACAGAACCGGAGCTGATCCGAATCCTGAAGCAGACCGCTGAAGGAACTGACGTCCAGACATTGACGGACGGATTGTTTGGAAACCGCCGACGAATCCACAAACGGATCGCTGAGTTCAGCGTCTTCCATCAGGAACCGCTTTATCGAGCCATGCGTCAGAAACCGTTCTCTGAGTTGGCCGTCATCTCATCGAAACTGGCAAAAGAACTGGGCCGTGTCGCAGGACTGGAAACGGGCCGTCTCGACGTCCTAATCGACGCCCCGCCTCAGCATCGAGAAGTCGAGTTCAACGTTCAGGTCTTCACCGCGTCTGAAAAGAAATACAGGCCACTTCGCGAGTTGTCGCCTATCGTTGATTCCATGGCAAAAACTCAGTTCGACGACTGCGTCAAAAAAGTCCGCATCTACGGCACCGAAGAGCTGCGAGATGCACTCCCTGAGAACTTTGATATCACGACGTTGATGCAGATGGTACTGAGCTGATTCCGCAGGATAGCACGTCCACGCATTGGGAGTGTGCCGCAGTCTCAAAAAGACTCTGTGCGGATTTTCTTCTGGAAACCAGCATGCCATCAAAACTCAACCTGCAAACTTCTTTTCTTGATACTTCGCATTACAGACTCTCGATGCTGTCCCCCCAGCATTATTCCGTACAGACTAAAGTAGCCTAAACACTCCGTCGAGACGAGCCTTTAATCTTTTGACTGCGATACTCAATGCAGGCCGCTTTGTGTGAACGAGTCGTGGGAGTCTACGGGCCGAATGGCTGCGAGCGGGGTAGTACAAGGCTCGTCTCGGCGGAGCGAGACGGCTACTTTGGTTCATCCCGGATCTACGCGCTGTCACGTGCAATGAATGTTCGTTCTGAGGCGGTTCTGGGTTTGCCAACAAATAGGGCCAGCAACAAGGGGCGGAGTCTGAAGGCCGGACGCAGCAGCGAAGTGGCTCGGCCAGGAGACCTGCATAACAGCGCGGGACGCTCCGATGAGATCGACCGATGTTGCACACGGCCACGGATCTTGTCGACTCAGCCGAAATCGAACAGCTCGCTCCAGAATGACTCCCGCTTTCTCGGCTGTGAAGACTCTCGCGAAGACCCGGAATCATCTGAATCGTAGTAACGATCGCGATCCGCCGAGAGGCGACCAACATCAGAGGCAGGAGCGGACCGCTCAATAATCTTGTCCAGCTCACCGCGGTCAAGCCACACGCCACGACACTTTGGACAGTAGTCGATTTCAACTCCTGACCTTTCAGTCATTTGCAGGCTGGAATCGCGAACAGGGCACTTCATCGAACACACTCCCGGTGAAACTACAAACCTTAATCAGCATCTCCGACATCAGTCGCGCTGGGATTTTCTCGAAAAAAACAGCGGGAATCATCGAGAACAAAGCGGTGCGTTGCCACGAGATCTGCGTCTGCTCATTGAAGGAATCCACTGCAACCATTGGCAGTCATCGACTAAATGGTAGGCAGCCCATCAACAACAACAAATCCATATCTCAAGGTACTTCCATTGATTTAATCAATACGCACCCCGCAGGGCGGCTGGCCAGAAAATAAAAACCCACGCACGATGCACACTTCGATTAAATCAATGGTTTGCTCGTTTAGTTTATATTAGTCAAATCCCGAGACAGGGTTAGAGTAAAGGCATGACAGATGGGTGGCCAAATGAATTCATGAAACAGCTTTCAGGAGACACGAACGATGGATGTGCAGATTCTGGATAGAAACATTGGCATCACTACAGCTCAGCTGGAGCATGCCGATCGCTGCCTGCGTTATGCATTCGGTCGATTCTCCGCCCAAATCCGAAGCATTGAAGTTTCGCTGACAGACGTGAATGGGCCCAAAGGTGGTGATGACCTTCAGTGTCGAATGAAGGTCGTTCTGCATGGAAAAGGAGATCTGCTTGTCGAGGGCAAGGGCGTCTCTGTGGAAGCAGTTGTTTCCGAGACAGCCGATCGAGCAGCATTGGCTGTTTCACGACGGCTCGACCGCCTTCGAGACTCACAGGGAACATCCATGTCGGGTCAGTAATCAGCGTCTGTAGGCCATGACGGTTCAGAGATTCCTTAAATGAGCGCGAAGAAGATTGGTATCCTTGGCTGTGGAATGATTGCGGAATTGGGTCATCTGCCAGCACTGAAGCATGTTGCTGGTTTGAATCCCTACGCGGTCTATGACATCAGCTGGAATAGAGCTCTGGCGATGCAGGCTAAGTTTCAGATTCCTCACGCCTTTCCCACACAACAGGCATTCTGGGAGTCGGACATCGACGCCGTTGTCATCTGCACCCCGGCCCCATTTCACCTGGCAAACGTGATTGAAGCGGCGAAGCACAGGAAGCATGTGCTGTGCGAGAAGCCCCTTGCCATGACCGAGGCCGATATCATGCAAATGATTCAGGTTATGGATCAGGCCGGGCTGAAGCTATTCACTGGTTTCACATACCGATTCAGTGGCTCGGCGAAAGAAATCCATCGACTTGTCAGAAGTGGTGCAATCGGGGAAGTTCGTGCATTGCGGCTGAACTATCTGTGGAACCTCCATGGCAAATGGAGCTGGAACGAAACTGGCGAACGGATCGCCAGCCCACTGCGTGTTGGTCGAATGCTTGAAGGCGGGCCGATGGTCGACTGTGGTGTTCACCAGATCGACCTGGCTCGCTGGTGGCTGGGATCGGAGGTCGAATGGCAACGCGGCATCGGCGTGTGGGTCGAAGACTATCAGGCCCCTGACCATCTCTATCTGCACATGGGCCATGCCTGTGGGGCTCATACAATGGTTGAGATGAGTTTTTCGTACAACGCGACATCGCGCGAACCACGTTCGCACTTTCAGTATGAATTGATCGGGTCAGACGGAGTCATTCGCTACAACCGCGAGGAGCATTCTTTCGAACTGCGAAACTCGCACGGCACTCAATGGCTCGCATGGCATCCGGAGAAGAATTTCTGGGGAATGCATTGTGAATTCGCTCATGCATTGTCGACTGGTGAAACGCGAGACATGCCGACAGCAATGGACGGTTTGCTGTCCACTCGCATTGCGCGACTGGCCACTGAAGAAGCGATTCGAGACCGCGAGCCCACAAGTTCGAATCACCCTTCGACGATGGCGCGGGCGGCCGATATGGACCGAGTAGACATCACGAGTCCGCTCGATCTTGAAGAACCGAGTGAAACTCCTCCTTCAACGCTCTCAACATTCTTTGAACGAACTAAGCAATGATGGAATTCTTCTCACCGGAGGCGCTGATTGCCCTCTTCACGTTGACGTCTCTGGAGATTGTCCTCGGGATTGACAATGTGATCTTCATCGCGATTCTGGCCGGCAAACTGCCGGAATCCCAGCGTGACTATGCCCGCAAAATGGGACTGACACTTGCAGTGGCCTCCCGCGCAATTCTGGTTCTTGCGATTGGTCTGGTGATGCAGTTGAACCAACCACTATTCACTGTGTTCGGCACCGGCTTCTCAGGCAAGGATATTATTTTGGTTCTGGGAGGGCTTTTCCTGCTTGGCAAAGCGACCTACGAAATCCATCGTAAGATTGAGCATGCCGAACATCCGGAAAAGGCAGCAATGGGCGTGACAACATTAAAGGCCGTGCTCACTCAGGTGTTGATCGTCGACGTTGTTTTCTCATTGGATTCTGTCATCACGGCGGTCGGTATGACAGAAGGATTGAAGAATCCGATTCCGATCATGATCGCTGCCATTGTAATCTCCGTGGTGGTGATGCTGATCTTCTCGAAAGCCATCGTTAGCTTTATCGAGCGGCATCCCGCACTCAAGATTCTGGCTCTTTCATTTCTGTTGCTGATAGGCACTCTGCTCGTGGCGGAAGGTTTTCATCAGAAGATTCCGAAAGGGTATGTCTACTTTGCAATGGCCTTCTGTCTGGGGGTCGAAATGCTCCAAATGAAATCCGCGAAGCCGGTTGGGAATCAGGTTAGGAAGTCCTCGTAGCTGCGAGTCAGTGCAACAGAGTCCCGTCGGCGGAGCGACGGGTGGACAGTAGCCCCGTCGCTCCGCTGGCGGGATTTAGGTGAGTTCAATGGTCATTCTGATGTTGGTGCTGGGGCTTGCTGTTTTGACGGCCGGTGCTGAACTAGTGGTTCGTGGTTCTTCGCGGCTCGCAATCGCGATGGGGATTTCACCGCTGGTTGTTGGGCTGACGGTGGTGGCCTTTGGCACGAGTGCGCCTGAACTGGTTGTCAGCGTTCAGTCGTCTCTGATCGGCCAGCCTGATGTCGCCATTGGCAATGTTGTGGGAAGTAATATCTTTAATGTGCTGTTCATTCTCGGCCTGTCAGCCATGATCGTGCCGCTGCGAGTCTCACAGCAGCTTATCCGTATTGATGTACCATTGATGATCGCTATTTCGATCCTGGTGTACGTGATGGCTCTTGATGGAAGCATAGGGCGGCTGGAGGGGCTGCTGCTGGTCGGTGGCCTGATCGGTTACACTTCCTTTGCGATTGCTACCAGTCGCAAAGAACAAACTGGAATCAAAGCGGAATACGAGGCGGAGTTCGGGGAGGCGAATGATACTCAAGGCGGCGGAAAGATGGCTTTGAACCTGATGCTGGTCGTTGCAGGGATCGGACTGCTTGTGTTGGGATCTCACTGGTTTATAGGCTCGGCAACCATGATTGCCAGAGCGATGGGAGTTTCCGAACTGGTGATTGGCCTGACAATCGTTGCGGCAGGGACGTCCATGCCAGAGGTAGCCACTTCCATTATGGCGGCGATTCGGGGTGAACGTGACATTGCCGTGGGCAATGTCGTAGGAAGCAACATTTTCAACTTTTTTGCGGTGCTTGGTTTGTCCAGCGTTATCTCACGAGGCGGGATCAAAGTCACGGCAGCCGCTCTTCAGATGGACATTCCCGTGATGGTCGCAGTCGCTGCCGCGTGTCTGCCAGTGTTCTTTGTGGGTCACGTGATCTCTCGCTGGAACGGCGTAATGTTCTTTGCGTATTACATCGCTTACACGGTATCGATCGTTATTGCGGAGACGATTCCAGGACACCACCGCACGTATGCACTCGTCATGCTGGGGCTTGTGGTTCCTCTAACGGTGATCACACTGCTGACAGGCGTTGTGCGTTCAATGCGGGAGAACAAAACTCTGGCTCACTCCCCCAATGAGTTGCCCACATCGATCTGAGCGAGTCGCCGCAGATTTCCCCGCCGCATGAAGTAACATCTGGCGGGCGCAACGTTTAACACGTGATCGAAAAGCAGAGCGCTGACAAACTCGCTTCTCGACCACGTGTTAAACGATAAGTGCGAAAGATGGCACAACAAATAAACACACAGGCGTAGCGCTTAATGCTGTGTGGCGATGAATGTCAGCCATCAGACGAAAAGCCGAAGCACTGACCAAGATTGTAAACGCGTGCAATCCGATCGAGAACACGCTGCTCTGCAATGCAGATCTCGCCCTGATCCAGCAATCCTCCGGAAGCCAGTGCAACACGCGTCGCGATCTCTTGAAGACGCCTGCCGAACTCCCGTTCTTTAGCCTGATCTAACCGAGACATCCGGTCGACGGTGTAATGTTCACATGCAGACCATAGAGCCTTATCAGGACGCCTCAGGAGCCACGACTGAAACAAATCGAATGCAACCGGCACCTTTAACATGTCGGATGATAAAGCGGCACTTACGGCAAACACCTGCTCAAACTGAGTAACCTTGCCATTCGCCCACGCAACTTCGGCAATCGGCGCATATCGTATCGCGTCCAGATTATCCTCATTGAAACCCAGATCCACCAGTTGATCAAGCAGATCTTCGTCTGACGTTCCAGTGATTGCTGACAGACGCTGTCGAGTCATCGCAGACTTCATCCGATGCGACGACGGCCCTGGAGGATCGCTCTCACATTTCGCCAGCCGCAGATCAATTTTTCTATTCGTCTTTCGACTCAAACTGTTCGTGTTGACCATGGCTAAATCTCCGAAAATCATCAAGAGAGAAGTCGACAAGAAAAATCACCTGGTGCTGCATGCATTGCCGCACGGCACAATCATAGCCAGAGAGCTTCTGCGCGTTAATTCGAATTGAGATTCACGAATATTCAAAAAAATCGAATAGACATCAAACAGCCTCACGCCGTAGCGAAGTCGGGAGAATCCGGCCGCAACGTAAATACTACTGAAGGCCTCGGGATCAATGATTCGACAAACTCACGCCCATGGAATCCGCGTCTCGCATCGATCGCGACGACAGAGGCATGGAGATCTGTGGACACCACACATCACTGTTCATGCCCAACTCAAAAACTGCGATCTCACGCAGAGCACAGAAAGCATCAGACTTCCAAGATGACTCCGACTGAGTCGCCTTGCTGCACTCGGGGAAATGTGCGGAGGACAAGAACAATTCCGGATTGCTGAGCGAGAATCGGCATTGGCTCGGATTGATCGAGCGGTATCACAATACCCATAACGTCCCCGGAGCGAATTCGATCGCCGGGCCTGAGCGACGTGTGAAAGTACCCGGTGCAGGGAGCCGGATTGCAAACCTGCATGTGGCCAGAACCGGGGTTCGTATCTTCGACGACGTAAGTCACTCGATCTGGCGGTGATGCTCGATTCAGCATTCCTAACTCTGCCATGACGTTCAGACAACCGTCGACGTATGCATCGATTCCTGCCGCGCTGCAGGTGGCGGATCCAAGATACTCACAATAGATGGCCGGCACATTGCAATCGCGAGCAACCGAAAGACTTCGCCCTTCGAGGTGCGGTGATGTTCCCCAGACGACCGGCAAATTGAACGCTTTTGCCATGCGCCGCTGATCATTCAGAACGCGCTCGTTGGCATGCATCACGTAACCAGCAAGCGGATAGACCGACAGCTCGGTTCCGCCCGTATGCAGATCGACGTAGTAGTCTGCGGAACGAATCAGTTCGCTCAATGCCCAGGCCGTCTGCTCCGTAACAGTTCCGTCTGCACGACCGGGACAAGTTCTTGCAAGGTCTTTGCCGTCGTCGCCGCACCGATGGCCTCGCAAATAAACCGACTCGTTGACGATGGGCACCAACGTGATCGTGCCCTTAAAGCTCTCTACGAATAAATCCTGCGTTCGAAAACTGCGAATCAGTCTCGTAATGGCCGCAATCGGTTCAAACTCATCGCCGTGAACGCCTCCGGTAATTAACAGATGAGGAGCAGCAGCAGGGCCGTTCTGAAATTGAAACTGTCGCAGTGAAACCGTCATGATTCATACTTCGCGCGGGACAGTGATACGTTTCTACGTAGCCGGATTCGTGAGAATTCGGTGCATTTCCGTAGCGGGCATCCGAATTCTCAAGAATCCGGCTACGCTCAAATCCGACCACTCAGGGTATAGCCTGCACCGGCGGCACCAATTCAACACGGCAATCTTTGAATCGAAAACAACCGTCAACTGGCAACACAGAACCTGTGATATAGTCGGAATCGTCCGAAACGAGGAACACAGCTGCTCGACCAATATCTTCCGGCAGCCCCAATCGTCCCCACGGAAGTTTTCTCCCTTCGGCAGCGATCGTCTCTTCAGAAAAGGTCACATGCTCACCAGGCGTATCGATCCATCCGGGCTCGATGGCGTTCACATTAATGCGATGCGAACAGAGCTCCACCGCGATGGATCTCATCATATGATTCAGCCCGGCTTTCGCCGCACCGTAGGCCACGCAGAGGCCGATGGGCATTTCCGCCTGAACGCTGGAGATGAACACGATCTTTCCACCGTTTCCCTGGGCCACCATTTGCCGACTGACCAATTGACTCATATGAAAGCCACTGGTCAGCGTGCCCTGAATCGTGCGTTCGAAATCCTCGGGAGTATACTCCAGAAAGGCACCTCGGCGACTATATGCAGGATTGCTGATCAAGATGTCAACGCGTCCTGCCGCTGACATCATCTGACGAAACAATTCTTCGCAACCCGATCGCGAAAAGACGTCTGCCGCGATGGGATGACAAACTCCCCCGAGACTTCGAATCTCATCGGCAGTCGCCTGCAAATCAGCACTGCCGGGGCGGTCGTTGATAACAACCTCCGCCCCGTTCATCGCTAACTGAATTGCACACCCTTTACCGATTCCTCGGCCAGCACCAGTAATGAGTGCTACTTTGTTCTGCAGTTTCATGGCACTTCCTGAGCAGGTGCGAAGAGCAAGATTACCTGGCTGCATCAAACGCTGCAGAGCACTCCTGCAGCATTCTCATGATCGCACCAAATTCACCGCCATGATTCATCAGCTGCCCACCCTGACGATGTCGCTGCTTCAGAATCTCCGGAGTCCCCGCCGGTGCGCCCCAGGCTTTGCCGTTCTTGCTGCAGGCGGCAGCGACTTTCTCGAAGCACTTCTCCATGGTCATCGAACCGTCGCTGAGCTTGAGTCGAAGCCCAAGGTCGCCGGGACCGATGAAGACACCGTCGAGTCCTGGAACAGCAGCTATCTCTTCAATGTTGTTCACGGCTTCCAGAGTTTCAATCTGAACGACCAGAAATGTCTCTCGGTTGGCTTCTGACGTAAAGACATCGGCCCCATCCACCATGTAGTCGGCATCGAGCCCAGCTCCATCGAGACCTCGGTCACCGATCGGAGGAAACTTGACCGCATCGACCAGCATGCGAGTCTTCTCAGCGGTATTCACATGGGGAATCATAAGCCCGGTCGCTCCGTCTTCCAGATACCGATAGAGCCGCGTCTTTTCCAATGTCGGCGGACGCAGCATGATATCGATGTCGTGCAGATGCGAATGCGTCAGGAGGTTCTGCACGTCACGATCCGGCATACTGCGATGCTCCAGATCCAGCCAGATGCAGTCAAAACCAAAGTGAGCAGCTTGTTTAATAAAGGCCGGGATGTAGTGCCCAAGGCAACACATGCGAACAGGTTCGCCCTGACGAATCTTGGCGAGCGTCTTGCTTTTTCTCATGAGACTTCCGTTACATCGTTTTCTGTTTCAAGGGTCTTTGTGAACAGTCCGGGGAACAAAACCAGAACCGTGAGCCCCAAGGCTGGGGTTATGTCTAACAGGCTGTTGAATTAATCCGCCGGAACGCGTTAGCGTCCGGTTTTCAACAGCGAAACCGGGGAAAAACAACCAAGGACTAACGCCTTGCGGCTGATACAGCGACTAAATCAACAGGTGGAAAAGATCGAGTGAAGGGCAGGGGCTTTCGCCAAGATCGATAGCTGAGCACGCAGCAAAAACCCGGAACACGGCAAACTTATTGAATTCGAAGCAGCTGTTTCCGTGTTCGCACGAACAAAGCACCGTCGGCAATCGCAGGTGATCCCAGAACCGGGTCACCCATATCATTCACAGCAAGGATCTTCAGTTCGGGAGCATCCTGCAACACAACAATGCTGCCATTCTCGCTGGCGATATAGATCTTGCCATCGCCATACACGGGCGACGCAAAGTAATTCGCAGCGTTATTGATACGAACTGGCCCGAAGACGGACTTGCCTTCTGCCGTATCAAAGCAAGTCGCGATCCCTCCTTCTTTGACCAGCAGCATGCGATTATTCACGACGAGCGGCGAAACGATGTGATCGGTATGCTTCGTGGAATGTTTCCAAAGCAGATGAGTTGCGGTCACATCACCACGCCCGCCGCCTTTAACCGCCATCACAAATTCATCAGCCGGAGTCTCTGAGCTAAAAGAAGCTCCGGCACGGTTATTCGGTGCCAGAAAAGCGATATCCAATTCCTCGCCTTCAAGATCACCATCTTTATCCGTATCACCTCGATCAAATGTCTTCTTGTAAAAGGCCTCTGGAACCAGTCTCTTCCCGAAGAAGGCCTGCACCTCATCTCTGGTGATTTTATTGTCGCTGTTACCAGTTTCGGCCTGATCAATCGATGCCAGCCACTGACTGGCAATGCCCTTGCTCTGCAGCGAGATATAAATCACACCGTCATGACAGACAGGAGTCGTTTTGATATTTCGCAGTAAAGTGCGAGCCTGCCAGAGGCGCTCGCCGGTGCGAGGATGATAGCCAACTAGCAGCCCGGTTCCGGCAACAACAACTTCATCCCCCTGATCGGTATGACAGATCACCGGATGAGAATAGTTAACCGCCATGTCATTGCGGTCATCCTTCCAGAGGATCTTTCCGGTCTTCGAATCGAAGGCATACATCGCTGGGTGCAGATCATCGTCCTGCACAAAATAGACGACGCCATCGTGCAGCACCGGCGACATTCCAGCGCCCCACTTGAAAACAAAATAGGGAACAGGAAGTGTCTGCTGCCAGACATCGGCGCCGGTTTTGGCATCAACACTGACCATGCCCAATGTCGTAAAGTAGAAGTAAACACGATCAGCGTCTGCAGCTGGAGTCGTATACGCATGGCTGTTGGTCAGATGAATCTCGTCCACATCTCCGATCGGCCAGGATCGCATCCAGAGTTGTTCGCCAGTTGCGGTATCAAACGCGTACAGCCCGACGGTTTTCTCATCCACCATCGCTGACGTAAAAACTCGTCCAGAAGCGATTACCGGACAGCCGATGCCATCGCCAAGTTTCGCCACCCACTTGACGTGTTCGGTTGACGAAAACTTCTCCGGCAACGGTCCCTGTGCCG
Source organism: Planctomycetota bacterium (assembly GCA_052034165.1). Lineage (GTDB taxonomy): Bacteria > Planctomycetota > Planctomycetia > Planctomycetales > Planctomycetaceae > SXXK01. The sequence continues at coordinate 19,120 of JBPOIW010000196.1, read as the reverse complement.
TAGAAACTCCGGAACAGTTCGGCCCGCGAAACTGAGGCCAGTCTTCCGCCTGAACCGAACAAAACATCATCGCGGCGATGCAACAGAGCAATCGTACCATTTGCTGGTCTCCGTTTTCTGAATGTTCACAAAGCGAGGAGTGCGAGGGCGGGAGGCCATGGTGTACTGCCGAACAATGAGTGACAAACTTCGGACGTGAACGACCGAGTTCGATCAACATTGCCACGACACAATAGACCGGGCTTTCAGGGTCAGATAACGGCAAACGCTAATCGATTCAGCGCCAACTGCCAACCGATCACTTGCATTCTGTTCGCAACTGTCGTGCAATCTCCGTACTGACCACATCCCAACTACGCTCTGCGGCCATCTCTTACACTTTACGATTGGATCGCATTTCTGATGATCTCAACGGATGCGTTTACGGCGTCACTATCTCTGGCTGTGGGTTTGCAACCTGTCGACTACCTTATCGTCTTCCTGTACATGACCATCATGATGTGGATGGGCTGGTACCTGTCGCGCAAGCAGGTCAACATTCAGGATTTCTTCGTCGCCGGAAGATCAATGCCATGGCTGGCAACGGGCATGAGCCTGATCGCCACGCTGATGTCAACGCTCAGCTATCTCGGCGCTCCCGGTGAGATGATTAAGCATGGCGTCGCACAATTTCTCGCCATCATTGCTTTGCCTTTCGTGTTCCTGATCGTCTGGAATCTGTGGGTTCCTTTTTTCATGCGGCTGAGACTCACCAGCGCGTATGAATACCTCGAGATGCGATTCGGCTCGGGTGCTCGATTGCTGGGCGCCGTTCTCTATCTCTATATGCGGTTCCTCTGGATGGGTGCCGTTATTTATTCAGCTTCACTGGCGATTTCTCATATCACCCAGGACACCGCACCAGGAGCAATCTCAACACTAACCGGTGGCCTGATCAGGTTTAATGAATCGTCCTGGTTCTACTTCGTGCTCATTGCGACCGGAGTTGTCAGTACGGCGTATACAGTTCTGGGCGGCATCTCAGCTGTGATCTGGACCGATGTCGTGCAGATGGTCGTGCTGTTTCTCGGAGCTGTTGCAACTCTGATCGTCGTCGCCGCCAAGACCGGAACCGGTCCAGTCGTCTGGTGGACGGAAGTCACAAGTATCAGCCATGAACTGCCTCCATTGGCCAGCTGGGATTTCTCCGAACGGAACACGATCCTTTGGGCACTGCTGGGAACATTCTTCTGGCATGTGTGCACTCATGCCTCGGACCAGGTTGCACTGCAGAGATATTTTTCCAACAAAGACGTCAAGGCGGCTCGCAAGACGGCAATGCTTGGCATTGCTCTGGATATCACGATGCAGACTCTCCTGGGAATGGTCGGGGCTGCTCTGCTCGTTTATTACCTCAGAAACCCGAGTGAACTTCCCGCTGGTGTCACGAGTCCTTCGCAGTCGGGCTTCTCGGATAAGATCTTCCCCCACTTCATCAACTTTGGACTGCCTGTTGGCGTAAGCGGATTCGTAATCGCGGCGATCTTTGCAGTCGCCCAGTCCAGCATTGACTCTGGCATTAACTCGACGACGTCAGTGATCATGGTCGACCTGGTGCAGAAGTACCGGAAGACGTCCGCATCCGAAGCAAAAGATCTGCGCACGGCCCAGATCCTGACTTTGGTGATTGGACTGATCGTTACGCTGATGGGCATTTTGCTTTCGCTGACTCCAAAGCACTACAACCTGATCGATCTGCAATTGAAGAGTTTCAACTGCGTGCTCGGGCCGCTCGGAGCCATCTTTATGTCCGGGATGCTTTTGCGCCATGTCGGCCAAACAGCCGTCATCATCGCTGGCATCACGGGAGCGATTTCCGGATTGATGTTTGGCTTTATGGATGTCTTCTTCTCGCCGCTGGCTCAGGCAATTTCCGGTAATCCCAAACTGATGGTCTTTTGCCCGTCGCCGTTTCTGGTGATCCCACTTTCCTGGCTGGTCACCTTTCTGCTATCTGCTCTGCTGGGTGGATTCTTCGACGGCCCCACTTTGGATCAGGTCAAGCGATTCACCTGGCGCGGAGCCTTCTACCCGCAGAATGATCGAGTCTGATTAACGATCAGTCGCCCGTAGATTCACGGACCATCTCGCGCACTCAGCGTGTTCGGCACACTCTGTGCACAAGGGAACAGGCGTGGAATTTCCCTGTTACAGTCGCGCCGAATGCCCATTCTCTGATCGAGATTGATCAACTTCGGCGCGAAACCCTGTCGTTGTGATTTCCCGACCGTGGATCGGGTGCGCAGTAAGAATGCATTGCGTTCCCCGATAACAACCGGCCAGCCCTATCTCCTCTTGTTTTTGAACTGGACCTGCGCACATGGTGGAATCAGCCGATTTTTCGGTGAAGTCACTCGGTGTATGCCGCGTGGATTCGCCCCTCGCACCATTGCTCGCGGCGCGAAAACAATCGATCAACAACGTCGATGAATCTGATCGAGTGCTCTTTGACGACATCGCCTCAATGGCCATCGAACGCGGCGTGGCGACGAATGAGCTTCCAGGATTCGAACCCGCCGGCCCGAGGAAAAAAATCTACTTCGATCCTTCAAAGACGCACGCTGGAGTTGTCACCTGCGGCGGACTCTGCCCAGGATTCAATGACGTCATCCGCGCCCTCGTGATGGAGCTGACGTTTCGTTACGGTGTGAGAAAGATCTCTGGATTTCGCAATGGCTACCAAGGCTTCGTCGCTCGCCACAGCCATCCCGTCGTTCAACTGACCCCGGATCTCGTGAGCCACATCAACGAAGAAGGCGGGACAATGCTGGGGACCTCGCGAGGTCAGCAGGATCCCGCTGAAATCGTGGACTGCCTGGAACGCATGGGGATCAATATGTTGTTCGTCGTGGGAGGCGATGGCACTCTGCGAGGAGCCATGGCGATCACCAAAGAGATCGCCGACAGAGGACTTCGTATCGCAGTTGTGGGCATTCCCAAGACCATCGACAACGACATCATGTACATTGATCAGAGCTTTGGCTTTCAGACAGCCTTTTCGATGGCATCGGAGGCGATTCGGTCAGCTCATGCGGAAGCCATCTCTTCACCAAACGGAGTCGGTCTCGTCAAGGTGATGGGGCGACATTCTGGTTTCATCGCCTGCTATGCGGCTCTTGCCAAAAGTGATGCCAACTATGTTCTGATTCCTGAGATTGGATTTCAACTGGATGGCCCTCAAGGATTATTGGCCAGTCTGCAGGAGCGTCTGAATCGACGAGGACATGCCGTGATTGTCGTGGCCGAAGGAGCAGGGCAGTCGTTGCTCAAAGAATGCCCGACATCCACCGATGCTTCCGGGAATGCTCGTCTGGGTGATATCGGCTTGTTCCTGAAAGACAGGATCAATGCACATTTCGCAGAGCAGGGCATCGAATTAAATCTGAAGTATATCGATCCCAGTTATCTGATCCGCAGTGTGCCGGCGAATCCATTCGACAGCGTTTACAGCTTACGACTCACGCATAACGCTGTTCATGCAGCGATGTGTGGCCGCACGGAAATGGTCGTCGGCCGATGGCATGGGCGATTTGTCCATGTGCCGATTCCACTGGCCATTCGCCAACGCAACACGGTCGATCCTTACGGCGATCTGTGGATGTCGGTGCTGGAATCAACCGGACAACCGCCATCGTTTGGAGAATCCGCCTCTGGCCATTAGCCTGAACTAGCCAAAGCAGAGCAGTCGGCCACTCTGCTGATCTTCGCCCACGACCAAACATCCTTCACCGATCGCGACTCCTGCGCTAATTCCCTTGCCGGCATTGAACTTCCACACCTCAGCGCCGGTGTCGAGAGAGACGCCATAAAGGTTACCGTCGTTCGACCCAAAAAAGATCCGCCGATCAACGACAGTCCCGGAGCTTTCAATCTTCGCCCGAGTTGCAAAGGTCCACTTTGCAGCTCCGGTTGCTCGATCAACCGCGTGCAGATGCTTGTCGTGGCCTCCGACCAGCACAAGGTCATCCGTCACGGCTGCAGACGCGTGAAAAGGCATCTTGCGAGGCCCCTCATACCGCCATATGAATTCGCCCTTGCGCCAATCGACGCAGACAATCATTCCCGTATGCGTGCCTACATAGAGCAAATCACCGACGATCGCGGGAGATGCAATCAGGAACGACTCCAGCGGCATGTCACGGAACTCTTTACCCGTCGTAAGATCAATGACTCGGAGATGCTCATCACATCCCGCCAGGAACGTGAATGAATCAGCAATGCCCGGCGAACAATTGATGCGGTCGTTCGTCTGAAACTTCCAGACTTCCTGGCCATCCTTCGACAGACAGTAGAGGTAACTGTCATGAGATGCCAACAGCAGCTTGTCTTCAAACAGGGCGACGCAACCGGCGATCTCCGCACCACTGGCAAACACCCAGCTCTTCTTTCCAGTCGCTCGTTCCAAGGCATGCAGAACGCCATCTTCATCACCGATGTAGACCATCGTATCCGTCACCAACGGCGTTGCTTTAAAGCCTGCCGCAAATTTCTTGGGATCCGGGTCTTCGATAGAACGATACTTCCAGATCTCCTGCCCGGTCTTCAGATCAAAACAGTACAGATAACCACAGAGGGCCGGCGCAAAGACATGCTCGCCAACAATGGCGACTCCAGCCACCCAGCCATCAGGAGAAGCGACTTCCCATTTCAGTTGAGGCTTCTCCGCCAAAGTGCATTTGGCGATGCCACGCTGATCGGGAGTTCCGCGAAACGACGGCCAACTGGTTTCTGAAGGAGCATCCAAAGTCGCTGGCCGAGCAGCCGCCAGACTCTGAAGCGACCAGCCAGAAGCTGCCAACGCAGTGAGTACTCCGGCTGAGATTTGGCCTAATGCGTTTCGACGGGTTGATTGCTCAGAAGAAAATGAACCCATGACTGATCTCTCCAGCAGCGTGAGACGATTGGCCATCAGACTTGAACGGGCCAAATTCAGAAAGACTTTTACCGCAGAGCATTTCGGTACAGCTCAACAAACGCGGCTGCATCCATTTTTCGCGGGTTAAACGTTCCTGTCCACTGTTGGCTGGCTTCCTCTGCCAAACCTTGCAGATTTTCTTCCGTGATCGGTCGCCCAACGGCCTGAGTCATCGAAATCGGCATCTCGGCAAGACGCAGGAATTCCACAAAGCCTGCCGCCAATTGATCAGCCGCTTCCACAGGCGTCGGATTACCATCCATCCAGCCCGCTGTGTTCAACAAATCCTGGTACAGCGAACCAACCGCAGCTCCATTCCAGCGAATCACATTGGGCATCATCAGACCAACAGCAACTCCATGCGTCGTCCCAAAATGTGCAGTCAGAGGATTGGCGGCTGCATGAGCCGCTCCGAGCATACTGTTCTCGATCGCAGCGCCAGCCAGAAACGCCCCGAGTTGCATCTTGCCCCGAGCATCGACGTTGGCAGGCTCGCGGATAACCACAGGAAACGCTTCGGCCAGCAGTCCCCAGGCCTTGCGAGCGAACATCTTGGAAACTGTATTTCGCTTCGTTGTCACATAACTTTCGATGGCATGTGTCATCGCATCAATGCCGGTGGCTGTTGTGACGGACCGAGGCATCGTGACGGTGAGTTCCGGATCCAGTATGGCAATACGACAAGCCGCTTTGACGTCTCCACACGCCATCTTCATGTGCGTTTCAGAGTCTGCGATCACTGCAAACGACTGTGCTTCGCTGCCGGTCCCGGAAGTTGTCGGCACGGCGATCATAGGCAGCATCGGAAGAGTCGCCTTACCGACTCCTCGATAGTCATGCATCCGACCACCGTTGGTCAGTAGGAAATTTGCGCCCTTGGCACAGTCCATACTGCTGCCACCGCCAAGCCCAACGATCAGATCGACATTGGCCGGTTTGGCAAACGCAACACATCGGTCCACATCAGCGGTTGTCGGATTCTCCGTGACTTCGTCAAACACTATGGATTGCAATCCAGCCGCCGTCAGCGATGCAACAGCACGGTCACAGTGTCCGACTTTCTTCAGGCCGGCATCCGTCACCAGAAGCACCCTTCGCCCCGACAACTCGCGAGCTAACTCTCCGAGTTGATTAAATGCCCCGCAACCATAAATCAATCGAGTGCGTTGCTGGAAGTCAAACGGACTCAGCGCACTATTGAGTTCTTCACCGGCAGGATTTAAGGAGGCGGCAGAGGCAGTCATGGAGGCCCAGAATGCAGGACAGCGTCGGAGGGATTTTGATCATTTAACGAGATGGGGAGATATCGGATTCATTGCCTTTTCGATGGTCAATTTCCGATGACGATACGCAACCCGTCTCGAACGTGCAACCAACGGCATCTTCGGCCTCGCACGAGTCTCATTCCTCAGGTTTTCACTCACCTCACAGGCGACTTTCCAATAAGGCGTCTTAACAAACCAATCTGACCGGCATGCAGCATTTCATGGTGTGAGCAAAACAACAGCCCACCAAACTTCGTCGGATACGAGGCATAGGGCATGTCTACCGTTTCATCCAGTTGCGATTCCGTGACTAACGGCAGTTCGATCATTGTCTGTTCGAACACTCGATCAAAGACACCGCGAATCTCTTCAATGGAAGGATTCGCCGCCGGATCCGGGTCGGGAGTTGTGCCCTTGCTGAATTTTTTTCGAAACGACGATGACATCAACTCAAGGTCGACTTCCGCTCGACCTCTCATCCGAAACAGACAAAGACCATACTGAGCCATCGCCAGATGCCCGATCTGCCACGCCAGATGCGATACCCCGCCCGCCGGTTGCCGAAACCAATCTTCGGGAGACAAATCATTCAGAAGACTCAACGTATACTCGCGAGCAAATCGAATCTGACTGATAACGAGCGATAAACGATCAACTTGTGACATCGGAGTCTTTTCAGGAATGGTCAACTAACGCGACAGTTCTGTGAACGAAATTCCGCTTACGAATTGTGGCATACCTGTTAAGTTGTGTCATGTATCCCGTCGCGAATTCCCGCCCCAAACTGCAGGCCTCCAAACGATCTCATACAGCTTTGCATAGAAAAAAACTTGGGAATGATGCAGCAAGGTTGCCTCACTCCGCCTTTTTCCCCTGGACTGCTGCAGCCCGCTGCAGCTTTGGTGCAGGCAGCCTGCTGCCAAACAATGAGCTTGAAATCGCGTGATGATCCATACGATTAATCAACAGCAGACTGTGGATTGGAAAGCGGCAGCAGGCTGCAGTAGTCAAAGGATGGGTTTGGCTGTTTCTGAACGGGGTGAGGAACTATACTCCGGGCTTGTCGAGCGATCAGAAAATGCCGTCGATGGATTCGGCTAAGGACTTCAGGAATCGACCTATGACCAACAGTCTTCGCCTCAATGTCGCCTTGCTGGCCGTGATGACTTGTGCAAGTGTTTCCACAGCACAGGATGTCATCGAATTCAATCGCGATATTCGGCCCATCCTGTCGTCCAATTGTTTCGACTGTCACGGTTTCGATGCGAACCATCGAAAAGGGGATCTGAGGCTCGATACGCGGGATGGTGCCACGCTGGAGCATGATGGCGTCGTTGCGATCAAGCCTGGTGATCCTTCGGCCAGCGAGCTGATCAATCGAATCCTGAGCGACGATGCTGATGTGGTCATGCCTCCGCCGTCGACAAAGAAGACTCTCACGGCCGCTCAGAAGGATCTGCTACGTCGCTGGATCGAACAAGGTGCGAAGTACCAAAAGCACTGGGCGTTCGAAAGCCCGGTCTCGCCTGCTGTTCCGGCAGTCACTGATTCCGCGTGGGTAAAAAATCCAGTCGATGCCTTTATCCTGAGCCGTCTCGAACGCGAAAAGCTGAAGCCTCAGCGTGAGGCAGATCGTGAAGTTCTGATTCGTCGAGTCGCCTTTACTCTGACCGGCCTGCCTCCGAAGATCGATGAAGTCGACTTGTTTCTCAACGACACGTCGCCCGACGCCTACGAGAAAATGGTCAACCGATATCTGGACTCTCCGCGCTACGGCGAAGAACAAGCTCGATACTGGCTGGATGTGGCTCGTTACGCGGACACTCATGGACTCCACCTCGACAACGAACGAGAAATGTGGGCCTATCGGGACTGGGTGATCAGTGCGTTCAATCAGAACCTTTCGTTCGACAAGTTCACCACCTGGCAATTGGCCGGTGATCTTCTTCCCGAGCCCACTCTTGAGCAGAAAGTTGCCACCGGTTTCAACCGCTGCAACGTTACAACCAGCGAAGGTGGAGCGATCGCCGAAGAATGGCTCTACCGATATGCTGTCGACCGCACCAGTACAACAATGCAAACGTGGATGGGCCTGACCGCCGGTTGTGCGGTCTGCCACGATCACAAATTCGACCCGGTCACTCAGCGCGACTTTTATTCGATGTATGCGTTTTTCTATTCCACGTCGGACCCGGCGATGGATGGAAATATCCGCAACACGAATCCGTTCCTGAAAGTCCCCAGTGCTGAGCAACGACTGGCTCTGGAAGCAGCTCAGTCGGCCGAAGCGGCCGCTCGAATCAAACTGGAAGAGGCTGTCACAAAGATTGAGTACGCTGATCCCGCGTTATCGGCTGGCAACGTATCACCGACCAAAGAGATTTCTGATGAGATCATCGATGATTCATTTCCTTTCGGATCTCGTTCAAGGAACACGTCGCGAAATGATGCGGCCTGGATTCTTGATCCGGAGTTTGGCGCAAAGTCTGGTCGACGAGTTTTGGAATTGGCCTTTGGTTCACAGTACGACGTGACCGTGGAACTGGCTTTGATTCCTGTTGTCGTTCCTGAAGAGGGACAGATCGAATTCTGGGTCCGAGTTGATTCCTTCAGCCCACCGAAAGGGTTTGCTCTGCAATTCGACGACGGCAAGAATCACCGCGCGGTCTGGGGAGAAAGTGAGAAGTACGGTGCTTCGAATTCAGACATCAAGATGGGCCCAGTTCCGACTCCCGGTGAATGGACGAAACTATCAATCCCATTCTCTCGCTTCGAAAGCAAACCTGGCAGCCGTATCAAGAGCATCGTCCTCAGCCTGGACGGCGGAAAGATCTGGATTGATGATGTCCGTCTCGTTGGCAAGTCCGATCCCACGAAGGATCCAGGATCATCATTTCAACAATTCTGGATTCACAGCAAAGGTGGCAATCCGGGTGGCATCAGCGGAGAACTCAGCCCTGTGTTGACTGGCGGGCCGAAAGACGAAACACCGGCGGACCAAAAAGAAAAGCTGCTGCGTTTCTGGCTGCAACATGTACAGCGAGCCGAGGAATCAACGGTCACAGATCTTCGTAAAGCCTACGCCTCGTCGCAGGAAGCGACTCAGGTCATCAATGATTCGATCCCGGGAACATTTACCTTCAGTGATCTCGATAAGCCTCGTGAGGCATTCGTCATGCTTCGCGGGCAGTACGACAAACCGGGAGACAAAGTTGAGCCCAACGTTCCTTCAGAGTTCCCTGCTCTGAAGAATGTCGACGGCCAGCCGATTGGAGCGGGCCAACGTGCCAATCGCCTGGATCTCGCGCGGTGGTTTCTGGCTCCGGAGAATCCGCTGACTGCTCGCGTTACGGTGAATCGTCTCTGGCAGCAGGTGTTCGGAACAGGGCTGGTGAAGACCAGCGACGATTTTGGAACACGTGGCGATCTGCCGAGCCATCCGGAACTTTTGGATTGGCTGGCGGTGAATTTCCGTGAAGGTGGCTGGGATGTAAAGCAGTTCTATCGCATGCTGCTGACATCAGCGACGTTTCGCCAACATTCTGAGATCGGTGAAGCCCGACACCAGAAAGATCCCGAGAACCGACTACTGGCCCGTGGTCCTCGCTTCCGACTGGACGCGGAACAATTGCGTGATAACGCACTCTATGTCAGTGGATTGATCGACCTCAAGATGGGAGGTCGAGGCGTATTGCCTTATCAGCCGGATGACATCTGGGAGCCGGTCGGTTACGAAAACAGCAATACTCGTTTCTACATGCAGGATCACGGCACTTCGCTTTATCGTCGCAGTGTTTACTGCTTCCTGAAGCGGACAGCTCCGCCACCCTTCATGAGCAATTTTGACGGTCCGAATCGTGAGCAATTCTGCACACGGCGTGAACGCAGCAATACTCCGTTGCAGGCTTTGCAATTGATGAACGACGTGCAGCACTTCGAAGCCGCGCGGAATCTGGCGGAGCGAACAATTTCCGAGGGGGGAGAAACGTTGGGAAGCCGTATCAACTTCCTCTATCGCACAGTGGTTTCAAGGTTGCCAAATCCTGAGGAGTTGCGACTTGTGGAAACTGCCTATGAGTCTCAAGAAGCCCTGTTCGATGGTGACAAAGAAGCGGCCCTGAAAGTCATCAAGGTTGGCGAATCGTTGCCAGCGAATATTGCTCCGCCCGCCGAGTTTGCGGCTTGGACGATGATTGCCAATCTGGTCCTGAATCTGGATGAATCGGTGACCAGAAATTGAGACGATCGTCATACAACTCGTTAAACCGCGAGCAGCGATCGGATTAGGGCTCGGAAATGAAGGTTGGACGACGGCCAATCTTGACCGAATCCGCAGAAAAGGCGACAGTCCTTCAGAATTACTACAAACATCACAGTTCATTAACGTCCGGACCAGAGATGCTTGCGGCTCAGCCAACAGCAATGATTTTCATCGTCTGAGCGTGGGGAGAATTCTGAGTGCCTGAAAATCGACTGACTCGATATGAACTCGAGCTCATGAATGTGCTGTGGACAATTGGCAAAGGCACAGTACAGGACGTCTGTGATAATCTCACTCGTGAGCTTGCCTATACGACAGTCATGACCACCCTGAACCTGCTGGCCACTCGCAAGAATGTGCTGTCCCGAACAAAGGACGGACGCGCGTACGTCTATCAGCCACTTGTTTCCCGAGATGAGGTTTCCCGTTCGATCCTGAGCGACCTGAAATCCGTCTTGTTTGGTAACCGACTTCCAACCATGGTTCTGAATCTGATGGCAGAAGATGAAGCCGATCAGAAGACAGTAGATGTGCTTCGCGACGCTTTGAAAAAGCTGGAGGAGACTCAGTGACATCCTCTGCTTTTCCGGAGTTTTTTTTATCACTGACCATCCAATGCACTGTCGTGCTGCTGATCAGCCTGAGGCTGGCCGGAAAATGCAACTCCAGTGAGTCGGCGGACAGGCTCTGGGGAATATGCCATTCTGTCGTGCTCATCCTTGTGGCGACGGGAGTTTTATTGCCACATGTGCGACTTCTCCATTCGGCAGATGACGATATTCTTTTGGCGTCGTTCGCGGCATCAAATCTTACGAAGACCTGTTCGTCATTGCTTCGCTTAATCTGGATTACGGGTGCATCAGTCCTGGCGTTCAGAACCCTGTGGTCATTGATCATGACTTCGCGGCTTGTCAGCACAACGAAACACTTTCCCCTGCACACCAGCGGCGAAGCTATGAGATGCTCGCCAGAAACAGCCGATCGACTCAGAACGTCTCGGATCACTGTGCTTGCCAGCGACGACCTGACCACTCCCTTCTGCTGGCAACTTCAACACCCGGTTATCGTGCTTCCGGAATCACTCTGTACGTTTCCGGATGACGAACTGGATGCCGTCCTGCGACACGAACTCGCTCACCTTGAAGCCAAGCATCCTCTGAGACTCTTTCTGCAACGACTCGTTGAAATCATTTTCTGGTTTCATCCCCTCGTTTGGTTCACGTCTCGGGAAGCATCACTCCAGCGAGAACTGGCATCAGATCGGCGCGCCAATCGCTCGGCCGCGCAAGCCACCGCATTCCTTCGCGGCATGGCACGACTGGCAGATTATTGCGTTTCCCGCACATCAACACTTTCGGCAGGTTTGGGATTTGGTGGTGCTGGTCGCACGATTCTACAACGTCGAATTGACCACTTGCTGTCGCTGGACTGGTCCAACGATCTGCAGTCAAAGCCATTGTCTGGAAAAGCTGCATTGTTGATCGGCATTATGCCATTGACGGCCCTGATCTGGGTCCCTGTCAGTGACACGGCCACCGGCAGAAGTCTGGTTTCCCCATGGCCCCGGATTAGCGCATCTGTCCTGCGTGAATTCGGCATCTCAGTTCGCGATTACGAAGTCGACAATCATCGATTATTGGAGCACATCCATCGCCGAGAAGGCCTCTGACGATGGATATGTTTCGCATCACAGGCGGCACACGTCTGAAGGGAGCCATTCGTGTCGAAGGCAGCAAGAACGCAGCGCTTCCGATTCTTGCGGCCAGCGTGGCAATCGCGGGGGAAGTCAGACTGAAGCAAGTGCCGATGTTGCAGGACGTGACTACGATGTCGACGTTGCTGCAGGGAATGGGGTTCTCCCTTGCTCGCGATCAGACTGATACCGTTGTAATCAACTCCAATGACATTGCGTCCACAGTAGCCCCGTACGAACTGGTCCGTCACATGCGAGCAGGTATCTGCGTGCTGGGACCACTGCTGGCAAGATTTGGAACCGCAATCGTCGCTCTGCCTGGTGGATGTAAAATCGGGCATCGGCCGGTTGATCTTCATCTGCGTGGTCTGTCGGCCCTTGGAGCAGACATCCGGATTGAATCAGGGAATATCGTCGCTTCCGCTCCAAAGTTACAAGGTTGTGACCTGGATCTTCTGGGCAGCCATGGCCCAACAGTGACGGGAACATGCAATGTCATGGTCGCCGGAGCGCTGGCTCGAGGAACGACTGTCATTCGCAACGCCGCTCGCGAGCCGGAAGTGGCGGACCTGGCACGCTTCCTGAATTCGGCTGGTGCCAGGATCGAAGGGCAGGGGACTTCCATTATCGAAATCCACGGCGTCGAAGAACTGGGGCCTGTGCAGCACACGATCATCGCTGATCGCATCGAAGCCGCCACCCTTGCCATCGCGGCTGCCATCGCGAAGGGCCGCATCCTGATTCAGAACGCCCCGTCTGAACAGATGCAGGCCGTTCTCAGTATCCTGCAGGAAATCGGCGTTAAAGTGGAACTGTCAGCTGACGGGCTTCATGTTTCTGCCGAAGAGCCACTGTTCCCGGTCGTTGCGGATATCAATCCTTATCCCGGATTTCCTACGGATGTGCAGGCCCAGTTGATGGCTTTGCTGACTCTTGTGCCGGGCGAGAGTCGCATCACCGACAATGTGTTTCCTGAACGATTCATGCATGCTGCTGAACTGATTCGAATGGGTGCTGACATTCAGGTGCGAGGAAACTCGGCAGTGATCCGCGGAGTCCCCTCTCTCTCTGCAGCGCCGGTGATGGCATCGGACCTGCGAGCCAGTGCCGCGCTGGTGTTGGCCGGGATCGCCGCCAGAGGCGTTACGGAGATTCGTCGCGTTTATCATCTCTATCGAGGTTACCAGCAGTTCGACAGCAAACTCAACTCACTCGGTGCCAGAATACTGCGAGTCGATGAAGGGCCGGAACTCGATTCTGTCCCAATCCCTTCGCCGCATTGGGATGTCAGAAACGCCTGAAATCATCAGACTGAGCGAGACAGAGTTAAGGGCCACGCCCGAGTCAGGCGGCCCGACGTGAATCTCCAGGTGGATGCAATGGCGGTTGGTCACGGTGCCAGTTCAGCATTCCTTCCAACTTGGCAACCGACTCGCCTCTTCCCAGCGACTTCAGAACTCGCCGCGCAATAACGTCGGTAAATCGGTTGCAAAATGGCCTGAGCCACGGAGCGAACTCAATCCTCTGCCCCACGGGATCTTTTCGAAATCCCATGCCAAGCTTGAACTGATCCAGCGAGCCCAGATCTGACTGAATCGACTCGTATCCGTAACTGACCATTCGGACGTCCGAGTCTTTCAGTCGAGCAGACAGGAACTGAAACAGCAGAGCGTTGTTGGGATAACTCTCCAGATGCTGGCTCGACGATCGCACGATCAGCAAATTCGCCACGTCGTTAATCATGAACGAGATCAGATAGGCTGCAAGATCCGTCCCGACAAATGCGGCCCAGGCTTCAGCACCCTGCGTAACGGCCGCCTGCTGATAATAACGGGTCCAATACCTCTGCAGGTCCATCGGAACTTTTCGCCCCTGACGAATCAACGTGTCGGCATTCAGCGGCATCGCCATTTTCTGCAGCTGCTGAAACTCAATTTGTTCCACACGACAAACTTCCAACCCGCGTCGCACCTGAGTTCGTGTGCGACTACGCAGAAGCGGAAAGTCGTAATCTTTCGAGTCACAGACGATGCGAAAGCTTGGAACGCCCTGATCGAGGGGGCAGCCAAATCGGGCAACCAGCCCGTCAGATCTCAGGATCTCACGAAGATCAATCGAACATGCGTCCACATCGCGGTCATAGGGCACACTGGAAAAGACACGCGAACCGCAGTTGAACCAGTGAACGCCGCCGCACTCACGTACCTCATGACCGATACGCTGCAGGAAATCGATGTGATGTAGCGGGTTGATCGACACGGCGAATCACGTGCTCCAAACGTCATCCATCGCAGCAGATCAGTCTCCGCCGCCAATCAATGAACTCAGGTCGACATACATCACGAACAGGAACAGGGAGATGATGAACAACAACCCAAATCCATGAGCCCATCCGATTACGCGGGAGCTTGGTTTGCGACGAGTGATCCCTTCCCAGAACAGGAACACCATATGTCCGCCGTCGAGAATTGGAATCGGCAGGAAGTTAAGGATCGCCAGATTGATGCTGAGATACCCCAGAAACATCATAAGATCGATGAGACCACGCTCCGCCACCATGTAACCGATTTTTGCAATTCCTACAGGACCGCTCATCGAATCCAGTGAGACACTGCCACGAAGCAGTGAATGTAAAGTCAGATAGATTGAGTTCGCTGTCTTTCGAGTTCGTCGGACTCCCAAAGACATCGCTTCGCCAAAAGTTTTTCCATTTTGAAGTTCGCGATCATCCTGCCAGATGCTGCCATTGAATCCTCGGAACCAGCGATACCAGCCTGTGGCAACTTCGTGAGTCTTCAAAACTTCCGAGCCGTTATTCTTGCCGTCATCAAAGTAGATGCGAATCTGGCGATTCGGAACTCGTTGAATCTCTGCAAACGCCCAGGCCCAGTTGATCTGCTCCAACGTTCCCGGCTCTTTGGCATCCAGAGTCGCAAGGTCAAGTTCCTTTGGAGTTTTCGCGTCACCCAAAGCATCAGGAGCGTCTGATGTCGGATCGGAGTGAATCAGATCAATGCGAGTAATCTTCATGTCCGGCTTGAAGACACCCAGTTTCTCGGCCTCTGATCCTTCCAGAATTTTTGCTATTCGAGGTTGAACCTGATAACCCAACCCGAGCGATGGAATGCTGAGAGGACTGGCTTTGAAATCCGGGGAATCCAGCCATCCTGGCGCATCGACTCTGGGAATCAACTCCAGTTCAACCTGCTCATCGCCATTCGGAGTGGTTCGCTTCACCACGACTTTCACCGGCTTGCCACCTCGATCACCAAAGTAAACGGGTAACTGCAGCGGATCGATGGTCTTGCCGGGTTCCTGATCATCCACAGAAACAATGATATCGCGAACTTTGATGCCGGCCTTTTCGGCAACTGAATCTTTCTGAACAGCCAGTACCGGCCCCATCGCCATCCAAAGGCCGACCGAACGAATCTCAGAAGGAGGAACTGTAATCTCAACAATCTTCGGCGGCCCTGCCTTTTCGGCATCAGCCGTTTTCTCCGAGCGTTCAACTCTGTAGATCAATTCGCGATCCGCATAACGCGACGTCATATAGCGTAGCAATGAAAACTGCATGGGCTTGCCAGCAGCAACATCGGCCATCGCCGGTGCCGTTTCGCCTTCTTTAGGCTTCGGCACAATATCCAGAATCCTGTCACCCGGAAGGAAATCCGTCGAAGCCTTTTCAAGCGGCATTCCGGCGTCAGAAATTAATTCAGGCTTTTCGATCTGATCGGCAATCTGAGCGATCGCCCCGGGGCGAATCCCGACTGATCGCACTGACGATGACTGAAGCGGAGTCAGAATGTGATTAAAGGAAGTCCCGTCAGCGTGAGTTCCCGCCAGTGTCACATCGCCAGCTGAGAGAATGACAGCTTCCTGAAGGTCGCTGAAGCTGCGAATCGATTCGCCATTGACCGACAGAATTCGGTCGCCCGGACGAATATCGGCTTGCCACGCAGGAAATCCAGTAATGACTGAGCCCACAACCGGTGCCGGTTCAAATACGCCAAACCAATAACACGTGGCGAAGAACATGAAGCCCGTGACCACGTTCATGATCACGCCGGCCGAAATGATGGCCATTCGCTGAGGAACAGTCTTTGCCGAATAAGAACGGGGATTCTCGGCGATCTCCGAGCTGGTCATCTGGTTCGGATCCATGTCATCCTGCCCCAGCATCTTGACATAGCCGCCAAACGGAAGCGCGGATAAGGCATACTCTGTTTCGCCCTTCTGGCGACTCCACAGAATTGGTCCAATGCCGATGCTGAATCGTTCCACATGCACATCGCACCACTTGGCAACCGCGAAGTGTCCGAGTTCATGAAAGAAGATCACGAGCCCAAGCCCCAGAACGACCGAGAGGATATTCAGGAACTTAGTGAGTATGGCGCCGAGATCAGTGGCCGCGAATAAATCCGTGGCCGCGATAGATTGAAAAGCTAGGTCTTCCACCGAGCTGCTTCCTCCCGAGCCCAGCTGTCGATCTGAAGCAGTTGCTCCATCGTCGGCTGTGCATCGAATTGATGGTGGTTTAATACATCTTCAACAACCTGAGTTATCCGGAAGAAAGGCAGTTCGCGATTCAGAAATCGCGCTACGGCCACTTCATTGGCGGCATTCAGGACAGCGCCGCACGTTCCGCCTCGCTGAACCGCTTCAAAGCCTAATCGCAATGCCGGGAAGGCATCAAAGTCAGGCGGCAGCAGTTCTAGTGTCTGAGGCTTGGTCCAATCTGGCTTCCGAGCAGGCCCGTCCGGCCGCAACGGAAACATCAAAGCATACTGTATTGGCAACCTCATGTCCGGTGGAGACATCTGGGAAATCACGGAACCGTCCCGGAACTCCACCAATGAGTGAACATAAGATTGCGGATGAATCACAACAGAAATCTCTTCCGGAGCAAGCCCAAACAACCATCGGGCTTCGATGATCTCCAGTGCCTTATTCATCATGGTCGCTGAATCGACGGAAATCTTTGGCCCCATATTCCACGTCGGGTGCTTCAAGGCCATTTCCGGAGTCACATCTCGCAACTGATCCTTCGAAAAGCCTCGAAAAGGCCCGCCACTGGCCGTTAAAACAACTCTGCGAACGTCCGCACGACGCCCGCTGTGCAAGCATTGATAGATCGCACTGTGCTCACTGTCCACCGGAATTACCGCTGCTCCGGTCTCAACAGCTCGACGCATGATCAGTGCCCCAGCGACGACCAGCGACTCCTTATTGGCCAGAGCAACCCGTTTTCCAGCGTCCACAGCCGCCCATGTGGCTGGGAGCCCCGCCGCACCGACCATGGCACACACCACGGTGTTGATTTCAGCGTTTTGGATCAGTCTCGGGACTTTTTCAAGTCCCTGATGCCAGGCGATTTGCTTTGCGGAACTGCCTGTGGATCCCGCTCGAGAAGCTGGCAATGCCGCATCCGGAGCCCCCAAAACGGCCCAATCCGGCTGAAATTCAGAAACCTGCTGACACAAACGCTCCGCACTTCGGTGCGCCACCAAACCCGCGGCGCGCAGGCTGGACGAATGAGCCCGAATGACATCCAGACAACTGGTTCCGATCGATCCCGTGGATCCGAGAACGGCTATTGAAATTGGCGCAGCCAAGAGAAAAGGCTCTTGCAGACAAAAAACGGTGTTTGGAAAGTGTCTGCGGATTCTAGGTTAAAACCGGAACTCATGGAAAGCCGGGTATTCTTTGGCGTCTAATCTCCGAACATGTTCCCGAAAGCTCCCAGTACTGAGCCTTGCTCCTGCCCACCGCCGAGTCCCGAATTCTGGAGTACTCGATCTGCCAGCCGAGCGAATGGCAAGCTCTGAATCAATACAGTGCCATGTCCGCGTAAGGTCGCCAGAAACAAACCTTCGCCCCCAAAGAACATCGACTTAAGATTCCCGGACCGCTGGATGTCGTACTCGATGTCTCCGGCAAATCCAACGATGCAGCCTGTGTCGACTCGCAGAGTTTCCCCCTTCAGATCCTTCCGAATGACAGTGCCGCCGGCGTGAATAAACGCAAGTCCATCGCCCTGAAGCTTTTGAAGAATAAAACCTTCGCCTCCGAAGAATCCAGCTCCGAGCTTCTTCGCAAAAGCAATGCTGACTTTGGTGCCATAGGCTGCACAAAGAAATGAATCTTTCTGACAGGTTACGGTGCCGCCCACTTCGGCCAGGTTGATGGGAATAATCTTGCCCGGAAACGGCGCCGCGAACGCGACCTTCCTTTTTTGATTGGAATGATTCGTAAATTGATTCATAAATATCGACTCACCAGTCAACTTGCGTTTGGCCGCACCCAGCAGTTTCCCCATTAGCCCGGCGCTGGCTTCAGTGCCATCACCCATTCTGGCCTCGAACTGAATGCCATCTTCCACGTAGTTCATCGCGCCAGCTTCTGCGATGACCGTTTCCCGAGGATCCAGTTCGACTTCCACCAACTGCATGTCGTCGCCAAAAATCTGATAATCCACTTCATGACTGTTCATTGGCAGGTATCCCCGTTGCTGAAAATGTGCGTGAACAGGAAAACTGTTGGCAGTTGAAGGCCACTCGGCAAATCAACACGCCCAACGGCAACGCTTGAAGCTGGTTATTCTTCAGTCACGCCTGATTATTGGCGAAGCATCCCCCAAACAACGGTACTCGTGCGGCAAATCCCACGTTTGGCAGCACAGCTCGGTACTTTGCTTTGGTTCGCGGACACAAAAGGCAGGTCAAAACTTACGACTATTTCGCATCACCAGACACATCGGCTGCCGCGGGTTTGATTAGCAGCACGATGATAATCGACAAAGCTGCCACACCGGCAAATGCACCAAAGATCGCGTTCAGAGGAACCTGCCGGTCGCGAAGATAACCGAATCCCCAGTCGCCGAATCCCCCACAGCTAATACTGACTAGATTCATGAAACCGTAGCCGGTCGCTCGCAACTCGGGCCG
>JBPOIW010000224.1:0-18221 GCA_052034165.1 Planctomycetota bacterium | reverse complement strand
CGTGGATCGCTGAGTTTGCCGCGTTTGAGTGAACCGGAAGCCGGAATTCTCTGTCTTCGGTTGAAGCGAAGCACAACAGTCTGCCGAAATTGTCGCGTGGAGTTCTTGAAAAGATGGGTCGAAGGCTGTAGTCTTCCGCCTGTTCAGCCGCAAGGCAAGCGAGGGGTCGTAGCTCAGTTGGTTAGAGCGCCAGCCTGTCACGTTGGAGGCCGCGGGTTCAAGTCCCGTCGACCTCGCTTTAAAAGCCTGTGTTCTCGAAAGAGACCTCAGGCTTTTTTTACGGACCAAAAGCACCTCCAGCGGGAGTTTCCGATCGTGCCAACCGCGCCTTTTCATTTTGAACCCCTGTTTGATCTGGGTAAGGATGAAACTCAGTACCGCCTGCTGACTTCCGAGCATGTCAAAACTCGCTCGTTCGAAGGGCAGGATGTTCTCTGCATCGATCCACAGGCACTGACTTTGCTGAGTTCACAGGCCTTCCACGATATCAATTTCTTCCTGCGCCCCGCTCATTTGAAGCAGGTGGCCGCGATTCTGGACGACCCGGAAGCCTCAGAAAACGACCGCATGGTCGCTTTGACGATGCTGAAGAATGCGGATGTTTCCAGTGCTGGAGTGCTCCCGTTCTGTCAGGACACCGGGACCGCCACGATTCTGGGCAAGAAGGGCCATGCTGTCTGGTCGAGCGGTGACGAAGCGGCATTGTCCCGAGGCGTCTACGATGCCTATACGGAGAACAATCTGCGTTATTCGCAGAATGCCGCGATGAATATGTGGGATGAAAAGAACACGAACACCAATCTGCCGGCGCAGATGGATCTGATGACTGTTGATGGCAACGACTACAAGTTTCTGTTCGTGGCCAAAGGCGGCGGATCGGCCAACAAGTCGTTTATGTTTCAGGAAACGCGAGCCGTCCTGAATCCAAAATCGCTGGTCGAATATCTGACCGCGAAGATGGTAACCCTCGGCACCGCTGCGTGTCCGCCATATCACCTCGTGTTCGTCATCGGTGGAACTTCGGCCGAGGCCACGATGAAGACCGTGAAGCTGGCCTCCACGAAGTATCTCGATCATCTGCCAACCACCGGCAATGCATCCGGCCGCGCATTTCGGGACGTTGAGCTCGAAGCCCAGATGCTGGAGTCGGCTCGTAAGTGCGGCATTGGTGCTCAGTTCGGCGGGAAGTATTTTGCACTCGACGTTCGAATCATCCGCTTGCCTCGACATGGGGCTTCATTGCCAATCGGAATCGGTGTATCCTGCAGCGCGGATCGGCAGGCGAAGGGCAAAATTACGAAGGACGGCGTCTTTCTGGAACAGCTGGAATTTGAACCGCTCAAGTACATTCCGGAACATCTGCGACATCGCAAAGACGACAGCGCGGTGCGAGTCGATTTGAATCGCCCGATGAAGGATATTCTGGCCGATCTAAGCCAGTATCCGGTAACCACACGCTTGTTGTTGTCCGGCCCGATTGTTGTGGCTCGCGATATCGCTCATGCCAAACTAAAAGAGCGGCTCGATGCCGGTCAGCCGCTGCCGGAGTATTTCCGTAATCATCCTGTTTACTATGCCGGGCCTGCCAAGAAGCCGGAAGGTTATGCCAGCGGGTCGTTCGGACCGACGACAGCCGGTCGTATGGATTCGTATGTTGACCTGTTCCAGTCAAATGGCGGCAGCATGGTGATGATTGCCAAGGGCAACCGTGGCAAGCAAGTGACAGATGCCTGTCATAAACACGGCGGCTTTTATCTGGGCAGCATTGGTGGACCGGCGGCAATTCTGGCGAAGGAAAATATTCGCAACGTGGAAGTCGTCGAGTTCGCCGAACTGGGGATGGAAGCCATCTGGAAGATTGATGTTGTTGACTTCCCGGCCTTCATTCTGGTCGACAACAAAGGCAACGACTTCTTTGAATCCGTCGGTGGCGGTTGCTCACACCATTAACCCTCGCAAATGCCGTCGAATAGTTTTTCGGTCAGCGCAGATTAGCTGCAGGCTGATTTCCAGAGGTACGAGAGCCGCGCTGGCTGGGACGAAACGGTGGAATGGCCGACATAACTGGTACAACCGGCAGGCCGGCAACTGTAAATTTGTTGAAGCGTCACCTCGAAGTTGCCGGAAATAACCAATAGTTGCAGAAAGGCACAATCACCAGCTTCAGGCCGAACCCATGTTCCAGCGCATTCCAGTTCTTAGCAATCTTGGCGGCGTCTTCCAGAAGAGGCACCCCAGACAGCAAGCCGGACTCGCTCTGACTCGTCTGCTGACACAGTTCGACATGGGACAGATGCCTTATGAAACCGGGACACGGCCAAGTCGCCGCAGTGAAGGGACTCGCAGTGTTGCGATCGGAATCTGGTTGATTCCGTTCGAAGAAAATCGAGGCCCCGAGCAAGCGGATATGCAGAAGGCTATTCCGGCGGCCACCTGTGATCTTCGACGTCAGGGAATTGGTGTGCTGATGCCTGTGAAGCTGACGTCTCGCAAGTTTATCGCAGCGGTGGCAGACCCCGAGAATGTCTGGCGTTACTTTGTGGTGAGCGCGCGCCATGTGACCGATCGGCCCGGCGGGTGGTATCAACTGGGACTCAGCGTCGAAAGCATGTACGAACCGGATTCTTTGCAGACGTTAAGATTCCGCCAACGTGTCGAAAATGCATTTGCCGAATGAAGGAACATTCCCTCGGGACACAATCGCAGATAGAATCCTGAAGAGTGCATCGACGCTGCTGATTCAGGAGTTGCATCATGGTCAACACAATTCTCAGTCCCACGGCACTCGGTCCTACAGTGCTCAGCCCGTCATTGGCTGAACGTCTTGAAGATCTGGGGAATATCTCCGCGCAACGGCTGCGACTTTCTCCGGCCCCCGGCTTGGCTTCGATCGATGATCTGGAGGTCGCCAATGCTGAGGGAACGACGTTGTGCGAGCTGATTGATCAGACGTTGGTGGAGAAAGCCGTGGGATTCGGATCTTCTGTTGTGGCAGCGGCAATTCTGTCCATTCTTCGTCAGTTTATTTCAGCACGGAAATTGGGACTGGTTTCCGGAGCCGATGGAATGTTTCAGCTTCTGGCCAATGTGGTGCGCGCTCCGGATGTGGCGTTTGTGTCTCTCAAGCAGTTACCCCAGGGGCGATTTCCGGCGGACGCATTTCCGCCGCTTGCCCCGGAACTGGTCGTCGAAGTCCTCAGTCCCGGCAACACAAAAGCCGAAATGTCCCGCAAGCGAATTGAATACTTTCATTCGGGAACACAATTGATTTGGATTGTGGACTGTGACAATCGTTCTGTGACTGTGTATACCTCGCCCGCCGCGGCTATTGTGTATCACGAAAAAGATACGATTGATGGCGGTGCTGTGCTGCCGGGATTCTCCAGCCCAGTAGCGGATTTCTTTGTGGACCTGGATCTGGGCAAAGCTTCCTGAATCCGGAACCACCTCTTTCCTCTTAATGCAATAATTTTCAATGTCTGACGCTCTTTATAACAGTCGCTTCATGAAAGCCGTTCGGCGCGAAGCGACCGACACGACTCCTCTGTGGATCATGCGTCAGGCGGGGCGATACCTGCCGGAATACATGGCGGTTCGCAGCAAAGTCACGTTCATGGAGTTATGCAAAACTCCGGAACTGGCGTGTGAAGTGACCGTGTCCGCTCGTCAGGTTCTGGGAGTTGATGCGGCGATTCTGTTTGCCGACCTGCTGCCGATTCTGGAACCGATGGGTCTGAATCTGGAATACCAAAAGGGCGAAGGACCGGTCATTCACAATCCAGTGCATACCGGCCGCGATGTCGATCGTATTCGCGCACTGGATGCGATGGACAGTGTGGACTACGTCTTTCAGGCGATTCGCATGATTCGACGAGCTCTCCCGAATGATATTCCTTTGCTGGGATTTGCCGGAGCGCCGTTTACGCTGGCGTCGTATTGTATCGAAGGCGGTGGTTCGAAAAACTACGTGCGCACCAAGTCTTTGATGTACAACGACGAAAGCGCGTGGAATGTGCTGATGAGTCGTCTGGTTGACACGGTCAGTCTGTATCTGCAACAGCAGGTGGCTGCAGGTTGTCAGTGCGTGCAGGTTTTCGACAGCTGGGCCGGTTGTTTATCGCCATCGGATTATCGTCGTTACGTGCTGCCTCATACGAAGAGATTGATTCAGCTGGTGGAACCGTTTGCTCCAGTGATTAACTTTCTGAATGGCAATCCGTCACTGCATTCCTTGCAGCGTGAAGCCGGTGGTCAGGTCATGGGGCTCGACTGGCGTTGTCAGTTGGAAGACGCGTGGAAGACGTTCGGCTATGACGTCGCGATTCAGGGCAATATGGATCCGGTTTCGATTTACGCGGATCTGCCGATTCTGAAGCAGCGAGTGGCCGATGTGTTGAAGTCAGCCGGTGGTCGCCCGGGTCACATCTTCAATCTGGGTCACGGAGTAATGCCGGATATGAACCCGGATCATGTGAAGGCCGTGGTAGAATACGTGCACGAACTGGGAGCGAAGAAGTGACCGCTTCCGTGTCCGATTCGGATTCGAGTCGCCCCTTGCGAGTGGCAGTCGTTGGTGGCGGAATCACCGGACTGGCAGCCGCTCAGCGACTCGTCTCAAAATCCGGCATGGTGCAGGTGACGCTGTTTGAAGCGTCTCGTCGCCTTGGAGGAATCATTCGCACAGAAGAAGCGGACGGATTCCTGATTGAGCTTGGTCCTGATTCGTTCATCACCAATAAACCGGCTGGCCTGCGATTGTGTCAGGAAATCGGTTTTACGGAGCAATTGATTCCGACGGATGCTCGTTATCGTCGCTCCCTGGTACTGCGCAATGGTCAGCCGATGGCTGTCCCTGATGGTTTCATGCTGATGGCTCCGGCCAAGCCCTGGGCTATCATGACAACTCCTGTTTTGTCGCTGGGCGGAAAGCTGCGTCTTCTGGCCGAAGCGTTCGTAGGCCGCAAGGCCGCTGCTGTTGATGAGAGCCTTGCCAACTTTGTGCGGCGTCGATTTGGTCGTCAGACGCTGGACCGACTTGTGCAGCCGCTCGTGGGCGGCATCTACACCTCTGATCCGGAAAAGCTCAGCCTCAAAGCCACGATGCCTCGCTTTCTGGATATGGAGCAAAGTCACGGCAGCGTGATTCGAGCAACCCTGGCACAGCAGAAGTCAGAAAGAGCCAGTGAAGGGACGTCTGGTAGTGGTGCGAGATATGGACTCTTCGCGTCGGCCGACAAAGGGCTCAGCAGTTTGATCGGCAGCCTGGAAGCATGGCTGAAGAAATCGGGGCGAGTGAAATTCAGGATCGGATGTGCGATCACCGAGATTTCTCCTCCGAATGGCCAACGTGCGAAGTGGACCGTATCGACCGAAGGGAATGCTGCATCCGAAGAATTTGACGCCGTCATCATCACATTGCCAACTCACGCAGCAGCTCGTTTGCTGCCGGATCAGAGTCTTCAGGATCTCACCTCGCTGCTGAAAAAGATCGAATACGCCAGCAGCGCGATTGTTGTGAGTGGCCACAAGTTGTCAGACTTTCGTAATCCCATGGATGCGTTTGGTCTGGTCATCCCCGCGATTGAAAACCGCAAGATTCTGGCCGTCAGTTTTTCCAGTCGCAAGTTTCTGAATCGCGCTCCGGAAGGACATATTCTGCTGCGGACGTTTGTGGGGGGAGCGATGCAGCCAGAGCTGTTGCAGATGGATGACGACACGATGGTTGCCACAGTGAATTCGGAACTGAAAGACATCTTCGGAATGTCAGCCGATCCGTTGTTCAGCGAAGTCGTTCGGTACAACAACGCGATGCCACAGTATCATGTCGGACATCTGGAACTGATCGCGCAGATTGAGTCGACTCAGGCAAAGATTGCTGGGCTGCAACTCGCCGGCAGTTCTTACTACGGCGTGGGCATTCCCGACAGTATCGCCAGCGGTCAGACCGCGGCTGATCGAGTGCTGATTGCTCCGGTTGTCTGAGTTTTGCCAGCTCAATGCCACTATTTGCTGGCCGCTTCGTAGATCTCGGCGAGCTGCACAGCAATGACCTCCAGCTGCTTTAAATATTCATCTTCTGGCACGCTGGCTTTTTGTTCTTTCAACTTTTCCAGCTGAGCCTCCAGAGCATCGCGTTTCTCACGATCTTCGGTACTCAAACGACGTTCGTCATCACTGCGTACGAAATGCCAGCGAGCGGCGTTGCGGCCATCAATGAGTTCTGGATTCTCGGCATTCTCCGCAACGCGATCGCCGACATACAGTTCTGAGCGAACGCCTTTACCATCACCGTTGTCGTCAATCAGCGAATGTTCCGTCGCGAGCCGTCCTTCGGTCTTGTAGAACTCCGCCGTGCGGCGCGATGCGAAGAGCCACGCTTCCAATAGTGATGTCTGTCCGTCACGGTTGATATCGGCTTCAAGTGTGCTGATGGCGGTCGACATCGCATCGCCAAAACGGCTGTATTGAATCTGGTTTCCGTCTTTTGTTGCCGTGACAACAATTCGATCTGGTCCCGACAGGGTGTTGATGAACGGCGCGGAGCAGGAGGAGCAGATAACTGTGGCCAACGGACGCTGCAGGTTCTGGCATGTGGTTGCCAATTGCTCGGCCGTGATGTCCGGACCTTGCAGATTCCAACTGGCTGTTCGACCATCAAAAGTGCCGTGGCCGATATAGACGAGCCAGAGCGGTTCTGACGACTTCGAACTGCTCAGCGTTTCAATCGCATTCAACAGTTCTGCAACATCTGTTTCTTCTGAACTGGAAGCTGGAGCAGCAGCTGTTTCAGTTGCTACTGCTGCAGGCAACGACGACACGGAAGGATCTGACTGACTTTTGCCAATCACATGGCAATTCACCCCGGCACGCTGAGCCGACTGTTCCCAGCGTTCCGCCCACGTTTTGAAGTTCGTGGCATACTCGCCCGTTCCGGGGGCACCGATGACCAGGATCAATTGCTGCGACGACTCCGGCAGTGGTGCTCCAGCTGGAGACTCTGCGGGCGGCTGCGCTGCGTCTTGTGCCAATGAGTCTGATGACAACGAAACGCTGCAACCGAATACAAATAGCCCCGCTATTCTCTTCAGGTAACGGTGAACAGGGCTGCTCAAAGCCTTCTCAGAATTCAGTCGGTTCATGGCAAACCTCTTCGGCGACGCAGAGTCCAGTCTGTTCCGATGCAGGCCATCGCCGCGATGAAAACCCACCAAGAATGCCAGATCGGCCACGACCAGACTTCTACCAGTGGTGCACTGCTCTGTGGGAGGCTGTCGACAAAATCTTCCAGCTCATCAAGTTCCAGCGTTCGACCGCCGGTCGTCTTCGCAACCGCTTCGAGAAACGCACGATCAACCTGTACTGATTTCAGTTCCTTCTGATCCGGCTGACTGGCCCAGCCGGTGGATGCTACGAGCGGTTCGGTTTCCCCATCATCGCTCATTACCGCAGTGACCGTCGCTTTCCATGCGCCTGGTTGAGCCGCGGAGACGCTCACTTCGAACATTCCGGAATCTTTGTCCGACGGTTCTCCGGTCAACTCAAAGGTCTGACCATCCGGCCCGGTGACGACAAATTTCACGTCGGCATTTTCGCGAGCTTCGAAGTCAGATCCACGAACAAACGCTGTGAGTTTCACGCTGCCAGTTCCGAGAGCTGGCTCTTCGCGAACTTCCAGATCCATCCGCTTCGGAACATCCGCTACCAGCCAGCGAATCATCTGCCGACTGGCTCGTGCATGATCACCAAGATCTTCTGCGGGCTCCTCACCAGGAGCCACCACGCCACCAGAATCCAGATCAGTCACTGCAGAACCGAGTCCATGCAGTTTTCTCAAGCCTTCATGCAATCGCCAGCGCCAGAGATCGCCGACGCACAAAGCAGCTGTGCGCCCCTTGCCGAAGCGTTGCACGACTAAAGCCGGCCAGTGATTGTCCTGTTCATCCTGCACTTCCGCCATGATGACCGCCCCGGGCCGGACGAAGGCTGCGGAATTCAAAGTTCTGAATGGAGGCATCGATTGCAGGCGTTCTTCTTCTGCAGTCTCTTCCGGACGAAGACGAATCCACGGCTGCAGCCAGCCGTCGCGAGTCAGGCTCAGACGCACTTCACTGGCCGGAGGCTCCATCTCACGACTCAAATCAACCGGCAACATTTCTCCGATCGGAGTGCGATCATAATCTCCCTGACGAAACGATTCCTGGCCACCCATCATCAACAGTCCGCCGCCCCGTCGCGACACATAGTCATAAATCAACTGCATCTGATCGGCCATGAAGAAATCGGCTTCAACGTCGTCCAGAATAATGGCATCGTACTGAAACAACTCCTCAGCCTTCTGAGGAAATCCTCCGCGCAGTTCTTCGTCGTCTTTGGTATTCAGGCGAACCAACACCGGTTCGTCATACTCTTCAGCGACTTCAGCATCACCATCTTTGAAGCCGCGAAAGAGGGAATTCGATCGTTCTCCGGCGTTCCCTCGAAAGTCAAACTTTGCTTCTTTCTTCGCGATGCGAATCAACGCCACCATCTGCAGCTGCGGATCCGTCTCGACCGCACGACGGAGAAATTTGAACTCCCAATTCGGTCGGCCGGACACGTACAGAATTCGCCGTGGCATCGTTCCACGTTCGACCGCGATCAGTTGTTCATTGTTCACCGTCGTGGCTTCTGTCGTCACCTCTGCACCGGACTCATCTTTCAGTACGGCCTTCAGACGGTAGAACACGGTCCCGGCTTCTGTCGGGCGATGGCGAAACTTCAACGGGGAGACATCGCCGATTTTGTGAGTCAAGGTTTCGAGCGGCGTTCCGGCGGCATCCATCAGAGTGACCGCGACTTGTCCAGCAGTAACGTTGATCGTTGTCGGCTGTACCTGAATCGTCACCGGAGCATCATCGAAGGCCGTCTGCGTGATGGAATAAGTACCGACCGCAACATCGGGCCGGGACTTATCTTCTGGCGGCAACACCGGAAAAACTGGCGGCATGCCTTTGAGTGCATCGAGCGACTCGGCCGTATCCGTTGCAATTCCATCCGTCAGCAGCAGCACCGCAGCAAGTGGTTGCCCTTCATAGCGCTGCTTGATCTGCGAGAGTGCCGTGTTAAGGCTGGACGCGTTGCCATTGAATTCAATCGGATCAAAATGTGGCACCTGCTGCAGTCGATCAGCGACCGTGTAGCGACGGAGTTCGAAGTCCTGTTCGAGCCGATTCAGCCAGCCGACCGGATCTGATTTTTCACCATTCTTCAAAGCGTCTGCAAAAAGATCCGCGCGAGTCGCAGCTGCTGAATCGGCCTGAACCAGATGACTGCGACTGTTGTCGGCTAACACGGCAACGACGTTGGCTCCGGAACGCGGACGGGAACTGCTCCAGAGCGGATTCATCAGGCAAACCGCCAGCAGCAACCAGCCAAAGATTCGCAGAATTGGTCCAAGGGGCATCGACGTCAGGTGGCGACGGTTCAACCACAGCGCCAGCAGCACGCCAAGAACGGAGACCGTGATCGAGGGCACGATCCAGCTTCGATCACCGATGACCAGGCTTGCAAGCAATGGCACAACCATGAGCACGAATCAGGCAAAAACAACACGGGTTGAGTTCCGGAGCGTTGCAGGCAGTCCGGACGAACGACTGAGTTTACAACGAACTGTGCCCTGGTCCGTCGCCAAAGTAAACTCAATCGGCCCCTGATCGACAAAAGATTGCCAGCCTCAGCGAGGATTCAGGAGGGTGGTTTTCTTCTTCAAAGTCCGGAGCGTCAGAAAAATGCTCAACGAACCAGCAAAGAAGATAAGCCACGGAACATCTACATAGTACCTCTGCTCGGCAATCAGGTGCTCAAGAAAGTTCAGCAACAGAAACGCAATCCCGATCAGCAACACCGCACAATACTCCCGCCGCAGAACCATTCGCAGACTGAACGACCGGGAGGGAGCGACCCAGCCGGACAGGCGAGGAAAGAAGACGGGCGTGGCACGCGACCATGCGGAGTAAGCCTTTCCAAATTTGTGACTCAGAAACTCTTCTTCGGCCGAAATGATTCGTTCGTAATAAATCCAGAACAAGCATCCCGTGATCGCAATCAGCGATAAATCCGCAGGCACCATGATGATGCCCATCGTGATCAGAAAATTGCCCAGATATAAGGGGTTACGGACAATGGAATACCAGCCAGTGGTGTTGAGTTCCGAAGCAAGCTGACAGGCCGTGTTGCGTCCGGAAGTACCATTATCTACAAACCCCACAGTCGTTGCGCGAATGAGGAATCCGAACAGAGAAACAGTCAGACAGATCCAGTCCCAGGCATGCTGAACTGAATGGCTGCCACCGAGATACTGAAAATGGCTGAGGCTCCAAAGCCCCGGAATCAGCAGAAATAGCGGCAAAATCCCCCGATGTCGAAACAGCCACGCTCCGTCACGAGCCATTCTTTCTGTGATCATTACCCGCTCCTTCAGGTCTCGAAAAATCGCTGCGGTCCGCAACGAAAAGCAGACTGTGCCAACTTTGCAGAAAGCCCCCACCTGCGGCCTCCGCCAAACAAACTACAAACATAGTATAACGGTCCGAGTCAGCAGCAACAATATCGATTGGCCCTGATCCAGGGCGGAGCGATCTTTGGCCGATCCATTGAATAGCGATCAGTGGTCACGGCACAGCGTTAGGTTGCGGTGACTCGATGGAATCGACGTCGGTCAAAGATTCCGAATTGATGGGTGGCGTTACCCGCCTGTGACCATCCTCAGAACTGATTTTTGCGATCGTCTGATCAGGGATCACAGACGGTCTTTGGCAGCGAGCATGCTCATTCAACGTGATAAAGTTTTCTGAAGACCTGAAACTCGTCACCGTCCGTGGTCATAATCACGAGCGCCCATTGATTGGGATCTGACGAATCCCAGAAGGCGAGGTCTTCGAGAGAACTGCCTCCCTGTGGAGCGATCTGGCTCACGATTCGAAAAAGTCCGGTATTGCTTGAATCGGTCGGGATATAGGAGAGCAGTTGTTGGATCGCGAGAGTGCGACTTGCGGGAAGGTTATCGCCGTTCCCTCCGAATTGTTGGCGTGCACGTGTCTGAAATGCAGGAGGTAACTGTCCCAAAAGTGCTTCCTCAGCCCCGTTATGGTAGATCACCGCCGAATGGATCGAGATCGGATTGCGACGCAGGGCATCTTGCAACCGCGACTTCCCTTCCGGTGTCGTCACCAGCGTGGAATCACTCCAGTCGATCGCGGGCAGCTGGACGTTCTCCGGCTCCAGTGACAACGTTCGAAGCGAAACCGGTGACCACTGCTGCACCTCCTGACGGATGGTATAGTTTTGAGGAAAGTGGCCAGCGTAACTCAACGGAGTATCCGACTTGCGTTGGGGGCCGTTGCCAGACATGTTCACCCAGTCGGCCGCGGTGAAAGAATCCTCCGCCTGCACCACAAGTTGCGATTTGTGGTCGGTTGAGATTTCGGTTTTTGCTCCCAGAAACAGGGTCTCCAAAACCGTTTGCCGCGCAGGAATCCCGTTGTCCACAACATCGGTTATTACCAGTCGCCCGCCAGTGTCTTCACTGCTCATGTAGTCATGAGCCACTGCGATTGTGAGGAAAGTGAACACCACCGTCACAACGGGAAATACAACCCACGTATACTTGCGCAGCTTCAGCCAGCCCAGCAGGAAATAATCAACGGGCCCGATGGTTAACACGTATCCGGACAGAATCAGTCCGATGACCCAGGTCGGAACCATTTCCACATCTTCGGGCAGCAGAAGCTGCTCACCAAACGACAGCAACGGTTCAGTACGCGGGTTCAATCGATCTTCGATTCCGAACATGGAGTTCAGACGCGGAAGATCGAAGTAATTCCGACCATCCTGATGCAGCCCCAGTAAGTATCGCACGCGAACCTGCGACCTGACTTCATCTGTGACATAGATGCCATTCTCATCCTGCCGAGCATCGATCCCCATATCTCGCAATTTTTTAAGATGTCCGGCACTGCTCCAGTTCTCACCCTGCCAGACTCCGACATCCTTGCGAACCTTCCAAAGAAATGCGACGACCGCGCCCAGATCTTCTTTGCCGAGTCGCTCCTCAAGCTTATCAATAGCCGGAAGAATCACGGCTCGCCCAAGCCCATAATGGCTCATCAGCACAGGCTCATTTTCGTCACTCACAACAAGTAACCGCCCTTCCGCATCCAGCGTCAGGTCAGCCGAGTGACTGAGGCTCGGCCCGAGCAATGTTCGGAGTAACTCCAGATGCACGGGCTTCATCGGAGCATCGGGCACAATGCACACACTACCGCCAGCTCGAACCCACTTCGACAGCCCGTCCATCTGATCCTGATTCAACCGAGCCAGAGCGCCGTCGGAAAGGAGAACGACATCAAAGGCGCAATACGAAAGAGGATCGACTGGAAGATCGCGAGCCGACCATTGTCCGGGAAAATGGATGACCGAACGACCGACCATATTGGCTGAAAGTGCGTCGATCGCCTCCACTGGTGCATTCTGCAAAACGTCATCCGTGGATTGATTTAACGGATTATAGTTCTCCAGTGATAACGCATTCTCCAGAAATCGTCGATTCAGGCTGGCACCCGTATTATTCTGATCTGCTGAACAAGAACACAACAGAACGCTGCGCTCGGCCGGGTTGGATGTGATCAGGTCAAAGGCTTCCGGAGGATTCTGTTTATCGACGATGGAACTGAGAGGAATTTGTCCCGACTCCGTGATGAACACCGCCTCGATCGACCAGTTTCGCACCGTCGATGTTCGCAATGGCGGCAGTACGGCATTGAACTGATAGTCCTGACCAACCAGCACAATGTCGTCAAATCGCAATTTGGCAATCAGATCGTCGGCCGTATAAAAATCCTGCCCATCATAAATCGACAATTGCAGGTCGCCCTCCAGCATCTGCGGCTGGTTGTACTCCAGTCGAATACGTACCGGCAACGGACCTGACGATCGATTACGAATCGACATCAGCTCCATCTTCAGTCCCACCAGCGGTTTGTCGGCCGCGATGCTTACGCTCGGTGTCATCCAAATGAGCAGCGTCATAAGGACGAATAAACCGGACGCTAACGCGTTCCGGCTGATTGAGTTGACACGCTGTAAGGGCCTGCTCATGCGGCGGCTCCTCGCGCTCGCTGGAAGTACCACCACTCAAACAACATAACGCCAAACGCCAGCAACGCCAGAGTCCACCACAGAGGCTGATCAGAATCAATTCGCTCGGACTTCTCCGCCGCAACAGTGGTCTCGGTGAACCGCAAAGCTTCGACAGCCTTCAATGACGACTCCGTTGTGTTCAACAACCCTGTTCCAATGGAAGTGGTTACGTCGGTGCCCTCAAGAATGTCGTATCGTCCAACCTTCGCCGCCGGAATTCCGGTCAGAGTTCCCGCCGGGGTTGATGTGGCTGGTATCTGTTGACCGTCCGGAGTCTTGATCGTGTAGGTACGTTCCGCTTCGACACTAATCACCGGCAGTACCCCGGTTGGCGCCGCCGAAACTTCGGAAAGCGATGCCTGCTTCAGAGCCGACTCCACGGCATTGGCGGCAATAATCGGGAAGCCGACTCGATATGGCAACGTTGATCGATCCGTGTGAAACGTAAACCAATACGAAACACTCAGCCCTTCCCGACGCTGCAGCAACAAAGGCCCGGCCTTGCCATCAATCAGCACCTCATATCCCAGCTCTTCCAACTCTTTTGCACTCAGCCCCGCTGCCAATCGAGGCTGCTCACCCAACTCCAGATCGGCCAACTGCACATGCCGAAGAAATGGAGCCGTGCGATTCCAGTCAACGACATAGTCGACGTCTTCCTGCACCTCAATCATCGTTTTCAGATCGTCGGGGATGACGCCCACGAAAACCTGGACCGGAGCAATCGCGCCGCCGAGATCGGGGGAATCACTGATGATCAGATCGTAGTCAGACCCTTTTGGCTTCTCATCCGCTCCCTCTTCCAGCTCGATATTGGAGAGAACTCGAATCGCATGCCGCCACGACGCCAGTTTCGGCGACGTCCAGACTTTCAGCGGTCTAGCAGCCGGCAATGTCAGCCAGACGCTGTTATCAACCGTCATCGAGTCAAAGCTTGTGGGTACCAATCTTGCTTCCAGCAGTCTTGATTCCGCTGACGCGACCGGAAACACCAATCGCTCGGCTTCCTCATTGGAAACTTCAATCGGCTGAGAATTCGTTTCTACATTGTTCTCGAAAAACTTCAGCTCAGCGCCACGCAGATCGACGGATGATCCTGAAACTCGCACAAAAACTTCCCACTCCTGCGGGCCGCTGCGGCGAGCACTCATTTCCGTAATACCAACGTTCGCCCCGCCCGGTTCAACTCGTCGAACATCCAAAGAAAACGGCAGTTCGAAATCAACCTGATCGGGCAGATTACCGTCGGTCATGATCGTGACGGTTTCGATCGGAAACGTGCGAGTGTAAGCGGCGGCCATGCGAAGCACATCATCCAGCTGACCGGGAAGATCAGAGGGCTCAAGCAGCTCCAGAGCTTTCAACAACTGCCTTCGATCGCTGGTGAAATCTGTCAGACGACGGCCCGTCGCAGAGAATGAAAACAGCGACATTTTCTGATCGCCGGATAAACCTTCGATCTGCTCCCGCACCTGTTCTTTGACCAGTTCCAGTCGACTTTTCCCCGTAATTTCATCAGTCGCCGCCATGCTGGCCGAACAATCAATCAGCACGGGCATGTACTGAGCGATCTCCGCGTCCGCGGACAAAAATGGCTGCATCAACGCAAGCACAAGCAGGCACAGTAAGATGATCTGCAGCAGCAGCAACAAATTGCGGCGAAACTTTTGAAATGGCGAGTTCACTCGTTGATCATTGACCACGCTTTGCCACAGCACCAGTGAGGGCACTTCCATCTTCGGCCGGCGCAGTTTCAGGAAGTACAGAATGATCAGCGGGATCAGCGCCAGAAAGAACCAGGCACCAAACAGATTGACGAAGCTGGGCCATCTCATCGCAGAATCCACCCCTGACGACACAGTTGATCAAACAGGATCGACTGAACGGAGGCCCCGGAACTGGCCGACAGGAACCGTCCCTGCCGACTGCGACACATTGTGTCGAGCTGATTCTGCAACCAGAGTCGCTGATCGTTGTAGACGTTCAGAAGTTCTGAGGCGTTCGTGATGTCGAGCGTTTCCTGAGTTTCACTGTCGACGAATCGCAGATCTCCCTGAACATTCGGATTGATTTCTGACTCGGCCAGAATCTGCAGTCCCCAGACTTCCAGTCCGGAACTGTAGAGCATATTCATGGGACGACTGATATCGCCGAACGTCAGGAAGTCGCTGATGATGATCGCAACGCCGCGACCTCGATGAAACCTCAGCATTGTCTCGATGGCTTTTTCGATCGCAACATCGCCGCCGCCTTCCAGCTGTTCCATAAACGCCAGCAACTGACGAATGCGAGTTCTCCCGGAACCCGGCGGAAACATCCACGGCTTTTCCGGCTGTGAATGAATCGCATACGCACTGACTCGCTCAACGTTGAGCAGTCCCATGATTCCAAAGGCGGCTGCGGCCTGGCGAGCTCGCAACAGTTTGTCTTCAAAAAGCATGGACGTAGAGGCATCAACCAGCAGCACAACGTGCATTTCTTCTTCGTGCTGAAATTGCTTGATGTAAGGACGTCGCAGGCGTGCAAAAATATTCCAGTCGACGTATCGCAGGTCATCGCCCGCTGCGTAATCACGGTAGTCTGCGAAGTCGGTGCTGCTGCCGCCTTTGCCGGAGAGATGCTCCCCGCGGCTGCGATTGGTCAGTCGACGAATCGGCCGCAACCTCATCCGCTCAATCTGATTCAGCAGGGCATTGTCGAAGAGCGATGTAAACTGAGACGTTCCGTTTGCCACTCTATGCTTTCTGAAACCCGCCGTGTTTTCTGATGAACTTGCAGGACGCAATATTGCCCTGTGTCAAACCTGTGCCGAGACAGACTGTTGTTTTAATCAGCCGAAACGCGTTAGCGTCCGGTTTTCGCCGCAGCAGCCCCCCAAAACAATCGATGGCTAACGCCGGGCGGCTGCTGAAGCGACTAAATCAACACGCCGGAGAGTAGCCAGCCGCAGATTTTGTCTGTCAAATCCTGCGACCAGAAGAGAAAAGCGGCGTTTCGACAATCTAACAAAACCCTTCCGCGGATTGTACCACAAGCCCAACAGACACCGATTTCGTGGTGCCGACTTCAGTCGGGTCAACAGTTCAACGTCGGCAAAGACGTTGGCTGAAGCCAACGCTACGAGCCAACGCCAGGAACAATCCCTCGTTGGTATTCAGTCCTCGAGCCAACCATCCGCCGTCCATCCTCGGGCCAGATTGTAGGCCTTGATCAGTGACCTCAGGCGGTCTTCCGACAACTGTGCGCGAGCGTCCTCGGGGATCGCCTCCTGTAACAGCCGCTGCGGCAACGTATCTTCCGTCGGTGTCCAGCCGGCTTCGATATTGAATCGCTTGCGAGCCGCCACGATGCGCTGAGCGGTGCCGCGAAGCTCCGCGGCCGTAATGTCCCAGCCGGTGACAAGAGCCAGAATCTCGGCAGACTCCGCAAAGAAATCCGTGAACACTCCGCGCAGAAACTTGCAGAGAATCAGCGAATCCATCAGCGCGGCTTTGTCTTCCGTTTCAATCGCCAGATGAACTGACTCCGGACCAACATTGCGACGGTCAACAGCGTCCGAAAAATCAATCTCGTAGGCTCCTGAACGATTGTGGTCGGCTCCTCGACTTCCCACCGCGAAGCCCAGGGCCATCATCTGAAGACCTCGCGGATCATAGCCCGGAAATTCCAGCCCCTTCACCTGCGGAGCAAAGTCGATCGAATTACCGCCGACTTCATGCGCCATCGCGCGGGAGCCGAGAGCCAGCAGGCGGCCGACTCCTTCGCCGCTCACGATCAGGTTCAAAGCACGCAACAACGCCTCGCCGGAGCCGAACTGAAGCCAGTCGCAATCCTGCAGGAGGCCTCGCTGAACGCACTCCATCGCAAACCCAATCGTGCCACCCGCGCTGATCGTATCCAGGCCGGCATCATCACAAAGACGCGATGCTTTCAGCACGATCTCCGGATCATTAATGCCGCACATCGGCCCCAACGCGAACAGATTCTCGTATTCCAGCCGAACCGGTTCGCCGCCTGTCTTTAGACTATAAAGATGTTCGCAACCAATTGTGCAGGCCGCACAGGAGGTTCGAGTTCTCTCTCTCGCGACAGACAACTCTTCGGGCGAAATCTCAATCGCGCCGGAAAAATTTCCCTGCTGAAAATTATGCGTAGGGAGAACATTCAGACGATTAAACGTCAAAAGATTGGATGCTGTGCCCAGCTCACGATACTTAGCCGTCGCTGGGCCAAAAGATTTCTCAGACAGCCGTTTGGCAAAAGTCATTAATTCCGGAGTGCGAGCCCAGGTGACTCGATGAGAACCTCGCACCACAATCGCTTTGATGTTCTTTGATCCCAGCACCGCCCCGCTGCCACCTCGCCCAGCATGTCGACCGTCATGAGAAATCGTGGCATATCGAACAAGTCGCTCACCCGCCGCGCCGATGGTGGCGGTTTGGTAGTCCGAGCCATAACGCTGCCGCAGCAGAGCTTGCGTTTCCAGATTTGTGAGTCCTGAATAATCGTCAGCTGCCTCCAGACGAATCTGGTCATCATCAATAATCAGGATCGAGAGTGACTTCGATTTTCCCACAAGCACAATGGCGTCGAAACCGGTTCTCTTTCCGGCGATTGCAAAACCACTGCTGGCCAGAGAGTCGTTGATACGATTCGTCAGCGGACTTTTACTGACGACAGCAAACTTGGCCGACGTTGTGAGCGGACTGCCGACTAGCGGGCTGAACACAAAAGCCAAAGCCGCTTCCGGCGACAGCGCATCGACAGCAGCCGATTGTTCGCGCAGCAGAATCGCCACACCGAGGCCAGCTCCGCCCAGATAGTTTCTCAGCAGAGTTGCCTCCAGCGGAACAGCAACCGACTGCTCTTTCGAAAGATCGATGCGCAGATAGCGTCCGTGATAGCCGTGATGTGTGGACTGGGGAGAATTCATGGGCATTAATTCTCAGTCCTATCAGGGGTACTGTGCCGCAGATCGTTCAGGACCAGTCCCGTAATAACTTCCGTAGCTGAAGTCGTGAGACTTCAGTCCGAACTCTCACGAG
>JBPOIW010000040.1:0-15126 GCA_052034165.1 Planctomycetota bacterium | reverse complement strand
TCTGATTACTGTTCTTCACGGGTGGCGTTCCTTTCAGGAGAAATTGGGCTTTGTTTGGTAACCAACTTTTCTCGAAATACGCCGCCTCTTTCAACCCTCACTCAAACACAACTTTCGACAGTAACTCAGTTCTGTATGAAGCGGAATCAAGTGAACAAAGGTTTCACACTGATTGAACTACTCGTAGTTATTGCCATTATTGCGATTTTGATCGCGCTATTATTGCCAGCGGTTCAGCAAGCGCGCGAGGCGGCTCGCCGAACTCAGTGCAAGAACAATCTGAAACAACTGGGGCTTGCTCATCATAATTACCACGATGTCTACGGAAAATTCATCTACCGTAAGGGTGGCAATGACATGAGTGGACTCGCAATTCGCGGCAACAGCAATCGCTTGTCCGGATTGATGGGGCTGATGCCATACATGGAGCAAGGAGCCCTGTTCAATCTGGTTGCTGCTGGTGGTGGGACAGGAACAAAGCCACCCGGAGGACCGGAAGGTTGGGCCTCATGGAATGAGTGGAATGTTACGATTCCTGGCCTGCAGTGCCCATCTGATGGGTTTCGCTCGGCTCGAGTGTTGACGACAAATTATGTCTTCAACATTGGCGACACAAACCAGGGTTCTCGCGATTCTCGAACCGTCCGCGGTGTTTTTGGTTACCAAACATCCTACGGAATGAGGGACATCACTGATGGGACCAGCAACACTATTTTGATGGGTGAGCATGTCGCCGCTGATTATGCTCAGTTCACCACAAACGCCACGGGTTCTGACTCACCTCTGGTCATCACAGCCATTGCACAGAACTGGAATACGAACATTCCTTCAGACTGCCGGGCATTGGCAAATGGCAACCGAGTACGAGCCAATCAGATGGTGAAGGGGCGTATGGGCTACGCAATGTGGGATGGTCAGCCGGAACGAACAGGCATGACAACCATGATTGGACCAAACGGAATGTCTTGCGGTGACGGAGCTGACGTGAATGCCGACAGCCCGAATCCAATGGTTACCCCATCCAGCTACCACACAGGTGGTGTACAGGTTGTTATGTGCGATGGATCCGTAATCTTTGTCAGCGAGAATATCGACACTGGTAATTTGGCCGCCGTGTCACTGGCGAATAGCAGTAATGCTGCAAGTCCTTATGGTGTTTGGGGGGCATTGGGCACCCGCGGTTCAGGCGAAACAGTCAGCTTCTGATCAGAATCGTCCTGTCCCCGAATGAATTCTTGCGGGAACCTGACCTTTCCCCACCGAACGCTTCATGAGTTAAATCTCATGAGGCGTTTTTTATTGCGCACTGCGGTTGTTGTTACGAAACTCGCGAGGTGTCTCTCCGACCTCACGTTTGAAGGTGACGGACAGGTATTCTGCGTGACGAAACCCTGCAGCACGGGCGATCTCTGTCAGAGGAAGGTCCGTCTCTGCCAATAGTTGCCGGCACCGATCAATGCGGAGTCGCAATATCTCGGCATGAGGTGTTCGACCGACAAGCTTCTGAAATCGGCTCTCGAACACTCGTCGAGACATCGGAATCTGCTTCACAATCTGCTGCACGCTGACGCCGTCGCAGGCCTTTGTACGGATTAATCGCAGCGCGGCCACGATATCCGGATCATTGATTGCAAGGACGTCTGTCGATTGTCGAGTTTGCACGCCGAGCGGTGAAATCAAACGTGGATGATTGCCAACGTTCTCGCCCAACATCATTCGATCCAGCAATGAAGCCGCCTCAAAGCCCGTCTTCCATGAGTTCGGAACGACGCTCGAAAGAGGAGGATCACAGAGTTCACACAGTCGTCGATCATTGTCGACCCCGATCACTGCGACTTCGTCCGGCACAGCGATTCCTTCATCACGACAGATCGCCAGTAACTGCTGCGCTTTGATATCGTAACATGCCATGATGCCGACAGGGCGAGGAAGTTTTTGCAACCACTGCAGCAGACGCTTTCGATCGCGATTCCATGAATAGCCGGGATCTGTTCGCGGAATGGACTCGTGCAAAAAATACTGAGCCCCCGCTTCCGCGACGGACTTTGCAAACTGCTGCTCGCGCAGGACAGACCATTGAAACCCTGGATCGGCACAGTAAGCAAGGTTGCGAAAACCGCATTGCAGAAGATGATCGGCCGCCAATGATGCGATCTTCTGATCGTCTGTTTCGAGCCAGGGAATCTCCTCAATAAAACGCCCCGCGCTGACGTCGACGACCGGAAGGCGAGTCGCCTTGACGGCTCGCGCGATTTCATGAGTTTCAATGCGGGCGATAATTCCATCACCTTTCCAGCGTCGCAACCATTCCGGCGGATCCGCACCTCGTTCCTGTTCTGGCAGATAAACGGACCAACTTCGATGCTGCTGCACGAAACCTATGATGCCATCCAGCAGGCCACGGGAGTAGGCGTTGGAGGTCTCCAGCAACAGTGCAACGGAACGATTCTTCATGAGGTTGCCTCGGAGGGCCCGGGACGTTTTTCAGGTCACTATCCGAGCTGCAGTGAAAAAACTCAAGTCTTTTGCGCGATTTCTCATGGCGAGTCAGTGGCCTGCAAGGCACTATCTGCCAAACTCAGTACGAAGAGCAGTGTCCCCGCATTTTTTACCCACCTCACTCAGGAGCAAACGATGGCGAAA
Source organism: Planctomycetota bacterium (assembly GCA_052034165.1). Lineage (GTDB taxonomy): Bacteria > Planctomycetota > Planctomycetia > Planctomycetales > Planctomycetaceae > SXXK01. Next base: position 12,483 of record JBPOIW010000040.1, on the reverse strand, counting down.
CAGTTCAATGTGGCGATGGTTGGACTTGGCTTTGGTGCCGAGTTCATTTCAATCTACCAGGCTCATCCCAATGCCAACGTTGCCGCGATCTGCCGTCGTGATCCAGCAGAACTGAAGAAGTGTGGCGACCAGTTTGGAATCGACAAACGTTACACAACCTACGATGAAGTTCTGGCTGACAAAGACATTGACTTCGTTCACATCAATAGCCCGATCAATGACCATGCGTGGATGTCTTTGAAAGCTCTTGACGCGGGCAAGCATGTGATGTGCACCGTGCCGATGGCGACAACCGTCGACGAGTGCCGTCAGATCGTTGAAAAGGTCAAGAAGACCGGCCTGAAGTACATGATGGCCGAAACCGTCGTCTACAGCCGCGAATACTTGTTTATCAAAGAGATGTACAAGAAGGGTGAACTTGGCAAGATTCAGCACCTCGCGGCGTCTCATCCTCAGGACATGGACGGCTGGCCGGCGTATTGGGAAAAGATGATTCCGATGCACTATGCGACTCACGTGGTCAGCCCATGCCTTGGTCTGGTTGATGGTCTCGCCGAATACGTCAGCTGCTTCGGCAGCGGGACCGTTCGCGACGATATCGCACAGAAATCCGGCAACAAGTTTGCTCTGGAAACCTGCCACATCAAGATCAAGGACACCGACCTGACCGCTCATATCTGGCGCTGCCTGTACGACGTGGCTCGCCAGTATCGCGAGAGCTTCGACGTTTATGGCACGAAGAAGAGCTTCGAGTGGACTCTGATTGAACACGAGCCGCACGTGATTCACACGGCGAAGAAGCCCGAGCCGGAGATTCCGGAGAAGGTCACCATTCCGGACTATGCTCATTTGCTGCCAGAATCGATTCGTAAGTTCACGATGCCATCAGCAATTCACGATGCTGACCACCTGTCGTTCCTTCAGGGCGGCGGCCACGGTGGATCTCATCCACATCTCGTTCACGAAATGCTCAGCGCTCTGGTCGAAGACCGCGATCCTCGTCCAAACGCTGTGACATCTGCAAACTGGACCTGCGTCGGCATCTGTGCTCACGAATCCGCGTTAAAAGGCGGTGAGATTGTGCGGTTGCCGGAGTTCACACTCGGTTAGTTCACCATGATCCGCGTTCCGGCGAGCGGCAGGGCGTCAGCCCTCCGAGGCGATCCCCTGCTGCTCGTCCTGTCTTCATTTGAGTTCTTAGGATTGAATCAGTGGCAAGGCTCCACGATGTCGACCACCAATATCAGTGGCATTGTGACGAAATGTAGCTTGTCTGGCAGCCGGCCCATGACTCTGTGGCTTGTTGTTGATCAGTGGCTCATCGCATTTAGTGCATCACCGTTAGGGGAGGTGCTACGAGGTGATCTGGATGATCGACACGACTTAGTTTGAGACAACGTGGCTGCATCAAGGGCTGGATGATCATTCGTTTATGTTGACTCGCAGTCGGACAAGAATGTCCAACCCACAATTCGAGTTTAGGCAAGGCACGCGCAGCGAACGCATGAACAACTTCAATCACATCGAAATCGTCAGCGACGACATGGTGGAGGTGCTTAGGAGAAAATCTCCACTCGAACGATTCTTAATCGGCGAGCGAATGTTTCGGCAGGCCAGACAAATGATCGTGACATCGATCAAAAACACTCATCCCGAATGGAGTGATCAGAAAGTCAACCGGGACGTTGTGAGGCGTATGCATAATGTGGAGTTACCTGAATGAGTGACATTCCCATTGATGCTCAATCGAGTTTGCTTCGCTGTGCTGCGACCATACTGAAGATGCTCGAGATTCCTTATTTTGTAACGGGCTCTCAGGCATCGATTGTCTACGGCGAGCCTCGATTTACGAACGACGTCGACATTGTGATTGAACTGGCGGTCAGGCAGATTCCGGCATTCCTGAAGAGTTTTGACCGAGATGATTTTTTTCTGAGCGAATCGGCGGTTCGAAGTGCCGTGGAAAGACGCGGGATGTTCAATCTGATTGACTCCGCAACCGGCGGAAAGGTTGACTTCGTTGTAGCGAAGGATTCTGACTTCGAAAGATCACGGTTCAGTCGAGTTCGAAACCTGGAATTCACATCGACGGAGTCCGTGATTTTTGCTTCACCGGAAGATGTGATCCTGAAGAAAATGCAATGGTTTATGAAAGACCATTCGGACCGTCACGTGCGAGATATTCTCGGTATCTTGCGAATTCAAAATGATCTCCTCGATGTTGCGTATATTGAAGCCTGGCAGGAGAAACTCGGAGTAACAAACGTTTGGAGCCTGATCAAGGAACGAAAGAAGCATCCGAATCCCCCATACGAATAGTCGAATTGCTCTCCCTGCGAAAACCACGACCTGTCAGAACAACGACAGTATCTGCTACCCACTCCCACACGGTGCCCCATGAAAACCTTAATCTCCCATGCTCCTATGCTTCTTCGCTCCCTTGCTCTGCTGTTCGTTCTCACAGCCACAAGCACGGCCACCGCGGCCGATCTGAAATTGCTCTTCATGGGCGATAACGGTCATCATCGACCATCGGAGCGATTTCATGAGCTGGCTCCAGTCATGGAAGCTCGAGGCATTGAGCTGAAGTATACGGACCGCATGGAAGATCTGACGGCGGAGACTCTGGCAGGCTTTGATGGGCTGGTGTTGTTCGCCAACATCGACAAGATCGAAGACGCTCAGGCGAAAGCGGTGCTGGATTACGTCGCCAGTGGCAAAGGATTTATTCCGCTGCATTGCGCAACGTTCTGCTGGCGGAACAACGCCGAGATTGTAAAGCTGATGGGAGGTCAGTTTCAGCGACATGGCGGGCAGGTGTTTGGCGTCGTTAATGCGGATCCGACACATCCGATCATGAAAGACTTCGGCGGCTTCACGAGCTGGGATGAAACCTACATCCATACTCTGCACAACGAAGAAAACCGAACCGTCCTCGAATATCGAACCGAAGGCGACCAGGCTCCGGGGAACACAAAAGAACCATGGACATGGGTTCGTACGCATGGCAAAGGCCGAGTTTTCTACACAGCATGGGGACATGATTCACGTACATGGACAAATCCAGGCTTTCCAAATCTTGTCGAACGTGGCATTCGCTGGGCCTGCGGAAAAGATGTCTCAGTCGTTCCTGCATTTCATGACACAGAATCGTTTACTCCGCCAAAGATGACGGAACTGACGAAGGATGTGAAGCCGTTTGAATTCGTGGATGTCGGTCCAAAGATCCCAAACTACACGCCGGGCAACCGCTGGGGAGTTCAGGGCGATCCCAAGACAACAATGCAGCTTCCATTAAGCGTTGAAGAGTCCATGAAGCACTATTCCATGCCCGAAGGAATGGCGCTGCGACGATACGCCGACGAAAGCAACTTTCAGGCGAAGCCCATTGCAATGAACTGGGATGAGCGAGGTCGCCTGTGGATCTGCGAAACGTTCGACTATCCGAATGAACTTGGTCAAAACCGCGACCGCATTCGCGTCTGTGAAGACACTGACGGTGACCATGTCGCCGACAAGTTCACGATATTTGCCGAAGGTCTTTCGATTCCAACGGCCATCATGATCTATCGTGGCGGAGCAGTCGTTCACAATGCGACTGAAACGATTTATCTGAAGGATACCGATGGCGACGACAAGGCCGATCAGACGACAGTGCTTATGAAAGGTTTCAGCGCTGGGGATACTCACGGCGGTATCAGCAATTTCCGCTACGGCCTGGACAACTGGATTTGGGCGATGCAGGGCTATAACGACAGCACGCCAGAGTTCGAAGGCAAGAAAGCTGACTCATTCCGTCAGGGCTTCTGGCGATTCAAACTATCAAACACGGATCCTCCGAAAGTCACTGATGTAGAATTTATCCGATCCACAAACAACAACACATGGGGCCTGGGTCTGAGCGAAGACGGGCTTGTCTTCGGATCAACAGCCAACCATAACCCCAGCACATTCGTACCGATTCCAAATCGCTATTACGAAAAGGTTCGAGGCTGGGCAGCTCCGGATATTGGTACGATCGCGGACACCTGGAAATTCAGTGCAATCACAGAGAACATTCGACAGGTCGACCAGTTCGGCGGCTACACGGCCGGTGCCGGGCATGCTCTGTACACGGCTCGCACATTTCCAATGCAGTGGTGGAACAAAACAGCCTTCGTTTGTGAACCAACCGGTCACCTGATTGGCACTTTCCTGCTGCGTCGTGACGGCGCAACCTACAAATCGACCAGCCCCACGAATCTTCTGGCCAGCGACGATGAATGGGCGTCGCCTATCATGGCCGAAGTCGGCCCGGACGGAGCAGTCTGGGTTATCGATTGGTACAACTTTATTATCCAGCATAATCCAACACCAAATGGATTCACGAACGGCAAAGGCAACGCCTACGAAAGCGATCTGCGTGACAAGAAGCATGGTCGCATCTATCGAGTTCTCCCGACGGCCGATGGCACAGACGTTTTGCATCCGTGGAAGAGTCTTGCCGGAGCGTCAGTGGAAGATCTGGTATCGACGCTGAAGCATCCGTCCATGAACTGGCGTTTGCAGGCTCAGAGGTTGCTTGTGGAGCAGAAAGCTGTTGATGCCGTGCCACAGTTACTGGCTTTGATTTCAGATGAATCTGTCGATGAAATCGGCCTCAACGTTGGTGCGATTCATGCGCTGCAGACTTTAAAGGGTCTGGGGGTTCTGGATGCAGCCTCGACCGTTGCCTCAGCTGCAGAGCAGCGACAGTCGATAGCCCCGGGCTTTAGCCTGGGGGCCGCCAACCCACAGATCGCAAAAGCCCCAACGGGGCGACACAATTCATCGCAATCTGCCGCCCCTTCAGGGCTCAATGATTCGTTTGGATCGCAAACCCCGGGCTCGCGCCCGGGGCTATCATCCGCCGTCCCTCCGGGACTGAATCGCCATGAGCGATTGTTGATTCGCAATGATTATTTGCTGGCATCAATGACTACCCAATCGGCTTTAGATTCAAGGATCCTCGACGCCATCGGATCGGCTCTTAAACACCCATCGCCGGGAGTTCGTCGAAACGCGATTTCCGTACTTCCTCACAATGAGGCTGGATTGAAGACACTGCTTTCATCGCGTGCGGTCTTCTCCGACACAGACGCCCAGGTTCGCCTTCAGGCGTTTATTACTCTGTCTGATATGCCTGCCTCGGACGAAGCTGCAAACGTAATCTTTGCTGCTGCGGCTATGGCTCCAAGTGATCCAGTGATCGTGGACGCACTGACGATTGCCGCATCGGTTCACTGCACAAAGGGGCTCAGCAGATTCTCTGCCGTGGCAGGTAAGGAGACTCCAGATTCTTCTCTCCAAATTGTCGGTCGAGTTTCCGAACATCTTGGGAGAACTCGTCCCGATGCCGTCGCACTGGAAGCCATGTTGACTGATCTGGCGAATGCGGAGCCAAAGGTAATCGATGCGGCTTTGCAGGGATTGGTTGAAGGTCTGCCGGCGAAGTTTGATGTCAAGTCGACCGACGGCATGGACAAGGCGTTCGTGAAACTGTTGGAAGCCACGACAGGGGCTTCGCGCAGCAAGGTCGTCCGTGTCGCCGGTGTTTGCAGCTCGAAGGCTCTTGAATCGTATTCAAAAGGGATCGTGGACTCACTGCTACAAGTTGTTGCAGATAGTGATGCTGCGACTGCTGAACGAGTGAACTCGGCGAAAGAAGCGGTGAGCTTCCAGTCGACGAATGCCGACGTTCTCGCGGCTGTCCTTGAAGTTATTAATCTTCAGACTGTTCCTGATGTTGGCGTCGGCCTGATTGAAGCGGCTGGCCTGAGCATGGTCGAGAACGCGGGCGAACTGATCATCGAACGAGCTGACCAGATGACACCGCAGATGAAATCAGCCGCCATGCGAGTTCTCCTGTCTCGCCCAGCGACAACATCGGCATTGCTGGCGGCCATCGAATCGGGCAAACTGGAGATTGGCGACTTGTCGCTCGATCAAAAGCAAGCTCTGCGAGCTCACCCGGACAAGGACATTCGAGCCATTGCGGAGAAGCTAATGGCGGCCGGTGGCGGATTGCCTGATGCGGACCGCGACAAAGTTCTGAAGTCCCTCCTTCCAATCTGCGAAGAAAAAGGTGATGGCAAGGCTGGTAAGGCAATGTTCATCAAGCATTGCTCGAAGTGTCACATTCACGGCACCGAAGGTAAGGCCATTGGACCAAATCTGACAGGCATGGCGGTTCATCCGAAACACGAACTGCTGACTCATATCATTGACCCCAGCCGCAGCGTGGAAGGCAACTTCCGCATCTACACCGTCGTCAAGACCGACGGCATCGTTCTGAATGGCATGATGTCGGGAGAATCACGCACGGCGATCACACTGATCGATACCGAAGGAAAGGAGAATCAGATCGCTCGTGAGGACATCGATGAACTGGTTCGGTCTCGCAAGTCTGTGATGCCGGAGGGTTTTGAGAAGCAGATGACAAACGAAGAACTGTCGAATCTGCTGACGTTCCTGACAGACAAAGGCAAGTTCATTCCGGTTTCACTTGATCGCTACGCCACCGCGATCAGCACGAAAGGACTCTTCAGCGATGGAGACAATGGACCAGATCGCATGGTCTTCAGCGACTGGACTCCGAAGATCTTTAAGGATGTTCCGTTCATCCTGACAGATCCACGCGGCCAGACGGCTCGGAACATCATTCTTTTGTACGGGCCAAATTCACCGCTACCGGCTTCGATGCCGAAGTCGGTGGCTCTGCCATGCAACAGTGAAGCGAAGGCGATTCACATTCTCGGCGGCGTAGGCGGCTGGAACTTCCCATTCGACGATGCAAAGACGGTATCGATGATTGTTCGTCTGCACTACAAAGGTGGCGAAACTGAAGACATCGAACTGCTCAACGGTGTTCACATCGCGGACTATATCCGCAAGGTGGATGTCCCGAAGTCGGAGTTCGCCTACATGCTCGGAGGCCAGCAGGTTCGAAGAGTTATCGTGAACCCCAGAAATCCCGACGCGGTCATCGAAACCATCGAACTGGTCAAAGGACCGGATCGTTCTGCACCCATTGTGATGGCGGTTACGATTGAACGGCAATAGGCTGGCAACGAGAGGCGTAGGTGCATACGTACTCCTTTTTTGAGGATAGCAGGCACTTTTCGAATGCAGCAAGACTCATATCTGAGTTGCAAAATTGAACTCCGCCTCCGAGCAGAGAGCGACGAAATTCCAGACAGGGTCTGGCGTTAAGGTTTCGCTGCATGTCGAACACCATGCTTCTGGTCCCGGGGCTTCAGACTCTTTCGCGTTATTCGCAGCGTTTGAAGTTGCCGGTCCCGGTCGCTCTCTCCGTTCGGTCGATACGATTCCGCAGCCTGACCAGCATGTTGATTCAATCATGTCTCGCTGCGTCAGCTCAGGAATTGTTGTTGAGCACGCGGCAACTTTTGAGCCTCACCGATGTTTCGGGTTAAAAGATGAGGCGCGGGCTTCGGTCATGGAGGAAAGACCTGAGCAACACTTGATCAGCAAGGCCGAGATGCCTGAAGTTGCGACAATTAGCAAATTCAGGCCTTCAAACAATAAGCGGAACCAGCCCCGTTCCGGTGTATTTTTCTCACGGCCTGGATGATTCGATCCTCGTGGCATCGGCTCCTGATAATGTTACACGTGCAGCACGAAAGCGTTTGACCCGGGAGGAACCGCGTGGCAATATCCCCTGGGCGGGTCCTCATTCGCAGCCCTTTCACTCTCGGACTGTCATTGAATTCAGGTGAGCGGTTGGGATGCCAGTTGCTGAAAAAAACTTGTTCCAAATTACGTCGCGGGAACGGCAGGCGTGATCTGACTTCCGATTGGGAAAGAAAGATTTTGCTCCCGTCGAGCTCCGGAATGGAGTTTTTCGTTCAGTTTTCCTGATGGATTCTTTTCTGTAGTTCGTCTCGGGACACCGCCACCTTCTGGCCGACACCTCATCATGAAAGTATATGGGAAGTCTGCTTGAGCATTAGTGTGCCGTTGACAGGAGCAAGATTGAACGAGGAATGAGAGTTCGGCAAAGAGATCCGGAACCAATCGCGAGTAGCAATTCCTCAGGCGTACTGGCCAGGGGTGTTGAGGTCTTTTCTTGACCGCAACTGGAAACTCGGTGAGAAATCATTTTCTCCGTGACTTAACAGAACCTGAAGCATTTTAAGTCTTTGGCCGGTTTGCCAGAGGCTGCTGGGAACGTAATGAGTAAGTCGAAGGAATCGAGACAGTGGCTGGAGTCACTGAAATACAAGTGCCACTTTTGCAGAAATGTTCTGCTGAAGGTGCCCCTCTCTGGACTTTGGCTGATCTTCGCGCTGCTCGGGGTTCGTTCGTGGTACTGCCCGCACTGCTTTGAGGTTCGAATTCGCCCCTGCGGCTGGCTCAGACTCGTTTTGGCGCCGTTCTGGGCGGTTCTCAATCTGCTGCGTCGCCAGTGACTCTGATCGCCCTTGCTTTGTTCAGGGGGGATTGCCAGTAAACACTGCGAGTCGGCCGCCACCGCGAGGTAACGAACCAGTTTGACGACGCGCCTGCGTTGGATTCGCGGCTCAGGTGTTGGCATCGAATGCCTGAAGGCAGGTCTCGGTCGATCTTGTACGATTCGCTCTGACTGCACTAACATCCGCGCGATTCCGGGGAATGGACTCCAGAAATTGAAGAACAGGTGATCTGAAGACTGAGTCACTGCCATGACAATCAACGTGCCCGAGGAGCATCTTCTGGGGCAGTTCATTCCGTTGCATTACCACTTCAACATGTTGCGGGATCAGCAACGTATGGCCCCATTTCGAGAGGCCATTGATCTGACGGTACCGGATGGTGGAGTTGTTCTCGAGCTGGGCGGTGGGACAGGCGTGCTGTCGTGGTTTGCCGCTCAGAAAGCTCGTCGTGTTTACTGCGTTGAACGCAATCCGGCGTTGGCTCGAGCAGCGCAGTCTTTCCTCGCCAACAATTCAAACGGCAATCGCGTCTCAGTCATATTGGCAGACGCGATGAATTATCTTCCTCCAGAGCCCGTGGATGTGGTCATCTGCGAAATGCTGCACGTTGGCATGGTGCGGGAAAAGCAACTGCAGGTGCTGGGCAGTTTCAAAGATCGCTATCGCGAGCGATTCGGCCCAATGATGCCCCGATTCATTCCAGACACATCCGTGCTCGCCGTTCAGCCAATTCACCAGAATTTTTGCTTTTCCGGTTACACAGCGAATGTGCCACTGTTTGAACCACCCGGTCCTCATATGAAAGATTCCTGGCTGGCCGATCCTTTTTTCTATTCCACAATCGACTACGGCGCTGAGATACCCATGGCCTTTCAAGTCGCCACAGAAGTGACAATCCAGTCTGACGGACTGTTTAATGCCGTGAGTCTGCTGACCAATAATTTTCTGGCGTTTGTGCTGGCTGAAAAACGCGCGGTCACATGGTTGATGAATCAGCTAGTGTTGCCAATTCAAAAGCCGTTTCCTGTGCACGCCGGGGATACTGTGTGCATTGAATTTGAATATCATGCGGGTGGGTCGATTGAAACATTGCACGACTCACTTGTGGCCCGTCCTGAATCACGATCAGCCGCTGCGGTCGATCATGCTTCCCTTCGACGAGCGGCTTGAGCCATTCTCTGGACGACCGTATACAGTTCATTAATGGCAAAGGGTTTTGCGACGAGTTCATGGATTCCAAGTTTCGCAGCTCCCGTGCGAAGTTCCTCATCGACAAAACCCGAAGTCACCGCAACGGGGAGATCCGAACGAATTCGCCGAACTTCACGTGCCACTTCCAGTCCCTGCATGCCTGGCATGTTGTAGTCCGTCACGACAAGATCGAAGGCATTCGGGGATTTCCGGAGAGCGACAAGTCCCTCACGAGGATCCACAAAACATGTCACTTTGTAGCCCTGACGCTCAAGCAGCCGCTTCACCAGCAGTAGAACCGTATTGTCGTCATCAAGATAAAGGATATGGGTATCAGAGCCACCTTCGGGCTTCTCAGGAACTGCTCCTTTCCTCGCGTTCGCGGGCTCCAATTTTTCTTCGGGTAACACGGCCGGGAAGTAGACGGAGAAGACAGCCCCGTATCCCGGTTGACTCTGCACCGTGATGACGCCATCGTGTCCCTGTACGATCCCGTGAACGACCGATAACCCCAGCCCAGTCCCCTCATTGACTGGCTTAGTCGTGAAGAACGGTTCGAAGATTCTCTGCAAAGTTGACGCATTCATTCCGGGGCCGTTGTCTCTGACCGTCAGGCGGACAGCTCGGACGGACGACTGTTGGATCTTTCGCAGTCCAGCGTGTGCCTCGGTCAAGTTGTCATCGAGAATTAGTGAGTCGAGCGTGATCGTGATGCAACCACGTTCACCATTCATCGCCTGCATGGCATTTGTCGCGAGGTTCAGCAGTACTTGTTCAATCTGAGTCGAATCGGCCAGCACGTGCGGTGTGTCCGCATCACACTTAACGTGCAACGAGATCCTTGATGGCAACGTTGCTCTCAGAAGACGTTCAGCCTCCTCAACAACGGGCCCCAGTGGAATCGACTTGCGATCCGTTGGCTGACGGCGACTGAATGAGAGAATCTGCTGGACAAGATCACGCGCTCTTGATCCTGCATTCTGAATTTCATCCAGACATCGCTGCACCACAACACTTTCGCCACCGGACTCCTGTCGGGCAACTTCCACGTTTCCAAGGATGGCCGTCAGAATGTTGTTGAAGTCATGTGCGATTCCGCCCGCCAAAGTGCCAATGGCTTCCATTTTCTGTGACTCGCGCAGCTGAGCTTCCAGAGACGCGGTCACGGCCTCGGCACGTTTTTGCTCGGTAATATCCTGACAGGTGCCTTCGAGGCCTTTGACTTTACCATCCGCATCGAGAACTGCGACTCCTCTAGCTCGAACCCAGCGTACCTGATTATCGGGAAGCGTAGCTCGATACTGATGGTCGAAAGCCGATTTTGTCTGCATCGCAGTTTGCAGGCTACTCAGAACTCGTTCCCGATCTTCGGGGTGGATAACGGCCGAGTAGGAGTCGAAGCTGGGTTCAAATTCGCCGGAAACTCTGCCATAGATCCGGAAAAGCTCGTCAGACCAAGTCACACGATGAGTCCCTGCGTCCCAGTGAAAATTTCCAATCTGTGAAATTGACTGAGCTTCACGGAGACGCGATTCACTTTCGCGCAGTCTGGTTTCTGCTTCTCGACGTTCTGTGATATCCGTCACCACGCCATGCCACAATGTAGAACCATCGGGTTCACGTTCCGGCGCGGAGTTTCCCGCCAGCCAGCGAATCGTTCCATCGCGGCGACACACTTGAAACTCATGAACCCAGAGCGTCAGCTCTTGCGCCGATTTCTTAATGGATTGCCAGAACCCAATGGGGTCGATCAGGTTATCCGTTGCGACCATGTTCTCCCGGACATCATCCGGATCAATCTCGAACAACTCCCGCATACCATCGCTGGCGTAGGGAAAGCATGCGGTACCGTCCGGGCGCAAACGAAACTGATAGACAACTCCCGGGAGGCGACCTGCAATCTTCTTGAGTCGATCAAAGGCCTCGATCTGCGCCTCCTCTGCGCGAACACGTTCTGTCACATCGCGAAAACTCCAGACCCGTCCGACAACCACCCCGTTAACAAGTTGTGGGCAGGAGTATCGTTCGAACACTCGTCCATCACGAAACTCAACAGCGTCGAAACTGATTTCCGTCGGGTGCTCATAGAGATACTTAACTTTGGACAGGAAAAGTTCGGGGTGCCTGAGCTGCCGCACGACATACTCAAGGACAGCCTCATCAACGCCTTCTTCCGCAAGCCTGTCCGGTAAGTTCCACATCCTGCGAAACACGTGATTGTAGATTTCAAATTTGCCTTCCGAACTAACAACCAGAATTCCATCGGCCGTCGATTCCAACGTCGCTCGCAGGAGCGAAACAGAACGATGAATCGCCTGCTCAGTGATCTTGCGATCCGTGATGTCCAGATGACACCCCATCATACGAATCGGTCGTCCGGTGTCGTCTCGAACCACATCTGCTCGCGCCAGTATCCAGCGCCACGAGCCATCTTTATGAAGAAGGCGAAATTCAATGTCATAGGTCGACCGGCGCTCGGTGAGAAATCCCTGCACTGCCGCCATGGTTGCTTCAACGTCATCCGGGTGCAATCGAGAATTCCACGCAGAATAGTCGTTGGGGAATTCGTGGTCGTCATACCCCAACTGACGCTTCCACTCCGGCGAAAAATAGACTTCATTGGTCAGAAGATCCCAGTCCCAAAGTCCGAGGCTGGCTGCCTTGATCAAAAGTCTGGTTCTGGCCTGGCTGTCGCGTTTTGAAGTTGCGCTTTTTCGAATCAGTCTCGGAGACTGGTATTGCAAAAAAAGCGGATCCCACGCATGAACGGATCATTGGAATCTCACCACTCATGCGGAAGGACCCGCCATGGTGATCGTCGTCGAATCGGCTCGTGCAT
>JBPOIW010000297.1:0-16011 GCA_052034165.1 Planctomycetota bacterium | reverse complement strand
CGTCGCCAGTTCGACGCGAATGTCGAGCATGGAGCAAAAGCTGGTTGGTTGTCACCGATTCCTCTGGAGCCGAAGCGTCAGGCTGTCAGAGCGAAGAAGACAGAGCGTCGTGCGTCGAACAAGGGGTGTCTGTCTCTTGGACTTGGGGAATACCTGGCCTTGCTGGACTGGACTGCTCGGCAAGTGCGAACCGACAAGCGAGGCTCAATGCCGGCCGATCTGGAACCCATCATGGAGCGACTGGGAGTCTCGGCAGAGTTGTGGGTCGAGTGCGTCGTAAATTTCCGCAAGTGGTTTCGTTCGAGTGTTGGTCGACCGAAGTCCATGTCAACTCACGCCGACTCCCGCGGCCACAACCGCGCGATCAGTATCAGCTCGTCAAGACGCCTGTTTGCCGGCGAGTGAGGCCTAACGGAACGTGTGTTGAGAGGATTAGTGCTTGCCTTGTGTTCTTGTTGGTCTACATAGAGGGCTGGCCCCATGAGTTCATAAATAGTTCTCGGAAGATCGGGTGCTCTGGTTTGAGGCTTTGTCGGCAACTCTTGCCGGTATGATACTTCTCTTATTGTTATGGTATTTCGACAGCTATCCTCATGCTCTGCCGCTCTTGACCCTCATTTGTGCGTCCAGATAGAGTCCGGTCGAGCTCCGAGCGGAATTGACGACTAGCACAAAAGGGTTCAGAAGGTGTGACATGTTTCGGCGACTGAACCTGCTTTTCGTGTTGTTCAGTTGTTTCGTCGGTTGCCAGTCCATCTCCCCTGTTGCCATGTGGCCGGGGCATTCGGAACATCACGAGAATGACGACGGGCATAGTGTCGATACTGGCAGACACCAGATCGAGCCAAACCAGGCCACCGGACCTTCTCGTAGCTCGCTAGTCACGTCTGATAAAGACATGAAAGAAATTGCGAGCCTGGATCGAGAATTCATTCGAGAGCAGATTACCAGCACATCCCGTGGTTCCCAGGTCGGCGTTCAGGATGAGACGGGCGGTCGCTATTCAGGGACGTTGCTTTTTGCAGGGCCTGACCGAATGGAGATTCTAAACTGCATCAGTCAGGAAGCGATTCCGGGCCCAAATGGACAGAAACAATGTAAGACCAGCCATATTCCTTTCCTGACCGTGGAAACATCAGCTGTGACTCATTTCGTGACCATCGCTCCTCCACCGCCCGACTTTCCTGTGACAGACGACGAGATTGACGGGGCCGATTACAGCGTGGCTGAGATAGTCAACAGGAGCGGAGTCCGCCAACGTTGGGGAAGGGCTCCTGAATCGCGCGGGCTCACACCATAGATGATCTACGAGGCACTATCGCAAGGACTGAAACTCCCGAGATCCTCAAACAACAGGCACGTGACTGGAAGTCCGAGAAGCCGCGGAAAAGTGGGAGCATATCCGGCTGCGTCACCGTATTCGGGCTCCTTCTCAACCAAAGATAAAACGTAAGGCCACGACAGAGCGTACCTTTGAAATCAACATCGAAGATCCCATGGGATTCCTCCGAGTCTACATGGGACGCGGAGAACCGAACGGAGAGCTTGCCTGATTGTTGTCCGGGACTCTGGCCCAGTGGATGCAGAACCATCCAGAGCAGCGAATCATCGCCGTCGTTCCAGTCAGTCGTTATGGGGACACTTCGGAACTGCATGCGTCGTTTGAGCCCAGACATTGAACGACGTTCAGCGATGCCATTCCGGTCTGGCGAACGTTCGATAGGCAAAGATGGGAAGCAATGGCCCGGCTTCGTGGAAAATTGCCGTTCTGTTCCCAGCGTGAAACCAACCCCGAAGCGGAGTTTTTGAAGTTGCGCTATTCGACAATCGGGGAGATCAACCGGGCGAAAACACAGGGAATTATCATAACCCGACGCGTCAGCGAGGGATTTACGGCAACACTGGTATGACGCTAAAGCTCAATCCCTCACTGACGTTTCGGGTTGTGATGGTCGCAAATGCGCAACTTCAAAATGCGTCAGCGAGGGATCTACGGCAACACCTGTAGAACGCTACAGCTCAATCCCTCACTTAACAGCCTGTTGAATAAATCAGCCGGAACACGTTGGCGTTCGGTTTTCATTGCGAAACTACGGCAAAAAAACCGGGGGCTAACGCCCTGCCGCTGATGAAGCGATTAAATCAACACGCCGGTCAGCGATGGATCTACGGCAACACTGGTAAGACGCTACAGCTCAATCCCTCACTGACGTTTCGGATTGTGATGGTCGCAAATGCGCAACTTCAAAAAGCGGAATACCTCTTGATTCATACTTTAGTCGCTTGGCGTCTACATGTGCGAGAGCCACACAATCTCTGCCGGCGACTCATCCTTGTAGGCCAATAGTTTACCGGGAATATATGAGACCAGCATGCCAAACAGTGCATGGGCAAACAAAGACTCAACACCCTCCGCTGGAACGAAGGTCGCATCAAATCTGTCTTCGGAAGCGATCACGTAGCATGACACTGACGGCGGAGGTAAAACATGTCCCGGCGATTTGCCCACCAGCCGACGATCGATGTCGTTCAGAAAACGATGGTTGAGGCGGTCCAGGAACGCACTACGTTTCTTTCGCGATGCCAGCTGTGAGCGATACCGGTCTCGACGTTCACCTATCACGAAAATGTCGATGAATGCCGATTCGTGATCAGTCAATGGCACATGGTCTGACATTGGGATAGCCCGTCAATCACGCGAACCGGGGACAACTTTTACGACCACTTCTTTCCCTTCACGAGTCACCACCAGCTCGACTTCCTGGCCGGCTTTGAGAGCTTCGATGGCGTAGGTGTAGTCGTAGATGTTTTCGATCTTCTTGCCGGCCAGCCTGATGATCACATCGCCGCCTTTGACTCCGGCTTTCTCTGCCGGGCCGCCTTTGGCAACTCCTGACAGCAGCACGCCTTTCACATCTGTTTGAGCATAATCCGGTACGGTCCCCAGGTATGCTCGCAACAAGGCACGACGCTGGCCATCTTTGGGGCGTTCCTGAGCAACGTACTGCGGAGGCTGCTCATCGGAGATCAGCTGCCGACAGACGAGCATCATCAGATTGGCGATCTTTGAAATGCCTTCGTAGTTAAGCTTCTCCGGTGTATCGCGAGGCGTGTGGTATTCTCCGTGATTCCCCGTAAACGCAGACAGAATCGGAACACCGTGCATAAAGAACACACTGGCATCCGTCGGGATATAGCTGTCGTCCTGCAGAGACAGCGACAGCCCCATCGGGATGTTGGCTCGTTCGACAATCTTCTGCCAGCTGGCTGACGAACCCGTGCCCTGCAGAACAAGCCGCTCCTGCAATCGACCAACCATATCCATATTCAGGCAGGCGGCGATGTAAAGATTTAGTCCACCTGTGTTTGGACCGGTCAGTTCGGAAGCCGCTTTCTCAGATTCCTTCGCTGGCTCTTTGGTTGGATCTGCTGGCTCTTCCGCCTTCTTTTCTTCAGCAGGATCGCTGCCACCCACGGCTGCTGCATGCTGCGAAAACAGAGTCTCCAGAGTCTTCACATAATGACTGGAACCCAGCAGGCCAATTTCTTCGCCGGACCATGCAGCAAAGACAACGTCTCGCTGACCTTTTAGCTTGCCAGCGTCTTTGGCCTGAGCCATTGCTTCGGCAATCTGCATCATCGCAGACACTCCGGAAGCATTGTCGTCAGCTCCGTAATGAATGTTGGACTGCTCGTCGCCACGAGCCAATGAGTTGCCATTTGGACCTGTTCCAAGATGATCCACATGAGCCCCAACGACAACAATTTGACCAGCTTGCTCTTCGTTGATCTGCAAACGACCAAGAACGTTGCGACCTTTTTTCTTCTCCTGACGAATATCAACGCTGGCCGCAATTTTCAGTCCATCAAGCGGAAAGCCCATCGCTGGCTCGCCGGAATCCATCGACTTCTGAATCTTCGCAAGATCCTTCTTTCGGTCAGCAAACCACTTCTCCGCAGCAGCATCAGTCACGCTGATTACAGGCAGACCGGAGCCAGCCAGAGAACCATCGAACTGCAATGGAACAAGCTGCTCCTTCACGCCAGAGGTCGGGCCGCTCACGATGATCAGTCCTCTTGCGCCAAGATCCCGAGCTTGCATGGCCTTGAAACGCAGGCTGGAGAAACGACTGAAGTGCTGACGTTTTTCGGGAGTAAAATTCTCCGGCATAAAGCGGAACACGACAACCCACTTGTCTTTCACATCCAGATGTACGAACGAGTCATACTCTTCGATGCCTTCCGCAGCCGGAGCCTTCAAGCCATAACCTGCGAAGATGACTTCCGAAGCATCCACCTTCGTGGACGTTGAAAAGGCCACTGGACGCCAGTCTGTTTCCAGTGTCAGTGCTTGATCTCCGACAGTCATTGTGTTTTCAGGACCCGCCGACACGCCAGAAGTGAACTCAAACTCCTGAAAGTAAGTGTCGTTGTCACCGGCCGGAAGCAGTCCCAACGTTTCAAAATGCAGGGCCACATAATTCGTCGCAAGGAGTTCACCCTTTGTTCCGGTGAGTCGTCCGCCCAATTGTGGCCGACACAAATATTCCACGTGACGCACCGCGTCAGCCGGAGCAAAATCGCCCCGCGCGGAAGGTGCCTGAGCCATCACCGACGGCTTCGTACCATTCGTCCCCGCAACTTCAGCGGTCGCGTCCTTTAGTCCAAGCTGTTCCAGAGCCCACGCGTGATTCCATTCGGAGAAGAAAATCTGCGACTGATTGTTCGCAGTCCGATTAGTCGTCCACGCCAGATGTTCTCCGTCAGGACTGAAGACGGGCAGGCCGTCGAAGCCCGGCGTATGAGTGACTCGGACCGGTTCATGCTTGCCAGCCGCATCGACCAGATACAGTTCGAAATTTGCGAACCCGTGTCGATTCGTCGTGAAGATCAGATACTGTCCGCTGGGATGAAAATACGGAGCCCACGACATCGCTCCCAGATGCGTCAACTGCTGCTCGCCACTTCCATCCAAATTCATCGTCATGATTTCTGCCGTCGCCCCGTTTTCGGAGAACCTTCTCCAGCAGATCTTCTTTCCGTCCGCACTAAAGAACGGGCCGCCATCATAGCCGGGCGAAGTTGTCAGACGCTTCACGTCGGAACCGTCCGCCTTCATCACATAGATCTCATTGGCCCACGCGGGATCCAGTTCAAACGCCTTTCGTTCTTCAGGATTCAATTCTCGTTCATAAGCCGAACGATTTGAGGCGAACGCAATCAGCGAACCATCAGGAGACCAGGATCCTTCGGCATCGTAGCCGCGTGTCTCGGTCAGCTTGCGATACTGTTTTGTGGCCAGTTCATATTGGTAGATCTCATAGAACTCATCGTAGTCCCAGGAATAACGACGTTCCTTGCCGGAAGCTCGTAGCTCAAGTTCATCTTTCTGTTCCTGTTCGGCGGCTGGATCGTCCTGTGTGGATGCGAAGAGCACTCGCTCTCCGGACGGATGAATCCAGGCACAGGTCGTCTTGCCTTTGCCCGGAGAAACTCGTTCTGTATCGCCTGTCTCCAAATCCATCAGATAGATCTGAAAGAACGGATTTCCAGGTTCACGTTCGCTTTGAAAAATCATCTTCCGCCCATCGGCGCTGAAGTAACTTTCCCCGGCTCGGCGACCTTCAAAGGTCAATTGACGAGTTCTGCTGATGAATCCCGCTTCCAGCTTCTGAGCTTCTGCAGGATTGGCTTCCGTGATATCCGCGTCCTGGGATGGAGCGGCGTCCTGGGATTTTGCCGATCCACTGAAACCGACGCAAACGCCGAGTGCAATCGCGAGCCAACACGCTTTTCGAAAACGTTGACCGGTAACAATGATGGTTTCAGCCACGGGAGACCTCTGGCGTCAAATGAGAGAACATAGTTGCGGAACACTGTTTCCGCCGTTGCCACATTATAGCCCTGCAGGCCGCTCGGAGTAGCGCACAGGAAATCTGAACTCGTTGCCACCAAAGATTTGAGGTTCGACGCCTGGTCTCGGCAGCAGTCTGATATTCTGCGTCGAATGGTAATGGAGCCATCTCATGTCTGACCGCCTGTGAATTTGATTGCTTTATCAGCCGCGGGGCGTTCGCCTTCGTTTTTTTTCCTCGGTTTCGCCGTCGAGAACGGGGCGCTAACGCGTTCCGGTCGATTCGTTCAACACGCTGCTCAGCAGCAGGCAAAGCTGGAACCCATGATTCGTCGCGCAATGACAGTGATCGTGAATCCTCGCGGCGGATTTCGGCGCGGCGGTGAAGTGCTTAACCAAATCCGTCCCATTTTGACTGCGGCCGCCATCGATCTGAATGTGGTCGTGACAACTCGCGCGGGTCATGCGTTTCTGATCGCCCAGGAAATGGATCTGCGAACCTGCGACGGAATCTGCATTGTCGGTGGCGACGGAACCATTCATGAAGTGGCCGACGGGCTTCTCCAGCGACGCGAACCCATTACCGTGCCGCTTGGAATCATCCCGGCTGGCACTGGCAACACGTTGGCTCAGCACCTGCAATGCGAAACGGCACCGGAGGCCGCTCGCAAGATTGTTCAGGGGCAGACGCTTCCGCTGGACGTCATTCAGGTGAAACTCAGTGAACGCACGGTCCACTGCATCGACATGGTTGGCTGGGGAGCAATCTCAGACATCAACGTGAACGCTGAAAGATGGCGCATTCTGGGGCGTCAGCGTTACGCGGTCGCAGCTCTGTGGCAAATCGTGCGAGCACGTCGGCGGCGAGCAACACTGATCCTTGACGGACAAACGCACTCAGACGATTTTCTATTCATCATTGCCTGCAATCCGAAGTATACCGGAGCCGGAATGCAGCTGGCCCCGCGAGCAGAACTTCACGATGGCCTGATGGACGTTGTGGTCGTGCGAAATGCCAGTCGATGGCAGATGCTGAACCTGTTTGGCAAAGTTTTTGATGGATCTCACATTCATCTGGAGTGTGTTGAATACCATCAGGTCAGGTCGTTTGAAATCAGGACAGAGGGAGAAGATCTGATGAATCTCGACGGCGAAATGAAAGGACTTTCACCGATCGCCGCCGAGGTTTTGCCATCAGCATTATCTGTCTTTGCCTGAGGCCGCGGATGACTCAGCCCATCTGCAGAGCTGCAACCTGCTTCAAGGCCTGAGCAGCAACGTTTGCATCGCCGTTGCAGTGCACCAACAGGGCCTTGGCAGCCTGCAGGAGGCTGATGTTTACGGTCTCACCGGAGGTTGATGCGACAGTCACGGCCTTTGGTCCGATAGGACGATACGCAGATTTTGTGGAGCCGACAGGACGCTTGACAACAGTGCGAGTCAAACCGAGTTTCTTGCGAGCATTTGCAAAGGCCACCTGACAGCTTGCAGAATTGAATTCCACTTTGGGATATTTCTCCCGCAAAGCCGTCACAACCTCCGGGCCTTTGATCGAGTTATTGTTCTTCACCAGATTAAAGATCTCCTGAGAGATAACAACTCCACCTTTTGCCGCTGCGCGTTTCGCCATGTCGTGTGTTCCTTACTCTTGTAACTTCATACAGTCAAAATGAATGTACTACGTGAACGTAGTCACTGGCACTAAGGTCGATCGAATGAACTAAATGCCGTTCGAACGCCTGCATTGACGTTGTTATTAACAGTCTCGGGCGAGCGTTTCAACGCTGGGCAACGGCATTCTCTGGCTCTTACGCAGAATCCCGCACTGGACTATATTGCGGGAAACAATCAGTACATCCACCCAGCCCTCGAGGGCTATTCTGCAGCAAGTCGCTGAAATGTATATCGATAACGCGGCAACAAGTTTTCCAAAGCCCGAACAAGTTTATACGGCCGTCAATGACTGGCTGCGAAATGGTATGGCAGCCGGAAGAGGCAGCCATCAGGGAACCGACGAAACGGGGCGGATGATTGATCTGGGCCGCTTACGGCTGGCTCGGTTGCTGGGGCTGAGTTCACCGTCGCGTATCATTCACACGCTGAACTGCACCGACAGTTTGAACATTATTCTGCAGGGATTTCTGAATGCCGGAGATCACGTCGTTGCCTCACGACTCGATCACAACTCCGTACTGCGACCACTGCAAGAACTCAAGCACCATGCAATCACTGTGGAGCTCGCAGATTTTGACCCGGCGAATGGCCTGGTCGATGTCGAACAGTTCACCAGGCTGGTGTCATCGCGGCCAACACGTCTGGTTGTACTTACGCACGCATCAAATGTAACGGGCACAATACAGCCGATTCAGGATCTAATTCGAATTGCTCACGATGCCGGCGCCGCGGTCCTGCTCGATGCCGCTCAAACCGCTGGTCACGTCCCGATTTCGATGCACGACATGAGTCTTGAGTTCCTGGCAACGGCTGGACATAAGGGATTGCTCGGGCCGCTTGGTACGGGAATACTTTGCATCGGACATGGCCTGGAACACTCGGTACGCCCGCTTCGATATGGCGGCACAGGAACCAGCAGCGAACTCTTGGAGCAACCTCTCGAAATGCCATCACGCTACGAAAGCGGGAATGCCAACGTCCCCGGAATTGCCGGACTCAGTGCCGGAGCAGAGTGGATTCTCAAAGAGTCTGTCGAGAATATCCATGAAAAGATTGGGGCATTGACCGAACGGCTGATGGACGGGTTACAAGAAATCCCTGGCGTCGAGTTGTTATCTCCCACGCAGACCCAGAACGTGGGAATTGTGACGTTCAATATTCGCGGTCAGGACTGCCGTGAAGTCGCGATGATTCTGGACCAATCATTCCAGATTCAATGTCGAGCCGGTCTGCATTGTGCTCCATTGGCTCATCGAACATTGGGGACTTTTGAGAAAGGCGGGGCCGTTCGTCTGAGCCCAGGAGTTTTTTCAACCGGCGACGAAATCCAGTCAGCAATTGAAGCGGTCCATGCAATTGCTCAGTTGGGATAGCCGTTATTCATGCTCAGGCCCACGATCACGCGCTGAGGCGATCAGAATGCCATGTGCGGCAATCGATCAGGAATGACAATCCATCTTCAACAATTCGTCTTTGATCACGCAGCGTCCGCTCCGCCGTTCTGGGGAACGCAATGACTATTCTTCGAACGCCTGCAGCCGTTCAATAAAATCGTCTGTCAAACCCGCTTGTCGCCGAGCTTCGCTTTGAAACAATTCGCCGCGAGCTTTCGAGGGGCGGATGGGCCAGTGCAAGGCGGAGATCCAGGCGTCCCAGTCGGAATCTTCCGGGTTCTTAAAGTTCCTCAGCCACTGCAGACCAAATTCCACGTGATGAATTTCGTCCTTGTGGATGGCTCGCATAATCGCCGCGCTGCGACGATCTCCGGCCGCCACAAAGTATTGCTCGAACTCCACGGTGTGGTCCAGATTTGCGCCTTCGAAGACGAGGGGAAGTCCGGCCACGTATTCCAATGTCGTCTGATATTCCTGAGCTTTCGTCCAGATCCAGCCATTGACCGGAAGATCACCGAAGTTCAAGCCCAACTCCTGACATCGCTGAGCATGCATCCGCGTATGTCGCTGTTCGTCAAGCATAATCCGCGCCATGCCCATCCGAAATTCAGACGGTGCATCGGGAAATGCCAGCAACACCATCGCCATAACTTCCAGCGCCTGGAGCTCATGGTTCGCCATCACATGATGCGAGATGGCTCGTTTCCTTGGATCTTTCAGTGACTCTGATTTTGGCATCGCCGGAGCAGTCCGGCGAGCAGCAAACTGCAGGTTGGTCGGCCGCGTTGGCGTCTCGACGCGCACGGCGTCTCCGGGCCGTTCATCGGTCAAAGGTTCATCAATGCGACGAACCTTCGTGTCCAACTGGTCAGAGTACAAAACACGTTCAGCAAATGCGCGAAGTTCCATCGCCGCATTTTACTGCTTGTTGTCGCTCGCGCCCACAGAGTGAACTGCCGCAATATCGTTCGCAGTCAATCGACCGTCGTGAAGAGCCGAAGCAATCAGCAGTCCATCCAACTCAGCAGCCTGAGCATTCAGAAGGCATGTGCGTGAATGCACACCGCCACCGGAAATGATGTTTAGATGAGGCCAACGCCTTTTCGCCAGCTGGCACAAAGACAGCGTGGGAATTCCCGTGCCGGTGCCAACAGCCGCCAGATCCAGCACAATGATCTGCTCAAACCCGGCTTCCACAACACGAGCGATCAGTTCTTCCGGATTCGCGGATGAATATTGTGGATCGGCTGATCGAAGCTGTCCGTGCTTCAGATCAACACTGAAGATCAACGATCCTGAACCGAACAGCTCGACAAACGGCTGTAGCTGATCGAGTCGCGGCAATGACTCCGACGCCAGCACAATCTGACTCGCGCCGCAGTCCTGAAGTTCATGGGCATCTTCAAGAGACACAACACCGGCATCGACAATCAGTCGCACGCCTGTTCGCGCCATCTCGGCCAGAGTACAACGATTCCTCTGGCCACGTTCAATCGCATCCAGATCGGCGACGTAGCACGTGTCGCAATGAAACGCCTGCCGAAGTGCTCGCAGAACTTTGGCAGGTTCTTTGCTTTCTGTCAGTCGACTGCAAACCGGCTGATAACGCCCACGCTCCCCAGCCACCGCCCGTACGGCGACTCCGTTGCGAATATCAATGACGGGGATGATCTGCATCAATGTCCGCCCGACGATGTACCTCCGCCATCTTCAGGCAGGTCAGAGTGCATCCACGCCTTCAGGATTGGCGACAAGGCAAGACAGATCCCACCGCAAATCATCGCGGCGATGGCAATCTGTTTGAAGACGTCACCGTAAACATGGACGGTCTCCAGCGGGATTGGAATCACATTTTCATCACCACCGCCATGCGACACACCAGTAAACTGAGAAATGATTGCGGCCAGATACTGCGAGAACGCAGTTGCCAGAAACCACGCCCCCATGACAGTGGAGACAAGTATTTTGGGAGACAGCTTGGTAATCATCGAAAGTCCCACTGGTGACAGGCAGAGCTCACCCGTTGTATGCAGCATATAACCCAGCACCAGCCACACAACAGCGACAATACCGCGACTGTCCGCATTGATCGCACCGTACCAGAATACGGCAAACCCAAGGCCAAGCTGCAGCAGCCCCAGAGCAAACTTAACGGGAGTTGACGGCTCAAGTCCTCTGGCTCCAAGGAACGTCCAGAGAGCGGTAAAGATCAAGCCAAAAATCAGAATGCAGACTGCGTTGATCGCCTGGAACATACTGGCGGCGAGCTCTTCTTCCCGAGTTGCAAGGCCCATTCCGATGTTGTCTTTATGAACCGTCCAGTCAATCTCGAAGTCACTCTTTTCTTTGTTCTCATCGGCAGCCCGCAATACGTTCAGCTGATCGAGAGTGAAGACTTTTTCGCCGTTGGTGAAGCCAAGTTGCTCCTGCGTTGGCTGCAGTCGAATCGTGGTCCCCACCAGATCTTCTGTTACTACCTTTGATTCGGAAACTCGATCCACGTTGCGATCGGCGAAGTTATTGAGACTGCTGCCAGCCTGCTCGAAGAACGCCCAGAACAACATCGAAAAGAACGTCAGCGTCAGCACGACAAACATTCGCTGTTTAGCAATTCGATCGAGACTGAAGGTTTTGAGAATCAGGTATCCGAACGCGAGTGCTCCGGTCAGGGTCAGCAAAAGTCCGGCGGGCTTGCTGATCTCCTCCATAAAGACTGCGGCAATCTGAGTGAGTGGACCGCCGTCTTTCTTGAAGCTTTCAATACTCTCGGAACTGATCAGCTGAACGGGGTTGCCATCGCTCGTGACAATGGAGAAGCCAGAAACGAACAACGTGATGATCGGAACCACGATCGCGATACCGACAAGAACGACCGCGACTTTTGACAGTGCCACTTTGCCGGATCGAGCCGCACCGGCACTCACAGGCAAACCACCGCGACTTAAGGCCAGAATTGAAATCCCGGCCGCACACGCCAGACAAATCGCCACAAAAATATTCAACAGGATGGCCGCCAGATTATTTGCTCGAAAGACCAGCAGTGCCAGAACAGCACCGGCGGCTCCCGCGGCAATCAATCCCTGAGTGACGACATTCGGCATGACAAAAACAGCCAATCCGACAATCATGCCGATGGTGGCAAGACCAAATCCATAATGCCATCCGAATGTCTCTCCGATGTAGCCGCAGAGAAGAGGGCTCATGGCCGCTCCCAGATTCACCCCCATATAGAAAATGGTGAATCCACCATCTCGACGGTGGCTACCCGATGGATAAAGAGTTCCGACGATCGTTGAAATGTTAGGCTTGAAGAAACCGTTGCCCACAATCAGCAGAGTCAGGGCCAGATAGAATGCCACCTGATTCTCGAACCCCATGATCAGATGACCCGACGCCATCAACAAACCACCGATGATCACGGCGATGCGTTGGCCCAACAATCTATCCGCCAGCATTCCTCCAATGAAAGGAGTCATGTACACAAGCGCGGTGTAGGCACCGTAAACAGTGTAAGCTCTGGAGTCGTTGTACTTCAGAAACCCCTTCATCATGTAAAAAATGAGCAAGGCCCGCATGCCGTAGTAGGAAAACCTTTCCCACATTTCGGCGAAGAACAGATTGAACAACCCCGTCGGATGGCCGAAAACGGTTGGCCCTTCCTGAGTTGTCTCGGTAGCAGCTGCGGCTGAACTCATTGCTTATCCTCTGTATTCTCAGTCGACGATCGAGAAACGGTGATGCTGAAAATGTGGGTTTCAGAGGAAGCTTAACCGCGCGGATCAGATTGCCACAACCGGAACAAACGACAATTGCCGTCTCGCACCGAATCAAGGAAGACCGATACCCGCAGGCTGTGTCAGCGCGGCGCGATTGGAGTCCGAAGGAGGGCTGGACGAATCTTCAGACGGAGAGACCGCCTTCACTGTCGCCGCGGGCCGAACTGAGGCGGCAGATGAGCCGCGAGGAAACGGCGGCAGCCCCTGAGCATTCACTCCGGGCACCAGTCCGTCACGAGCTTTCGGAAGACTGAGCGGTCCCGAATTGAACAGAGCCGCATCCAGTTCGAATGCTGACGGAGTCATATCCGGCAATGAAAGTCGCATACTGGAACTGCGCCAGACCGGCCGATGCCACGCCAGTGGAGGCATCACCGAGCCATTCGTGTCTTCGCTGTCCGCACGATTGGCCCAGAACTGATTCCACTGTGTGAAATCCAGACGTCGGCTTGAATAATCCAGCGCCGACGATTCAATCTCCCAGAACACGCTATAGCCGTCGTACAGATTGGTAAAGCCGTTCCAGGTCACGAGCGATTCGATATCTTCGAGATACGAATTCCCTTCAGATGACAACAGCTTGGCTTCCATACCAATCCCGGCAAAGACCGACGCTTCACTACGAATCGAAAGTCGAGGCAGCGTTCTTTGAACGGCCCCTTTCTGATCGTCTCCATCGTTCATATGAATCATCGGAGCCGCATGAATGCAGGTCACGTGATCAAAGAACACTTCCAAAGCACCACGAACCGGCTGCATTGACGAATCGCCTCGCAACTCCATCAATGAACCGTTCAAAGCGAAACCGCAGTCTTTCAACTGAATTCGGCCTCGAGGCTGACAGGCAATGCGAAACGCGTCCGCGTCAGCTCGACAGATGACTCGCGTCAAACTGAAATCTGATTCAGCTCCAACAGCGTTGTCGATCGGTCCCGTCGTTTCGTCGGCCATCTCAAAAATCGATGTCGGTTGTCCGTCCGGATTGATGCATTCGATGGAGACGTTTTCGAGGTTCACTCGATTTGAACCTTCGCAATGAAACAAACTCCAGCGGTCGGTATTCAGGTCATCGCGAACGACAAGACGCAGGTCAATGTCTCGCATCGTCAGCGAACCTTGACTGCGAAGATTAAACATCCGGCCCGGAGAAACAGCCCCGACAGAGACACCATCAAATTCCAGCGTCGGTCTGAATCCATCGGCCGCGCGAATGATCAGATTCATACCGACAATTCGCACGGGTGGCTGCGCTGAGAGATCATCCGGAAACCCATTGTAACGCAGCAGCACCACGTCACCCGATCGCGCATCAGCCACAGCCGCTTTCAGAGTCTGAAATGAACGAACGTTTCCGTCCGACCTCTGAAGAATAAATGGATTCGACTGCTCAGAAACGATCTGATTCTGAGAGATCCTGGCGGTGGGCTGAGCCATAACAACGTCGAGAAACGAAGAGCTCACCGGCCCTGCTGTGGGAAACATCGGCGTGGGCTTCCGCGAAGTGGGATTCGGCAGCGAAGCAACCGAGCCTCCTGTCGCCCCCGTCGCAGGCAGTCTCGTCTCAAGAGTTCCGGCCTCGGCTATATTCGAGCCACTGGCGTCAGAGCCTGCCGCCAATTCCCCTGGCGCCGCAACCAAATCGGTCGAACCTGTTTCATATTCATCGGGATTCACTTCGACCCCAAGTCCATCTGCGTCATCGATCAGAGAGTCCGACAACTTCTCGGACTGCGATGAACGCTGCAGGAAAATGGCCGTCATGCAAATCAGGGCCACTGAAACAAGAACCCAGACGGCCCCCAGGGGTTGCCGATCTGAGCCAGCATTCATTTTTCGCCAGACAATGCCTTCGGCTGGAATGCTGCGAAGCCCCAGACGGGCGGCCATTTGAATCAGGTCGTTCAGTAATAAACCTGGTACCGCATAACGATGCTCCGGACTGTTGGCCATCATCTTGCGAAGGATTGCAGACAGCTCTGCCGGAACACGCGGGTTTAACGGACGTGGATCAGGAGGAGACTTCCCCTGATGATCCAGGAGCTTCTGCAACGCGGTTCCTTCGGGATACGGCGCTTGTCCGGTCAGCATGTGGTACATCGTGCAGCCAAGCGAATAAATGTCGCTGCGGATGTCGGCATTGCGAGGATCGCGAGCCTGCTCGGGAGAGATATAGTCGAACGTACCCAGTGTCGTCCCGGCGACTGTGATATCGCCGATCGAATCGGTTGTATCGCGCCGGGCGAGCCCGAGGTCCACGACCTTCACTCGCCCGGAGTTCGTCAGCATGATGTTCGACGGTTTAATGTCTCGGTGAACGATGCCGGCGGCAGCGATATGATTCAGCGCCAGTGTTACCTGAATGGCATAGTTGACCGTGTCTTCAACACTGAGCTGGCCCCGGTCAATGATCAAATCTCGAATCGTTTTGCCGCTGGCGTATTCATACGCGATAAAATAAAGCCCGTCCTGACTACCTGCGTAGAAGACTCGGGCAATATTGTCGTGATTCAGTTGCGCACAGGCGCGGGCTTCGTTGCGAAACCGGGAAATCATCGACGCGTCCTGAGAAGACGCCGGATGCAGAATCTTCAATGCCACATCGCGCGCCAATTCCAGATCCGTGGCCTTGAAAACCGCGCCCATACCTCCGGAACCCAGCCGCGAGGTAATCTCAAAATGGGCCAGCCGAATACCGGCCTCATCGCCGTCAAACTGGCCGATCGCCGGGAATAGCCGCTGTCGATAAGACTCACCGACCGGGGTCAAATCATTTCGTGCGTCGAAGCGAGACTGCTCGGGAACAGTGATCACCGTGCGTTCGTCTTCGGCCACCAGCGGACGCTCGGACAACGGCACATGGGCCGTTGTCGTCAGCTGTTCTGCCAGATCAGAGACGTTGTGCTGCGTCATAACTCGCCGGATTCCACAGCTCTGCAATCGAGCAACTCAGCCGCCAACGTGACGACGCCCATCACAACCATCTTAGTCCCCCCGGTCCACCGAGTCAAAGCGTGTCAGAACATCCGTTCAGGTGTCTCTCGAAAGTCAACTTTGTGGGATCGGCAGGATCGCCCCAACCGGCGAACGCACCTGTAGGGCGCGGTTTCTGCCAATTTGTGGCGACGCCTTGAAAAGACCGATGAAGTGGTTGACCGGAAGATTTTGCAGGTCGAACGAAGAGGAGATGCGGAAGGAACAGCTGCGCCAGAACGACTGTCTCAAGTCGACCCCTTCAGCCTCGTGCCGAGGGTGAGAAGGTCTGGCAACCAGAAAAGTGTCCCTTCTTCACTTCTCCCAATGCCCGAAAGCGACT
>JBPOIW010000293.1:0-24112 GCA_052034165.1 Planctomycetota bacterium | reverse complement strand
TCAGCGGCTTCATGGCCTGTGCGAAGCCTTCCGTCAGGAATGCGTGGAAGGCGAGCTAAAATATCTGTCAGACAGACTAAAAACTTCCGGAGGTCTCAAGAAGATGAAAAGTTTGATCATGAACGCTTTACCAACCGAATTCCGCTCCAACTCATGAATCCATGATGAAATGCGCAACTTCAAAACGCGTCAGCGAGGGATTTACGGCAACACTGGTAAAACGCTACAGCTCAATCCGTCACTTACCAGCCTGTTGAATTAATCAGCCGGAACGCGTTAGCGTCCGGTTTTCGCTCCTGAAACCCAGGAAAAACAACCGGAGGCTAACGCCCTACGGCTGATGAAGCGATTAAATCAACACGCCGTTACGTTTCGGGTTGTGAAAAACGATTCATTCAACTGCCCAGCGAAATCGGCCAGATGTCGGGAAACTCCAGATCTTGAAGACAAAACGGCCGTTGGCAATGCTCAAGCACGTGACCATTCCAGATGGTATTTCAGGCGGCGATGTGAAGTCGCAATCTTGTCGGAACAGACATCATGCTCCTGCCAAGCGATCATCGCGTCCGACATTTTTGCTGGCAACTCGTCAATCCCCGTGACTCTGATTACCATTCCGGCAGGGAAGTCACTGGTTGCCCCTGACCAAACGAGAAGTGTAATGAATTTGCTAACCTTTCGACTCTGCGGTCTGGCCGTTCTGTTCAGTAGCCTTGTGCTTCCCGGCTGCTCGAAGGAAGATCAGTCGGCCGCTTCTCCGGAGCTCGAAGTTCCGATTGAAGTGATTCGACCATTTGCCAGTGAAAACGAGATCCCGCAGCAGACTGCAGTCGTCTCTCTGCCACATAAGCTGAGTTCCGCCCATCTGCCGAACGCCATTCAAATTCACGAGAAGGTGATTTCCGGCGGCGAACCTGACGGCGAGGAAGCATTCCAGGAACTCCAGGACCTCGGCATCAAGACCATCATCAGTGTGGACGGCGCCAGGCCTGATCTCGAACTCGCGAAGAAGCATGGACTCAGATACGTCCATCTGCCTCATTCCTACGACGGCATTCCAGAGCGTCGTGGCCATGAGTTGGCAAAAGCGGTGCGAGATTTCGACGGCCCGATCTACATTCACTGCCATCATGGGAAGCATCGCAGTCCGGCGGCGGCCGCTGTGGCTTGTGTCACGGCCGGGCTGATTGAGCCTGCGATGGCCTCAAGCATCCTTCAGCTGGCAGGCACCAATCCGAATTATCGAGGTCTCTATGAATCAGCCCAGTCGGCTCGAAAACTGGATGCGTCTGTGTTGGATGCCCTGAAAGTCGACTTTCCGGAATCTGCACAGCTGACTCCAATGGCCGATGCGATGGTTCATCTCGAGCATACTCATGATCGAGTCAAAATGATCGCGGCCGCCGGATGGAAATCACCCACGTCTCATCCGGAAATTATCCCTGCTCAGGAAGTGCTGCTGCTGAAAGAACACTTCACGGAAATGCTGAGAGCCGAAAGCGTTGGCAAAGAACCTGAAGGATTTCAGGCGATGCTTCAGGAATCCCAATCGGCCGCCGCTGATCTTGAAGCCGCGTTAATGACTTGGAACGATTCCGAAGCCGCATTGCCGGTACCGGATGCACTGCCCACTTCGTTTGAGAAGATCGCGAAGAACTGCGTGGCCTGTCATACGCAATTTCGTGACGTGCCGCTCAGCGAAAAGCAGCGGTAAGTCTCACGTAATCAAATCCTGAATCACC
Source organism: Planctomycetota bacterium (assembly GCA_052034165.1). Lineage (GTDB taxonomy): Bacteria > Planctomycetota > Planctomycetia > Planctomycetales > Planctomycetaceae > SXXK01. Next base: position 22,370 of record JBPOIW010000293.1, on the reverse strand, counting down.
TTCGTCGGCAACACGCCTGTAAGCCGTTGATCAAGTCCCTGATACTTGAACGTCAGACGCTGATGATCGTAGCCAATCTGATTCAGCACCGTGGCGTGGAAGTCACGAATGTGGACCGGATCGCGAACGATGTTGTAGCTGAAGTCGTCCGTCTCACCGTAGATCGTGCCGCCTTTGAAACCTCCGCCAGCCATCCACATGGTGAAGCAGCGAGGATGATGGTCACGACCGTAGTTCTCTTTGGACAAACCGCCCTGAGAATAGATCGTTCGCCCGAATTCACCACCCCAGATGATGATGGTGTCGTCGAACAAGCCGCGTTGTTTCAGATCCGTAATCAGTCCGTATGTCGCCTGATCGAGATCTCGACACTGATCCGGTAGACGACCGGCCGCGTTGGCATGAGTATCCCAATTGTTGTGATAGATCTGCACAAATCGCACACCGCGTTCGACCATGCGACGAGCCAGCAACATCGTGTTGGCCAGTGTGCCGCCCTTCTTTGAGGCTTCACCGTAGAGCTCAAACGTTGACTCCGGCTCGGACGCCAGATCGGTCAGCTCCGGAACGCTCGACTGCATTCGGAATGCGAGCTCATACTGCTGAATGCGAGTATGAATCTCCGGATCTCCCAGCTGTTGATAATTCAGTTCATTGAGTCGCTTCATTCCATCCAATGTTGTACGTCGAACATCAGATGTTACCCCGTTAGGATTGTTGATGAACAGAATCGGATCACCGGCCGAGCGAAATGACGTCGCGGCATATTCGCCGGGCAGGTAACCGGACGACCAAAGCCGCGCGGAGATCGCCTGAACCTGTTCGGTATTCGTCGGTCGAGCCACCATGACCACAAAAGACGGCAGGTTTTCGTTCAGCGATCCCAGGCCATACGACATCCACGACCCAAGGCACGGTTTTCCGGTCACCTGATTGCCGGTCTGCAGCAAGCTGACAGCCGGCTCGTGGTTGATCGCTTCGGTGTACATGCTTCGAACGAACGCCATATCGTCGACGACTTTTTTCGTCCACGGCAATAGCTCCGTGACCCACATGCCACACTGGCCTGCCTGTTCGAATTTGAACTTCGACGGAGCAATCGGAAAACGAGCTTGTCCCGACGTCATCGTCGTCAGTCGCTGACCATTGCGCACGGATTCCGGCAGATCCTTGTCATACCAGTCATTCATCTGAGGCTTGTAGTCGTACAGATCCAATTGCGATGGACCACCGACCATGTGCAGATAAATGATGTGCTTCGCTTTGGCCGGGAAGTGAGTCGGTACAGCTCCGGCATGCCCCTTCGGCGCATCCTCCGAGCCGAACCCTGATTGCCCCAGCAGTGATGCAAGCGCCGCAGTTCCCATGACATTCGAACCCTGCGAAAAGAAATATCGCCGAGTCATGTTCTGCTTGAGTTCTTCGAATAAGTTCATCGTCGAATACTCCTGAATACTTACTTGTTCAACACTTCATCAAGATTCATCATCTCATTACACAACATCGTCCAAGCCGCCAAAGTCCCGGCGTCGAACGACGCATCCGGCTCAGACTCACCAATCTGAATCAGTTCACCGGCTTCCTTCGCATGGTCCTTATAAAACGCAGCCAGTTGCGCCAGTGAATCTTTCAGAATCGCCAACTCATCAGCTCGGAAATCGCGTGAGAGCAACTGATGAGCGGCAAACTGCAGGCGCTGGTCGTCGGCGGATCCGCCATTCTTCAGGATGTGCTCGGCGAATTTTCGAGCCGCCTCAACATGCTGCTCGTCGTTCATTGTCACCAGCGCCTGCAACGGCGTGTTTGTTCTTTCACGACGTACGGAACACGTTTCACGGTTTGGCGAGTTAAAGATATCCAGCGAGGCCGGTGGAGCCATGCGCTTGATAAACGTGTACAGACTGCGTCGATAAAGATTGTCGCCTGAATCCCGCGTATATCGCTGTGTCGTGCTGCCGATCATCGCAATCGATTCCCAAACGCCGTCCGGCTGATAAGGTCGAACGCTGGGACCACCGATCTTTGGAGTCAACAGTCCGCTCACCGCCAACGCGTTATCACGAACCATTTCAGCGTCCATGCGGAAACGTGGACCGCGAGACAGCAACCGATTCGCAGGATCTTTCTCCAGCTTCAATGGCGTCACTGCAGCACTCTGGCGATACGTGGCGGATGTGACCATCAGCTTCACAAACTTCTTCACGTCCCATCCGCCTTCTCGAAATTCGATGGCCAGCCAGTCGAGCAGTTCCTGATTGACCGGCAGTTCTCCGGAAACTCCCAGGTCGCCCGTCGTACGAACAATGCCAGTTCCGAACACTTCCTGCCAGAGCCGATTTACGGTGACTCGTGTTGTCAGCGGATGCTCGGGACGCAGCAGCCATTGAGCAAACCCCAGGCGGTTCTTCGGAGCCGCTTCCGGGAAGGCCGGGAACGCAGCAGGCGTTGCCGGGAAGACCTGATCCCGACGCTGATCGTATTCACCACGGAACAGAACATAAGCCGTCGCCGGTTCCGCTCGTTCATTCATCACATGAGCGATCGTGCCGCGTGCTCGAATGTCGGCCTCTTCCTTTTCCACCGCTGCCAAGGCAGCCGACTTTTCTGTGAAAGGAGCATCAAACTTCTTGAGCCAGAAGGCATAGAGATCATTCAATTCCTGCTCAGTTCGCTGATCTGCGGCTTTCACCAACGTGGCCTGAAAACGACTGAGTTTCGCCAGCGAATCAATCTCTGCGGCTGAGAGCACTCGCTTCTGAATTCGCAGATCCTGCAATGTTCCGGTAAACGATTCGCTGCCAGCTCGCTGACCGATCCGCCATGGTGTTTCGGTACGGATCGTGGAACCATCGAGCTTGTCGTTCTCAATGTTCTTTTCCTGCACGGCTCCGTTGATATAAATCTGCAGGCCAGACGCTTTGCGGCTGCCGTCATAGGTCACAGCGACATGCACCCATTCATTGGCGGGAATCTGTGCCTTGCTGACAACCTTCAGAGCTTTGTCGGGCCACGCGTTGACGATGTGCATCCCGATGCGTCGCTGCTGCATCCAGAAGTCCCAGCCTCGATAGCCCGGGCCAGCTTCCATGCGAGCCGCCATCGCGCCGCCGCCATCGTTGGCTGGCACGTTGACCCACGCTGCGCAGGAGAACGGCTGATCGGCTTCAAAGTCACCAACGGTGGCGATGTCACAAGCCGCTCCCTGAACCTGAAGTGCTTTCCCGTTTGGACCATCCTGCCACTTTGCGGAATCATTCAACGCCACTTCCGCGGAGTTGCCGTCCAGACTGTAGTGCAATAGTTTTCCGTCGCCTTCATTCAGGCCGGCGAGAAAATGCAATCCTTCGGACGAAACCGGCTCTCCCAGCGTTTCAGGTTTCGCAGTCGCGATCCATGTATTGAACTCGGGCCGCGCCCCTGCTCGACGTTCTTCGACAGCAGCACGAGCAGCCGTGATCAGCGGAGGCAGTTCGGTGAAGCGAGCCCGATCTGCTTCGAGCGGCACCGGGATCACCGGTGGCGTGTCTTTGATGTTGCCATCTCGCACTGGCTGCGTTGTATTATTGAAGAACGCAGACATCTCATAGAATTCTTTCTGGCTCAACTGATCAAACTTGTGACTATGACAAGTGGCACAGTTAGCGGTCAGCCCCATCCAAACGGCAGAAACGGTCTCTGTGCGATCGCGCGTGTAGAGCACGGCGTACTCTTCGTCGATGATGCCGCCTTCGTTCGTCGTCATGTTGCAACGATTAAAGCCTGACGCAATCTTTTGATCGAGTGTTGCGTTGGGCAGCAAATCACCAGCAAGATTTTCAATCGTGAACTGATCATAAGGCATATTCTGATTGAACGCTTTGATCACCCAGTCACGATACGCCCACATCTCACGATAGTTGTCAAAGTGAATTCCGTGAGTGTCCGCGTAGCGAGCATAGTCCAGCCAATAGCGCCCTCGATGTTCACCCCACTGTGGCGATGCAAGCAGCGTGTCCACGTACTTCTCGTAAGCATCGGCTGACTTGTCGTTGATGAAGGCTTCGACCTGTTCCCATTTTGGCGGCAGCCCGGTGATATCAAAGCTGGCACGGCGCGCCAGGGTGTGACGATCCGCCTCATCGGCCGGAGTCAGCCCATGCGCCGCAAGTTTGCTCAGCACGAAATTGTCGATGGGGTTCTTCGGCCAGCTGCCATGAGTGGATTTAAGTGATTCCGGCACAGCGGGAACCTCTGGCCGGACAGGGGCGATATACGACCAGTGCTGCTGATACTTTGCGCCGGATTTGATCCAATCGACCAGCAGCTTTTTCTGTTCAGGGCTGAGCGTCTTCTTGAGCTCCGGAGGAGGCATGATTTCCTCCGGGTTATCCGAAAGGATCCGGCGAATCATTTCGCTTTCCTCGGGCTTCCCTTCCACGATGGCCGACTTTTCCACAGCGGCATCGCGTTGATCCAACCGCAGTTCGCCCTTTCGTGACGCACTGTCAGGACCATGGCAGGCAAAGCAGGCATCGTTCAGGATCGGCCGGATATCTCGATTGAACTCGATGGAGTCCTCGCCGACCGCAGTGGAAACCAGCGACGACAGACACAGCAGAGGAATGGTGAAGCAGCGAATCGCAGACATACAAGATCCCTTTTTATGACCTCAAGCCTGCTTGAGCAGGACATCGCAGGAACAGCGTTTCAGTTTCAGGCAGAAGGCAGAAGAAACACAGGTTTTCACCACAGAGGGCACTGAGTCACACAGGGGAAGCACAGTTATTAAACGCAGGGTTCGCCGAGGACCGCAGGGGGAAAACAACAAGCTGTTTTCTCCGCGACCTCCCCATTCACAACGTCTTGCTTCCCCGCTGCGATTCCCTATGTGCTCTCCGTGATCTCTGTGGTGAACCCACGTCAACAATGCAACATCCAAGATCGAATGTCTGTGAGGGTGACCGTGTATCGCAGCCCTGTCAAGCACATCTCTCGGAGCCCTCAGCGGCGAAACACGACCATGTTCCTCAAAGCGGGAAGGGCACCAAAAATGCCATCAGATATTCCGGCCCCCCGTTGTGCCAGTTCGCACAGAACGTGCATCCTCGCGCTCTGGTATCCGGAAAAATCGGCAGACGTGAGCCATCAATTTGTCATCGTGCCAGTTTTGAAAATCTGAAACGCGGCCATAAGCGTCGCCAATAAAAAAGGGCAACGGAGATGTTCCGTTGCCCTTTTGGATTTTTGACTCGGTCGGAGACAAAGAAAACCTATTCTGCAGGAGGACGACCCCCGCGTCCACCGCGTCCGCCACCGCCCTGACCACCGCCCTGACCACCGCCACCTGGAGGGCCGCCAAAGCCGCCGCGACCGCCCATAAAGTCTCGCATCGACAACTCAAATGCAGCACCCTTCAATCCGTCCAAAGCGTTCTTCTGGTCGTCCGTCAGGACAGCGATTGCCGCTTCAGTCGACTTCTTTTGCATTGCGGCCATCATCTCCGTCATCTTGGCTCGCATGGCTTCGCGGTCCCCGCCTTGTCCGCCACCAGGTCCGCCAGCCCCGGCAAATGCTTCCTGGAATGCCTTCTGACGCTCTTCGTCCAGCACTTTCTGGGCTTCGTCAAGCTTGGCAATCTGCTCTTCAGTGATCATCAACTTGCCCTTGATGTCATCGGCCTTCAAAGTTGCCGAAGCTGACATGGCCAAACGAGCCTGAATCGTCAATTCCTCAAGGCGTTTGACCTGAGGCACTTCCAGCAGTGCTCCGAGGATCTCGTCTGTTTTCTTGCTGAGCTCTTCGCGTTCCTTCTGAGACTTCTCGAAGTACGCTGTTCGCTCTTCTTCTGTCATCTTCTCAAAGGCATCGCGATCCGGGCGAGGACTTGCGGAACGCTGTTCGTTGTAGGCATCCAGAGCCGCATCAATCGTTGCTGCCTGAGCTTCTTCGATTTTCAATTCCTGTCGAACTTTGTCAATTCGCAACAGTGCGGCTCGATCAAGCCGAGGAGCCCCAAACATTCCGCCAGGACCACCACCGCCGCCAAATCCACCAAACCCTCCACGGCCGCCACGTTGACGCCCGCCGCCTTCTTGTGCCTGAATCGAGGTGACTGTCAACAGTGCAAGCAGGCCGAAAATCGTGACCTGACGCAGAAACCGAGTCGTCATCATGAGAGGATGCTCCTGTAAAGAAAGGCAGTGGCCGAAACCGAGGAAACATCCCCGAGCCGTGTGGACTGAACCCCAATCCCCGATTCCAGATCCTACAAAACTTCGCGACCGCGTAAAGTTTTTCGAAAATATTGAAGCTCGTCGTACGAAGCGAAGAGCTCTTTGCCCAAGCAAACTCACAAAAATGCCCATCAAAGTTCGCTCAGTTTGCCAGCTCGATAGCTCAGATCCAGTAATTCCATCGGATGCACGACAGGCACAGACTTCCCGCATTTCTTCAGCTGTGCCTGTAACTGTAGTGAACAGCCCGCGTTTCCGGAGACAACCAGATCCGGCTGCACATCGAGCAGGCACTGCACTTTTCGCTGCCCCAAACGATCGGCCATCTCGGGCTGAGTCAGGTTGTAGCTTCCCGCCGCTCCACAGCAAAGTTCCGGTTCCGCGATGGCTCGAACCGTAATTCCCGGAATGAGCTTCAGCAGGTCCCGCGGCTGTTGGCGAATCTTCTGAGCATGCTGCAAGTGGCACGCATCCTGATACGCGACAACCGCCTCAACACGTCCCTGCGGCTTGATCGGGCCGAGCGTCATCAGGAACTCGCTGATGTCTTTAATGCGATGACTGAACTTCGCTTCCGGTGTGTTCTGATCCTGAGTTAGCTCGGCCTGAGTTCCCTGCGGATGATTGAGCTCCTCCGCAATATGACTGTAGTCCTTCAACATCGCACCGCAGCCCGCGACATTGACGATAATGGCGTCCAGCGTTTTGTCTTCAAACGCAGCCATGTTCTGCTTCATGAGCCCGAGAGCTGGTTCTGAAGCGCCGCTATGATAATGAATTGCTCCGCAGCAGCCCTGATTGCGAGGAATCACGACATCGCAACCATTGGCCTGCAGAACTCTGGCCGTCGCCCAGTGCACATGGCGAAACATCGCGTCCGCCACGCAGCCAATGAACAAGGCCACTCGCGCGCGGCGAGTCCCCTGAGCCTGCAGGAACTCGGGCAGCTCGGGCAATGGCGACTTCAGCGTCGGCAATTGCGACTGCATCCGCTGCAGGCGCTCCGGCAGAAGCTTTGTCAGCCCCACCTTGTCCATGAATCGATCCAGCCCCAGCCGCTGCATCCATCGCGCAGGAGTCAACGCGAGCTTCATGCGGTTACGGTCAGGAAACAGACCGTACATGATCCAGCGATGAAACCAATCCGGCTTATGCCTAACCGGGGTCTGGCCAGCGTTCGTGGCTCCGGAACTTCCGGCGGCTGGCAGTTGATGCATCTCAACCCGAAACGGTTCGATCAGCCGACCATATTGAACACCGCTCGGACAAGCCGTTTCGCAACTCCGGCAGTCGAGACACAGATCCAGATGATGCCGAACCTTATCCGTCAGATCCAGCCGTCCGTCAATCACGGATCGCATCAGATAAATGCGTCCTCGCGGGCTGTCATTTTCGTCGCTTGTTTCCACGTACGTTGGACACGACGCCGTACAAAGACCGCAGTGCACGCAGTCCAGAAATCGATCATAAGGAATAGACTGCCCGATGACCGGCAGTGACTCTGATTTGGTCGTAACCTTGGTATCTGACACAGCGAACCTTTGTACTCTGTTCTTCCAACAGGAAAACCCGCTCCCCGGCCCGGGAAGTATGTCAGATCAGGAAGAACAATTGAAGCACGCACAGTTTCGCGGCAGATCTGAACAATCAGGCCAGGGCGACCTATCCAATATGCTCCTCGTTTCACAAAAGCCTTTGCGTCGCGTTGAACGTTTTTCACTTCGTGCTTCGGCCTCCCAACCCGTTTCCTGCACTTCAGGAAATCTCAAATTTGAAATCTCCGATTCACTGAAAACTGAACACTGAAAACCCGGCCCTCAGGCTGCCAACGCGACGTTCGGTGTGAGGGCGTAGTTTGGCGGGATCAGGGTCGAGCGGAGATTGCATGTTTGAATCGTCATGGCAGCGTGTGGCGATTCATCATCGGGTCCGGGAACAAGAAAACGTCGCTGCTCCGCGGCTTGATGTTTTTGTGGGGCACCGTGATTTGAGGCTGAAGCCTCAGGCGATCAACACGCCACTGCTCCGCAGCGAATCGCAGGAAGCACCGACTGGGGCGGAGACTTGGAGCGATGACGCCCTGCCACTCGCCGAGGGCAGCGACGAAGGTCATGCGGGCTGGTTCAGGAATCATTCCGAGCGGCCTTTCCATTTGCGAACGGGCTGGGCACTGGTATCCTTGAGATCCTGCCGTACCTGAAATCGTTCGTCCTCGCCTTCCGGAGTTGCCATGAGCATTCTCGGCCTCTTGTTTCTCTTGCTGTGTACTGGCGCGGTTCTGGCGGATGAGTCGTCTCAGGGCGGGAAGTCATCCGAGCAGTCCTTCAACCAAGAACATTCATCCGCCGATTCGTTCAGATCCGAGGTTATGCCGCTGCTTAAGCGTCACTGTATTAAGTGTCACGGGGTTTCAAAAAAAGAAGCAGCACTGCAACTTCATTCCGCGGTCCGAATTTTTCAGGGCGGTGAATCCGGTGCCGTGGTGATCCCAGGACATCCGGAAACAAGCTCACTTCTGACTCGAGTTCAGAAGAATGAAATGCCCCCGGAGAATCCTCTGTCCGATGCCGAAAAGCAGATTCTGGAACGCTGGATTGCGGACGGAGCCCCGGGACTTCCTGCGAATGAAGCGGAAGCCGATTCCATGCGGCGGGATGAGCACTGGGCGTTTACTCGGTTGCAGCCCGCGGAGCCTCCGCAGGTTAATCAGCCGGAGATTTGTCGTACTCCAATCGATCAGTTCATCCAGTTCGAACTGGAAAAAGTCGGTCTCCGAATCAGTCCAACCGCCGATCGACGCACCTTGATTCGTCGCGTGTGTTTTATTCTGACAGGGTTGCCGCCGACTCCTGAGGCGATTCAAAACTTCCTCGCTGACGAATCGGCTGATGCATGGAGCAACATGGTCGAACGTTATCTGAGCTCAGAACAGTATGGCGTTCGCTGGGGGCGACATTGGCTTGATGCCGCTGGGTATGCGGATTCCAATGGTTACTTCAACGCCGACTCCGATCGACCGCTGGCCTGGAAATATCGCGACTATGTCGTGCGTTCTATCAACGCCGACAAGCCGTTTGACCAGTTTGTACGTGAACAAATTGCCGGCGATGAGTTGTCTGGATTTAGTCCGGAGAAGCATCGTAAGGCCGCAACGCCGGAGATGATCGATCAGCTGATCGCAACGCACTATCTGCGAAATGGCCAGGATGGAACTGGTGAAAGCGATGGAAATCCGGACGAAGTTCGCATCGACCGTTACACAGCCCTGGAGTCTTCTCAACAGATCATCGCATCGTCCCTGCTGGGCCTCACGTTTCAATGTGCCAAATGTCACGACCATAAATTTGAGCCACTGACACAGAAAGACTTTTACCAGTTTCAGTCGGTGTTGTTTCCGACATTCAACCACGAGAAATGGGTGAAGCCCAATGAGCGAGTTGTCTACGCAAGTCTCCCTGGCGTTTACGACGCGTGGGAGAAGCAGATTGCTGACGCCAAAGAGCGGCTTGCGGCTCTCCAGAATGATCTGCGTGAATGGTCCACGAAGAATCGTTTGCCGGAACTGATTCGCTTCTCCGATGACTTTTCCATTGGCGATCGCCTGAATGAAAACTGGAGCTCCACGATTTCCGGTGACGATGGCCCGGCCGGAGTTTCCGCAGTGAATCTTCTGACCACCGCTCCGGCCAGTCTGAACGATCAGCCTTTGCCGGCCGCGTTAAATTCCAACGGTTTGTTGCAGATCGTTGAAGGCGGTGCGACGGGCGATAAATGGCTGGCCACGAAACAAACATTCGACTGGACTCCGGACGGAGAAGGCCAGTGGATTCAGGTCACCTTTTCGCTGATCGATTCAAAGGTGAGAGACGACGAAAAGCCAGCAGAGCGAATTGCTTACGGGATTGCATTGCATGACTTTAACAACAACAGCGATGTCGCGGGGGGCAATATCCTGATCGATGGCAACCCGGCTGGCGGAGCTTCGGTGCATGTTGATTATCCCGGCCCGTCGTCAACTCACGCCGGAAACATCGGCAGTGCGGGGTATGTGGCCGGGAAGTCATATGGAGTCCGCATCACTCATGGGGCAAATCGCAAGTTCCAGATGCAACATCTGGTGGATGGTCTTCCCGAAGGCAGGACGATTGAGCTGGCCGAGGCGGATTTGCCGAATGGTTGCTTCGCATTTGGGCTTTGCTGTCATCGCAGTTACCAGGTCGATGATGTCCTGGTTGAAGCATCGTTCGCGGTCGATTCAAATTCACCGAACGCTCCTGCAGTCGCTGAGTTTCAAGCGGAGTTGAGTAAGCGGCAGAATGAACTCAGGACAGTCGCCGATGAGATTCCAAAACTGCAGGCTCAGGAGCCCGGTCGTATTGCGTGGCAGACCGATACAGAGCCGTCACCGCCGGAAGTGTTTCTGCTGGATCGTGGTGAGTATTCACATCCCGGGGACAAGGTCGAACCGGCGCCGGTGTCGGCGTTGAATGATGACACAAATCCTTTAGCGATCATCGCTCCTTCGGGCGGCTTTCCGTCGTCTGGTCGTCGTCTGGCCTGGGCCAATTGGGTGACGAAGCCCGGTTCTCGCGCCGCCTCGTTGATGGCTCGCGTTCAGGTTAATCGAGTCTGGCAGCAATACTTTGGGACTGGACTTGTCAGCACTCCGGAGAATCTTGGCATGAGCGGTGCGGAGCCGACTCATCCTGCACTGCTCGACTGGCTGGCTTACGAGTATATTCGCTCTGGCTGGAGCCTGAAATTCCTGCATCGTGAGATTCTGCAATCCGCAGTGTTGCAGCAATCCAGTCTCGCGAACAACGAAGGAACCTCAGCCGATCCGTACAACAAGCTGCTGTGGAGATTTCCGATTCGTCGTCTGGATGCGGACGCTGTGCGAGATTCCCAGCTGGCCATCAGTGGCGATCTTGATCTGTCGCTGGAGGGGCCCTACATCCCGACAACTCGCAATGGAGCCGCTGAGGTTCTGGTTCCCGAAAGTAATCCCGGCGCGTTTCGGCGTTCAATTTTTCTGCAACAACGACGTAGTCAGGGACTCAGTCTGCTGAACGTTTTCGACGCGCCGATGATGGTCGTGAATTGTACTCGTCGCCCGGTGACCACGATGCCGCTTCAGTCGCTGACACTGCTGAATTCCGAATTTGCAGTTCGTCGAGGTCAGAATTTTGCGAAGCGAATTCTGAGTGATGCTGAGAAGTCCGATGAGGACCGAATTCAGCTGGCCTTTGTTCTTTCCACTGGGGCGTGCTGTGAGGACGACATCGCTGAGGAGTCGCTGGCCTTTATCAAGCAGCAGCAGGAACTGTACGCCGACTCTTCCGACAGTCGGCACAAAGCCTGGTCTGATTTCTGCCAGCTTCTGCTGGCTAGTAACGGATGTCTGTATTTGGAATAGACTTGAACAGATTGACCGACGACACTGGCAGTCATTCACGACGGAACCGGAACGCTGTCCAGCAGAGTTTTGAGAACCTGCGAGGCTCGTTGGCGATGGCCTTCTTTGAGGATGCCGCGACACACAATGCGATGAGCCAGTACAGGGATCACAATCTGCTTAATATCATCGGGAATCACATAACTGCGTCCCTCGCACAACGCCACGGCTTGAGCAGCTCGGTACAACGTCAAAGTACCGCGAGTACTCACGCCGAGAGTCAGTTCATTGTGCGATCGAGTTCGCACAGACAACTCCAGCATGTATTCCGCCAATGATGTATCAACAACCACGGCCTGAACCTGTTTCTGAAGCTGCAGAACTTCCTCCGCATTGGTCACGGCACCTAACGACTCAACGGGTTGGCCGCTGCGATGCTTCTGCAGAATTTCGAGCTCAGACTTGCGGTCCGGATAACCCACGCTCAGGCACATCATGAATCGGTCGAGCTGATTTTCCGGCAGCGGATAGGTGCCTTCAAACTCGTAGGGATTCTGAGTCGCGATGACCAGAAATGGTTCCTGCAATTTGTGAGTAATCCCATCAACAGACACCTGCCGTTCGCTCATCGCCTCCAGCAACGCACTCTGATTTCTGGGCGTGGTCCGATTGATTTCGTCAGCCAGCAGAATATTCGTAAAGATGGGGCCAGGGCGAAATTCAAAATCGCTGGTGCCAGGACGATAAACGCTGGAACCCAGAATGTCGCTCGGCAACAGATCGGGCGTAAACTGCATGCGGACAAACTTGCAGCCCAGAGTTTTCGAGAGGGCTCGAGCAAGCGATGTCTTTCCAAGTCCCGGAGCATCCTCCAGAAGAATGTGACCACCGGCCAACAGAGCGACGACGGACAACTTGACGGTCTGCTGTTTCCCCAGCACCGCGTTTTCAACATTCGCAATGATGCGACGCACAACGTCATGACTCACAAACGACTCCCGAAGGGCATGGCCCGTGTCTCAAGTCGCAGACCAAAAGCCAGGTTATGACCAGCCTGCCGCCGGATCGAAATCCAGAATACAGTGTGGGGTACGGGTCATAACGAAGAAACCTGTCGTTCAGTGACACCTCACGCGGATTGGAGCGAGTTGTTTCTCTGTAGCCGGATTCGTGAGAATTCGGGGCACCCACTTCGAATGCATCCGAATTCTTACGAATCCGGCTACTCTCCAACTTCACCTTCCAGAGCATGACAACAGGGACTTCAGCGCCGGCGGGCTTGTCGTGGACTGCAGATTCACGCCTGCGTGGATGCAGTATAGTGGCCAATTCGTCAAGGGACAGGATCACCAAGGCCGTATTTGACAGACGCCCCCTCATAGTCCTTCACTGCCTGTGGCATCAGTTCTCGCAGAGCGGCGGCTCGCGTGGCATCCGCGGGATGAGTTGACATCCACTCCATCGGAGCGGCTCCCTGCTTGCTGCCGGAAAAACGTTCCCAGAACGTGGGAGCCTCGGAGGGATCGTAACCCGCTTTCGCCATCAACAGCACGCCGATATGGTCTGCTTCCAGCTCGTGCTTTCGGCTGTAAGGCAGGATCACTCCGTATTCTGAAACAACGCCATAAGCGGTCAGGATCATTTCCTGCTTCTTCTCATCCTGATTCTGCATGACGTAGCTGCCGAGTGTTTTTCCGGCATTTTGAGCAGTCTGGTAGGTCATGCGTTCGCCGCCGTGACGAGCAATCGCATGAGCAACCTCGTGCGACATCACCACCGCCAATCCCGCTTCATTCTGACAGACGGGAAGAATGCCGGTGTAGATCGCCACTTTTCCGCCAGGCAGGCAGAACGCATTCTGTGTCTCGGATTCAATGACGTTAAATTCCCATTTGAAGTCCGGACGATTGGCCGCATCGGCAATTCTCTGGCCGACTCGTCTAACCATCTCGGTTGCTTTTTCATTCTTCGTCAGCGGTTCCGATTTCAGCACTTCCTGATAGGCCGACAGACCCATCTCATTCTCTTTCTCGACCGTCGTGACCAGTAGCTGCTTGCGATTGGTCATCGGCACTGACTGACATCCAACCGATGATAAAAGCGCAGGACTGGCAATCCCCAGGGCGATCAGGGTGACGGCAACCACGGATTTCGCGGAGACGTTTTTCTGGGAATACGTGTTCATCATTTTTGTTCCGGATCGTATTGGCTGTGCAAGATGGACTTGCTCTGGCCAGAGCCCTGGACGGGTAGGCAATGCTTGCGCCGATTTGACTTCCGCTGAATGATTCATTCGACAGAGCTCAATCGTGAATTGGACGCTGAAGTCCCTCAAAATGGACTCTACCCTGATTCGTCCTGACGGCTCAAGGTGGCTTACGAGCGTGCCTCGGCTCTGAAAAAGACAAGAACCTCCCAAATCTCCCAGCCTGTCGCAGGAGAAATATTTTGCACTGAGGATCGGCGAAGTTGGCCGAATTTCGTACTTCTGAATGCTATAGGACTCCCCCACGACACTCCTCACAAGGCTGATAAGGACCAGCCCCGTAATAACTTCCGTAGCTGAAGTCGTGAGACTTCAGTCCGAACTCTCACGAGTTCGGCTACCACAGGAACTTATTTCGGGACCGTTCCTAAGGCGATTTGCCTCTGACGCGATTTCACGACGTCGATTCGATCAGCTTCTGAGATTTCCGAGCAATCACTTCGATTGAAAAATCTCCTGTGAGCGGTTTCGGTGTATCATCTGGCCGCCAATGCGGGGCAATCTCCCGTCGGCGGAACGACGGGTGTACGGTACGCCCGTCGTTCCGCCGTCGGGATTTGACTGGCCGCGTTCAACTTGGATTGCACCTTTAGTTTCCATGAACATCGACCAGCCCACATCAACTATCAAAGCTCCCGAACTCCTTTCCCCCGCTGGCGACTGGGATTGCATTCGCGCGGCCGTAGAGAATGGAGCAGACGCGGTTTACTTTGGTCTGGACGACGGCTTCAACGCGCGGGCTCGTGCTTCGAACTTTGATCTGAACCGCATCGGTGAGATCATGGAGTTCCTGCATCGCCGCGGCGTCAAAGGCTACGTGACTCTCAACACATTGGCGTTCTCTGACGAGTTGCCTCGGCTCCAATCTATCATCCGCCGCCTCGCACTGGCTCCGGTGAATGCAGTGCTGGTTCAGGATCTGGGCGTCGCGCGAATGATTCGAGCGATAACCTCGGATCTGGCCATTCATGCATCAACCCAGATGACTCTGACGAGCGCGGAATGTATCGCGGTAGCCGAACAACTCGGCATCGAACGCGTCGTGTTGCCGCGAGAACTGTCGATCGATGAGATCCGTCAAATCCACAGCCGGTCGCCGATTGAACTCGAAGCATTCATCCATGGAGCTTTGTGCGTTGCATACTCCGGGCAGTGCCTTACGAGCGAATCGCTGGGTGGTCGAAGTGCAAATCGCGGCCAGTGCGCTCAGGCTTGTCGGCTTCCTTACGAACTCGTGTGCGATGGCGAACTGCAGGACTTCGGTGATCAAAAATATCTGTTGAGTCCTCAGGATCTGGCCGCTTTTTCGCTGACTCGCGAACTGATCGAGGCCGGAGTTCGCTCATTCAAAATCGAAGGGCGTCTGAAGACTCCGGAATATGTCGCCAATATTACTCGCCATTATCGTGAAGCCATTGATACTGCGATGGCTGGAAGGCCGGTCGAGTTTTCTCGACGCCAGATCGCCGAAATGGAACAGTCGTTTTCCCGAGGATTCTCACCGGGCTGGCTGAACGGTTGCGACCATAAGATGCTGGTTCCGGCGACGAGTTCTGCCAAGCGAGGCGTGCTGCTGGGGCGGATTTCCAATGTGCTGCGCGATTGTGTGACGGTCAGCCTTGAGTATTCCATTCAGGCTGGTGATGGAGTTGTATTTGACGGCGACCGATTCGGTGGCAACGAGCAGGGCGGACGAGTTTTCCAGGTGTTCCGAGGCCGCCAGGCTCTGCACGAACCGGTGGACAGCGGCGAGGTTGATCTGACCTTTGATCGCAGTCATCTGGATCTGAGCAAGCTGTATGTTGGGCAGCAAGTCTGGAAGACCGATGATCCGCGATTGAATCAACAACTTCGCCGAACATTCGATGTGGCCGATCCGCAGCGTCGAGTCGCAGTGCATGTCAAAGTGCGTGCCGAAGTCGGGCAGCCTTTGCAGATTGAAGGTCGTGCGACGAACGGCTGTACGAGCCTCGTCCAGTCGGAAGATGCTCTGCAGTTGGCTCAGCGACATCCGATCACGAAGGATGTCCTGCACGAACAACTTTCGCGGCTGGGGGGAACCGTTTACGAACTAAATTCGCTGGACGCGGAAATCATCGGAAGCCCAATGGTTCCCCTGAGCGTGCTCGGAAAGCTTCGTAAGCAGATGATTGAGCAACTGGATAAGTCGCTGCCAATGCCGGAAATTCGCCTGTGTCGCGATTCCGCCATCGATCGCCTGCGCAGTGAGCTGCCTGCCTCTGCGGTGCCTTCAGCGGCACCGCTGCTGACAGTTCTTTGTCGAACACTGGACCAGTTGCGGGAATGCACGCAGATGGCGGCCAGTGTGCCAAATGCGATCAGTCTGGCAAATTCGAGCAGTCCGCCGAATACAGCCAGCCCTTCCGCGTTTGCTGATCGACTCATTGCCGATTTTCAGGACATTCGCGAATACCGCCAGGCTGTTGAGATGGCCAGAGCGTCCGGGCATACTCTGCTGCTGGCGACTCCGCGAATTCAGAAGCCGGATGAAATGGGTTTGTTTCGAGCAATGCTCAAGCATCGTCCGGATGGCGTGCTGATTAGAAATCTGAGCGGTCTCGCGTTCTTTCGCGATAACTCGATCCCGGTCGTTGGCGATTATTCATTGAATGTCACCAACGAACTCACGGCGTCGTTTCTGATGCAACAAGGACTGCAGTGGCTGACTCCCTCGTACGATCTGAATCGTGATCAACTGATGGAGCTTGTGAAGTGGGTGCCTTCACAGTGGCTGGAGATTGTTGTCCATCAACACATGCCAATGTTTCATATGGAACATTGTGTCTTCTGTGCCATGTTGTCGCCAGGGACGAATAAGACGAACTGCGGTCGCCCGTGTGATGAACATCAGGTCGAACTGCGTGATCGCACAGGAGTCGACCATCCTCTGGTTGCCGACGTTGGCTGCCGCAATACGCTGTTCAACGCAGTGGCTCAAAGCTCAGCGGAAGTTGTCGCGGATCTGCGGCTGGCGGGGGTGAGTCGGTTTCGGATTGAACTTCTGCGAGAATCACCGGCCGAAATCCACCGACTACTGCAACTCTATCGTCAGTTGTTAACTGGGGCCGTGACCGGCGAACACGTCTGGCAGTCTCTGAATGCCATGAATCGTGTCGGAGTGACAAGGGGCACATTGGAATCACGTCGCAACCCGCTGGCGATTCTGTAGCGGGGCTGGCGCCGGGTGAGACCTGCGGTCGGAGCGACTGGCTCGGCCAGGACACTGTCCAGAACGAGAAACGCGGTAACTCGTAGTGTCGACTTCAGTCGACATTGTTGCCCGAGCTCGCAATCACATGCCGGCTGCAGCCAGCACTCCGAGCCGACTGATTCACTTCAACGGTTCTGGTGGATCAACAGGCTGCAGGCATTCGGCATTGTCAGGGAATGGTCGATTGACTTTGTTGGAAACGCAGGTCTTCGTCAACAGACCGTTCTCCAGGGGTTTCAGCAGTGCGTTACATTGAGAGGTGTTGGCCGTTGGACTGAGCCACGTCGCCCACGCTTCGATCGGCAGAATCACCGGCATGCGATCATGAAGAACGCTCATGTCTTCATTCGCGGATGTCGTAATGATGGAACACGAGACAACGGGTTTCGCGGTCGAATCGCCTTTCGGGGTCCAGTATTCCCAGAGGCCGGCCAATGCGAAAGGTTGCTGGTCGGCCATCTCCATGAGCCACGGTTGCTTCTTGCCCGTGCTCAGCTTTTGCCATTCCAGAAAGCCGTCGGCCGGAATCAGACATCGACGTTTGGAAAATGCGGCTCGAAACGCTGGCTTCTCCGCCACCGTTTCCGCGCGAGCATTAATCATCTGATTACCAATCGCCATGTCCTTCGCCCAGAATGGAATCAATCCCCACCGCATCTGCACGGCTTCGCGCGAATTCGGATCGTCCGCCACGCTTCGAATACAGATTACCAACTGAGTCGGAGCAATATTGTAACGTGGCGTCAGCGCTGGGATCTCGACGAGATTGAAGATCTCCAGCATCTGAGCAGCGGGAGTTCGAAGCGTGAAGCGGCCACACATACGTTGTGCCTCAGTAAGTTGGATTGTCATCAGATCATCGAATGTCTGTGCCGATCTCACAGCGACTCTGAGACTTCAGCCATAGATCAACACGGCGTGTGGGTTAACAACGGAGTCGCGACGATTCGTTTTTGCTTCTTCATTCAGGTGCTGAGGTGTCCGAAGTTTTCGGAGCCGCGGCTTCATTCGATGGTGATGGTGATGGTGATGGTGATGGTGATTCCGCTCGCGCGGCACTCCCGCCCGCGGCGTCCGTTGGCGCACCTGCGGCGGGCGGCATCGCGGGGCGTTGTGTTTTTTGATCATCGGCAAAAACTTCGCTGAAGATGTCATTCAGGATCGCATCATCTTCATCGTTCCGTTTTTTGACCGCCTTCTTTTTGCCTGCGGACTTCTTGCCTGACTTCAAGCCTGACTTCTTTGCGGCTGGAGATTTCTTCGCCGGTTTCTTTCGACGTGGAGATTCAGTGGCCTGTGTTTCGGTGTCAGATTCCGAGGTGGCGTCGGATTTAACCCCGGCCTCTGATGCTTCATCTGATGCTTCAGCAGAATTGTTGGCAGGTGATCGTGTTGCATCGGCCGTGACACTGGTAGTCTCGGCAACAGGCGTCGGAGTTGTCTCTGGACGCACTGCCGTGACGACTGGCGGTTCCGACGGAGTTAATGGTTGTGAACCGGAGCTGTCTTCTCCAAAAGAGTCGCCGGTCGGCTTATATCCGGTCTGGAAGAGCCGTCGCGTAGAAGGAGGAGCACTGGCGACGGGCTCGGCGGTGATTGACGATCCGCGGTGCAATGATTCTGCCAGCCTTGCAAACGAAGCAGCTGGTTTCCATTCTCCCGTTTCACCGTACCGGACGAGATCGTCTTCCGCGAGCGCGCCGGATTCTGCCATGATTCGTAGTTCGGCCAGTGACATAGGGCCGAGCAGTTGCCCGAGCGGTTTGCAGAAGAACTCTGGCGGACCATCCCCGGTGATTTGTCCAGAGAGTGAATCCAGGAGTTCGAGTTCCTCGCTTAACTCCGACGGATCCGGCTCGCTGAGCGCGGAACCATAGGCCGGGCGGCGACTTGAGGGCGCAGCGTCTTCGAAATCGAAGGAGAGCTCCGAGAGATCGGTGATAGTTTCCGGCTCTTCGGCAGACTCTGAATTGTTCGGCGGGTCGGCTGACACGGGCATTCCATGGGCAGGATACAATCAATCGAAAATCGGTCCGGTATTTTCCGAAATGGACCGAATGATGCCACCACGAATGTGAATGAACCGAGATTTCGGCTCGAAAATTGTGCTTCCCGGTGTTAAGGGCGGGAAAGTTCGAAGCGGTTGGGTGTATTCGGCCGTGGATTTGATAGGATTACCACGCAACGATCGATGGTAGCAGGTTTTTAGAACCGCGCCGGGTTGTCATCCCGCACTGGAGACAGTGTTTTCTCGTTGCATACAAGTGCAAGCCCTATGTTTACCGGCCTCGTGGAAGGACAGGGAACTGTCCGGCAAATCGCCTCACTACCGGTTGGGCTGCGCCTTTCCATTGCACCGGATCCCGGTTGCTTTTCCGCCTCGGAAGCTGCTCTTGGCGACAGTATTTCGATCAGCGGATGCTGCCTGACGGTCGTCGCTATTCACGACGGAATGCTGGACTTCGAAGCGGGCACGGAAACACTTTCAAAGACCAAACTGGGACGATTTGTCGTTGGCAGTCGAGTCAACCTTGAGCGATCTCTGCGAGCAGACGCGAGGCTGGGCGGTCATATTGTTCAGGGACATGTCGACGGCGTCGCGACAGTGACAGACATTGTTCGAAACGGTGACTGGATAGACATGTGGTTTGCACCCGGGCATGAGCAGCTTCGGCTCCTTGTGTCCAAGGGCTCCGTTGCAGTGGATGGCATCAGCCTGACAGTTGTGAATGTGACACATGAACAGTTTTCCGTCGCCCTGATTCCTCACACGTTGCAAGTGACCACGCTTGGCCAGATTTCTGTCGGCGACGTCGTGAACATTGAGAACGACGTCCTCGGCAAGTACGTGGACCAGCTTCTTGAGCGTCGCTTTGGCAGTGGTCTGCCTCCCGCAATCATTCATGCGGCCCCTGGCATTTCCATGGGGCCGAATACGGAAATTCTTCCCGACATTGATCTGAAACAGGAAAGTCAACCTCCCCGATGAAAGCAGTCCAGCGTCAGACGCGATCCTTTCTGATGTCGCTGTTTCAGCAGCACGGCATCAACCCGCGCGGAGACCTGGGACAGAACTTTCTGATCGATGTGAATCTGATTGAGTTCGCCGTGCGGGCCGCCGAACTGGGGCCTCGCGACGTCGCTTTGGAAGTCGGATCGGGAACGGGTGGCATGACCGCGTTTCTGGCACAGGAAGCTGGCCGCGTCATCTCCATTGACATCGACAAGAACATGTCAGCTCTGGCTGCCGAAGCAGTTCAGGACTGCAACAATGTTACTCTGATCAACAGCGACATCCTGAAGAACAAGAACACCCTGGACCCACATATCTGTGATGTGATTCGCCATCATGTGGCTTCGATTCCAAACGGTCGACTCAAGCTGGTTGCCAATCTTCCTTATAGCGTCGCGACACCGGTGATCTCCAACATCATTGCGTCCGACCTGCCGTGGGAGCGCATGGTGTGCACAATTCAGTGGGAACTCGCCGAGAAGATGGAAGCAGAGCCAGGCAGTTCAAAGTATGGAGCGATGTCGGCCTGGATTCAGTCGCAGGGAACAGTTCGAATTCTTCGTCGTCTCGGCCCCAATGTGTTCTGGCCGCGTCCGAAAGTTGACTCCGCGATTGTCAGCATCTGGCGTGATCAGGAAAAAGCCGACCGGATTCATGATCGGCGATTTTATCAGGATTTTCTGCGGCGAGCGTTCACGCTGCGACGCAAGTTCATCCGCAGTGTCCTTGTGGCACTCTATCGACAACAACTGGATAAGCCTGAGATAGATCAACTGCTCGGGGAACTTGGACACACCTCCGAAGACCGAGCAGAAAATATGGATATACCGACATTGATTCGCCTTTCGAATCATCTGCTGGCCACGATTCAGAAAAAGGGGGCCGAGGTGGAAACGATTGACGAGCCGCTTGAATCTGAAGAATAAGTGAACACCAATTTCAAATTTGAAATCTGAAATTTGAAATCTCAAATCTGACCACTGACCACTTTCCACGGAGTTCCCAACATGCAAGATCGCATCGCCTATCGCGGACTGACGTTTGATGACGTCCTTCTGGAACCAGGATACAGCGAAGTGGTCCCGTCGGATGTCGACATCAGTTCGCATATCACGCGCAACATCAGCCTGAATCTGCCGATCATCAGCAGCCCGATGGACACCGTGACCGAAAGTGATATGGCCGTGGCCATGGCCCAGCTGGGCGGGATCGGCATTATTCACAAGAACATGAGCATTGAGCAGCAGGCGATGCAGGTCGATCGAGTGAAGCGAAGTGAACATGGGGTCATTGTTGATCCCGTCACATTGCCTCCGGATACACCGGCTGGTGAAGCCGTTAAGCTGATGGACGAACGAAACATTGGCGGTGTTCCGATCACGGTTAATGGGAGGCTGGTAGGCATCCTGACTCGCCGCGATCTGCGGTTTCTCGAATCAAAAGATCGACCGGTTTCCGAAGTAATGACGAAGGAGAGTTTGGTCACAGCACCGGAAGATACGACCCTCGAAGCGGCCGAGAGAATTCTCCTGCAAAACAAGGTCGAGAAACTGCTGCTCGTGGACGATGATTATCAGTTAAAGGGATTGATCACGATCCGTGACATCGACAAGAACCTGCAGTTTCCGCGGGCTTCGAAGGATTCACGCGGCCGTCTGCGGGTTGGTGCTGCAGTCGGCGTTTTTGATCTGGATCGAGCCGCTCAATTGGTAGAAAAAGGTGTTGACGTACTGGTCGTTGATAGTGCACATGGTCATTCTCGGAACGTTATCGAAACGGTGCGGGCGATTAAGCGTCAGCTCCAGATTGATGTGATTGCGGGAAACATCGCGACAGAAGAAGGTGCGAAAGCTCTGGCAGATGCCGGAGCGGACGCCGTCAAAGTCGGGATCGGACCAGGTTCTATTTGTACAACTCGGATAATTTCGGGCATCGGTGTCCCCCAGTTAAGTGCAGTCGCAAATGCGGCCCGCGCTTTGAAGGGGTCTGGTATCCCGATTATCGCTGACGGAGGAATTCGATTCAGCGGAGATATAACCAAGGCACTTGCCGCGGGAGCGTGGACCGTGATGGTAGGCGGTCTTCTGGCGGGTGTCGACGAAAGTCCTGGTGAGATGATTCTTTTCCAGGGTCGAAGCTTCAAGCGGTACCGAGGAATGGGATCGCTGGGAGCGATGATGAAGGGCAGCAGTGAACGTTACCGGCAGGGACATGTCCCAACGGGCGACCAGTCCAAACTGGTTCCGGAAGGC
>JBPOIW010000076.1:0-10198 GCA_052034165.1 Planctomycetota bacterium | reverse complement strand
CCGGACTGGCGTTATCCCGTTGTCTGCGACGTGAATACGGCGAAGATCGCTTACGACAACTACGAAGGTCGCTGGGGTGATCCCAAACACCTGGATCGGTATCTCCAGAGCTATGCCGTGGAGAAAGCCAAATTGGAAGCTCGCAAAAAGGGGCACTCTGTTTTCGAGCAGCCGCTCAATGATGGTTCCATCAAACTGACGATTCGTGTGGGAGGTGTCGCTTGAGCAGTGCTTCGAAAACCATCGAGATCATCATCGCTCCCAACGGTCAGTCCAAAGTGGAGACCAAAGGCTTCACGGGTTCTGAATGCCGTGAAGCGAGCCGATTTGTGGAACTGGCCATCGGTCAGCAGACCACCGAGATCCTCAAATCTGAGTTTCATCAGACGGCTACCGCACCGCAGCAGGTTCAACAGGGCCAGTAGCACAACGCATGCTGCAACAGATTTCACCTTCATCTTTCACGGGGAGTTTTTCTATGTCATTGATTGAACGGTTCAGTGAGTACGTGCGAGCGTGCTTTACTGGACTCTGGATTGAAAGCCACGAGCATCAGGATGCGCTCACGGCCATCGCACTGCTCTGTCGCCAGGAACAGTGGCGGCTGGCGACTTGGGATATTGATCAGGGGCTGCGTGTGGAAGGATCACCCATCGAAGGCAACGGCAATGATCCGTTGGTGGCGATCAGGTCCATCAACTCACTGGCCACATCAGCCGGCACGGCGATTCTGGTGCTGCAGAACTTTCACCGGTTTCTGCAGTCGGCCGAGATCGTGCAGGCTCTTTCGCAGCAGGTGATCGCCGGTAAACAGAACCGCACGATTGTGGTGGTTCTGTCTCCCGTGGTCCAGCTGCCTGTGGAACTCGAAAAGCTGTTCGTGGTTCTGGAGCATGAACTCCCGGACCGCACACAACTCGCGGAGATTGCACGCGGCATTGCGACGGAAGATTCTGAACTGCCGGGAGGCAACGAACTCGCCACGGTGCTCGATGCAGCCGCTGGCTTGACCAGACTGGAAGCTGAGAATGCTTTCAGTCTGTCACTGGTTCGACATGGCCGGATTACTCCGGATGCGATCTGGGAACTGAAAACTCAAATCCTTCGCAAATCCGGTTCCCTGGAACTGCATCGTGGCCAGGAAGATTTTCAGAACCTCGGCGGCCTCGTGTCGTTGAAGTCCTTTTGTCAACGAGCCATGCGACGACAAAGTTCGGAACCATCGAAGCATCGATCTCGCGGTGTACTGCTGTTGTCCCCGCCGGGCTGCGGCAAGTCGCAGTTCTGCAAAGCTCTGGGACGCGAAGTCGATCGACCGGTGTTGATTCTGGACGTCGGTAGTCTGATGGGCTCGCTGGTTGGTCAGTCCGAAGAACGAACACGTCAGGCTCTGCGTATCATCGACGCCGTGGCTCCGTGTGTGGTCATGATCGATGAAGTCGAAAAAGCCTTCTCAGGAGTCAACGGCAGCGGTGACTCTGGAGTGTCCTCACGCATGTTCGGGACGTTTCTGTCATGGCTCAACGATCATGAATCAGATGTGTTCGTTGTGTGTACAGCGAACGATGTCTCGAAGTTGCCCCCCGAGTTCGGACGGTCCGAGCGCTTCGACGGCATCTTTTTCCTGGACCTGCCGGGGCAGGAAGAGAGAGCGGCCATCTGGAACATCTACCTGGATTTGTTCCACATCGAACGGCCGGTGCAAAAGCCTGACGACACCGACTGGACAGGTGCTGAGATCAAAGCGTGCTGCCGCTTGTCGGCTCTGCTGGACGTGTCACTGCTGGAGGCCGCTCAGAACGTGGTACCAGTGGCGATCACGGCCAGTGAATCGGTCGAACGCTTGCGAACATGGGCCAGTGGTCGATGTCTGTCGGCGAGTGTGCCGGGCATCTATCGTCGTGACAATGCCGTGGAGAAACCCCGACGTCGTGTGACTCGGGATGTGGTCAATAACTGAAGAACAGGAGATTTCAATCGGATTGGCTGTTTGGGGCCATTCAGAACGTCGTTTCACAGATTCATTTTCATCTCAAGCCGGTGGTGACTGCGTAAGTCATCAACCGGCTTGTTTCGTTTTCGGAGTATTGTTCTATGAGCACACTTTTGGACCCACCACGAACCCGCCAAACCGTTGCCCCCGGTGATCGGCTGCGGACGACCATGGCCGCCGCACGACTGAGTTTCACATGGCTGGGAGTTCGTAAGACTCTCACATCTGCCCAAAAGAACCAGGCAGCCGATACCTTCGGTGCGGAAGGCAAGTTTCTGTCGGCCGGCAAGAAACTGCTGGACACGTCACATCCGGCGTTCAAGGCTGTGACGGCGATTCGTGGCCGCTGTGTTGGCTACTGGAAGGCCGTGTCACTGCCATATCCGGAACCCGGCATTCGTCTGATTCCGCAGCAGTCGATTACGGAGTTCGATGAGCAGGTTGTCAAACTTCGCGAAGAACTTGATAAGGCCGTCACAGAACTCGACCAGCACTACGACGAACTGCGTTCTGCCGCCCGCCAACGTTTGGGTGATCTGTTCGATGCCAGCGATTATCCGGTTTCACTGATCGGGTTGTTTGCCATCGAACACGACTATCCCTCCGTGGAACCACCGGACTATTTGCGACAGCTCAGTCCGGAACTCTATCAGCAGGAATGTCGTCGCGTGCAGTCGCGTTTCGACGAAGCCGTGCAACTGGCCGAGCAGGCGTTTCTGGATGAGCTGGTCCGCCTGGTCGAACATATCACCGAACGACTGAGCGGTGCCGATGACGGTAAGCCACGAGTCTTCCGAGATTCTGCTGTGACTAATCTGACCGAGTTCTTCGAACGGTTTCGCACGTTGAATGTCCGCTCCAATGAGCAGCTCGATGAGCTGGTGTCGCGCGCTCAACAGGTGATCGGCGGCGTTGAACCGCAACAACTGCGTGACAATGCAGTTCTGCGTCAGCGTGTTGTCTCGCAATTGGCCGGAGTGCAGTCGTCTCTGGACGGACTGCTGGTCGATCGTCCCCGCCGCAACATTCTGCGGCGTCCTCAGTAGCTGAGGAGTTTTCGCAAATGGAACTTCTCATTGGACAGACCGGCGATGTCCGTTGCGTGTACGGCGAAGACGTGAACCTTTCCGAGCTGGGGCGATTGTCGATCCAGCGAGGTTCCCACGTTGAGCCCACCTCCGACGGTCAATGGACGGCCGATTTGTCACCTGTCAACGGCCCGGAACTCGGCCCATTCAGCACTCGTCACGAAGCCCTGTCGGCGGAAGTGACATGGCTGAATGAGCACTGGCTGCCGCTCTGAGCGACAGTTTGTCTCATGCGGGGGAAGGGGCGAGCAGAGACGCTGCGGAGCACTGCGCTCTTCTCCCTCTCCGCCCCTTGCCCTCGCACTTGCTTTTTCGAACCAAGCACCAAGCACCAAGGAAATCTATGATTCAAATTTCGCGTCGAAATATTCGCACGATCCGAACGATGATTCGCCAGACACTGGGAATCACTTCCTCGCGCCGTGCTCCGGCTGTCACTTTTCGCAACCCTGACTCTGGAGGTGTCCTGCGAATTCAATCGGCAACCGCAAAGGTCGCGATCGAATTTCGTCTGGAGTCTCTGGCCCTTGATCCTGACAGCTTCTCGATTCCTTATCAGGCCCTGATCAGCTGCGAAGGCTCGCAGGAGGAACTGGTCAACTTCGTCCGCAATGAAAATAAGATCATCACGCAGTGGACGGACGCCGGAATTCCTCAATCGGTTACTTTTGCAGCCGGTGAACCCGTTGACATGCCTTCTGAAACGACGCTGACTGCAATCGAACCACGGTTTATTGCCGCGATGGCGGACGCGGTGGCCACCACATCATCGGAGTCTACTCGCTTTGCGTTGGACTGTATTCGCTTGCGTGGTTCAGACGGACAGCTTGCCGCTTCCGATGGCAGTCAGGCCATTCTGGAAACAGGATTTCAGTTCCCATGGTCAGAGACCGTGCTGATCCCGGCTTCTAATGTCTTCTCCTCCCGCGAGTTCGCTGCTGCAGAAGCGGTGAAGATCGGGCGATCAGAAGATTGGGTGACGATTCAGACGGAATCCTGCACGGTCCATTTGAAGATCGAGAAGGAACGTCGCTTCCCTGATCTCGATTTGCAGATTCCGAATCGGGGGTCGGCCGCAACCACATTGGCTTTGGCCGAAGCGGATGTTGCCTTTTTACTGGAATCAGCCCCACGATTACCGGCCGCTGAAGAAAGTAGCGCACCAGTGACTGTGGAACTGAATGGTGTCGTTGCTATTCGTGCGGCTGCCGTAGCCCGTGATCAGATCACTGAGCTTGTTCTCAGCAATTCCCGTCGCGTCGGTGAAGAGATTCTGTTTCAGACCGATCGCACGTTTCTATGCCGAGCGGCCCAGCTCGGCTTTCGCGAGATCCAGTTTCGCGACAACACGGCCCCGGCCTACTGTCGTGACGAACGACGATCGTACCTCTGGGCGCTGTTGGACGAAGAGTCAGTGCTTCGGGCCAGCGACCAAACCAAAAAGATCTCTTCACCCCTTGTTTCCAATTCTCTCCCTCAAACGAAAGGTAAATCTTCCGCAATGGTGACTACAGCAAACTCTCGCCCTGTTTCTCCTCGCACAAGCGCGACGTCAACTCCTGGCACAGCAGCTTCGAACGAGTTGGAGACAAATCCCAACCTGCTGACGCAGGCCGAAACTTTGCGTGAATCCCTCAGTCAGGCCCTGAGCGATACGCGGGAACTCATCACCGCCATCAAACGCAACCAGAAACAGAATCGCCTCGTGGAAACGACGTTGCGATCTTTGAAACAACTGGAGCATATCGGCGCCTGATAAGAAAGATGCCGCTCGCTCGGGGCGAGCACTCGCGCAATTCTCCGTCCGCCGCAACCTCATGAACTTTAGATTGTTCCAGAGGCTGCGGCGGATTCTTTTTTTCCGTCAGATTCACTTCAGCACACATCATCAATACAGGAGCTTTCCAAATGGTCACTGGTGTCAAGACAAACCGAAAGAAGAACATGACTCAGAAGAAGTCCAGCAAACAGAATCGCCGTCGACAACGTCATGGTCGTGGCGAGCGGCCTACGATTCGATTTACCCCGTTTGCCTGGTCAAAGCTGCTGTTCCTGCGGGACTGCGGCGGCACCGAAGTGGGCGGCTTTGGAATCAACGTCAGTAACGACCTGTTGCTGGTAGAAGACGTGCGTCTGGTCAAGCAGCAATGCACGGCTGCCAGTGTTCAGTTCACCGAGTCTGCCGTGCAGGAACTGTTTTCAGAACCTGCGTGCGACCTGCAAACTAACAACCATGTAGGCCGCATCTGGATTCATACGCATCCAGGGGATTGTGCGCGGCCCAGCGAGGCGGACGAAGAAACGTTCGCTCGCTGCTGCAGCAACCTCACATGGGCAGTGATGTTCATCATTGCTGCCAGTGGTGAGACCTATGCCCGTCTGCAGTTCAATATCGGCCCGCGTTGTTCACGCAGACTGCTGGTTGATGTTGACTACGCCGGGGAATTCCATCAGGCGGATTTCGCGGCGTGGCAGTCTGAGTACACCGACAATGTGGAAGTCATCGATCCTCTGCAGGCATCGCTTGACCGCCACGGGCGACTCCGACGAGGGTTCGACCCAAACTTTGGCAACGGCCTGCAGGACCCTCAGGTCCGCGCAGCCGTTTCGAGTGAATGGCTAGCCCACTGCGATGCGGAGTCGCTTTATGACGATGACCTCATGGCAGTGGCCGGTGCTGTTTGAATTTATCGAATGACATCTTGCAGTCGCATCTGCGAACCGGCTCGCTTACTTGAAACTTGTTTTCCGATTCCTTGCCGCCTCAGGTGTTCTGACGCGGCAAAGAATCATGACTCTTTGAAGGAGACTAACTTATCCAAGGGAAGAAACGAAAACGTGCGTTCATGAATGGCTGTCCGTCGGGTAGCCGACAACACGGAATTGGTCAGCAGAAATCCAGTGTCGGAAACTTCAGCAACACCGGAAGAAATTCTATGGCTCGACAGGTGACATGTGTGTGTGGTCGTGATTTTCACATTGGCCACCGGCAAACCCGTGTCCAGTGCCGACAATGTGGACGCTGGTACGACGGTGAGGAATTGGGAGCCATCGAAGTCGCGGGCACGGTTTTGCAAGGGCGAGAAGTCGCCCGGATTGAGCACAAAACGGGCGATCGCAAGGTTTCCCGCGATAACTCCCACCGCAGGCCACAAACCAACCGCCAACGCCCACCGTGCGACCCGATCGGATCAATGATCCGCTGGTTCCTCGGCTGAGACGGGGCGCCGAAAGACTGAGTCGCGCAAAACTGATTTCCAGGTGACGTCCGCGAAAACTTGAACCCCAGGAATGACCCCGTCAGAAAACTTCGCGATCGCGATTTGCCTCATCAGGAGCAAGCCAAAAATCAGAAACAGCATCGCCGGGTCATATCGGCCCTATTGTCGATGCCTCGGCCTGATCATGTCACCGTATAGTTTCGTATTTGTGCTCCGCCATGCCCAGTTCATCTGAATCTGCCAACTGCAGATTCAAGTGCTGGGCGTGGCCTTCTTTTCAACCGTTCAGTCCGAGGCTTTTTTTTAGCTATTGGAGAATTATAGGCCAATGAGAAATGCGGTCCGCACTGCCTGTTGAGGTTCAGAGTCGATCGCAGTCGTCTGTCGCCTCCGAATTGAAACGCGTCCCCTTCGCGTCACGTGGGAAATGCCCGACTTATCTTGCCTTCGATTCGTAAATACGCCTCAAGGCCATCAGCAATTCATCTTGCTGCTTTACTTCCAGACGTGAATAGATGGATTCGATGCCAATTCCTGTGATGGTTTGACCAGCCCAGGCTCCGGCTATCGCCCCGCCCATCGAACCAAAGAAGCCTCCAATCGCAGCTCCGGGGGGAATTCCTTCCGGGCCAACGAACGCTCCAGCGACACCCCCGAGCTTCGCACCAGCCCAGCCCCCTGCGCCAGCTCCGGCCCATGCGCCCGCAATTCCGCCACCTGCCGAAGTGACCTCGATTGTGAATTGTCGATTGTTTAATTCGCCGGAATACCACTGGTAACCGCGAACACTCATTGCGCCAGCTGCCAGCGCAGCGCCCAAGGGGCCTGCCGTCTTGCCTACTCGTCCTAGCAACATCGCCGAACGACTGGACGCATTGATATTAGTTGCAAGCGTTGCTGTAACTCCAGATACTGCAAAGGATCCACCTGATGCAAAAGTCATTGTTCGGAAACTGGCTTCGGACAATGATCCGTTGCCGTCTGAATAGTTCTGCCACGCATTGACAGCCCTCGGTCCTTCAAAAGCCGGAACGAGA
This sequence comes from Planctomycetota bacterium, assembly GCA_052034165.1. GTDB lineage: Bacteria > Planctomycetota > Planctomycetia > Planctomycetales > Planctomycetaceae > SXXK01. The sequence goes on along the minus strand of JBPOIW010000076.1, from coordinate 2,859 downwards.
AGTCCGATGCCAATTCCTGCTGTTCGGAAGCGAGATGCCACACGCGCATTCTGATCGAGAGTGTCGAACACATCGGATATAGAAAATGTGCCCGTCCTCGCTGCGTTTCGACTGGATGTCACAACGTTTTCGAACATGAGGACGCGATGACGATTTGCGTACTCCCGCAGTTCTGGAATCATCTTTCGACGGTTGACAAATGCCTGCTGTTGACCGGTCTGCCGTTGCTCCAGTCCCATCAAACGAATTTGACGTTTGTAGTCCTGTAACTTGGTTCGCTGTGACGCCTCGCTGACATCCTTGACTTCGATACGGCCCAATGCACCGGTGGCTCTATGCCGATAGGCAATGTCACGATCTGTCAACAATCGCCCAGTGTAATCTCTTGCTGGCTGGTCGAGCGCCACAATCTGAAAGCGTGAGTCTGCGTTCAAGGCCCCCGCAACTCTTGCCGCACGCAGAGCGCCCTTGCGGACAGAAGCATTGTCGACGGCCAGCCGAAGTGCAAGATTCAAACCGCCAGGTGTTCTGGCCAACACGTCGATCGAATTTCCAAGTGCACCAGTGGCACGGCGGCCATAGCCTACTTCAGCTGCTCTTAGCACCGCCCCTCGCCGCTGATCCAAGCATGAGGTACTGGAAAACGAGGATGAAATAATCGGCTTCGCTATTGAATATGGAGTGCGATAACAGACGGACGTAGTGTTGACTGCCAGTTCCTGGCCATATGAAGAAATGGGAACCACGAAGAACGGCCACAGCACGCAGAAGGCCCACTGAATTGTCGTTATGTGCTTGGCATTGGAATTATTCATTTTTGCTCTCCATGAAATTCTCCAAAGACCTTTTGTCAATTTCTGCGGTCTTCTGGGCGAGAGACAGTTGCAACTCTTTTTTGTCGTCCAACTGCGTCCACAGTTGCTCAAACGCCGCGCTGAAAAATTTAGCGACTGGTGGTTCCAGCAGATTTTGGTCAATATGCAAAAGGTGGCGAACGGCTGCGTCATGTCGAACTTGGTATAGCAATTCATACCACTTGTCATTGACGAAGGGACCGATCTTCTGCCGTTGCTCAGCGCTCAATTGCCGGTTTGCCGCCAATTCCCCGATACCGTCCTGAAGCAACTTGCGAACGCCGGTAAAGTCGGCCCACTCAACGATGACAGGTTCCTTTGTTTCAGGACTGATTTCACTCAGTCGGTTCAATTTCGCATTGGTCTCGTCGTCATCCAGGAAATCTTTCATCTTGACGATTTCTGTTAACGCCCACGCTTGGTACCGCATGCGGGCCTTACCCAGCTTTGTTCGTTGCTCATTTCCAAGCAACTCAAGGGATGTGGAAACCTCCGTATTTAGTTGTTTATGGATTTCTGCGAGTTCCGACAATCCTTGGTCGAGTCCCTGAATCGTGCGTTGAATACGCATGGCTTCAACACTCTGACTAAGTCCCATGATTGCAGAGCGACGTAAATCGGCATCGGCGATCTTTGCTACCGCAGCGTGCTGGTTCTTGATACCGTCGATCTGCAACGCAAGATCGCTTCGATCACGTTCCTGCATCCCAGATTCAAGCCGCTTCGCAATTGCTTTCCTTATCTCACTAATCGAGTTTTCCGACGCACCATTCGTCGCCTGGATTCGGTCCAACAATTCGTCCACTATTCCCAACTCTTCAGCGTCGGGAGGCTCCATCTTTGATAATTCCTCTGCAAATCTCACTGTTTCAGCGCCCAGCTGTTCAGCGAATTGGTCGGCGATGCTGCCAGCGAGCGACAGGGGGACGTGCTGCATCAGTGCCTCTGCCTCCAGTAGTTTCACCGAAGTCAATGGAGGTGAAAACGACTGACGCAAAGCAATCGACCAGTCAACAGAAGCAAGATTCTCGGTGAGTTCGATCTTCTCCAAGGTTGAAAGCGTTGTACGAAGCGCTGAGAAGTCTGCCTCTATTTCATCCAGTTGGGCAGCTGGGGCTTTTTGTATTTGTTCTTGGAGGTCAATCAGCCTCTTGCGAGACAAGTCGGAATTGCCGAGTAAAGCAACCATTCGTTCTTCAATGGCAGTAAGCGTCTTTTGCGAGGCATCAACGTTTCCTGCCAGAGCACTGAGATTGCTGGAAACGTCCTGCACCTCATTGCGAACAACATCCATAGCGCGTTGCTGCGACGCTGTGTCTGCTTCGGGTTTCTTTGAACTGCAACCAAGAGTGAAGCAGGTGATGCCGATTGCCGTGAGAATGAGTTGTGTTCTGACGATCATATGTCACCAGTAGTTTTGAATGGTTTGGAGCACTGGATTTATCTTGGAAGACATTTTGAGGTGATTTTCGGATCTGCTTTGCCAAGTGGCCGTTACCCCCATTCGCTGAGAGTTTAGACCAATGCATCAAGCTTTGTTTCCCCGATATGTCAGCGAGGAAATCTGAAATCATCTTTGAACTGATCGAGCTACTTCCGTTGATTTGCGTTCAATTTTTCAACCAACGCTCGGTGACGGTCATGACAGGATTGATTGGCATGGGAAATTGGATTGCCTTCCAATTGTCTTTAGCTGCCGAGAGTTTCTGAATCGTTAGTCGTAATGCGGAGTACGGCTGCCTACTCACTGGCCCCTCGCACACAGACATCATTCTGAGCTACGTGTAGACTATAGTCAACAGACTGCCACGAGCGTCAGGGATACGCTCCGCCGCATGCTGGGAAAAGAGCTACGAAAAGCCCGAACACGGGCTGGTTTGACACAGGAAGAACTGGCCTTTGCGGCCCACGTCGACCGTACGTACATCAGCATGCTGGAGAACGACAAGAAGTCACCGACGGTCGATATGCTCATGAGAATTTGTAGGCCCCTTGGGGTTCCAGC
>JBPOIW010000140.1:0-15694 GCA_052034165.1 Planctomycetota bacterium | reverse complement strand
TACCGCCCAGCCGCAGGCGCCGGCTTACACAATAGCCGGCGCCTGCGGCTGGGCAGTAAACGAGCCGTTGATTCAGGTTGCTAAGTTATTGGGAGCGAGTCTGAGTTCGGCCAGCACTTTCGTTGACCTCAGCTTCAACGATTAAATACAAACTCACGAGTATTCAGCAGCGTCCACAGAATATCTTCAACCGCTTTGCGGCGATCGTCGGTTTCTGTCAGTGATCGCTGCATGAGTTCCTGCTCCTGAGCGGTAGGAAACCTTGAAACCGTGGCGAGATAAAGTTCTTCAATGATCGCATTCGGTGGAAGATCAGACGCTGCCAAAGACGCCGCGCGGCCGCGTCGATCTTCGATTTTCACCGTTGTGGTTTCAGAGTTCATCAGGTGCAACGCCTGAGCCATGCTCGGTTCAACGCCGCGTTCGCAAGCACACACGGATTGACGCACAGGGCGGCCGAACGTCTCCAGAAAGAGGGACGGCAATTTATTGTCCCAAACCTGAATCGCTCGATAACCTTCAGGCCAGCCATTGAATCGCTCCGGGATGCCGGTCGCCTGAGACATCGCATCCAGCAAAACTTCGGCTGGCATCGGTTTAATGGCGGCACGCGAATAGTTCTGATCATCCAGACGGTTGGAATTCGTGAAAGTTGAATCAAGCTGATAAACTCGCGAATTCAACAGTGTCCGAGTAAACGCCTTCAGATCAAAGTTCACTTCGATCAAATGATCGGCCAAAGCCTCCATCAGCGGTTCATTCGAAGCCGGGTTTGTGGCTCGCAAGTCGTCGACAGGTTCGACCAGGCCGCGCCCCCAATAATGTCCCACGAGACGATTGACCAGACACCGTACGAACAAAGAATTCTCCTTCGCCGTCAACCATTGCGCGAGGACTCGACGACGATCTTTGGGGTCAGGAAATATCGCCGGCGCTGCACCGAGTCCCGCCGCAGGAACAGGCTCACTGGTTCGAGGATGTTTCAGATCTTCTCCGGGTTTATCGATGATCTTAAGAGCACCGCTCGGCAAAGATCTTCGCTCGACTCCGGTGAAGAAACCCGCCAAAGCAAAGTAGTCTTTCTGGTCCCAGCGTTCGAACGGATGATGATGACACTGAGCACACTCGATCCGAACACCAAGGAACAACTGGCTCACAGCGCGAGCCGATTTTTCCGGGTCGGCCTGAACCTGAAAGAAACCCGCCGGAGAATTCCCAACGGTTGATCCCTGCGCTGTCAGAACATCGTAGACCATGCGATCCCAGGGAGTATTGGCCGTAATCTGCTGATGGATCCAGCGCGTCATCGCCACGGTTCCCTGCGGCGTGATGATGTCCTTGTCAGCCTGCAACAGATCAGCCCAGCGTTGAGCCCAGTAGTCGGCGTATTCGGGGCGTTCCAGCAAGGTATCGATCACCTTGCGACGTTTGTCCGGATCAGTATCAGCAAGAAATCCTCGCACTTCGGATGACGTCGGGAGCGTTCCAATCGTGTCCAGGAATACTCGACGGAGGAACATCGAATCACTCGCCACCGGGCTGGGCTGGATCTGTAGTTTTTGCAGCTTGTCCCAGACGAGACCGTCCACAAAACTCAATTCTTCGGGACGTGTAAAGTTGATGCTTGGTCCCGGCAGAGTAATTCGGCTGACTGCCACATGCCCCATGTATCTCACCAGCACCGCGGCTTCACCGGGGACGTTGGTGGCTTGAACAAGCCCTTCGCGGCTGACCGCGGCGACCACGTCATTATTGGATTGAAAGTCAGCTTCAGACGTGATGCCTCTTACTGTGCCGGATTGAGTGATCGCCACGACGCGGAGTTGTTGAATTCCTTTACCGGTCAACACGATATCGGAGGGTTCGGCTTTGATAGCGACAATCGGATCCAGAGACTCGTCATCGAGTGACATGCCTTCAGCGATCCAGCGGACAAGGATCTTGTGCCAGCGTGAGCCGGGTTCGATTCGACGGCCACCACCGTGAGGAACACTGGCGACCGCCTTTTGAATCAGCAGACTCTTTTCCGGAGCCGCCGGGAAAACTCGACGAGTATGGCTGTCGCGAACGATCGCATCAAAGTCACGCGCAGGATCAAATCCGAAAACGCTCAGACGAAAACCATTCTGGCCTTCGGCTTTGCCATGACAGCCGCCGGAGTTACAGCCGGATTTAGACAGCAAAGGAATGACATCTTGACGAAACGAAACGGGCGTGGGGTTGGCGATGCCGTGAACTCGAATCTGAGCTGTTGCGGTCAACTCTTTGAAGTGAGCCGTCAGCGTGAATTCCCCGTCCGAAAGTGGGTCGATGCGGCCAGTTTCGCTGATGGAAGCGAGATTGGTGTTTGACAGCGACAACGTGGCAGATCGTGTCACGTCAATCCGTCGTCCGGACGAATCAATCGCGGTCACGAGAAGCTGATCGGAACTTTCCGGTGACGCGATTTCCAGCAGCTCCGGAGAAATGTGGAGCGAGTTCCAGGAAGTCACCAGATCGTCAGCTCGCACGGCCTGATTGAAGGCGGAAGCAGTCAGGATCAACAAACAGATTGTTCTGAGAGCAGATGTCATCAACATCAGTCTCCGAATGCGGGTGACGGCGAGCAGGAGTGTGGCGGGAAGCAGCAATGTGCTTGAGGTCGAGGAGTATGGCAATCTGCAGGAAGGATTGCAATTTGTTTCAGCGCGGTCGCTCGGATTTCATGTTAACGTGGTGCGTCAGTTTTGACGTTGCGCGATTGCGACGATCTCACCCCGACGAGTCCGGGAGTGATTGCGATTTCGTGTTCGGACAGTTCTTCCCCAAGAACCCCTCGCTCACGTATTTCGAAGTTGCGCAGGTCACGACTGCCGGAGATCACCGGTGCGAAAACAAAGGGAATTGTCATCCCCTGACGTATCCGCGAGGGATCTACGGAAGCACTTATACAACGCTGCCGCTCAATCACTCCCTAACGTTGCTGGAACGTGTGTCGTTGGGATGGCCTCGAACTCGCCACTCCAAAACTGACAATTCACGTTGTGAACCAGATCAGTCCTGAGCGAGCACAACAGACTGCATCAATCAACGTCAGCCAGATCGATGCGAATTCGCACGATTTCGTCGCGAACCTTCATGAAGGCATTAACAACATCCGGGTCAAAATGCGTTCCGCTTTCTTCCTGAAGGATTTCAAAACACTTATCGATTGGGAAGGCTGGCTTGTAAACTCGTCTGCTGCTGAGAGCGTCGAAGACGTCGGCCACGGCCACAATTCGACCACTCATTGGAATATCGGTTCCCTTCAAACCAATTGGGTATCCGGTGCCATCCCAACGTTCGTGGTGAGTGAGGGCGATTTCGGAAGCCATGCGGAGTAACGGTGAAGAGCCAACTCCGATCATCATTTCGCCAAGGCGAGTATGTGCTCTCAGTTGAAGAGATTCGCTATGGCTCAATGGCTGAAAGACACGTTTCCCAAGGCCGACGTGGCGCTGCATGGTTTCGAATTCCTCCGGCGTCAACTTTCCGGGCTTTCGCAGAATGTCGTCGCCGATTCCGATCTTACCGATATCATGCAAAGGAGCTGCATGCTCGATCAGTTCACAGGTGGCACGATCCAGCCCCATCTGCCTCGCCAGGATACCGGCGTAGCGACCGACGCGGACGACGTGATGGCCGGTCTCGTTGTCTCGAAACTCCGCCAGTTTCGCAAGGCAGTGAATCAGTTCCAGGCGAGACAGCATCAGTTCTGCGGTACGTGCCTGGATCTGGGATTCGAGTTCACGTCGATGGTTCAGCATCTGATCAAACTGCGACCGCAGGAGAAGTGCATTGCGGACGCGAGGCAGCAACGAGGTGGCTCGCAATGGTTTCGTGAGTAGTTCGGCAGCACCCAGTTCAAGTGCATCCGTACGCACTCGTTCATCTTCTGAAGCGGTAATCATGATCATCGGGATGTTACGAAGATCCGGACTGGAAGCGACCTGCTGCAGAATCTGCAGACCGGAAACGCTCATCACCACGTCACAAATCACGAGATCAGGCTGCTGTGTAATGATACGCTCGAGCGCAGATTCCGGCTCGGTGTGCGTTTCGACCTTGCGATATCCGGCGATCTGTAAACATTTCTGGATCAGTCGCACATTGATCGCTTCGTCATCAATGACGAGGATCCTGCGATTCTGAAACTCGTCACTAGCCGCCATAGTCGTCGCGAATGGGCCGGCGACAGCCTGCAGGTTTCGAATTGAAGCTGCACTGGCAGGAAGAGCGTGGTCAGGGATTTCAATCCCCAGAGTTCGTTCGATCAGCTCGTGTTCGCGAGCATTCAGCATTCTGGTTGGCATAGTTATTAATCCGAAGGCAGTTCAGGGGAATTGAAACTGTCTCTAATGAAGCTTCGTTGACAAAACTCGTGTCAGATCTCAGTCGAGTGCCGACATGAGCCGGCGATTTTTCCTCGGTCTGAATCGTTGTGAACGTGGGATTGAATTACATGGTTGACGCGGTGTCGCAAAGTTCCGGATGAATTGACTGGCTGGTTAGTGGTACGGATTCCAGACACAGGATCAGATCTGTTCGAAAATCATTGATTTCATCCAGCATGGATTCCAGTTCCAGAGTTTCGTTCATGCAGCGGCGTTCAAGCGATCCCGCTGATGCTCGAAGTCGCAACGCACATAAGTTGGCCGCAACGCCTTTCACGCCATGGCTCAGATGTTGAACAGCCAGTCGATTATTGTTGGCCACAGCGTCTTCCAGATCACGCAGGCTTTGTCGTCCGCGAAGTTCAAACATATTCAGCAGTTCGATAGCCAGATCTGAGTCTCCAAAGCACTGAGACATCAGTTGTTCAACGTCGAAAGCTTCTGCCACCGATGCACTGCCGACGCAGACGCGTGAGGCAGGTTCATTCGGGATGGGTTCGAGTCCCTTCGACTGAGGAGTTGGCATCCAGCGAAGCAGCATGTTGGTCAGGGTTTGGCACGTGATCGGCTTTGTCAAATAGTCGTCCATGCCCGCTTCGAGGCATTCTTCACGGTCTCCTGCGACGGCATTCGCTGTCAGTGCGATAATGGGAATTCGTCGTCCGTTCCGGGCCAGCCCGTGGTTCGAGAGTTCTGCTTCGCGAATGAGTCGAGCCGCCTGCAGCCCATCCATCAGTGGCATCTGACAGTCCATCAGGATCATGTCATATTCGCCGGTTTTGGCCTGATCGACAGCAACCAGGCCATCTCCAACAATCTCACACTCCAAACCGAACCGGCGCAGGAATTCTCGCACAACGACCTGATTGATTTCATAGTCTTCGGCAACAAGCACGCGAAAGTCGTGAGGCTCCTGCCCCATGATTTGCGATGTTCGAGCTGTCTCTGTGGAGACAGCTGAATCCCTCGCGACTTCCGGATGTTCTTCCGATGGTGCCTGCAGACAAATAGTGAACCAGAACGTGGAGCCCTTTTCAGATTCACTTTCTACGCCGATTTCCCCGCCGAACAACTCAACCAGCTTCTTGCACAAAGCCAGCCCAAGACCCGTCCCTCCGAAGCGGCGAGTAGTGCTGCCATCAACCTGAGAGAACAACTTGAACAGCCGATGACGGCGATCAACCGGAATGCCGATTCCTGTATCGCAGACCGCGATGCGGACCATCAGATCACCGGTATCGGTATACTGTTTCTGAGCCTCGATCGACACCCGTCCCTTCTCGGTGAACTTCACAGCATTGCTGACAAGATTCAGCAGAATCTGACGCAGGCGGCCATTATCGGCTGAGACCCATTGCGGAAGATCCGGAGATAGCTCACAAATGATTTCCAGACCACTCTTTCGAGCGGCCGGGGCCATAATGTCGGCGACGTCGTAAATTAACTGGTGCAGATTGAAGTCGACTGGATCGAGTTCCAGCATGCCCTGTTCGATCTTGGAGAAATCCAGAATGCCGTTGATCAGACTCATGAGGCAATCTGCGGAAGACTGCGCGCCGTGGACATATCGCCGCTGTTGTTCGTCTAACGCTGTCGATGACAACAGTTCCAGCATACCCGTCACACCATTGAGTGGCGTGCGGATTTCGTGGCTCATGTTCGCAAGAAAATTGCTCTTGGCGCGGCTCGCGCTTTCGGCAGCCGAGATGGCGCGAGTTCTCTCGTTGACAACTCGGGCCAGTTTTTCCATGTGTCGCAACTGGACATCTCGCAGCTCGCTTTTGGCGGTCAGAGAGAGTGCCAATTGTCGCACTTCGATTGCATCAAATGGCTTTCGGAGGACCAGAAACTGATCGGTTCTGCCAAGACGATTTACAATCTGGCGCCATGAGTAGTCGGAGTAGGCCGAGCAAATGACGACTTCCAGTTGAGGATCGACCTTCCAAAGTCGTTCGATGGTGTCAATTCCGTCCCATCCCGGCGGCATCCTGATATCCACAAAGGCCATGCGATAAGGGCAACCCTCGGCCATCGCCTTCTCGACCATCGCCAGCGCTTCTTCGCCCTGGAAGGCAGAGTCAATTTGATACTGCGTGGCGGCTGTTGAGCCGGGCAACACGGCGGAGGTTTCACCAAAGAGGTCCATTTCGACCTGAGTCAAATCGCCCTCTTCGTTTGATGAGAGCAATTTGCGATAGTCCTGATGAATCGCGGCATTGTCATCAACTACCAGTATGCGATTCTTCTGTGACGAAGCCAATGGGCTGATGTAAGCGCTCATGCATGCTGCTCCTGGAACTCTCCCGCGAACACGGGCTCAATGTCTTTAGAACGGGATTTGAAAGTTGAAAAAGAGGTCTCGTCGACCAGCTTTAAGGCAGGTTTCATCGGAGAGACGGGGGAATTCCGCATCGTCGCCGGGATCGCTCGCGGGATTGTCACCTGAAATGTGGCTCCGGTACCGGGGCCATCACTGTGGGCGGTGATGTCACCACCCATTTCGCGGATGACATTGACGCAATAGTGAAGTCCCAGACCAGAACCTTCTTTGCGAGTTGTGAACCCCTGACAGAAAAGTCGTTCGTAAATTTCCGGAGTAAATCCGGTGCCTGTGTCACGGACTTCAATCTGCAGCGTGTCTGAATTAAGAATTCCCACGTTCACCGTTAGTTCGTGGTTCTTTCCAGGAACCGACTGCATCGACAGCATTGCATTCTTCTCCAGATTCACAAGGACCTGGGCGATGCGACTGCGATTCAATTCCACCGGAGGCAGCTCCGGCATATGAATGGTGGCTTTGACGCCACATTGTTTTTGCAGCACTTCATTGACGAGCAATGTTTCGTTCAGCAAAGCTCTCAGGTCGACCTGCTGGCGAAAGTCCGATTTGCGGGCATGGCTTTGCTGAGAAGCGATCGTATCCCGAATATGACGGATGGTTTCCTGCAGTCGGTGAAGTTCAATCAGGTTCTCTTCCTGCTCTTTCTGCAGCGTATTGGTCAGAGACACGAGATAACCGATAAGTTTCTGTCCGCGTGGATCCTCGTCAAAAAAATGAGCCGCATTTCCGGCCTGCTCAGACAATAACGACGTGGCCTTTCCCAGACCTGAAAGACGCGAATGGGTCAAGCGATCTGCGATGACTTCTGCACAGCAGTTTGCTGTGCTCACGGCATTACCGACGTTGTGCAGGACCTCTGAAGCGATTTCCGCCATCCCTGCGCGATGGGCCGTCGCTTCCGTTTTTCTCCGGGCTTCGGCAAGGTGGGCGACCATGTGATCAAAGCTTCGAGCGAGGATGCCGATCTCGTCTGTGCGGTCCGAATCGAGTCTGGCGGACAAATCGTCTTCCATGCCGACGCGAGCCGCGTGCGACGCCATCGTCTGCAGTGGTTCGACCACTCGTCGCCGCAGCACAAAGCCGGTCCCAAGAATCATCAGCAACGCTCCGGTCAGGCTGCACAGCATCGCTGTCGTCGCAGCCGACTGGCCGCGAACCGAAATGTCCCGCGCTAGGGTGATGTTCAGAACGACTGCCGGACGATCATAAATGTCGGTCATCATCGTTACCGCTTTAATTGTCTCCGGCTCGGTCCACAGATGGGGAGATTTCGTGGACGTGTCTCGAAGGAGTTCATCCATTCGCATACGGATCTGTTCGGGAATCGATGGGGAAGTTACAGGCCAGATCTGCAGCGGCAGATGAGTCCGTTCTGAAAGGCTTTGCTGTCGTGTTTCATTGAGAAACCTTCCTACGATCAGCGTCCCCATGATCTCTCCGTCACGATTTGTCGGGATGACAGGTCTTGAAGCGATCAGCATCGGACCGAGTTCTGTCAGGACAATTCCCGAGCGCGAAGCATTATTGTTTTCAAACCTGCTGAGTCCGCTTTCAGGAGACTTCACAATCGCCAGCAATTCGGTTGTGTCGTGATGCACAGACTTCACTGGATCGAAGCAGTCTGCCCAGACCACGTTCATGTTGCGGTTGAGAATACATAGAAACTCCGTCGCGGTATTCGTGAAGGTTTCGTCCATCAGGTTGGTGTCGACAAATGAAGGATTCTGACCTTGCACATAGCGCCAGGTGTCGTCCCATGCACCCCAGTCGTTCGCGAGGTTGCTGAGGTTTTCAATGTCGTTGCGAATCGCTTCAACACAACGTTCTGCATCTGTGTGTGCAGCATCCTGTTCGAGCTTCGTGAAAGCCGGAGCCATCACCATGGCGTGCATCATCCACGTCGTGCCGAGGAAGACCGTCGACAACGCGATCAGCAACAGGGCCATTTGAAGTCGGATGGACATCAGTGACGCTCGGGACCATCTTGAGGTTAACGAGAAATTGAATCAAACGCGCAGTTGCCCATCATCTGGACATAAAGCAACGCTAGGACACGTTGATCATGTCCGTCGTCAAATGTCTCTAATATTCAACATCAACATGGCAAGTGCTGGAATGTCCTCCCTCGCGCCAGGACGCTTTCTGGTGGAAAACCCGAGGTAGCACATAACACTGAACCTCCTGCATTCGGGTTATTCCCGGTGATCGCTGAACAGGTAATCCGGCGGCCCTTTGTCGGAAGACATTGTTGGGCGGCAGTTTGTCGAATGCCTGTCTTTGCTGATTCAACGGCGTCTCAACGGCTCAGCATCCAGCCGACGGTGAGCAAAGTCTGCGATGTTGTCTGACTTGCGAGTAACCGGCCGGGAGCGTGCTGCTCAAGGATAGTTGGCTTCACAACATCCAGAGAAGCACATGTCTGCTTTCGCAGGCCTGGACCCGCCTCCTGTCTTGTGGTTGGCTGTCTCAGTCTTTGGCAGCAAAAAAAATATTCAGGATTTCCCGCAACGATTTTCGGAATGGCTCAATCACCTCAGGCATAGGCGATGCAGAAAAAACAAACCCCGCAAAGAAAAAAAGAAAGTTCTGGCCATGAACACGATCTCAAAACTGCTGCGAAGACTGATCTCAATTCATCGGACACCAGCGAAGCGAAAGCTGACGACTCTTGACCACAGTGTGACTTCAGAGTCACTTGAACAGCGTCAGGTGATGTCGGTCACGAATCCATGGTTCAGTGGCTCTATGCTGGTAGTTCCAACAGACAACAACTCCACGAATGTCGAGCTGACATCATCAGGATCAAACCTTGTTGTGCGTGATCATTCATCGAATCGCAGCTGGACTTACTCGGCCAGCCAGGTTTCTCGCGTCGAGTTTCAGGGTGGGAACGGAAACGATCGATTCATCAATAACTTTTACTCAATGCCAGTGCGAGCATTCGGAGGAGCTGGGAACGACTATCTCGAAGGGTACAACGGCAACGACGTGTTTGTGGGTGGTTCAGGCAACGACACGCTTGTTGGCTACGGTGGTAATGATCAGTTATGGGGTGGCACTGGAGATGACGTGCTGCTTGGGGGAAATGGCAATGATGATCTCATGGGCGATGCCGGGAACGATCAGCTGAACGGTCAGGCCGACATTGATCGATTCTGGGGTGGCGATGGGAATGATGTGCTGATTGCCATTGACGGTAACACCGGCGAATTTGTCCAGAGTGACTCGGGTTACGATGTTCTGTGGGTGGACCGAAACGGCAGCTCGACTGACGGAATGGCGGGCAATTCCGGACTGGATAAAGTGCAGGAAGTGGCCCGCTTCGCCAACGGCGCTGACAGAACACTGAATGGCGATCGGATTGCCGATCCCAATGGTCGGATTGGCGGCAGCGGTGGTTCCGTGAAGGCCTTCACCAATCGCCCGCTCTTCTCATCGGCGGGTCCGCGATTTGATGATATTCGTCAGGGAGCCTGTGGAGACTGCTACTTCCTTGCGGGGATCAGCGCCATCGCTCAGGACAGCCCCAACACTCTGCGTCAGAACATTGTTGACTTCAACGACGGAACATACGGCGTTCGAATGGGTGATCGATTTTACCGCGTTGACAACGATCTGCCGGTCGACAGCAGCAACAGTTCAAGCCCTTCATATGCTCAGCTGGGCCGCGAAGGCAGCATGTGGGTTGCGATTGCTGAGAAGGCATTTGCTCATTATCGCACTGGTGCCAACAGCTATGCTTCGATTGAAGGAGGCTGGGGCGTTGAGGCGAACAGAGCCTTCGGAACACGCTCGGCAGGCGATCGATCTTTCACGTCTTACAGCAGTGCAGCGTCGCTCGCCAATGAAATCTATAACCGCTGGATCAACGACGAGGCGGTGACAGTAGGATTTGCGGGCAACATCATTCACTCAACTCCGCTGGTTCTGAATCACATGTACACGGTGACTCGAGTCGTGCGGAGTGCTGCCGGAGTCGTGACGGGCATTGAACTTCGGAATCCCTGGGGAGTTGACGGAGGTGCGTATCCATCCGGAGATCCGGGCGATGGACTGGTCATGCTGACTCCCGGGCAGTTGTGGGGCCTGCGTTCAATCAGCCGCATCAACTGGGGACGTGTTTGATTTAATCCTGAGAAGTGCAGATGGGCAAAGGCCATGATCCAGAGCTCGACTCTTTCATACGAGTCGAGCTTTTTTATTTGAAACCACATTCGCAACGTTCCAAAGGTCTCTCAATATTCTGACAAAAGGAAAAACGACAATGCGACGATTTTTGACAGTGATGGTTGTCTTATCCGGCGTGCTGAACGGACAGCTCAACTCCATTTCTGCCACCCTGCCCCTGCAGAACAATACGCTCTATGTACACAGTTTTGAATACAACAGTCGGCTCTATACCGTCAGCCCAGGCACCGGCGCGACAACATTTGTAGGGGCACTGGGGACTGAGTGTACGGATCTCGCGTTCAACGGACCAAAATTGTCCGGAATATCTTTCACCCGCTTCTTTCAAATCAACCCAACGACCGGTGTCGCATCGAGCCTGAAATATCATGGCTTTTCGGATTTGAATGCTCTTGTTTACGCGGGTGCGGCGAGTCCTGGTAACTTTTTTGCGGCGGGCGTCAATGGATCGGGAACCAACGGCGGAGTTTTTGTTCGCATCAACGCAACGACCGGCGTTGGTACTCTGATTGGTCGCATGGGGAATGGCCTGACGTCAGCGGGCGACCTGACTTTTCTGAACGGGACTCTTTATGCACTTGTTAACAAGCCAGGCTCTTCAACGACGTGGCTTGCAAAGATCAATCCGACGAACGGGAAGGCAACGCTCGTCGGAAATACGGGGTACAATAATGTTTGGGGACTTGAGGTTCGAAGCGGTGTGATGTTTGCCGTCACAGATAATGGCAGGTTGATGAGATTGAATCCCGGGACCGGCGCCAGTGTGGTTGTCGGAACCAATACCGTAAGAATGGGAGGTCTGGCGAAATCGCCATAGTGGCAACCGACGATCTTTTCCGAAGCTGTCTGAAACGCGGCTTCGGTGAAGGTCACAAAATTGAGACTCTCTGCTTTCAGCCAGTGTGCACTGTCACCTAGAATGATGAAGACACTTTCGTGTCAGCCCGATTTCAACGTCGTTCTAACCGGCGATACAGCGAGGTGGAAGGACAGATTTTGTCGGGGGATGTTCCATGACCTCAGATTCTTGTGGTGAGTTCGCTTCATGACCGTTGGTTATGTACGCCCGGATGTCGCAGATATGGTGCTGAGAGTGCTTGAACGCTCGGTCCATCCGGAGTTATTCGAGACCCTGTGTCAAACAACCATTCCAGTTGGACGTAATCAGGCCACTCTGCGAATCAGCAACTTCGGCCACGCTATCGAATTCAGAACTGCAGAGAGAGTTGTGACAGAAGTCGCAACAAGCAAGTTCTCACCGCTGCCACTCCACGGGCGCATGGTGGATCGTCGATTGATCGGGTATCGCACTCACGCCTTTGAATGTCCGGGCCTGAAATATCACTGCAGTTATCAACTTGATACGGTCCCTGCGGAGGTTTATCTGCAGGTTCATCGAGAAATGGAGGCGGATGCTCGCAAGGCGATTCTGACCGCAGCACTGCCCGGCTCCAGCAGCAGTAGTCCTGATTGCCTGAGTTACCTGATGAGCGATCTTTTGCCGGAAGGCTTAGTGATCCACTCGTTCCATACGTTTCCGGACAATGGGGCCGTGCTCCGCATCCAGACACTCTTTGAAGTACTTTAGACCGGGCGCAAAGTACGAGTTCCGTGCGGCGGTTGCGGAGGATCACTGCGCGGACGTTGATTGGGACACAAGTCTGTGCGTGCTCACAGATCTTTGGAGAACCCTCGCGGACAGCCCCAACATGCTCACAAGGAACTTGCGTCCGTCCGCAAAACTATCGAACCGGTGGCTTTGGTCGCAGGGCTGAAGAGAAAACTTCTCCCGCGATCAGCTTGCCTGAAATGACGCCATCGTACGCATCAAACGGCCAATGGATGCCAAGATAGATCCGGCTCCATGCGTTCTCCATGATGGCTTCTTCGAGATTACGATAGGTGCGAGTTACAACCGGTCGGATCTTGCCATCGCTGCCTTTGTTGATTCCGTTGTATTCATCCGATGTAAATGAGAACTGAATTTCGGCCGTGCCGTAGAATCGGGACGTCATATTGAAGGCCGCTGCACCGAATGTGGAATGGCCGGAAGGGTATGCTGGGAATGGTGGAGTGAAGTCGACGCCATCGCCTGCTCTGTTTGTCGCTGGTGCTCCCATCGGACGCCACGTCGGATCTCCGATCGTGTAGATGTTCGTGTCGTTATTGCCCTGACGAATTCCAATGACCGGTCGCCAGAGTTCGTAATAGTATTTTGTATACCAACACTGAATGCCTGCGTCCGCCATTGCCAGGTTGACCAGAGCAAAAAGTCTCGCATTTTGTTCTGTGGTGTTGCGTCTCTGGATCGCGATTGTCCGAACAATCTGATTGTAAAGGCGGGGTGGTGTTCCCAGGCCAGGCGTTCCATCATACGCCCAGAATATCCCCGTGATAGTATCCTTTGGGCTTCGCAGCGTCGGGTACTGACCAGCAACTCCTCCCCAGTTGGCCAGTGCCTGATAAGCAACGGCGTATTCAAATGAATTCAGCGCGGGGGGAGGAGGTGACAGGTGTGAATGGACGTTGGCAATCACAAATGGATCCACATAACCCCAGTGCGGTGCGTGGAATCCCTGATTGAGATGCAACGGATCCGGCCGATGGTAGCCGGGCAGTGTGCTGACGTTATACGGAAGGTTCAGGTTTGAGTTGTCATTCCTGCGGTCATTCAGAATCGCGAGCGCCACCTTCTTTCCCAAATCAATCCCCGTTGTTCGTGGTGCTCCCGCTGCAACACCGCTCATCGCGTTCGTGTAGGCTGTGCGGATCTTTGCGGCCTGCTGAGGAAAGAGCGACAACAACGTATCCTGAGCGGCTGCTGAGACAGCCGCTGTTGAGTTGGCAGAATTATAGCCGCTCAACTCTGTCAAATAGGGGGTGTACTTATGATTGATGGAGTTCCACGCGTCGAACATGGCTACGGACACGATCGCGAATGCTCGTGACGTCCGAGTCGGTCCGCCCTGATCCGGAATCAGCAGGCGACTGTCGCCTGCATTCATGTCCAGCATCACCTGATTCCACACCAGAATTATGTCGGCTGACGGATTGTACTGAGCCGACGCGCGCGACGACATGTTCAGTAACAGCGAGCAGAACAGGATCAGCAGGAAACGATGAATCATGAACGTGGACTCCCGGGGAACAAACGATGATGACGAGACGGCCGACCGTCGGCAAAATCCGGCGCGTGGACGTTTTTAGTCGCGTCGCATCGTGAGATGCTGTCCAGGGGCAACGCAAGGTTAAATCTTGTGTGACCCTTACAGGCCGACCGGAGGCGATCGACTGTGCGGATTGTTTCGATTGTGCTGAATCTGACGATTCTGCGGGCCGCCTGCGGCCTCGATTTTACATTTTGAAGTTGCGCATTTGCCGCCGTCCCAACCCGAAACGTCAGTGAGGGATTGAGCTGTAGCGTTTTACCAGTGTTTCCGTAAATCCCTCGCTGACGCGTCGGGTTATGATAATCCCCAGTATTTTCGCCCTATTGATCTCCCCGATTGTCGAATAGCGCAACTTCAAAAATTTTACAATGGCCTCCCGGTTCGGGAGCTCATAGTCGGTTTCATCTTGGTGTCGAATTACATGGCGTCCCCGTACCGACTGCCATCCAACGTCGGGCAGAAGTCAATGCTCTCAGAAGAAACAGGAACCCCAGCAGGCTTCCTTGGCTCAGCCGGTTTTCTCAGTTTCGCAATGTTTTTGCTGTGGGAACGCCTGATCGCCGAGAAAGACAGACTCTCTCGAACCATACAATTGCTGCCCAGTTTCTTGATTTGAGCATCGAATCTTGGAGCCCATTCGCCCGTCTGCCTACAATAACGACTCTGCGCAGGCGATGTTTTGTGTCCTGGGCTGTCGCACGAAGCCTCACGATTTGCTGGAACGCTGTTCATCCGCCTCCCGGCAGACAGAGGAAGGGCGTTCGATAATTACTCTTCTGATTACTTCGGTATCGTCACCGGTTCACTGACTGATTTCATGGCCATCGACTGGGAAGCATTTACAAATCATACACTGACAACTGCGGAAGTGCGGCTGCTGGGGATGGTGGATGTTCCGTCGGTGCTTGCGTTGCAGAAGTTGATGGTTCACGAGGTCCGGCTTCAGAGCAGAACCAATGCCGCGATTCTGATTTGCGAGCATCCGCCGACGGTGACTGTCGGCGAAGGAGCGACACTGCTGGAACTTCCCGCGTCTCCCAGAGAACTGGAGTCTCGGCTGATCGCAGTCCATAAACTCCATCGTGACGGTCACGCGATCCTTCATCAGCCGGGACAACTTGCCGCTTACATCGTTGTATCGCTGCCAGAATGCAGCATGAGCGTGGACGAATATCGATCCTGTCTGCAGCGAGCCATCGTAAAGACCTGCGAAGAAGTTCAGGTGGTTGCTTCAATTCAGCCGTCTGATCCCACGGCCGTTTTAGGTCGCCATGGTGTTGTTGCAGAAATTGGAATTCACGTCGACAATGGTGTCACCAGCTTCGGTATCTTTCTGAATGTGAGCCCTCGTCTGGACGAAGCCCGTGAAATCGGTCGCGGAATGCTGGGTCAGAAAGTCTCGTCGCTGAATGCTGAACGGGTCCGCCCGACTCAAATGCCGCAGGTGCGATCCGCTTTAATTCAGCACTTGTGTGAAGAACTGGGTTATCCTGACTATCATTTGCACACTGGTCATCCTTTTTTGAAACGAACTCGGACCCTGATCCATGACAAGTTTGCCAATCCTCAATCAGCCGACGAAT
>JBPOIW010000201.1:0-48418 GCA_052034165.1 Planctomycetota bacterium | reverse complement strand
CTGATGACGAGTACATCGGCTATCCGACCGAACCAAAATGCTGAGGAAAAAACCGTCAGCGTGACAGAATCCGGCTTCCTGGCCGGGAAACGAAGTCGCGGAGTCTAAGCCCGCACGACCAAATCGGAATGTAAAAACGACTCCCTTGAGCCTTTGCGGGGCGGACTTTCTCTTTTGAGGACTCCGGTTCTGCCTGGCAGCCTGTTGATTTGGTCGATTCACTGAGCCGACGGGCGCTCGCCCCGGTTGAAATTCCCCGCATTTCGTCGCAGAAAACCGAGGCTAGCGCCCTGCGGCTGATCAATAGGCTGCCTACCGTTCCGGCAGGATCCCGTATTTCCGCATCTTGTTGTACAGCGTAACTCGGCTAATCCCGAGGTGTTTAGCTGTATTTGTGCGGCTGAAGCTGT
This sequence comes from Planctomycetota bacterium, assembly GCA_052034165.1. Lineage (GTDB taxonomy): Bacteria > Planctomycetota > Planctomycetia > Planctomycetales > Planctomycetaceae > SXXK01. The sequence continues at coordinate 48,008 of JBPOIW010000201.1, read as the reverse complement.
TGCTCAACAGGGCCTGCTCAATGATGTCCTTTTCTGTGAGCTCAATGCGATTCTCCAGCGATTCTCCACGGCGAACCGAGAAAAACGCGGCCACAGACGGATCATTTCCCGGCCCCGCATGACCATCCACGACGTGTGACGGAAGTGTGTCAGCCGTCATACGACCGTCATGACTGTAAATAACAGCACTCCGAATCGCATTCTCCATCTCACGCACATTCCCCGGCCATGGATAGCTCAGCAGGCAATCCAGAAACTCCGGCGTGATCTCAACAACATCAATCCCCAGATTCGACGCATGCTGGTGAACGAAGAAGCGAGCCAGCGGTTCAATGTCCGGCAGTCGCTTCCGCAGTGGTGGCAAAGTAAAGCTGAGCGTATTGAGTCGATAGTACAAGTCCGGACGAAAACGGCCCGACTCAACCAGCGGCTGCAGCTGCAAGTTGCTCGCCGCGATAATTCTGGCCTTCACGTGCAGAGTCTTGTTGGAGCCAACCGGTTCGAACTCCCCCTTCTCGATGACTCGCAGCAGCTTTACCTGCTGATCGGGAGTCAGCACGTCAATTTCGTCCAGCAGAATCGTGCCGCTTCCCGCGACAAGAAACTTTCCGTCCTTGTCAGCATGAGCACTGGTGAATGCACCTTTCACATGACCGAACAATTCGCTTTCAATCAACTCACCCGGCAACGCTCCGCAAGCGACGTGCAGAAACGGTTCGTTGCTCCGAGTTGAGTGTTCGTGAATCAGGCTGGCGAGGTGAGTCTTGCCGGCTCCGGTTTCACCGATCAGAAGAATTGTCACATTGTGTCGAGCCGCCACTTCGAGCCGCTTCAGCATCGTTCGCAGCTCAGGAGTCCGCGTACGGAATTTCTCCGCCATCTGCCCGGGAGCGGAATCGTTGACTTCATTGCGGTTCCGCTGATCGTCCGAGTTGTTCATGCGAGCCGGAGCAAGACGCGAAGCATAAGACAACGGTTCCGCAGTTCCTGCCATCGGAGGCGTTTGAACGTGATCATCAAACAGTTCAGCCACAGCCTCATTCACCAGCGGGGTGAGATCTGATTTTTTCTCTGGTCGAAGGATCTCCTCGACCAGTTCATGATAATTTTCATCATGATTGGTCAACGCAATCATGCGTGTCGAATGCAGAACTTCTTCCGGCAAAGACTCATCGCTTAACTGCCCCGGAACGGTCACCAGCACGCAGTCAACGGACTTAACGTTGCTGATGGTCGCGAATGTTCTGGCCAGTTGTTGCGGTGAGGCCGAGCGAACATCGAACACGGCAAAGTCCGGTCGATGCAATTGAATCATCTGCGCGGCTTCGGGCAGAGAATAACATTCCATCAGTCGGCACTGGCCGGCCATCAGACTTCCGACGCTGCGCAGAAATCCTGGCGACGCACTACAGATCAATGCAACTTCCAACGCCTTCATCACGGCACCTCACATCTGGTTCACGTAGCATTTCGGCATCACGGCGCGAGCCGGATTCCTCTTCGGGACTACAGAACAAAAACAGTGCCATTGAGCGCGCAACAGTGAAAACGTCAAAAACAGGCCGATTTACGTGTCATCAAAGATTTACACGTTGGTGAGAAGGCATCACATGCTGCCATTCGTCAACATCAGGGCAACATGACGGCAGAACAGCGTTCTCAAGAGTCCAATGTCACCGGATTCGTCGGCTGGCAAACAGAACGCTCTCACAACCCCACCTGGTCTACGAGACTGTTGATTTAGTCGCATCCTGCTCGCTTCCGTTTACCGCCAAGCCGGAGGGAGCCCGCTCCGTTGACTGGGCTCGGGCAGTCGGCCAATAAATCGCGGACGGCGTTTTATGCTCTTTAAAATCCGAATACGACTTGACTATCTGGATTCCAAACCGGCAAGAGATTGAAGAGCTGTCCAGGATGCTGCCAGCATTGGGCGCAGGTCTGCGGCACTAAGCAATCGCAGTTCCTGAAACAGAACAAGATGACCATTTTCGACGATCAGACACATTTTTGGATACTGCTGAAACACGGGCTGCAGCCAGGCAAGTCGCTTCTGGAGTTCTGCTGTGTCGAACGAACCGGAACAGCCAATGAGAAAATTCTTCGCCAAAGGCAGTTGGCGAAATCGCTCATCAACTCCGGTTTCGACCAACTTCCCCAGCAGCTTATCGGCCGTGCCTTTGGGAAACACTCTCAAGTCAAGATCCTCATCCACGGCATTCGGAAAGAAGATCAAAGTTTGTTCGGACCACGATGTTACGGCTCCGTAGAAATGTTCGCTACGCAAATCAGCAATCTGAATCTCCACGTCACTCTGTTCGAATTGAATGAGATTCCGCGCCGTCAATGAGGTCGGACTGTCCCAGACCGATAGCTGACTGATCTGCAGCCAGTCTTCTTCTGCTGGCTTCCAGCGGTATTGGTAGCCCTGAGTTTCTGCCCACTCGCCGATGTCCAGCGAACGGCGTGCAATCTTGCGGCTGGATCGAACGAGAAGTGCCAGGGCAATCGCGGCAACGGCTCCGAGAGGCGAACTTAAACCGATTGGAGCAGAAACTTCGTTTCCTGCAATCCTGAACGCAATCGCAGCGACGATCAGCATCAGCACTGGAAAGAAAACGATCCCAAAAATACCGAGCCAGAATAGCCCATTAAGTCGACGATAATGTCGTTGGATGTCGGCCGTCGTTTGCTTCTTCATATTGAATATCCACAAGGATTAAGCAACAGGCTCCTGGAAGCGCCGGACCTCTCAGCACCTTATCCGAAACTCGTCTCGAACAGATTGAAAAGAATACCTTAATCACACACGAAGGCCACTGAATCTCAGCACCAATCTGCTCTGGATGGCCCCGGTGCCGCACCGGGGCCGGAGGCTGGGCGGTAAACCACTAAATCAACAGCCGGGCTACCTCAGTGGTCCACATCGAACATTTCTGCGTGACATTCGGCAAAGACTGGTGTTAGAATCCGGGAATGAGCACCATCAATTATCTCGATCGAATGCTGCAGCCCGTCACGGAAGCGATGAGCCCCGAGTTTGCCAACAAGCTGATCAGTTTGCGGGCCGATGAGGAATTACTGTCACATATCGAGCAGCTTCGCGGAAAGGCGAATCAGGGAACCATGACAGCAGAGGAAAAAGCTGAGTATCATGATTTCGTTGAAGCAGTTGATGTGATCTCGATCTTGCAGGCCAAGGCACGAAGAGTTCTTGCGAAACCTTCACGATAGTCATGGATGCGACCACCAGAACGATCGTGCGTGAGCGAGCTGAGTGGCGGTGCGAATACTGTGGTATCCCGGAAACGGCAACACCGTTTGTACCTTTCCATGTTGAACACGTGATTGCTCAACAACATCTGATCGATGACAGCCTGCAAAACCTGGCCCTTGCATGTGACCGATGCAACGCCTTCAAAGGTCCCGATCTTTCGAGCGTGGATCCCGCAACCAATGCTGTTGTGCATTTGTTTCATCCAAGAATTGATGATTGGAAAGAGCATTTTGCTCTTGTCGAGGGATCCATCGTTGGGCTTACGCCGAAAGGCCGCGCGACAGTCCGTTTACTTTGCATGAATGCTCCCCGCCGCGTCCAACTTCGTGAGGAATGGGCAAAAGGACAGAGGGGCTGGTGACTGCGAGATGAGCCTTGTGAAATGCATGTTGCACTGCCAAGACCAGTTGCCGTTTTCAAACAGCGTTGATGAAGCGGTACTGAGGATCGGCCGTGAGTTTCGTCGGCGATGGGCTGGCTGCCAAGCCACGTCTCGACGTATCGAGGCGGCTACTTTGAAAATTGCCGGGGCAAATCGAGCCCGTTGAAGTTTGCCACCACGAAGGACACGAAACACACGAAAGAATCGCATAGAAGTCACGCCGACGCACGCCGCCTTTTCGTGTGTTTCGTATGTTTCGTGGTTAACACAGCTTCATTACGAGGGCATGCAACGCCGTCGGGCACGTGTATCCAACATACAAGGCCGAAATGCAAAACGCGCAAACTCAAATCACGATGACATCAACAGTTATCGGTAAACAATTCCACCAGCCACCGAATACTCCGGCTGATAACTCAGGACGCTGCGACCATCGAAGGTCGTCGATGGCGTCATTCGAAACACCGTGAAGTGAGCCGGTGAGCCTTCCCGAAGTCCAGCGACGGCTCGCTTCATCATCGCGGCTGGCTGACTGGAGGCTAACGGCCACGCTTCGGCGAGAGTCAGTCCGCACGTATTTATCAAGTGAGCAACGCATTCCCCGGTTGTGGCTCCGGAACCAGCCAGAAACTGAGTCTGCCCGGCCACAACAATTCGACCATCTTCCAGCACGTCGACAGAGACATCTCCCGTCGAATATCGGCCCGGTTGACATCCGCCAAAGCCGGAGACATCCGATGTCAGCACCATGCGACTCAACGTCTTGCATCGCCGGATACAATTCAGCATATGAGCGGGCACATGCCATCCGTCGGCGATTACGCTGCAGGTCAGGCGATCATCGGCCAACTGTGGCCAAAACACATTGTCATGCCGCGGCACAAGTCCGGAACAGCCGTTGCCAAGATGAGTTCCCAGCCGAGCACCGCAGTCAATGGCCTGGCGAATTTCAGCACTCGTCGCTCCCGTGTGGCCAATCGCAATCACCACACCCATCGCCGACACCTGGCGGATAAACTCGAACGCTCCCGGACTTTCCGGGGCCAGAGTCACAAGCTTAACGAGACCACCGGCCGCATCCTGCCAGCGTCGAAATTCCGCAACGCTCGCAGGCCGAACATGAGCCAACGGATGTGCTCCGCGCGGTCCATCGACTGGGGAAATGAACGGTCCTTCTACATGACATCCGACGACGACTTCTCGCACGACCTCTGACTTGTCTCGTGCTTGTCGAATCACCGATAAGCCATGTTCCAGTGCTTCCGCGGAGTTCGTAATCAGCGTGGGAAAGCAGCGAGTAATCCCCTGTTTGAGATAATCGTGAATGACTTGCTCAACCTGTGCTACCGTCAACACTTCACTGCTGAACCAGATGCCGTTAAAGCCGTTCAACTGGATGTCGAACAATCCCGGAGCGATAAACGGCAGCGAGTCCAGTTCGGCCGACGAAACACTCGCCGGAAATATCGAAGCGACCTTCTTCCCCAGAAAATGAATTCGAATCGCTTCACCAGTATCAAATCGTCGAGCAGTCAGCGTGGTCATGTGAACCTCTCAGCCCTTCGGCTTCGTAAACAACGCGCGGCATTCTTCAAGCCGCGTCCCATTTTCATCGGTGATCGAATATTTTTCGGGGCCCCACAGAGTCACCCCGGCGTGGCGCCCGTCTTTGGAAATCAGATAGAAGTTCAGACCAAAATCCGGACGTCCATCGTTATCTCGCAATCGTGTTTCTGTCGTCTTGACGACGCGATTCAGAATCTCCATCCCGGCTTCTTCCGGGGAAGCTCCCTGACGCATCAGTTCAACACCAGCAAACGAACAAAGATTCTGCAGGTTGGCTTCACCACGACCAGTGCTGCCACAGGATCCCACTTCGTTGTCACAGTACAGACCGGCTCCGATAATCGGCGAATCACCGACTCGCCCAGGAATCTTGAACGCCAGGCCGCTGGTTGTTGTCGTGCAGGAAATATCACCCGCGGCATTGATCCCCGAACAGTGAATTGTTCCCGTCGGCCGACGAAAACGCAGTCGCGATCCATCACTGGACAGAATCGTATTCTTCTCGAAGAACGCGGCGACGCCCGGCTCCTTCTCATTAGGATCCGGCAACCAGTCGTCCTTTTCGCTCATCGTTTCTTTCCAACGCAACCAAATCTTGCGCGAATGTTCGGTGAGCAGATTCTCTTCCTGAAATCCGTGGGCTCGAGCGAAATCCAGAGCACCTGCGCCGACGAGCAGAACATGATCTGATCGTCGCAGGACCTGCAACGCCACCTGCGCGGGGTGACGAATATTCTGCAGCGAAGCCACAGCACCGGCATGATGTGTCGGCCCGTGCATCACCGCTGCATCCAGTTCGACGACACCTCGTTCATTGGGTAGTCCGCCGTACCCAACGCTTGTGTCGTTCGGATCATCCTCGACGATGGCAACCCCAGCGACGACTGCGTCCAGAGGATCACTGCCGGCAGCGATCATCTCGTACGCTTTCCGAGTCGCCTCGGCCCCATTGCCGGACGAGATGACTTTGATTTTTCCCGCTGCTGGCGCGGATGCAACTCCAGCCTTTGCTGAAACGGCTCCCATCGCAGCCGCAGCAACGCTGGCCGCCTGCATGAATCCACGACGCGACACATCCGACATGATCAAGCATCCTGTTTGGGAATCAAAGACACACGGCACAGAGCAAAGCAAATCGCCAGACATCACAAGTTCCGAAAGGTCCGGAGCCTGCTCAGCACTTCTGAAGCATATCAGTCGCCGCCCTTGATGCGAGCGAATCCGAGCTTTGAATCTCCCCTGGTTCTCTCCATGATGACTGGGCCAGTTCCATTGATGACTGAAAACGTGAGCGGGCTTGCCGTTCACCCGATTCACTGACCGGGACCTTTCGACTGCAGCCATGAAAACAGATCACGCAGCTCCTGCGGCTTGAGTTGTCGATACAGGGTGTCGGGCATATGGGACACACTCGATTCCCGAACTTCTTCAATCTCACCTGCACTGAAGCTCTTGCGTTCGTTTTTTGGAGTCACGATCGTCAGGCCGTTGTCATCTCTCGCCACCGCCAGCCCGGTTTCAACTCGGCCATCCGTCGTCTGAACGACCACGCTGACAAACTCTTTGCGAATCACACTGCTGGGGTCCACTAAACTGACCAACAGAAAATCGCGGTCTGCTCGGTTGGCCGAAGTCAGATCAGGTCCCAGTTTTGTGCCTTCGCCAAACAACTGATGGCACGCTGAACAATGCTTTTTGAACAACTCGCGGCCCATCTCCGGATTTCCCGCAGCAGCCCGCAGATCATTATTGAGCCTTCGAACTTCGGCCAGTTTCTCTTCTGCCGAGGCTCCCTGAAGTCGGCCCCAATGCTTTGTCACGATGGCGTTAAGATTGTCATCTTCCAGCAATGCAACGAGGCGAATCTGATCGAGCGGCGTGAGACTGGGTTCAATCTTTCCTGTCTCAACAGCGTTCAACCAAACGGTCGCCAGTGATTTTCGCGACAACATCACGCTGCGAATTTGCGACTTCAATTCTTCCGATCCGGAGGACTGGTGCAGCTTCAATAACCGAGCCCCAATCTCCACGGTATCCGTCCGAGCCAACACGCGGACGGCGGCGGCTCGCACGGAATCCAGCGGATCGCTCTCTGCGAGGGCAATGATTGATTCAACGCGGCTCGGCTTACTCTTCTCTCCAACGATATTCAGCAACGCCAGTCGGCGATCCGCTGAGACTGAAGCATCCAGAGCTTCTGTATAAGCCGCCTCGCTTGCGGAGTCTTGGCCGACCAGAATCGCCAGATGCAACATCGTGAGATTCTTCGGTGCGGCATGCCATGCCTGATTGACGACCTCAAAAAACGGATGAGACGCCACCAGTTTTTCTCGCTGAGCCGTCAAGTCACCGCTCGGTGTTTCACGCCAGCCCTGCAGCACAGCCTCCCACAACGGCTGCCGAGCCGCGTCATCCGGAGCAGCCGCCAGCAACATAACAACGCAGTCAAGTCCCTCGACGGTGCCTTCAGCCGCATAACGTCGAATCAGCCGACGAAGCAAAGCCACGCTGCCCAGCCTGGATTTCCACAACGACGGACGAACAAAACGACTCATCACTTCCTTACGGCCACTGACACTGTGACGCTCAACCGCCCACCACCAAAGCAATGGCATACACACATCATCGGAATCGATATCACGATTAATGTTTGCGTTAATAATTGGCATCGCCTGAGCCGCAGGCCAGCGAGCTGCCGAACACGCCAGCTGCTGCCGCACAGCAATCGATGGATCAAGCTCGGCCAATTCATCCAGCCGATGAGCCAACTCGGTAGACAGGGTCTTCGTATCTCCCAGCAGCCGCACTGTCCAGGTTCGGACAGCCTCGTGCGGACTGTTCAACAGTCTCAACCCCAGTTCTTCGTTGAAAGATTCCAACGAAGCGATTGACCAGAGAGCTTCCAGAGCCTGCTGACCATCTTCAGAACTCTCTGCACATTCGATTAAAACAGGCAGAACACTCTTGGCATGGCGACGTACCAATTCCTGTCGTGCATGTCTCACGAACCATTGACTGGGATGATCATGCAGTTTGATCAGGTCGTCATCGCTGACACTGGCAAAATCCGTAACGTCTTGCGTCCCATGCCCCGTGGGAGCAATGCGGTAGATTCGTCCGTTGCTGCGATCCCATTCGGCATCCGGATCCGGATGCGCTGTGCGAGCATCATGCCAGTCGGTCACATAGATCGCTCCGTCCGGGCCCATGGTCACATCAGTCGGAGCAAACCAGGAATCAGCAGACTTCAGAAGTTCACCACCGTGAGATGTCTGCACGGTGGAACCGCGCGGTGAGACAGTATGCCAGTAAACTCCGTGGCCCAACAGGTCGCCAGCAATGTACTTGCCTTGAAACGATTGCGGCAACGCATCGCCTTGATAGACGATCCCGCCAACGGTGACGTGCCCACCAGTGAAACTCTGATGCGGAGCATGTTCGAAATAACCGTACGCATGAGGATTATGCAGCGCGCCATGTTTGGCGAAGGATTTCACATAGTTGGCTCCCTGCAATCCATGCAGCAACACATGACCGCCATAGTTAGTGCTGTAGAACAGCCGACCGGTGGCATCGAAATCAAGTCCCCATGAGTTTCCTCCGCCCTCGCAGAACAGTTCGAACTCTTTCGTCGTGGGATGGTAGCGCCAGACACCTTGCTGAAATTCGATGCCGCGAATATTGGCGGTGACCGTACTTCCCTGGCATCCATACAACCAGCCATCGGGGCCGAACATCAGTGAGTTCGCAACACTATGAGCATCCTCCATCCCAAATCCGGTCAACAGCACTTCCGGATCAGAATCCGGGACGTCGTCCCGGTTGCGATCGGGATAAAACAGCAGATAAGGAACATTTAAGACATAAACGCCGCCATGCCCAAACGCCAAACCCGTGGCCAGATTGAGCCCATTGATAAAGTCCTTGCCTTCGTCCATGACGCCATCACCATCCGAGTCTGTCAGGATCGTGACGCGATCTGCTCCTTTGGGACCATGCGGAGGCGGCTCGGGAACTCGATCGTATCGAGTCCTCGAAAAGCGATCGACGGCGACTCGTTTCAGGCCTTCAGGGTTGGGATATTGCAGGTATTGAATCACCCACAACCGGCCACGATCATCGTGTTCGATACAAACGGGTTGCCGCACCAGCGGTTCACTGGCGACCAGTTTGACTTCGAAGCCCGGCAACGGAGCCATCGCTGCCACGGATTCTGCCGGGGTCAATTGCTGCGCCAAACAATGTCCTGAATAACCAACAACCCCAAGCACTACGCTCAAAAACGCTGTACAAACACAAGTCGACTTGAACCTGTCCATCAACGCCCCGTTCCGGAAAAATGATCCTCGTCAGGCAACACGGTGGAGACCTTGATTCTAGTGTTCCGCAGTATTCTCGAAAAGCGGTCGAGCCAGGGGCGCAGATCAGGACCAGACGCGGCAGTGCACTTCTCTATTTCTGCCGGGCCTCCGTTCGCCCCATGGCTTCCACCATAAAATTGAACAGCAACTTGTTGTAATGCGAACCGTAGATCCCATGCCGCGCGGTGGGGTATAACATCAGGTCGAATTGTTTATTGGCCTGCTGCAGGGCATTAACCAGTTGAATCGTGTTCTCCGGATGAACGTTGTCATCTTTCAGGCCATGCAACAGCAGCAATCGTCCCTTCAGAGACGATGCGGCCTCAATCACGGAGGCCTTCTTATATCCATCCGGATTCAACTGCGGCGTGGACATGAATCGCTCCGTGTAAATCGTGTCATAGTTGGCCCAGTCTGTCACCGGCGCTCCAGAAATTCCGGCGCTGATGCGATCACAGTGAGTCATCGCGTATGCTGTAAAGTATCCGCCGTAGCTGTGTCCGCTGAGCCCGATTCGAGCAGTATCTGCCCACGGCTGATGCTCAAGCCAGTCACAGAGCGAAATGAGATCTCTCGTTTCTTCGAATCCCAGCTTCTGATACGCGATCCAGGCACTGCGAGCCCCATAGCCGCTTGCACTGCGAGGGTCGAAAATGATGACGACGATGTCAAGATTGGCCAGCAGATGTTCCGGCAGTCGAGCATTCCAGATATCTTTGACCCCCGGAGAATGTGGCCCTGTGTAAGTTTTCAACCAAATGGGATATTTTCTTTCGGCATCAAACCCCGGCGGCAAAATAAAAATCGCCGATGTCGTGGAACCATCTGCCATCGGGACTTCTCGTAACTCCACTTTTCCGAATCGGTACTTTCCTGTCGGGACAGCGATTGGCTGCTGAAGGATGCGAATCTGATCACCGCGACCGTTCTTCAATTCAACAATGTGGGGTTGATGCAGATTGCTCCAGGTGTCGATAAAGTGCTTTCCATGAGGACTTGTGATTGCCGCATGGTGTCCATTTTCGCGGGTCAACCTTATGGCTTCCGTCACTTTTCCGGACAGCGAGATTTGATAAATATTCTCTGCGATCTTCGAATCTCGCGTGCCCGTCACAATGGCCGTACCATCGGTTTCATTGACCGACAATAACTCGCGAACTTCCCATTCGCCGGTTGTGAGCGGGGTCAGTTTGGAGCCATCTGCGGCGACTCGATAGAGATGTTTCCAGCCGCTTCTTTCGCTGAACAGAAGAAAACTGGCGTCCGCCAGAAAATGCAGATCGCCGGGATTTTCGATCCAGGCTTCCGTTTGATCTCTGAGGATCTTCTTGCTTTGTCCATCGGACTCTGTGCAGACGATATCGAGCCACGTCTGGATCCGATTCTGTGCATACCAGCATAAGCCTGAACTATCCGGCTTCCACTGAAAATGCGTCAGAATCAGGTCGTGAGAATCGTAAGCTGATGTGTCGATCCATTTCGTCGGGCCACCCATTCGCGAAACGATTCCGAGTCGCACGAGGGGATTCTTATCGCCGGCTTTGGGATAGTGTTCCACCTCAAACGACTGAGTCAGTGTTGTGTGGTCGCTGATCTGAAATGTCGGTACTTCTGAATCATCAAACTGTTGGTACGCTATAGACTCACCATCAGGACTCCAGCGATAAGCCTGCCATTTTCGGTTATAGATCTCTTCAAAATAGACCCAGTCTGCTTTTCCATTTCGAACATGTTCACTGGCATCATGAGTCAGTTGACGGAGAGTCTCTGTGGTGAAATCAGCAACCCAAAGTTCGTTCTGCTTCACGAACGCGAGCCCGGACCCAGTGGGGCTCAAAGTCGTCAATTCAATTCCGGACGGGACTCCCTTCACAACGGCAGGATCGCCACCATCGATTCGAATTCGAATCAGAGTTTCCCCGGTTCGGAATACCAGGATGCCACTTTTCTGATCAACCTCCAGCCATCCGCCCTCTGCCATTGTTTCCGCTTCGAGGGAGGCTAATCCGTCGATTGTTCGCAGACCGGCGGCAAGCTTTGCTTTGTCGTACCAGTCGGACTCCTCGCCGCTGGCGGCATGAGTCACTTTCCAGCCGTCGGACTTCCGCTGCAGATAACGATCATCGTCCAGCCAGGTAATCTGCGTCGGAGAAGGGCCACCGAGCGAAATTCGTTTTTCACCGTGAACCAGTTCATAGGTTAATGGCTGAGGTGCATTCGTCAGCTCACCATTTGCATCCTGAGCAGTCGCGTTGCTGCCTATCAAGGAGGCTGAACTCAGCATTGCCAGAATCGCTGCGATCTCACACAACGCAAAGCTTCGTTCGGGAGGAGTTTCCTGATGCATAACAACACTTCTCCAACGACCTGTTGACGTGTTTCGTAGAACCGACTTCAGCCGGCCTTGATTCTTGAATTGCCGATCCAACGCCAGCGAAGGCCAGCACATCAAACAGAACAGCCACCGTATCAACGATCCGTTGGCGTCGTGTCAATGTCGCGGGAGTTTATCGACCTGAAGTGTGTGTGCCAGCGGCGGCGCCAAAGTCAGTATCTTTGCGGCGACACCCAGAAGATCGCTAAGATCGACCGAATGCTAAGATGGGCCGAACGGGGAGATGGTCTTGTTGCGAATGCCTTTTGACGCGTACAGCAGGCGTGATCTCTGCGGCAAGGTCAATCAGCGAGGCCGTCGTGAAACACTGACGAGCGTCGGCGAGGGATTACCCTGGTCCAATTGATGGCGGTCAGCGCGCGGATCGGGAACGCTCAACGCAGACTCGGGAGCTGTAAGTTTCAATACCGAAGTATCATTCTGCAAGGACGGCCGACTGCCCGAATCCACGGCCCACTGCAGCCCGAAGAAAGGAACTCCGGAATTGCTGTCCATCTGCATGAAGGACCGATCGTATGCGCAGCCGGAAAGGGTCAGGCTGACAAAGCCAACGATGAACAGACCTGTGGAGTATTTCAACATCAGAGAAAACCGAGCAACGGGAACGAAAACTCAGCAGCCGTGCACAAGACGACGGACGCCGTTTCATAAAATCGGCATCCCGGAAGCCGTTTCATAGCAGCCGAATTCAAAAAGGGACATGTGGAATTCGCCAGAGCCCGGACTAACGGACTTCGCTTCCCCTGCAAAAGGTAATAACATGCCGGAAGTCCCCGCCTGCGACAGTGCATGTCGGCAAAAGCTGCCGATTGGCATCGTCTGCATCCTTCGAAAGGTTCCCCATGCGTTTGCATCAACTGTTGTGCCCATTCCTTTGTGCGATTGTCCTCACCACCGCTGACTTGCACGCAGATGACTGGGCGCAGTTTCTGGGAACGCACCGCAATGGCGTATCGAGTGAAAAAAATCTGATCAGTGAGTGGCCTTCGGACGGCCCAAAAATCGTGTGGCAGACTCCTCTTGGGGTGAGCATGTCCAGCGTCGTCGTGAGCAATGGGCAGGCTTTCACACTATTTCAGGATGAAACGGATCTTTACGCTGTGGCGTTAAAGGCTGACTCAGGGAAAGAAGTCTGGCGAACGAAGTTTGCAGCCGCTTACGAAAATGCGATGGGCAATGGTCCGCGAGCCACTCCCACGGTCGCTGATGGCAAGCTGTTCGTCTTCACAGGAGAGGGCCTGCTGGCCGCTTTGAATGTGAAGGATGGCACAGAAGTTTGGAAGGTCAATGTGCCATCGTCGATGAAGGGCCAAGCCTCCGAATACGGCATGTCCTGCTCACCGTTAGTATTGGGGACAATGGTGATCACTCACACCGGAAATCCGGATGCTGCCGTGGCGGCATTTGACACAAAGACGGGGAAGAATCTATGGACGTCCGCAACCGGCAAAGCAGGGTACTCATCGCCAGTGCTGATGACTCTGGCCGGCAAACAGCAGATCGTCACTCTGACGGCTGACGGCGCGTTTGGACTCGAGGCGACTGATGGAAAAGTCCTGTGGAAGTTCCCTTTTCCAACAGAATACGACTGCAACACGGCGTGCCCGGTCCAGGTGGGTGACTCGGAAGTCTTGATTTCTGCCGGAGAAAACCACGGTTCTGCGTTGCTGCAGATCACAGCCAATGGACAAAAGTTTTCGGCCGAAGAAGTCTGGTCCTCTTATGGCAAAGACAGCCAGCTTCGCGCGGAATGGCAGACGCCAGTGATTCATGACGGGCATCTGTATGGACTCGACAACAGTGGCAGTGCAGGGCCGATTACGAATCTCGTCTGCATCCGTCTGAAGGATCATGAATCAGTGTGGCAGAAGGCACGATTCGGGAAGAGTAACCTGATACTGGCCGACGGCAAGCTGTTCCTGACAACCATGAATGGTGAAGTGGTCATCGTAGACGCCACACCGACAGCATTCAAAGAACTGGGCCGAGCTAAAATCATGGAAACAACTCGCCAGGCCCCAACACTGTCGAACGGTTTCCTGTTTGTGCGTGATGATGAAGAAGTCATCTGCATTGATGTGCGGGCGAAGTAGCTGGCAGGAGCGAATGCTTAGTCCCGTCGAAACCGGTACTGGCCAATAAGAAAAAAGACCAGACTGAATCCGAGCAAGACGCCGCAGGAGAGGCCAATCACGTTCAGTGATGGCAGGTCCTTTGTCAGCACTTCACTGTAGGCATCCAAAGCCCAGGCGTGAGGCGTCATGAGGCTGATTTTCTGGCTGACCGGCGGCATCCAGGCCCGCGGAACTAAACAGCCGCTGATGCCAGCACTCGACAGCAGAATCAGGTTTCCGAACGAGGAAACCTGTGATTCAGTTTTCGCCAGTGTGGAAAACATCAACCCGAGCGACGTGGCCGCTGCAGACGTACACAGCATGATCGGGATCAACAGCCATGGCTGGGGTCCCCATGACATGCCAAACAACAGCTTGCCGGAGATCATCAGGATCGACGTTTGCACCAGTGACAGGACCATGAATGGCAGAGTTTTCCCGATCAGAATTGACGTCGCAGAGATTGGAGAAATCCGCAGCCGTCGCAGGGTGCCCATATCTCGCTCATCAAGGAACGAACGCCCCATGATGTTGACCAGAAAGAACACGAACAACACTGTGTAACTCGGAATGAAAAACTGGTAGACACGGTTTCCGGAATCGGTGGACAGGGACTTTGCGGCCGTCGTGCTTTCCCATGGCTCGGGGATGTTCTTCGCGCGATTCGCCGCTCCTCGAAACATGGGCACCTTCTCCGCAATAATCGGGAGCAAAGCTTTTTGCATCGAAAGCTTGATCAGCGTCTTCGCCAAACCTTCCATCATTGGGTCGGCGGCTGATTCATTAAACGTCAGCGATAACTTGATCGAATCGAGGCCTTTCTCTGCCGTGGTTTGCTCGGGAGACGTCAAATCAGTTGGCGAGAGTTCTCGCATCGTTGCTTCAAACGTGGGCCCGATGACGAGCCGCACATCAGAGTCACCGGAAGGGCGCTCGTTCTGCAACTCCGCCAGTCGCGATTCAGAATTCTCAGCGGCAAACTCTGACTTCCGAACCATGACGTTTTCATACGCCGCCAGAAAACCTGCCAGCCGACGCGAAGTCTCCGATTGATCAAAATCGGCAACTTCGATGGTCAGGCCCTGCCGACTTTGTTCTCGGTTGGCTCTGAGCCGACCGGTGGATGAACCCACAATGGCGATAATCACCATGGGCATTGCGACCAGAATCACCAGCGCGCGGCGGTCCCGGGACAGCAGAGTCAAATCTTTCAACGTGATCTTCAGAGCATCCATGGTTCTGGCAATAATGGTCTGCATGGTTGAAGCGAACATCACGGTCTATCGTAAAACAGTTTCACAGCCAGGTCACCCGATTTGGTTCAGAGCCAACCCTTGCGGCGGAAAAAATAGAAGAAGCTGAATGCTACTGCCAGCATGCCCATGATGGCCAGCGGATATCCATATTCCCACTTCAGTTCCGGCATATACTCGAAATTCATGCCGTAGAACCCCACAATAAAGCTGAGTGGCATGAATAGTGTCGCGATCATTGTCAGCGTCTTCATGACTTCGTTGCTGCGGTAGCTGATGTCGGCCAGATGGTAATCACGCAGATCCGCACATAGTTCACGATAAGTTTCCGTGACGTCCATCAGCTGAATTGTGTGGTCGTAGCAATCGCGAAGATAGGTTCGAGTCGACTCGTGAATCAAAGTGCATTCGTCGCGCAGCAGCACGGCAATGGCTTCTCGCTGAGGCCAGATCGTCTTTCGCAGCAACAACAGATCAGAGCGAACATTGCGAATCTCAAGTCGATGGCTTTTATCGAATCCGCCTTCCAGCAGTTCGTCAATCGAATTCAGACGATTCCCGATCTCTTCGATCACGGGAAAGTAGTTGTCAATCACGGTGTCCAGAATCGTGTACAAAAGATAGTCGGCTCGCAGTTCCCGAATACGTCCTTTCGCCCAGAGAATGCGATCGCGAACAGGCTCGAGAGCGTTGCAGCCTTCATGAATTGAAACCACAAAGTCTTCGCCGGCAAACAGACTGACTTGTTCGGTAATCAGATTGCCGCCGGATTCATAAACGGGCAAACGAATAACCACGAACAAGTGGTCACCGTAGTCCTCCACTTTATTACGCTGATGAGTATTGACGACATCCTCCAGCGCCAGCGGATGGAGGCCGAAAGCTTCACCAAGTTCCTGTAACGTTTCCGTGTCGGCAACACCTTCAAGCCGAAACCAGTGAATGCGTTCGGCCGAGACCTCTTCATTCAGCTCAGCCACGGTATCAATGATTTCTTCATCGGCGTTGTCGCTGTTGAAAGAAATGCGTGTGATGCGACATTTCGAAGAGATCGGGTGCGGACCTCGGTCCAGAACTCCCGGAATCGCTCCCACCGCGCTTGCGCGACGAAATCCACGGAGAACACCCTTCTTCAAATCGTTGGACATAAAAGGCTTCTCTTTGTGATCAAACTCGAAACCGATCCCGCCACGACACAAAAAAACGACTTCACCAACGATCTGCGACCGGCGATGAAGTCGATTCGAATTGTCTGGCAGAAATCATCAACTTTCCGATTATCGCATTATCGCACAGACTTGGTGTACTGGCTTGATGTCGTCACAAGAGGACGTGACATTGTGGCTCGTCGCACAGGAACCGCGCCGCTGTAAGAGTTTGGTATGACAGGGACCATAGCGGTTGCCGGAGCCGAGTATTCATGATCGCCCATGATGTCTCCAGCTACCATTGGGTTACCAGACATCTCCGGAGACCAGGCCGTCTGTGGTGCTGACCAGGCAGGTTGAGATGGCGACCACATCCCCTGCATTGGCATCGGTTGATTCTGATAGGCCGTCTGTGGATAAGCGGGCATCTGAGAATAGGCCATGGGATCTGCCATTGGCTGCGAGTACATCATCTGTGGATAAGCGGCCGGAGCGTAGCCGGGGGCATAACCTGTCTGTGGAGCCATTGGCATTGGATAAGCATAAGGACGAGGAACCAGAAATGGACCTCGACGATTATCGCCGCCGTACATATTCGGGATATCCATCCGACGCCACGTGCGAATCATGCGGCGAGTATCTCGACGTGCAATTCGTGGTCGTACAAAAAGTCCAAGTCCTGACGGCGGCAAAGATGAATCGCGGGCCCAGTTGGGATAACCCGGTCCCTGAGGTGTCCACGCCATCACTGGCTGAGCTCCGGCCCAGTTCTGCATTCCGTATCCGGAGTAGGCCATGGTCGGTTGTGGATATCCACCCATCATCTGCCCGCCATCGCCGCAGCATCCTGGATCAGCGGCCATCATAGGAGCCGCCATCTCAGGCATCATTGCGGCTTGTTCCATTCCTCCACACCCGCCATCACATCCCATGGCCGGAGCAGCCATCATCGGAGCCGGCGGCAGATACTGTTGTACCATTGGCATAGCCATTGGCATTGGCTGAGGCTGATACGCCATCATGGGCTGGCACTGGATTCCACAGGGATCCCAGGCTTGCTGAAAGATCGCCGGTGCCGGAACAGGGCGAAATAAGCCCTGAAGCGGATAGGCCGGAGCACAAGGAGCACACGGCTGCATGACTCCGGGATAAGCAGGTTGATAACCGCCGAATCCGGGATTGCCGCAGGCTGGTGGAGGACAACAGCCTTGATATCCGCCGCAGCCAAACAGCCAGTGGAACGGATCAAAGATTGGTATACAGCAACCGGCATCGGCAGACGACGTGACAGTGCTCAACAGAGCCACCGTCAGAAGCAGGGTTCTGATGCAAAGTCTCATACAGGATCCCTCGAACGAACAGAGACAGGAGAATTTTGTCGACCGGCAACCATGCGAACGATGGAGAGAAAGCCGGTCGAAGAGAGGTGAGATTCGAGGAACTTAGACGCCATGACGCTCGAAGAAAATTCGAACTTCACTCAAGTTTTGCCATCCACCACGTTTGATTCACGCAGGAAAACAAGCATCGGCTGCTTCCGCCGCTCAGCGAAGCAAACCGGCAAGCATCGTGATGACGACGATGGCAGCGATCACAATCAGGATCGGCAGAATCTGCTTTGGCCAGGCAGAACCTGCCGATTGAGTCGTCGCGGAAGAAGATGGCTCACCCGAGACAGGCGACTCAAACAGTTCAACCACAATCGATCGCTTTGAGGTCGTCGTGGATTTGCGTTGATCGACAAGCGGCATCGAATCGTCTTCAGTGCCGATCAGGATTTCTCCCAGTCGCCCCTGAAATTCACGAGCACTCACAGGGCGCAAAGCAGGATTTGACGACGTGACTCGGGCTAACAAACGTTCCAACGCCACTTTGGTGGAGACTTTGCCGGATTCCGTGACTTCCGACGTGTCCGTGACAGCCTGCAGAAGGCGACCAAGGATTGCTGCAAGACTGCACAGGTCTCGCTCCACCTCAACCCGCGATGCCAGCGCGCTGATGGTAATGAGAGCCGGGCCATCAGAGGACGTCTGATTGGATGCCGCAGCCGCGTTCAGCCAGCGAGCCACTCCAAAGTCAACAACGATAGCCTGCATGTTGTCAGACAGCAGCACTGCGTCCAAAGTCAGTCCACCATGGGCCAGTCCCAGATTGTGGGATTGTTGCAGAGCCGAGCAGACCTGCCAGCCGATTTCGATCACATCCTCGGCCGAGAAAGTCTTCTGCTGCTCCAGTTGTTCGCCGAGCGATTCGTACTCACAGTCTTCGGTCCAGAGAAAGAGCTGCCCGTCGGATTCGCCGCTGCCCAGAAACTTAACGATGGACTGATGCATCAACATCGACAACATCGCTCGATCTGTTTTCAAGGCCCGGCGAAACTCAGGGCGTTGAGACATCTCTGATGAAAAAACGGTCAGGCGAACCGGCTTGCTGTTGCCTCGATCAACGGCGTGAAAGACCTGACGAGCATCCCCGGGAGGACACTCGCTAACGATCTCAAAATCCTTGAGTTCAACGTCTGGCACCGATTCGCCTCTAATTACAAATTTGAAACTGCCATGTTTTCCACAGCACCGTGTGTCGTTAAAAGCCTCGGGTGAAGTCGCGGAATTCGGGAGATCCTGCTTTCAGGGCAGGCCCCGGCGACCGCGACCTGCCTGCAGGCTCCCCAACGAGTCCGGAACATTGCGGCCGCCAACTGCTCTCGCTGTTCGCCTTCCGATGAAAGTGAATTCCCACAGAAAAAACCTACTGGCTCCTCAAGTTTTGATTCGGGGGTTACGGTGGATCCCGTTTTCGCCGACGGAGCGGCGAAACTACGTAGGCGAGCCGCTCCGTCGGCTCGCATTGAACCCCAAGTCTGGTTCCTGACAAAACACCAGTGTAGTGTCTCGCAAGAGCGGGATCTTTTGAGCTCAGTGTTTCGACTGGTTTCCGACAGTACTTGCCGCGGCTGGCAGCGAAATGCTCGAATGAATAAGTTCCCATCTGAAGGCGACGCTACGCCAGCGCGTTCTGGCTGATTAAATCAACACGCTGTGACAACCCCGGCATTCGATGTGTCTGACTCCGGGCCTCAAACGCAGCAAATCGACTTCTATTCGATCCCAACAAAATACGAATCCGCCGAGCGCCGTCTCACTCAAGACTGATGGACAGTTCGTCTCGTCAGTCAAACTTGACCTGAAATCCGGAGATCATCATTCCCGCGTCGACGGTCAATGTTTGCCCGGTGACAATCCGGCTGCCAGTAATCAGGCTCACAATGCCGTCGGCGATGTCCTCAGGCTGACATGTTCGCCCGAGGGGAAGGCTTTTCTTGTACGCCTCGACCAACGTGTCAAATCGATCGCCAAGCCCCGCATGAGTCC
This sequence comes from Planctomycetota bacterium, assembly GCA_052034165.1. Lineage (GTDB taxonomy): Bacteria > Planctomycetota > Planctomycetia > Planctomycetales > Planctomycetaceae > SXXK01. Next base: position 28,144 of record JBPOIW010000201.1, on the reverse strand, counting down.
AGCGAGTTTCCACGAATCCAGGAGCAACACCGTTGACTCGAATCAGCGGTGCGAAGGTGCGAGCCAGCGAGACCGTCAGATTATCCAGAGCTGCTTTGGTGCAGCAATAAGGTATCGAACTTCCCTGTCCCAACTGCGCCGCAACGCTGGAGACGTTGACAATCATTCCGCCGCCGGATGCCGTCATGGGTTCTCGCACTGCTCGCGCACAATGGAATGCCCCCACAACATTGACCTTCCAGAGTCGTTCCCAGGATTCATCCGTGGCCGCTTCGAGATTCTGAAAGGCAATAAAGTCTGTTGTGCCCGCACAGTTCACCAGAACGTCAATACGTCCAAAGACTTCCATCGTCTTTGAGACCATCTTGCGACAGGCGTCGTCGTCGGCCACGTCAGCCTTCACGGCCATCGCCCGTGAGCCCAATCCAACGATCTCCTGCACTGTTGACTCCGCATCGGCTTCTGAGCGGGAGTAATTCACAACCACACAATAACCGATTCGAGCCAGCGCCAGTGAGGTCGCCCGACCTACTCCAGTTCCTCCACCCGTCACGATGGCCACTTTATTTGCCGACGACATTTCGTATTTCCTTTAGAGCGATGATGAGCAAACACTGAAGAATTGAACCTGAGACGCTACAGATGCCGCAACTGACGCTCCGGAAGTTCACCCTCTGCGACTTGACGAGCAGCAGGAGATGGCAATTCAAACTTCCGCAGGAAGCCCGGGCGATCGCGGCGACCAGAACGAGTGTAATCGGACCAGATCTCAAGAGCGACGCTTCGCTCTTCTCGTCCTCTGACGTCCGTGAGATACTCAAACACACGCTCAAACAAACGGCTGAGCGAGATCCCATGTCGACGCTGCTCTTTCTCATAGAGCCAGTCGCAGAAGGTCTGAAACTCCCCAAAGGCGGAAGCGGAATCGTCGAGCATCATCCGTAACGTGGCCGAAAAATTCCCGCTGTTGCCGACGAGATCCCAATATCGCGCGAAACGTCTCAGCCCATTCACCTGCTCAAACGACAACAGGCGATTCGACAGAATTTCATAGGGTGCATTTCGGCTGTAAACCATCTGCCATTCGGAATCGTGGCGAATAATCGGGGTGCCACGCAGACGTTTAAGAATGCCAACCTGAATCTCCTGCGGATGCAGCGCATACAAGCGATCAAATCCGGCCGCGAAGCTCTCCAGCGATTCCCCAGGAAGACCAACAATCAGATCTGTATGAATATGAACGCCCGTTTCAGTGCGAAGAAAACGCAGATTCTCTTCCAGTTTTAAATTGTCCTGAGGTCGACTGATTAACTGACTGACTTCATCGCTGAAGGATTGAACTCCTATTTCGAATTGCAAAGAACCAGCCGGAAATCGTTGAATAATCTCGCGCAGCGAATCGGGAAGTCGATCCGGGATCAATTCAAAGTGCAGGAACAAGCCGGGCACCCATCGCTCAAGGAAGAACTCGAGGATGGCTCGACTGATCCGCAGATTCAGGTTAAAGGTTCGATCCACAAACTTAAATTGCTTCGCGCCTCGATCCAGAAGCTTTTGCATCGACTCCAGAAACATCGGCAACGAAAACGCGCGGACAGGGATCTCGAGAGCCGACAGACAAAACTCACAGGTAAACGGACAGCCCCGCGAGGCTTCAACGTAGAGAACTCGATGAGCAAGATCTTCCGCGGAGTAAAGTTCGTACGGCAACTGGATCTGATCCAACTGCGGCACAGGAGCATGCAGAACTTTGGGAATCAATCGGTAAGACTCGGCGTTTCGGGTCGACAGCAGACGTTCGCATAACAACCGAAACTCCAGATCGGCTTCACCGGTGATAACATAATCGGCCAGAGCCACAATGGGCTGTGTCTCTGTTTCGTAGCTCACCTCCGGGCCGCCCAGCACGACGACAACGTTCGGAGCCACCTGCTTCAGATCGGCAATCAAACGCAGAGTCTGTTCGACATTCCAGATATAGACTCCGAAGCCAACAATCTGCGGATGTTCGTTGAGAATCGCGGCCAGAACATCCTGAAGGTTATCGTTAATTGTGAACTCGCGGATGACGGAGTCCGCCTGCAGAACTCCCAGGTTTGCCTGCAGATAGCGAAGCCCAAAGCTGGCATGAATGTAGCGAGCATTGAGGGTTGTCAGGACGATGGAAGTCATTCAGGGACAGTCTTTTGGCAACTACTTATTAACCTGCTCGTCCAGGTCAACCAGCAGTTGGTAGGATTCCTGCGAAGACTCCAACTGACGAAGCTGATCGATCACTCCTTCGCGCTGCAGAATTCGTCCCAGTCGCGCGAGAATCTGAAGATGCGTGGCCGAATCTCGGGCAAGAACCAGAAAGAAAATATCCGTCATCACTCGTCGCGGAGCACCAAAGGGGATTCCGGAAAGTGTTCGGCCATAGGCAATCACGGACTGGCCCAAAGCCTCCGGAAGAGGATTTCGGGGGTGCGGAATGGCAACTCCGTTCTCGAAGCCCGTCGACATTACATCTTCGCGTTCTTTGACAGCCTTCAAGACGGCCGCCGGATCCCAGACGTGCCATGTCCGGCCAGCCACTTCAATCAGAGCCTGTAGAACCGCCGGACGTGTTCCGGCATCAAGTGGAACCTGACAGTTATCGGGGTGAAGCAACTCCGTGATCGCGTTGGGGGTCCGAAGCTCCGTGTTCTGCTGAGACTGCTCGAACTGTGCCAGACCCTCATCATCGAGATTTCGAATATCCTGTTCCAGCCAATGAGTGATCTCGATCTCGTTAAATCGCCACTCACCCGCGATGCGGCGTCCCGGAATGACACCTCGATTCACAAGCTTCTCGACAAGACGTCGATCGCGCCCGAGCTTCTGAACCAGTTCATCCAAATTGTAGAAATCGCGAGACACGGGCTTTGGTCATCCGAAGGAAAACATGAGGCGGATCAGCAGAGGATGGTACAACACGAGAGGCTCCCGGTGTTATCTGCTTAAAACAGTTCGGAATGGACTCTCAAAAACCAAATGCCAAGATAGCACCGCAGAGCCCCCAAATCTCGCATTTTGGAGCAACAATTCGCCGCTCGCTGTGAATTGAGAATGAGTGATCCCCGCGAAACCTTCAGAAATTGGCCCCAGGCGTGGCCGCATGCGGAAGAAGTTCCTCTTGGCCGGAAATCATCATTCGGAGTACTATGCCGGGCTTTGTTGAATTGTGTTTGAACGCGAAGGCACTGGGACGTTCCCCGCGGCTCATTCACGGGTTGATTCGAGGCGATTTCGAAATGGATTTCAACATTCGCCCTGTCGGCAAAGCCTGCGCGAAATCAGGCCGGACATTCCGTCCGGGCGATACGTGCTGGTCTGTGTTGTTCGAAAAAGACGGGCAATTGGTCAGACAGGATTTTAGCGCGGAAGCGTGGGCTGGTCCGCCGACAGGAGCCATTGGACACTGGCGATGCCAGGTCGCCGAATCTGCTGACGCCGGTCGTCCGAAGCTGGATGCAGATTCCCTGTTCGATTACTTCCTGCAGCTCAGTGATTCTCCCAACATCGTCCAGCAGCAATATCGCTATGTACTGGCACTGCTGCTGTTACGAAAACGACGATTGATTCTGGAGCAGGTCATTGACATTGATGATCGTCCGACAATGCATCTGGTTGGCAGTGCTGGTGAAGGTCCGTTTGATGTTCCTGAAGAGGAACTTTCAGAGGATCAGATCGAAAGACTTCAGCATCAGTTGTTTGACTCCGGTCGTTCGGCCGCCGCTTAGGAACTGTTCCGAAATGAGCTCCATTTATCCAGGCCCGAAGCGTCAGCGATCCATCAACGTTCTGATACAAGATCCCTCACCGACGTTTCGGGTTGGGATTCTTTAGTCGCGGAATCATCGGGAACTCGAATTAAAACTCTGCCGTAACTTTGATCTAACTGACCTTGTCAGGAACACTCGTTAATGAACCCTGTTCGAATCATCCTGCTGATTGCTCTGACAGCCACCGGTTGTCAGCTGGGCGGGCGACGACAGGAGGTTCGTATCGTTGACCCGGTCCTGCCGGAGTCAATCGGCCGTATCGAGCTGGTCGATTATCTGAACGGCAAAACCGCCGGACTTCAGAGCTGGCGATGCATGAACACGCAGGTTCATGTCAAAAGCCCTGATTTGATGATCCCTCAAAAACTGAAAGGGACACTGGCCTGCTCTGCTCCCGGACAATTTCGACTTGTCTGCGACAATACCGTGGGCCACGCCGATTTTGGATCCAACGAAGATATCTGCTGGGCTTATGTAAAGCCTGGCAAGTCGGTCGTGATGACATGGAAGCATGAAGATTCAGCTCTGTTGCAGCACCTACCCGGCGGCTTACCGCGGCTGGAGCCGGAATGGCTGATGACCGTGCTGGGTGTCGAACCACTCGATGCCGATCGATACGATCTGCAGAATGCGCCAATGGGATCCAAAGAAGTCTGGCTGGTTGCTATTGAAGACGCACCGGATGGCTCATCTTTGCGACGAGTCATCAAAGTGGACACGGTGCTGGGTGTCATCCGACGTCATGCCCTCTATGACAGCGATGCACAGCCGCTGCTGATTGCCGATCTCAGCGACTACAGGTCCTGTGGAAAGCATGAGCTGCCCCATACCGTTCGCATCGACTTCCCCAAAACAGAAACTCAACTGACCCTGAGATTCACGGGGATCGAAACGGGCTGCCAGGTCGCCGAAACGCTATGGCAGCCTCCTCGAAACGTGGAGGTCATGGATCTCGGAGACTACGTTCGTCTTCAGATGCAGCATGAACCACAATTCGCACCTCGTGGACGTTCTGGTTCTGCAACAAACGCGGATCCCAATGTGAAAACGGCATTCAATCCTGGCGCTCGCGGCGCGGCCCGAGGCAACGCGGACATCGAGTCAGAACCATCGTTCGACGACGAACCTTCCTTCGATACACAGTCACGCAAAGTGCACCTGACTGGAAACGAGAAGTTCTATTCTCCCGACGGAGAGGACTCGTTCAACGACGAAGCATCAGGACAAAATCAAACCAGCGAAGAGGATTGGGAGCGGGCTCTGGCTGAGGAATCGCTTGTTCCCGACTTCGACGTCGTGGCACCACCGTCGTCCCGCGGCAAGAAACGCTGGTTCCAGTTCTGGAAGAAGTAAGGAACGGCCCGTTCCGGCCGTTGGCCGCGGACCCTTGTGGGTCCCTGTTGAAGAATGGCGGCTCAACCCGGTCTACGCGTCGCCCATCCAATCCGCACACAGCAGCTCGGCTTGTTGAAGAACCGTCTTCACCGCTTCTTCCTGCAGGTCAGGCGGATAACCCCATTTGTTCAGGATGCGTTTGACGATCACACGGATCTTCGCCCGAGCACTTTCTCGAAGCGTCCAGTCGATCGTGACGCTCTTGCGGACCATCTTGATCAGCTCAGCCGCGATCACCTTCAGCTTGTCGTCACCCATGGCAGTCATGGCCGACTCGTTGGTGGCCAGGGCATCGTAGAACGCGATCTCGTCATCGGTCAGGCCCAGCTCATCGCCACGCTTCTGAGCCGCCTCCATCTCCTTTGCCAGCCTGATCAGCTCTTCGATCACTTCATGAGTCGCGATCGCTCGATTGTGGTACGCGTTCAGAGTCTGCTTCAGCTTGTCCGAGAACAACTGCGACTGCACCAGATTCCGCCGCGATCGAACCTTGATCTCGTCGTTCAGCAACTTCTCTAGCAATTCCGCAGCGACGTTTCTGTGCTTTAAGCCACGGACCTCGGCAAGAAACTGGTCCGACAGAATGCTGATATCCGGCCTCTTGAGTCCAGCAGCCGTGAAGACGTCAATGATCTGGCCATCCGCGACAATAGCTTTCGAAACCAACTGCCGCACCGCTGCGTCCAGATCTTCCGGCGACTTTCGGCCACCCGATGAATGCTTACTCAACGCCGCCTGAACCGTTTGCATAATCCGGTGCATTTGCGAATCACCTTAAACCGAGTCGCTCTGCCTGCACCCACACACTGCAGCAGTCCCAGGTCCTGAAGTTTCTTCACGACTCAACGTCCACGCAGTTCAGGTAAGTCGTGCTGCATTCGCAGGATGAAAGTTTTCGATGTCATGATCCCCCGCGTCATTTTCCCACAGATCAGCTGAACTGAGCGATTCCAGATGGAAGGCCAACACGCATAAAGAAGCGTGCGAATGCCTGGGAATAGTGTTCAAGAAACGGAGACCCCAGTCTCCATCGGGAGCCCATCGACGCAGCATGATCTTCAAGATAATCAATCGGCAAACTGACGATATGGCCAAAGTCCACGACGAGCGATCGTGTGTTCGTTTCGGGAGCATCCGGCGATGCAATCATGTGAAGAGCTGGCCTTTGTCCCTTGCGAACAGGTTCCCAATTCTTTGGTTGCCGAAAGTTGGGATTCTGAGCCGCAAATTCTGGCAGCGTGTGAATCGGGCACAGGGCGACGAACTGGACCTTCCTGTTTTCCAGATCGCAACTCTGTGTGACAACGATCAGTCGCTGAGTCAGTACGGACACCTCCTGCGTATCATCTGAAGACAGGCTGGCAGTCGGGGCCACAAATACCGGCAGCAAACATCCCGGTAGCAGGTCCCCCTGGGCCAGAGTTCTACCACTCACAGGCTGCCACCACGGACCGTTCATTCTTCGGTAGCCTCATCATTGTTGACAAGACGAGGCGTCATCGGTCCGGCCATTTTGAAGCGAACCTTCATCGTTCCCGCTTTGGAAAACGGGACATGCGAAATCGATTCGGGCTCTTCTGAAGGATTGACATGGATACTCGGACGATCCTGCCATTGCCGTATTGCAGCACCGAACTCCTCCAGAAGACTGCGGCTGCTATCTCCCTTCAGTTCGTAGTCAGGGCAAACGTCCTGAAAGGTTCTGAAAGCCCGCGGTGGTAATTCAGCAACAGCCATCAGTCGAACAACTCCCGTGCAGCATCCGTGATGCAAGCCTCAAAGATTTCATTCTTGCGATCGTGAAGCACTTGAAAGCAATGCCAAAGAGAATTCTCATCGCCAGGCAATTCGTGATCTCGAAACAAATCAATATCCAGAACGACAGAAGTGCAGTTGGCTCTTTCTGAAGGCACAATAGTCTGATTCAGAACGGCCATCGAATCAATATCCGTCTGAGGCAACCGAATCTGCATGAAGAAACCTTCCATGACTTGAGGAAGGTCCGGTGAAACTTCGGGCGATGTCCTGAAGTACTGTTTCAGCTCGACAGGTGATTCGGGAATATCTATCCGATTCACATATCGCACTGCAATTCGAGTGACGACATCGCAGCCCAAGGCGGAACGGTATTGATCCCACAATTCTCTGGCAAGATCTTGAAATGGCTCCCAGCTCTCGTACGGGGCCAACCTACCGAGGGTAAACCCTGTAAGCTGACGCTGACAAACATTTTTTACATCGGACGAAATTGCCCGAAAACCGGACTGACTTTGATGAGCCGATGCGGATGCCGAAATCCCAGGCTTGACCTGCATCTTCCCCATGGCTTCATAGATGGGATCAATTTGTGGAAACCGATCCTGAGTCGCTTCCGACAATCGCCGCAGTACTTCCAGATCGACTTCCGGGCGTGGGTCGATCCGGAGGTCGATAATCGCCTCAGTAATCGGGGCCCTTGAATAGATGCGTCTTCGGTCCATCTGAATGAGTCTATGACATTGACAACCGAACAGCCACTGAACAATTCAAACCGGCCAGTTCCTAATGATGCAGCAGACAGTAATCGCCGGTTTTGATCTCCAGCGGCCACGGCTTATTGGAACCGAAGAGATTCTGTTCTACGCTGTCCAGGTAAGTCGTGCTGCTGCATTCGAAGATGAAGGTTTGATTTGACATGGGTGCTCAGGTTCACCCATTGCCTCGCAAAGACTGCCGTTGTTTAGGCTAGAGCGTTTTCTTTGTTCGTTTCGCGACGCGTTTCACTTTTTCGGCTGATTTTGGACCGTGCTCCTTCAGCCAAATGAGAGCATCCGGATGTTTTGACCAGGCCAGCAACAACGGCCGAACGTAGCACATCGCCTCTTCAAGAGACCCGGGACTATAGCTGCCGGGCATTTTGTTGGGCGGTTTCTTCAGACCGACAAGGTATGGCTCCATATGCGAATTTTGTTTTCGAGCCTTCGTCAGCGATTTTGCAGCCGTCTTTGGGTCACCCGATAGAAACTGTTCCAGCACTTGTCCCCAGGCAAAGACGACATTCCATTCGCGATCGCCTCGGTACTGTGTGAGCAGCGTTCGAGCGTCCTCAAGACGCTTCAGTGCCAGCAGAATCGGCAGCAGTTCATACCGCACTCCCTGGTTATCCGACTCGTTCAGAGTCAGCATCTCCCGGTATTCAATCGCCGCTTCTTCCAGAAGTCCCTGTGCCATGAGTTCGGACGCCAGACGCTCTCGGGCTCGCATGTAGGGACGAGTTTCGAAGAATCCCCAGAAGTGCGGCACCATTTCCTGAAACGCTTTCTTCCCGAGCCGTTTCGCGGCAGTCTCGACAATTCCGCGCAGCACCAAAATCCGTGCCTCACCTTCGTACCCGGAGACGGTCGCTATTGCCAGCAAAGCATCAGTATTCTTCGGATCCAGACTAAGGCATTGCTCCAGAAGCGAAAAGCACTTCTCCGGATCGTGGGATTCCATCGCCTCGTAAAACAGATCCTGAGCCTGCTCTTTGGCACTCCCTTTTCGTTTGGACAGCCCGCCGAAAGTGCGATCCATTATCTTCATTAAGTCCTGGTACGTCGGATGGGCGTCCGGATTTTCGCGTTTTTGTTTACGTGCCATGGCTGGTCCTTTTCCTATCATGCCTGTTCCTATGAACCGATCTCTGAACTGTACATTGTCACCCCCGCCACGCTCAACTCCCGCTCAGCAGCTTTGGCAACAGCATGTCGCGCGAGGTGGCGAAGAAAAATGGTTTCACGCAGAGACGCAGAGACGCGAAGGGTGAAGGCAGGGATGTGTAAGGCGATTTCATGTGTTTGTCTCCGCGTTCTCCGGGCCTCCGCGTGAGCCCTGCATTTCTGCTACGCTCAACTCCCCGCTCAGCAGCTTCGGCAGCAGCGCGTCGCGCAGGGTGGCGAGAGTGCGGGATTGGATTCTGTACGCCGCATGCTTGTCGAGAATCGCCTGGATTTGATCACCCAGACGGGACTGAGATTCTGGAAATCTGGGTACGCTTAGATCCCGCTGATCGGTCAGCGAAAAGTATGGTGCCATGTCGGTCTGACCTGAACGCGACAGCCACTGAGTTTTGAAATTGTCGAACATCCTGAGATCGGAGACCAAGAAAATCGAAGATGGAGGGGTCTCGGATGATTTGAGCGGCTCGCATCGTTTCCGCTGCGGCATGGGCCATGGCGGACAGTTTGGCTTTGTCTTTCGAAAGTCCGCTGCGTTTATAATACAGGCTGGCGATCTGACGTCGCAGTTCCCGGACGGACCAGTTTCCCCGGATGCATTCAATCTCGTAGAAGCAACGCTGGGTTTCGTCAGGGAGCTGGATTAGCTCGGAAAGGTGAGTGAAAGAAAGTCGATGGATCAATTGTGAAGACGCTGAATCCACATTTTGAGATTCAGGAGTCAGTGACTCCCGAATTAGCTCCGGTCGAATAACACCTTCAGGAAGAAACTTGCCAAGTCCTGCTTCCGCGAGCAATCTGGGAGTCACTGACTCCCAAATTCCTGGATAAACCTGGTAGAACTGGCGGTAGCGACGAAGTTCGCGGGGGGTGACCCGTGGCAAGTCGTGAGTGGCCAGACGCTGGGACAGTTTGTCCATCAGATTCTCGCCATAAGCAGCCCGGTCGCGCCCCTGCTGCTCGAATTCCACGATGCAATACCAATGAACCAGTTTCGGAACGTCAGGCCGAGATTCACGGCTCTGGCAGCGAAATCCTGAGTCTGCTGGTGGATCTGGACAATCGACGCCACCAGCGACTCGAAGTCACCCGAAGTTGTCGGAGTGCCGGACTTGCTCTTCGTGGGCGAACGACGTTTGACGGGGTCTGATGCATTCAGACTCGCGGGCTTTGCTTGATTTTGACTTCGCTTCTTCGCCATAGCTCATTCAGATAAAGACTCAAATCGCCCGACTTGAGATTTCAGTGTATGATGCATGCCGTGATGTCATGTCGCCCCGTCGAACCCCAGCCCTTTTAGATTCGCCCTGACCCGCGCGCTTCCGTGGGAACCCAGAACACGTTTTCGGCTTTGTATTCGTCCGGGTCTTCCGGATTGGCTCCTTCGTACTGGCCTTCACCCGCGACAAGTTTGGCGTGCTGTTCGTCAAAGGAATCGCTGATGTACTTTAGAAAGATCAGCCCGAGCACAACGTGCTTGTATTCCGCCGCGTCCATATTGGACCGCAACTTATCTGCCGCCAGCCACAGCTTGGCTTCAAAGCCAACGTTGGCCGACGATTCGGTGCTGGATGCCTTCTTTTTGGCCATATTTGTGCTCTGGTACGGATATGGCCGAATTCGCCGCCGCTTCGCAACTAGGGATACCGCACACTGTTTGGTATCGGGGCTAAGGAACGGTCCCGAAATAAGTTCCTGTGGTAGCCGAACTCGTGAGAGTTCGGACTGAAGTCTCACGACTTCAGCTACGGAAGCTATTACGGGACTGGTCCTAAGACAATTCCAAAGGTCTTTGGTCGAACCGCGAAGATCCCCCGGGGGCGACGATTGTAGCCCTCAATCGAGCCGATGCTACGCCATGAGAGAGATTGGCGTGAAATGAGGCCAAGACGAATCGAATCGTTCGAGCGGATCTCGGAAAGTCACCGGATTCGCATCGAGTATTGACGACAGAGTCACTTCACGTTGTCAGTGCCATGCTATTCCGGGTACACAGCTCGAACGGCGCGGTTGCGAGCATCGGGCTGGGTCGCTGGCGATGACTGCGAATTCTGCGGCTCATTAAATCCGGACACGCGTTGAATCGGAGTGGAGGCGGGTGCAGCGGCAACCGGGCCTCTCACTTCAGGGAACGCTCGAATGGTGGTCACGATGGTTTTCTCCTGCACGACTTCTTTTTCGTCAGCCGTGGTCAGTTTCATCGTAATGTAACGGGTCAGATTCATTTCCAGCGGAAGTCCGGTTGCTCGGTCGACGATACAGCGGCCCAGGCTGTGTCCTCCGGAAATTCTCAATCGTCCCGCAGTGTTCAACGCTGCGGCATCACCGGAAGCGATACGGCCGGTGATATCAATCTCCGCCGTTGTCTCGTTAATGTTGGTCAGCCGATAAGTGGAAGTCAGCTGAACCGGAACCGGCTGCATCAGACGACGTTCGCGAGTCCAGACGTCGCCGGGAAGGACTCGAGTGGCCGCGTCCGGATCGACGGTTGCGTCGTAGGGAAGCAGTCCGATGGAATCATCGACAAAGTTGGCCACGCCGTCGTCGCCGAATCGATTGCTGATTTCAGAGAGCAGAGTTTCTCGTCGCTCGAGCGGGACCTGAGCCACACAGCGTTCGAGAAACTCTTTGTAGCCCACCATTTCACGAATACTGTTATCGCGACCCAGCCAAAACGAGAAGCCGTTATTAATCATTCCAGCGTAAGGCAGAGCATCCCAGGGGACGGCTCCTGCATGCGTCGACGAATCATAAGCCAGTTGCTGACCGGCCACATCGTGAGCATAGTTGACTCGGGAATAGCGAACTCCCAAAAGGATCGCATCGTCACGGACCTCCTCCACGGTAATCACAAGTGTCAATTCCAGCCGCGTTTCAGCGAGGGCCGGAGCTTGTTCAGATCGCTGATTCAGCGTTTGATGAACCGTTTTGACAAGCGGAAAGCGGTCGCCTTTCTGAAGACGAAGTTCCAGGCGATCACCGCGAGCATTGGATTGTCCGGAGCGACGGTCTGCAGGTCGAGTCCGGCTGACGGTCTGAGTGTGATCTGTGGGATTGTCTTCGGTGTAAACGGGTTCAGCCGGATCTTTAAGTTTGGCTGCGGAATGACCGTCGGAGTTCAGGAGTTCATCGATCAGAGCGGTGTCTGCATCGGCGGACGCAGGCTCAGTGGTGCCACAGCCTGTCAAAAGAAGACCAGCACCAGACAGCAGCAGAAAACGTTTTTGATGTCGGAATCGATCCATGATTCAGCAACTCCTGGAGTCCCGGAAATCCATTCGGGATGTCGTAATTCTATGCACGGTTTAACACCGAGATCGGGTGTTCGCGGGAACATCATCCGGAGCCATGGTGCAATTATGACCGCGCACTGAATAAAAACTCAGCACTGGAGTCTAACAGGAATCGGCAATGGCGGTAAAGATTCAACTGAACGGCAAAAATGCCGTAAGTCCTGTCAAAGAACGGGTGGCCGACGGTTGCCCTCGGTAAATTAGGCTGTCATCATCTGACATCGTTGGATCCAGGTCCGCCTTATCCCGCAGACTCTTTTTTGCCAGGATTATTGAAGAACACTATGAAAACTCGCCTCTTTGCCATGATGTTTCTGGAGTTCTTCATTTGGGGGGCGTGGTTGCCACTGATTTTTGGATACCTGCCAGGGCTCGGTTTTACAACGGCTCAGCAGTCCTGGATTTTGAACGCGTTTCCTATTGCGTCCATTATCGGGATGTTCTTCAGTAACCAGTTTGCCGATCGAAATTTCTCGGCCGAGCGTTTCCTTGCGTTCAGCCATCTGGTGGGTGGGCTCGCAATTCTGGGGCTGGCATTTACAAAATCGTTCTGGCCATTCTTTGGCCTGATGTCATTGCACTGCCTGCTGTACGTCCCCACGATCTCGATCACGAACTCGATCGCCTTTGCCAACATGAAGGATGCTCAGAAAGAATTCGGGATCGTGCGAATGGGCGGCACTATTGGATGGATCTTTGCGGCCTGGCCGTTCACTTTCATTCTTGTGGACTGGGCGAAAGTTGATGCGGCCAAACCAGAAGGTTTTGTTGCGTGGCTGGGAGCAGTTCTGGCCAACGGACTCACGGGCGAGCCTCTTCAGGATGCAACAAAGTGGACGTATATCGTGGCGGGAGTCGCTTCGTTGGTGCTGGCGGCATTCAGCCTGACGCTGCCTCACACTCCACCAAAGGCGGCCACAGAGGGAGAAGCTCAGTCTTTGGCATGGTTGCAGGCTGCCAGGCTTCTTAAACATCCGTTTGTGCTGATCCTCTGGATCGTCGCGTTTATCGATTCATTCGTACACAACTGCTACTTCAACTGGACCGGTACATTTCTTTCCAGCAAAGAAGTCGGCATTCCCGGCAACTGGGTCATGCCCGTGATGAGTATTGGACAGATTGCAGAAATCCTGACGATGTTTGTGCTGGGGGCAACTCTGAAAGCTCTCGGCTGGCGCACCACGATGATTGTGGGAGTGATGGGGCACGCATTGAGATTTGCTGTTTACTCGTTCATGCCTCAGAAAGAACTGATCATTGTCGTTCAGATCGTGCACGGAATCTGCTACGCGTTCTTCTTTGCCACGGTCTACATCTTTGTGGACGAGCACTTCCCGAAGGATGTCCGTTCCAGCGCGCAGGGGCTGTTTAATGTGATGATTCTTGGCGTGGGAGCATTGGTCGCGAATACCGTCTGCCCTTATCTGATGCAGGAAGTCTACACCAAAGACGGAGTGATTGACTTCCACGGTCTCTTCCTTGTGCCGATGGCCGCGGCCATTATCGCCTCATTGGCAATGGCGATTTTCTTCCATCCGCCGAAGATTAATGCCGTCGCATCCGGGACACCCGTAACAGGTCACTGACAGGTCTGGAGTCGACAGTGCATCGGACGCATGGGGCTGAGCAAACGGAGTTAACAGCGGCAGGAACGGAAGCGGCGGCGTTCAACGCGCTTTCGTTTCTGCCGTTCGTAGCACGTCTCACAACTCATCCTGTGATGATTTCCGACGTTGACGGAGGCACTGTCTGGGTCAACGAAGCATTCACTCGTGTTTCCGGCTGGCCACTGAATGAAATTATCGGGCTGAAACCTCGTGACTTTCTTCACGGCCCGAAAACAGACCCCACTGTCGTCCGTCGAATCTATGAAAACGTTACGGCCAGCAAGGGATTTCAATGTGAGATCCTGAACTACAAGCGTGATGGCAGTATCTTCTGGATCGCGCTGGATGCGCAACCGATCACCGATCTGAACGGAAAGCTGATCGGGTACTTGTCCGTCCAGAGTGATATCTCGGATCGCAAGCGTTTTGAAGCGGCGTTACTGCGAGAACACTGGCTCCTGGAAACAGTGAGCGTCTGTCTCAGAAAGTATATTTCGACCGATGATCCACAAATCGCGTTCGAGGATCTGCTGGTACGATTATTGGCGCTGACCTCAAGTCAGTACGGGTTCATTGGGGAAGTCTGTTTTGATGAGACCGGGGCGCCATGGATGCGGACACTTGCTCTGTCTGATATCTCGTGGGACGAAACGACGCATCAGCTTTACAAGGACAATGCTGCCAGAGGCTTCGAATTCCGAAACCTGAAGACGCTGTTTGGTGAAGCTCTGGTAACGGCACGTCCGGTGATCAGTAATTCGCCATCGACGGATGAACGACGCGGAGGAATTCCAGACGGTCATCCTCCCCTGAATCAGTTTCTGGCTCTGCCCATTCTGCGTGATAAAGCCCTGGTAGGACTCATTGGTGTCGCGAACCGTCCGGAAGGTTATTCCGAAGCCGACGTGACATTTCTGCAGCCATTGGTAACTGCGATTGGTCAGTTGATCGATGCTCATCGCCGGGACATTCAGCGGCGTGAGACGGAGCGTTCTCTCCGCCAGACCGAAGAATGGCTCGAGGAAACCGGGCGTGTGGCGGAAGTCGGAGCGTGGCAGGTTGACTTGACCACGATGACTCTGCGATGGTCAGCACAGACGCACATCATGCATGAGGTTCCCGCTGACTATGTTCCAACGATTGACGCAGCGATCAACTTTTACGCCCCGGAGGCGAGACATTTAATTCGCGATGCGGTCACGAAAGCGATCCAGGCAGGTACCGCGTGGGATCTTGAGCTGCCGTTCATCACCGCGAAGGGGCGACATCGATGGATACGAGCTATCGGTCATGCGGCTTCGGAACAGGGTCGAGTTGTACGATTGTTTGGCTCTTTCATGGATATTACAGAACGCCGCATGATCACGGAGGAACGCGAGCGTCTGCAGGAACAGGTCACTCGATCACAGCGCATGGATTCCGTTGGTCGACTCGCCGGCGGCATCGCGAACGATTTCAATAACATGCTGGCGGTCATCCTTGGACATTCAGAAATGATGTTGCTGGATGAAACGCTGCCATCAAAGTACAAGGTTCATCTCAAGGCCATCCAGACGGCCGGACATCGTTCGGCAGCGATGACCCAGCAGCTTCTGACATTCGCGAGAAGACAGAATGCATCTCCTCAGAAAGTGAATATCAACAAATCTGTCGAGCGGATGCTGGAGCTGCTGCGGAAATCGATGGGAGAAAAGATCGAGATTGAATGGATGCCGGGAGACAACGCCTGGACTGTGAACATCGATCCCGTGCAGTTGGATCAGATTCTGGCCAATCTTTGTATTAACTCCCGGGATGCGATTTCCGACCACGGTCGGATCATGTTGTCGACCCGCAATGAAACTCTCCGGACTGCTCGCAAGTTTCGCACGCACGAAGTTCGTCCCGGAAAGTATGTGGTATTAACGGTCTCCGACACCGGATGTGGGATCAGCGAAACGACGCTCACACATCTTTTCGAACCGTATAACACAACCAAGCCAGCGGGCGATGGCCCGGGTCCGGGATTGGGACTTGCGACAGTGTACGGAATTGTCAATCAGAACGGCGGTTCAATCGACGTGGAAAGTAGTCCCGAGATCGGCACAACGTTCAGAATTTATCTGCCAAGGCACGGTGGACCCGAGAAAGAGAATCCCGCGCAGGCCGATGCGACGACGGTCCCGAAAGGCGGTACTGTGCTGCTCGTGGAAAATGAACCGGCCATGCTGAAGATCGGCAAGCTATCTCTGCGACAACTGGGCTACAAAGTTCTGGTAGCAACCACAATCGGGGAAGCTCTGCAGAAGGTTCGAGCCCAGGGAGCATCGATCGATGTCGTCTTGACGGATGTTGTCCTGGATGGCGGAAATGGCTTCACGCTTGCACGTGAAATCCAGGAGCTTCAGCCTGCGATGCGGTTCGTCTTCATGTCCGGGCTGGGGGAGCACATTGCAGCCGGACGAGGAGCATCCAGTCATCCGTTTAAAGTTCTGACAAAACCGTTTGATCTGAAGTGCTTATCGAATGCCGTTCGAGAAGCCGCAAGCATGGATCACGAGGAACAATCTTCCCCCTGACGCAATGCGCCCCCGAGATGGCTCTCAATGTGTTCACGTCAGAATATCGTGGATCACTTCGCCATGAACATCAGTCAGGCGAAAGTCCCGGCCAGCATATCGGAACGTCAGTTTCTTGTGATCGAAACCAAGACAATGCAGCATCGTCGCATGCAGATCATGAACACTGGTCGGCTTATCGACAGCCTTAAATCCAATGTCATCGGTTGCTCCGTAAACCGTGCCACCTTTGATTCCACCGCCAGCCAGCCACACACTGAAGCCCCAGTGATTGTGATCGCGACCGGATTGAGGTTTGCCATCTCCGGAGAGTTCAACGGTGGGGGTCCGCCCAAACTCGCCGCCCCACAGAATCAGAGTATCCTCAAACAGACCTCGCTGTTTCAAATCCGTCATAAGTGCTGCAATGGGCTGGTCGATTTGTCCCGCCAGACTTCTATGAGCCGCCTCAATTCCCGCATGATTATCCCACGGCTGTCCGGCACCATGCCATAGTTGAACATAACGTACACCTCGTTCCAGCAGTCGGCGGGCAATAAGCGTCTGGCGGGCATGAATTCCTTCACCGTACATCTGTTGAATATGGGCCGGCTCAAGGCTGACGTCAAACGCATCCGCCGCATCGTGCTGCATACGAAACGCCAGCTCAAACGACTGAATTCGCGCGTCAAGTCTTTGGTCGATTCGCTGCGCCCGATGTTCAGCATTCAGTCGAGCCAGCAAATTCAATTGTCTGCGTTGTGCGTCCGTGGCGATCTGGGGATGTTCGATGTTCTCAATAAGCCTGCTCAGTTCTTTATGCTGTGAATCAACATAGGTGCCCTGAAACGCCCCGGGGAGAAATGCTGACTGCCAGTTTTCCGTGTCTTTGATCGGCAGTCCCCCGGGACACATGGCGACAAAACCTGGCAGGTTCTGATTCTCCGTGCCAAGTCCATACAGAACCCAGGCGCCCATGCTGGGGCGAGGCTGCACGGAATCACCGCAGTTCATCAGCATCAGCGAAGGCTCATGATTCGGAACCTGCGCATACATGGAACGAATCACGGCAATGTCGTCAATGTGCTCGGCCGTCCTGGAGAAAATCTCACTGACTTCGATACCCGACTGACCGTAGCGGCGAAACTTAAACGGAGAAGGAAATGCGGCCCCGGTCTTGCGTTCCGTGAGCAAATTATCGCCCAGCGACTGCCCGGCGTATTTGCTCAGCAACGGCTTATGGTCAAACGTATCAACGTGAGACGGACCACCATTCAGAAAGAAGTGGATAACGCGTTTGGCCTTCGGAAAAAATGGAGCAGGCCGATCATTCAGCGGCCCGGCCTCCATTGCCTTCAACCGCCCGTCAGCGTTGAGCACATGCGCCAAACCGAGAGAGCCAATGCCGAGAGCGGAACGCTGCAGCATCGAACGACGGTCCGAAGTCTGCGGGAAAGCAGAGGCCGGTGTGACGAGGTGGCTGAGCCCGGCAGATGGAGCACCAGGATTTGTCGGAATGAAATTGAAGAGATCGTTTCGCATGAGGAAACTCTTGAGCGAGGAACACAAGGCAGGATGGGGCTGGTCGGCTCAGGCTCCTTGATTCGGGATCTGTGAATTCAAGGGTTCTGGCGAGCCAGCGCGGGACTGTGAATCATACCCAGAATTGTTGCTCGGGCGAAACGAAGAACTCCGAGCTTATGACACTTCGACCCAGCTTCGAGACTGATGGCTGTTGAGAATCGCTTCGCAGATCCGGATTTCACGATCTCCATCAGCAAATGTCGGATAAGTCTGCCCCGAAAAATCCTGCTGTTGAATTGCCGTGTAGAACGCTGCAAAACACGCACGGAAGGAGTCGGCGTATCCCTCATTGTGACCTCCGGGATACGCCGCATGAATTGCGGCTGCTGACGACAACAGGGCCGGATCGCGAACCAACGTCTCATTGGAACGATCTCGATAGCCCAGCCAAAGTTCGTTGGGCATTTCGCTGTTCCACGCACAGGCAGACTCCGAACCAGCGACCTCAAACCGCAAACAGTTTTTTCGCCCGGCATTGACCTGAGAGACATGCAAGCTGCCTCTCGCGCCGTTCTCGAACTGCAATAAAATTGCGCCGTAGTCGTCGGTAGAAATCTCAACGGACTTCCTGGCCGATACATCGAATTCATCGGCCGCTGCGAAAGTCGTCACTTCGCCCTCAGGTCTGTTGCGAACGGGATGAACTGTCCTCAGGTCAGCGCATACAGCGGAGATACGCAGTCCGGTCATCCATGTGATCAGATCAAGCCAGTGAGTACCAATGTCGGCAACCGCTCTCAGAGCACCTCCCTGATCGGCAAGCACTCTCCAGTTATAGTCGGTGGACTTAAGAAGCCAGTCCTGAACATAACTTCCGTTCACATGCAGAATCTCCCCCTGACGTCCATCCTGAATCCGGCAACGCACTTCAGAGCAAAGAGGATAAAAGCGGATATTGTAGTTAACGGCCGTCGCCTGTTGACTAAACTGAGTCGCCAGCTTGACAAGCTCGGCAGATTGGCGGCTGTCCATTGCCAGAGGCTTCTCGCACAGGACATGCTTGCCGGCTTTCAGGGATCGGGACACCAGCTCGAAGTGGGATTGATTCGGAGTGCAAACATGAACGCAGTCAACCTCCGAGTCTTCCAGAATTTCCTCAACTGACAAGTAAGTACGATTCAGGCCGTACTTGCCCGCCGCGGCGTGGCTTTTGGCTGCGGATGACCCCAGCATTCCCGTGACATTGACACCTATCCTGCGAAGGGCATCCAGATGAACCCAGCTCATAAAGCCCGTACCTATGATGGCTGTTTTCAGTCGGTTCATAAGAATCTCCAGGGCATAGAAATTGACGATTGGCAGCAGCCAGGATATTGGAACTGCTGACCGGGCGACGGCGGCAGGAATGATCTTAAGGGTCAATCCGGGAGCTTGGATTGATTCTCCGTAAGGAATACGCAATCCTTATCAGTCGTCAAAGTGTATCAGACGGGCGTGCCTTCGAAATGGATGTCAGCATCATGGTCCGAAAAGCAATGCTGTTGCCAGAGTTACTGGTATTGGTGGCATTGATTTTCGCGCAGCATGTTGCGTGGGCCGGCGATTTTCCCTATTCGGATGAAGTGGTTATTGCACGTCCGCAGTTTTATGAGCCGCCGGAAAAAGACTACGGCTTCGAAGACTGGTCGCGACTCCTTGGCCGGAATGCCTCTCAACTTGATCAGGACCTTGAAGAATCCATCAGGCTGTGCACGGAAACGATCCAGCTCGCACAAGCCTGCGATCAGCCGACCGTCGTCGCCATCGCCATGATGCAAAGGGCAAGTGCCAGGGCGAGTTTGGAGGGAATAGAAGCGGGTAACAATGAATTCCGTCGCGCGCTGGAACTCTATCCTCTCAGCAATCATCAGAACTACCAGCTCTTTTTTACTCACGCCTTGTTTCAGCACCAGCGAGTTCTGGGGCTCAGTCATACAATCTTTGTCCCGATACCACCCGCTTCGGAACTGACGATGCCGACTCCGAACGGCAGTCGCGAGATCCGCTGTCGGCTTGTGCAGGATCTCCTGGCTTGCTGGCTGGAAGATGGCATAACTCCGGACGCCTCACTGCTGAATTGTTCCTCAGTTCTGTCATCACAAGTCAAATCAGACGTTCAGACTCGCCATGAAATCCTGATGCTGCGCTGCGAAGTACAGACGCAGTCCACGAAACCGGTGTCCGAGTTCCTGCAGAAATTCGATGCGATCAGACAGCGGCCGGAATTTGTGACTCTGTCCCGTGACTTACGAATCTCCACACTCCTGTTGATAGCCAACCTGGAAAAACAATCCGGAAAAGATTCAGCCGCGTTGTTGACGCTTGAGGAAGCTCTGAAGCTGGCTCGCGAACTAAAGCATCAAACGATCATAGCCATGTGTCAAATCTGCATGATCCAGATACTTCAAAAGCAGGACAATCACACACAGGCGCAGTCGACCTTCGAAGAGTTCTATAACTCCGTTTCGGCGATCAACTGCCCCGACACGTTGCGGAGGATTATGGGAGCCGCCCTAAACCTGCCCGCGAAAGGCACAGGTGTTCACAGTCGACAGGAGTTACGAAAAGCTGTGGCATCACGAATACGCAGTGTTAAGACCGCAGCACGTTTGACGTCTCAGACGCTGGGGGAATGGAATGCGTCCAGAGCAAGCCGAATGCTGGCTATGCAGTCCGAGCGAATTACGGCTGCACAATTGCGTGCGGATGAAGAAAGTCGACGTTCGTTAAGGTTTACTCGGATCGGCTTTGCAGTGTTCTGTGGATTGGCCGTCATCCTTCTTCGTGAACGACGAAAGCTGCGAAATGCCAATCGAAGACTCAAGGAAGAAATCCTGCATACGGAACAGCAGCGACAGGAGACCGAACGAATCGAACTGCGACTGGCCCAGACGGAACGACTGGAAAGTCTCGGAGCGCTGGCCGGTGGCATCGCCCATGATTTCAACAATCTTTTGGTCGGCGTCATTGGTAATGCGGACCTGATGAAATACATGGAACCCGGCTCCCCGGCAGGCTCACAGTGTCTGGAAGGAATCATTCGTTCGGCCGAAACAGCGGCCGGGCTGAGTCGCAAGATGCTGGCCTATGCCGGAAAACAACCTGCCACGAAAAAGATTCTTGATCTGAATGATTCCGTGAATCGAATTCTGCCGCTGCTTCGGGCCGGTCTCGGTGGGCGCCATTCGATCCTGTTTGATCCGGACCCGATTCCTCTGCAAACAGAAGGCGATGCGGAACAGATTGATCAGATTCTCCTGAACCTGGTGACCAATGCGGCCCAGGCCATGATTGAAGTTCAGGGGACGATCCTGATTCGAACCGGGTGCGATTTTCTTCCCGATGTGCCAGTCGATACGCCGACTTTTGGAAATCGTCGCACGGGGGGAGAGTTTGTCTGGTTTGAAGTCATCGATTCCGGCAAAGGCATTGCGGAATCGGACTTCGCGCGAGTGTTCCAGCCTTTCTTTTCGACCAGATCAAAACCAGATGGACATGGATTCGGGTTGTCTGTGGTCTACGGTCATGTGAATCGCCATGATGGACTGATACAGCTCACGTCATTTCCTGGCGAAGGCAGCCGATTCCGCATTCTTCTGCCCAGGTCTGCGATGCCGACACGCAGCGAACCGGTTTGCTCGCATCCTTCCGCATTGTCAACGATATCCAGGGCGACTCGAATTGTTGCGGTGGACGATCAGACCGAGACGCTGGAAGTCATTGGACGTACCATTGAACTCATCGGGGGCAAGGCAGACTTGTTTACAAGTGCAACAGAGGCACTGGAGCATCTTGTGGAGCACAAAGAAGCCGATTGTCTGTTGCTCGATCTGCTGATGTCTCCGTTAGACGGGCCATCAATGCTGGAAGTCCTTCATTCAAAAGGAATCCATCTACCCGTCATTCTGATGACAGGTTGTTCCACGGACGGAATCCTGGCGATGACGGGCGATTTCCAGGTCCATGCGGTCCTGCAGAAACCGTTTCGGCCTGAAGAATTAATCACGCTGGTGAATGATCTGCTGGTCAGCAGCAAGTCGACAACCGCCCCTTCGATCGACTCGGCGAAGCCATGAATTCCACGGGGTATTCAGGATTGAGTTCGAAACCATCCGCATGATTGGTAACCCAGCGAACGGTGGCGCACAGGTTGAGTCGCTCCGGAACAGTCGCCCCACATCGCGAGGTCCGGTTGACTGATCGATCGCCGATCATCACCTCACTTCGGTACGACCTTCATCGAATAGTGCCCTTCAGTTGGCCAGAAATCGGCGGCCGTCGATTCATCAATCGGCTGTTTGACTGAGATCTCATAGACATACCCTGCTTTCAATGCCGCGGTTTGAATTGCAACCGTTTTAAGGTCATCAGAGATCACAAGTGCTGACGGAACAACTGTGTGGCGATCCGAGTCCGGCGTTGCGTAACTGCCTCCCCATGATCGTGTGTAACTCTGCAGACTCCAGTTGTTAAGGTCGGTCGCTTTGCTGGCAGTGACCGGATGAAAAAAGGAGACTTCAAATCCCTGAGCCGTCGCTCGAATCTCACGGATTCCATTCGGCATTTTCTTTGCCGGAATCATCCGTTCGATAGTCCCCGTGTTTGTGCCTCCCTGCCAGCCACTATCCCAGATACTGCCGATATAGAGGCCTCCGTCTGGCCCAATGGCCGACGCAACAGGACCAACGAAGTTGCCCCCACCGCCTGGCTGGTCAGGCAGGCTGAACCGATAGCTGGCTCCCTGCATCGTGCCGTTCACATCCTGGACCGTGAAGCGAATCAGACAACGAGTATCGTATTCACAACCCACGCCATGACCGGCAAGTTCAGAGACGGCATAGTCTTTCGGAAAGAAGGTGATGCTGTTAACACTGCGTGTCCACGGATGCGGAATCATCAGGGCCGGAGTTTCCGCTACCACATCTTTGACTGTTTCGTGTCGAGACGGAACTCCATAATGCTTGCCTTCAATGATGTGATTGATCTCATTGAACGTATTCTGAACCCCCTGATTATCGGTTGCGAATAACCGATTCTGATTATCGAACGCGAGGCCCATCGGGAACCGCATGGAAAAGGCAATCGGCGTGATCGTTCCGGCGGAATTGACTTTCAACACCGTGCCGCGCCAGCGATCATTGTCAGCCGGTCGATTGTTCTGAGAATAGTCACTGCCAAGCCCAACGAAATAGTCGCCATTCTGATCGCGAGCCAGTGCCGTGGTCCAGTCGTGATAGTCGTCGCTGAAGCCCCAGCCAGAGGCAAACACATGGAACTCATCTGCTCGACCGTCCTGATTCGTGTCGCGCAGACGCAGGATTTCCGGCTTGTGCGATACCAAAATGGAGCTGCCATCTGCCTGGATTCCATAAGGGGCCGCGAGACCTTCTGCAAATAGTGTCAGAACATCCGGGATGCCGTCCTTATCCTGATCATCGGCGATCCAGACCTGACCACGCAGCGAAGTAAACGCGAGGCGGCCATCGGCCAGCCATGTCATCGCCGTGGGCATAATCGCCGTATCAATCGGAAGTCTGCGGCCTTCGAATCCGGGAAGAGATGCGACCTGTTCTGGCGAACTCATCGATCGCGGAATCCCAGGAGGAACAATGACGGGCGGCTTGACGCTGGTGAGGAACTGCAACGTCACGCTGTCTCCCATCTCCATACGAACCGGGGCCTTCGCACTTTTCTCCGAGCCAACTTTCACGCGCCACGGAATCCCGTCAGACGTGTCCGCGTCAGACCATCCTTCAAATTGTACGAGATAGTCTTTGGGCGACTCTTCAACATCGGCGTTGATCATCCAACCGGTCTGGTCACCGGATTGCTCCGATGGCTGAATGCGGAAGGTCACGATGGACGTCAGCAGACTTCGAGCTGGATCGTTCCACGCGGTGATGGCCGTATGTCGTGAAAGCGCGGCCGAATCCTTCGTCTCCTGACCCGACTGAGGTGACGGATCAAAATAGTATCTCACTCGAAAGCTCACCGACTGATCGGTCACATGACTGGAAATCAATTCCGCCAGTCGACGTTGATCGGCCACAGGATTGAGTGGCGTTCTGTCTGGTGAAGCCTTGCTGATGAGTTGGCCCAGAAAAGAAATCTGAGGATCTGACGAGACCGTGATGCCAGCCATATCCCAGAACCAGCTCTTTCCTTCCGTTCTTTGGCGGGCAAACTCTCCGATCGTCCATTGCCGCAGCCGCATGGTGTCCAGATCAATCAGAATGTTGTGTCCATTGTTGAATCCCACTGCCATCGCGCGAGCAACACTGTTGCGATCTTTGGGATCTCCCACCGTAAAAACGTCTCGCACCACGCGTGGCGATTGTCCCGGCGCAACGGTGACGAATTGTTCATAACGGCTCACGACCGTTGGCGGAGAAAACTTGGGATCGGCAAGAGCAGTCCACATCATTGCGATCTGCTGGGGCAGTGAATCTTCCAGCACGCCGGGGATAGCCTTGCGAATGGCAGGCATTTCAATTCCCGGAACAACTCGAATAGGATTCTTCATCCAGCGCATGAAGTAGCGGGGACGGATTCGCTGCCCCATGGACATAATGTCCGAACCGCGAGTCCCCATCGCGACATTGCGAGGTTCATACGGGCCCGCTTTGTGGCAGGCAATACAATTGAAACCACCGGCCCCAATCAGATGATTTCCGGTCAGCAGATCCGCGGGAGTTGCTGCCGCTGGATGATGAGGATTCAAGTGCTGAAACAGCTCTTCTCGTGCTGCATCGGCGACATCAGGGATCCGATC
Source organism: Planctomycetota bacterium (assembly GCA_052034165.1). Classification (GTDB taxonomy): domain Bacteria; phylum Planctomycetota; class Planctomycetia; order Planctomycetales; family Planctomycetaceae; genus SXXK01. The sequence continues at coordinate 3,479 of JBPOIW010000201.1, read as the reverse complement.
AGCACCGATTAAACTGTGAGCAATAGCCGACTTGTCACCTGCCGAAAACCCGAATTTCGGCATCCGGACCAGCAACCACGGCAATCTGCGACTGGCTTGTTCGCCGCTCACGGCTGACATCAAATAGTCATCTTTGAGCTTATCACCTGCGGCCGTCAGTGAGGGTGGAATCAACGTCTGGCTTTGACCATTGAGGTCACTTCTCAGTGAGGAGATAGCACCGGCATGAGTCGAAAGCCCCTTTTTGAGATCTCGATCATGACAAGCAAGACAGCCATTGCGATGCCTCAGCAGCGAACCCAAAGCAGCCCCTGTTACGTGCTGGATGTCCGTTCGCACTGAAGTCAACCACGCATTCAGTTGTTGTCGTTCCGCATCCGTGGTCTGAAACCACGGTCGAGGAATCGACGCAGAAGAATCTCCGGCGGTCGACTGCGGCTTGATAGCCGCCAGGCAACTGTGAGATGTCCCGGAAGTTTGCAATGTTGTGGGCCGAGCAATCTTCATCGCAGAGGGCTCAAGACCTTTGATACTGTGACATGCAGCACAGTTCGCAGCCGTTGCGATACGACGACCGTTAGCGACAGAAGCTTCAATTGCGGACGTCGACTTTTCTTCTTTTGAACCTTCGGCTGCCGGGACCGCCTTCTCTTTCGAATCGCTTGACACAAGTGCAGCCACAATTTGACGGCGTTCATCATCTGACAGCGCGAAAACCGGCATGCGATGATTGGGATTCAATTCTCCGGGAGCTTGCAGCCACTTTGAAATCCACTTCGCAGAGCGACGCTTTTCAATACCAACCAGTTCCGGCCCGTGGTAAGGACTGGCATCCGGTAGAACATCGTCTGATCCCGACTCCGGAGCGGCCTTATTCAACTGCGATAAACGATGACACGTGAGACATCCCGTCGTCAACAGAAGCTTTGTGCCGGCATCGGTATCGTCGGCTTTGAATTTGAGTTCCTTCTGGTCCAATGGCGATTCTTTTTCGGCGGCATCGATCAGGAAGAGTGCGACATCCCCAGCTTCCTCGGCCGTCAGTCCGAATGAAGGCATTGCACTGTGAACATTGACAGATTTCGGGTCCATCAGGCGTCTGACGAGCTCGTCCAACGGTGTTTCATTCACATGCTTCAAAGAAGGAGCTTTGAGGGTCGAAGCTTCTGCAAGGCCGGAATGACAGGCCGAACAGCGCATCGCGTCGGCCAATAGTCGACCGGATTCTTCATCCCTGGGTCTCGTGTCACTCGTTTCATGGGTTAACACGTCGGCTGGCAAAGGCTCCAGGGTAAACTCCGGAGATGACCAGAAAAGCTGGAGTTTGGCATCAATATTTGCGGACCGCTTGAAGGAAATCTCCAGGGAATGCTCGCCAGCAGCCAGTTCGATCGGCTCCGCTGAATGAAAGAGATTTTCTCCTTCCGCCTGCAATGCCAGCTTTTCGTCCACAACAATCGTAAGTCGTCCGGACACCATGGCGTGGAAGGTGTGTTTTCCGGGTTGACGAACCAGAAGATGGCCCCGCCACTTTGCCTGATAGTCGTTTCCAAGCCGGCTGTCCGGCGAAGAATCAGCCCAGTCAAATGCAATGCGATCATCAACTTTCTGAAGGATGGAGACTGAGTCAGAAAAAATACCGGCCAAACCAGGACGATTGGTCTCTTCGTCGGACAATGCCGACTGCTCCACGCCGTAGAGCAGTATGAACACTGTCGCAAATAGCGTTGCGGGCAGAGATGTTCGACTTCGCATGGTTTCAGGCTCCCGTATGCACAGAATCAGTGAAGCCGAATTCTAGCACAGACTGCGGTAGTCCTGAATCGGGGACCAAAGCCAAATCTTCATGCGTAACCAGATGTACGGGCGAACCGTTGAACGGGCGCTGCGGACATCCTCAATCCCGTTCAAAAAGTGGCAGGGACACTTTGCGTGCCGTCTACTCTGATCTCAAAAGCGTGGCTGCTTGAGAATGGCGGCGGCTAAACTTTCCGTGCGGCTTTACTTCGTTGAACAGCAGGGACGGTGAGTAACGCCGCGGAATTTCCGATGAGATCGGCAGAATAGCAGCCAAACAAATCGCGCCTCAGACGGAAGTCTCAAGGCCCAACGAATATCAAGCCGCCTGAGCTTTCGCCTCGGATACCGAATCCATTGCATTATCTGTGTTGCGAAGATCATCAGCAAAACACAGCGACTTCCTGGCAACACATTCTCTGCCAAGACTACTCAGCTGATACTGGAGCCCTACGCTGCGGCCTGTAAATTCGAACTTGATCAGTCCCTGGGCGATCAGAAAGCCATGAATTGAAGTCAATGATGAAGACTCCAGTCCGGGCACTTCGAGAATTCTGTCCAGCCAGCCAGCGTAGTCCGTGTTTGTGGCTTTGGCAGCCACGTCTCGCACAGCGTAACACTCAAGAACTGTAAGACAGTTCTTATCAAAGGTGTCCGATGGTGTCTGCGTTGTGCTCATGCGATCTGTATCGACAGGATTCGTCATTGCTTTCAGCAGACGAAGTCTCCATGGCATGATCGTTACGTTCGTCAAGCACTCTTTGATCGGAAAACGGCATTTTTATATCGCACCCGCGGCGGAACTTCCCGGCATCTGCGGAACCTGCAGGCGACATTTCCTGATCGTTCTGAAAATCTCCCGAGAAACAAAAAGGGGATGACAAAATTATTCAAGCGAGAGTTCGTGAAGTTCAACTCCGCCGGCCTTCTGCTCCACCTCAAAAAACTGAACGCGATCTGCCGCATCCCTGAAGGCTTGCGGAGGAACCAGGATCGACCATTCACCGTGACTGGTCGGGGCGGTGGATACTCGTGTAGACGCGTGAATTCTGCCATTGACGGCGACGGCAAGAATGGCCGGTTTGTCAGCCGATGTCATACCGCTCAACTGGCCATAATAATAGCAGGGAACCAGATGCTGCCTGGCGGCCTCAGCAGGCAAACAACCTTCGCTTAACGTGAGCCTGAGTTTCGACCGCGCTGAGCTCAGAAGTGGAGAAGACTCTCGACCAGACAGCTCGGGAAGAAACTGCAGGTCGGTAAAGACACCCTCAACACCTTTGCCAAAAACCTGATGAAGTCGGTCAACGTATTCGAATCGACCAGGGAATTCGGCCTCAAGAATGACCGCTGGGGCGGCAACGACCGTTTTTCGCGGTCGCTCCCGAACGGCAGACCTGAGCGATTCACCATCCCAGTTAGAATCCTGCGGCAGCCCAAGGACCTCGGCAATCGTCGGCACAATATCGATCGTCTCCACGTTCTGATCAGAAACGATCGATTCTGTCTGATGCGGATATTTGATAAGCAGCGGGACAGGAATGAGGTCAGAAAGGAGTTACTGTCGAAAGTTGTGTTTGAGTGAGGGTTGAAAGAGGCGGCGTATTTCGAGAAAAGTTGGTTACCAAACAAAGCCCAATTTCTCCTGAAAGGAACGCCACCCGTGAAGAACAGTAATCAGA
>JBPOIW010000213.1:0-2973 GCA_052034165.1 Planctomycetota bacterium | reverse complement strand
TTCCTGTCCGAATTTATTGATGGAGAATCATCACGATGACCGCGGTTGCCGAGTTCCCGATTCCGCTCGATCAGTACAAAGCCCTGCCTCTTGATCCCAGGAACCCGAAGCTCACTGCGGAACAGCGGGATACTCTGAAGAAGAACATTGAGATCTGTCGCGATGCGATTGTCTTCTTCACGGCCATTGCTGATGCAAAAGGGCTCGGCGGACATACGGGCGGACCGTTCGACACGGTTCCTGAAGTCTGCATTATGCACAGCTTCATGAAGTTTTCAGAAGCCGGCGGAAAGCCCTCCGTGCTGCCGATCTTCTTCGACGAAGCCGGCCATCGTGTGGCAACTCAGTACTTGATGGCAGCTCTGGACGGTGATCTGCCGGTTGAAAAATTGTATCACTACCGCGAGTACCTGTCTCATTTGCCAGGACATCCGGAACGTGGATTTACTCCGGGCGTGAAATTCTCTTCCGGTCGTTTGGGGCACATGTGGCCGTTCGTTAACGGCGTCGCCATCGCGAGTCCGGGACAGGTTGTGTTCATGCTGGGATCTGATGGATCTCAGATGGAAGGCAACGACGCCGAAGCCGCTCGCCTCGCTGTCGCTCAGAAGCTGAATGTCAAGCTGATCATTGATGACAATGACGTCACGATCGCTGGCCATCCGTCTGATTATCTGAAGGGCTACGATGTGGCCCGGACTTTGGAAGGACATGGGCTGAAGATTGACATCGGAGATGGTGAAGATCTGGACGCACTCTACGCTCGTATGTGTGCCGCTGTGACCACCGATGGCCCGATCGCTCTGATTAACCGCCGCAAGATGTGCGTCGGCATTAAAGGTCTTGAAGGCAGTGCTCATGGTCACGACGTGATCAAAGTCTCTGTCGCCAAAGACTATCTGACTGCTAAAGGACACACAGCTGCTGTTGAATATCTGAACAACGTTAAGAAAGGACCTTCCGGCCCGACTTACGAAGGCAGTTGCACAAAGAACGTCGGCAAGAATCGTGACCTGTTTGGTAAGATTCTGAATGAGATCCTTAGCGGCATGTCCGAGGCTCAGCGGATTGCCAGCGTTCGAGTGTTCGACAGTGACCTCGAAGGTTCCTGCGGCCTGAATCACGTACGAGCGTCGCATCCTGAAGTGTTCGTACGCGGCGGTATCATGGAACGAGGAAACTTCTCGGCTGCGGCGGGCTTTGGTTACGAATCTGGCAAGCAGGGTGTGTTCGGGACTTTCTCCGCGTTTCTGGAGATGGTCGTTTCAGAAATCACGATGGCTCGACTGAACCAGTCGAACGTGCTCGCTCACTTCTCCCATGCGGGTTGTGATGACATGGCAGACAATACCTGCCATTTCGGTCTCAACAACATGTATGCAGCGAACGGATTGCCTGATGAAGGTCGTGATACAACTCGACTGTATTTCCCGGCTGATCAGCATCAGTTCAAAGCCTGCATGAAGAAGATCTTCGGAGATGCCGGCCTGCGATTTATTTTCTCAACGCGATCCGGTGTGCCAGATCTGCTCGACGAAAACGGGGCTCGCATTTACGGCGATGACTACAAGTTCGTCACAGGTCGAGATGAACTGATCCGTGAGGGAGCCGATGGATATATCGTTACCTTCGGCGAAACGGTTTATCGAGCACTCGATGCTGTGATCAAACTGAAGGCTCAGGGGCTGCATATCGGCCTGATCAACAAAGCCACACTGAATGTTTACGATGACGCCATGATGGCGAAGCTGGCTGCCGCTCCGATGGTGCTGGTGGCTGAATCGTTCAATGTTAATACCGGATTGGGTTCACGGTTCGGCACCGAGCTCTTGAAGCGCGGCTTCAAGGGGCGCTACAACAACATCGGCACGCATCGTGAAGGTTCGGGCGGCTTGTGGCAGCAGATGGGTCATCAGGGGATTGACACTGATGGAATCCAGGCGGCTATTCATGAGCTTCTGAAGAAGTAGCCTGAAGGCTGCGTCAGAAAGTGAAGGCTGGAAGAAATCCCTTAGAAGGATTGGTTTCAGTCAGTTTGATCCAGCGCCCGGCCCGTTAGGGTCGGGCGGTTTTGTTCCGTTTTGCAGATCACCGGCAGGTTGAACATGTTTCGTACTGGTTTCCTGGGTTACCCCACGACCTTTATGCTCGACTTCGTCGTCTGTGCACTCGTACTGATCGTGCCTCTGCTGCTGTTCAGTCTGTGGCTGGTGAAGTTTCGCAGAAACTATGCCGGGCATATGAAGCTGCAGCTCACGCTTGGCGTTGTCCTGCTGGTGGCGGTGACGGCCTTTGAGGTCGACGTGCAACTGGTGCACGGTGGCTGGGAAAACATTGTCGCTCAGCAGAAGTTGCCTGAAGCCGAGTTCACCGCAAAGATTTCTGCGGTTCGACCGTGGCTTTTGGTGCATCTTGTCTTCGCAATCACAACTCCCGTGTTGTGGATCGCCACCATTGTTTTGGCTCTGAAGCGGTTCGGCAAGAACCCTCAGCCAGGTTCCCATAGTCGAGTCCACTCGCTCCTCGGCTGGGCCTCGACAATTGATATCACGCTGACGTCTGTGACAGGTCTGTTGTTCTACTACATGGCTTTTGTCAGATAGTGATTCGTCCCTCGCCCAGCGGTTGCGGTGTACTTGAGTTTTCGACCACGTCTTGAGCGTCGGCCGTATTGAAGCGAGCTGGACAAAATGATGAGTACAAAATGATGACGTGTCTCTCTGCCGCGGATCAGCTTCGGCCACAATGAAGCCCTCCATTATTTTATCCCGTGCTTTCTTCCCTCCATCAGCCGAGGCCACGTTGAATTGGGTTGGACAAAATGATGATTACAAAATGATGACATGTCTTTCTGCCGCGGATCAGATTCGGCCTCATTGTTGACCTCCATAATTTTTTTTCCATAATTTTTTCCCTTTCTTTCTTCACTCCATCAGCCGTGGCCACGTTGAATTGGTTTGGACAAAATGATGA
>JBPOIW010000128.1:0-17187 GCA_052034165.1 Planctomycetota bacterium | reverse complement strand
GACGGCTTTCGCAAGAGCCGTCGCCTCCGGCTCGGCGGTAAACAAATTGCAGAGTACTTAATCACTGCCTTCTACCGCGCGACCGCTGGCCAGAGAGCGTTGATGTGTTCGAGCGTTCGTTCGACCAGCACTTTGCCACCTTCGGGGCCGACTTCGTTGCTTTCTGCGATTGCACTGTAGCCGCCACCCTGAGCCGCGCGGGAGGACGGTAGATACGTTCCGGGGCCGGCCAACTGAATGACGAACGTTTGCAGAGCAGGGCTGCGAGTTTTCATCTGGATCCCGTAGTCTGTGAACAGCTCAAACGGATTTGTCGCGATCGCAATGTCGCCGAGCCGAATCACATGCAGTTCCATTTTGTAGGGCTCGACTGTTCCAGCCAGTTGGTTTTCGTAGCGTTTGACAACTCCGCCGTGCCAGTACAGCAAAGTCTGTTTGCCCTTCTGCTGGGACAGATCAGCAATCTTTTCCTGAGCCAGTTTCCATTCTCGTTCCAGAACTTCGCGGCGCGGTAATTCAAGATCTTCGACGACGTGAGACATGGGCACATCGCTGTGCTTGTCTTTTTCCGCCCCTTCGAGAGCTTCTTTCCAGGCTCCCACGATGCGGCGCGAGATTTCTTCCAGGCGAGTGATGCCTCGCAGATTTCGCATGCGTTCTTCGGCTTTTTGTCGGAACATCAGGTGAGGCGACTGATCGCCGGCCGCTCCGGTCCAGGCCAGAACCTGCAGGTCATTGCCGTGGGTTGCTCGAAGTGATTCACGCACCTGATGCCAGAAGTCTGCGTTGACGGCGGAGCCACCTTCCACTTCCTGAGACGGGCATGCCAGATTCAGAGTGGTTGCGATCAGTTTGTTGTCGGCATCCCAGAAAAATAAACACTCGACTGTGTGATCTTCATAGCCTTCGATCATATGAAAATCCGGCCGCGAGGTCGCCCCGTACATCGCAGCGGTGCCGTCGGTGTAAACCGTGCGGCGGTTCTGAGCGACAGCGGCGTGTCCGAGTCCCCAACTGGCCTGACCAGGACGGCGGGAATTCCAGGCCGTCACAATCGCTTCAGCGACCTGCTCGGCAAAGAAGTCCACATACGCGGCCGGTTGCATGACTCCCTCTGCCGGGATCTCGTAGATTCCTTCGGTCATCACGGGTCCGGTATGAGTATGAGTCCCATTGAGAATGATCTTATTCACCGGAAAATCGGGAATGCGTTTTGCGACCTGCTCTCGCGTTTTGTCTCGCACATGGTCGGGAATCGCAACCGCATCGCAGGAGACCAGAATGGCAGCATCCGTGGCTTTTCCGTCGGACACAGATTCGAGGACAAGAACGGTTGCCGTGCAGTGGCTTTCGACCGAGGTCGAGATGCGTGTGTGCATTTGCCCCCAGAGAGCGATCGGCTGTTCAGGGGTGATGCTGGTGGACGAAGCGCCGATCAGTAATTCAGCGGCGGTTAAGTGTTCAGTCAGGAGAATGAGGGCCAGAACGTACACGGCCATTCCATTGTGACACCAATGTCGAGTATTGAGCATTTCTGGATCCTTTGCCGGTGTAGTAATTCGGGGCGAGGACAATAGAATCGCGGTTCAATTGAACTGTGATACTCAAGCCTCGTAATTACTGAAGTACAGGGGACGGACCATGAAGATGCAACTGATCGCACCACAGAATCATGTGGGTGGCTCTGGGCAGGGGACTCAGGCTGTTCGAGCCGGAAATCTGATTTTTGTGGGCGGTCAGATGTCGCTGGATCAGAACGGGAACGTGGTTGGTTCCGATATCAAGACTCAGGCGAAGAATGCCTTTGAGTCTCTTAAACGCGTTCTTGAAGCGGCTGGTGCTTCGATGTCGGATGTTGTGAAGCACAACGTCTATCTGAGCTGCCCTGGTGATGCGTCGGCGATCGCCGGGTTTATGGAAGACCTGAATTCTGTTCGAGTTCCTTACTTCACTGCGCCGGGGCCAACGACCACAGAAACTTTTGTCGGGCTGGAACGTGAAGGAGCCCTGATTCTGGTCGATGCATGGGCCGTTGTCGGCGAGAAAAAAGAACTGCTGACACCGCCGGGGCATTGGAACTGGAAGGAGCAGTTGCCGTTTTCGCATGGCTGGAAAGTCGGTGACATGGTGTTTGTCGGCGGCCAGCGGTCGCTGGGATCCTTTGGCGAGATCCTTGGAATCGAAGATATTGAAATTCAGACAGATCACACCTTCAGAAATCTCGACACAATGCTGCGTGAGGCTGGCGGTGATCGACACACTCTTATGCGTCAGAACACGTACTTCCGATTCTTCGGTCAGGGACGCGAAGTCACCAACTATTGGGAGAAGATGACCAACGTCAGACGACGCTATATGTCGGTTCCGTCAGCGGCGGGGGCGGGCCTGCGTATCACGGGATTTCCATATGCCGACGAATTGATTCAGGTTGAAGGCATTGGAATGCTGGGCGAGAAAAAGCAGCGTCTGCAGCCGGAGAATCACTGGGATTGGAGCATTCCCAATACTCAGTTTACGCAGGGCTGGAAGATCGGAAACATGGGCTTCATTGGCGGCCAGATTTCGGCAGACAACAAGGCGAAGGCTGTCGGAAAGGACATTGAAACTCAGACTCGCAACGTCTTTCAGTTTATCCGGGCTGTTCTGGGAGAAGGTGGCCTGACGGAGCAGGACGTGGCCAAGCTGTACATCTATTACTACGCCCCGGATGACTGGTCGCAGATTGCTGAGGCGAAGGCAACCATTGCTCGAGTGCAGCAGGAGTTTTACCCATCCCCGGGTCCGTGCGTCACGGCGATTCGAGTCTCAGGATTTGCCTTCGAAGATTTATTGATCGAAATTGAGGCGATGGCCGTATGTGATTGATCTGGTTCTCTCTCCTCCACGTTACAGAATCTTTGCTGTGGCGCTTTGTGTTCGACACGGTATTTGAAGTCGGGCACATGAGTTGCATTGGTATGTTTTCGACACTGCCGAAACTGCAGCGTCGAAAACGTTCAACGTTGGAGAGGGAGAGAACGATGTACGGCTTTATTGATCTCAATTATGTGCTGATGGTCGTGATTCCGGGGCTTGTGTTGTCGGGAATCGCCAGTCTGATGGTCAAGTCGTCCTTTGCCCGTTATTCGCAGGTGGGGACTCGACGCGGCTATACCGGCGCTCGGGCGGCTCAGATTCTGCTGGATCGCGCAGGAATTACAGATGTGCGGATTGAGCCAACTCATGGCATTCTCAGCGATCACTACAACCCGGCCACGAAGACGCTGGCCTTGTCTGAGCAGGTTTACGCAAGTAATTCCGTGGCCGCGATCGGCGTAGCCTGCCATGAGGCCGGACACGCGATCCAGCATGCTCGGTCTTATGCACCTCTCTGGATGCGATCCGCGTTGGTACCGGTTGTGGGTTTCGGTTCGGGTATCTCGAATACTCTGCTGATGCTGGGTTTCATCATGGCGTCGAAGCCATTGTTGGCACTTGGCACGATCGCGTTCAGCACAATCGTGTTGTTCCAGCTGGTGACGCTGCCGGTGGAGTTTGACGCGAGTGCTCGTGCCAAACGTCTGGCGGTGGAAAGTGGAATCATCAGCGAAGATGAACGATATGGCATGAACAGCGTGTTGAACGCCGCCGCATTGACCTATGTGGCAGCGTTTGTATCGAGCCTGTTGACGCTCTTGTACTATCTGATGAAGTCGGGACTGCTGGGCGGTCGTCGCGAAGAGTGATATCGTCAATGCTCATCGGCGAATTTTCTCAGTGCAGCCAACAGTTCGGGTGCCAGGTGAGTAACGCGAAAGACGCCGTTTTCGAGTGAGACGGCTCGCGGCTCCGGTAACATCATCATAAAGCCGGCGAAGGCCATAATTGCGATGGTAAGGGCAATCATTCCATAGCCGAATGACACCTCAAAGAGGACTGGAAGGACGAGCAAGGTGGGGCCCAAAGCGAGCAGACCGGCGGCCAGCGACGGAATTGTACTGCGAAATAGATGACGTCGCCGTCCTTCGCGACTTCGACGATAATAAATGTGGAAGCTGGGCGTGTGGCGCAGGATGATGATGAAGATCCCGAGATAAGCGAGCACGAACACAAAAGCAGGAACACCAAAGACTTTCACTGATCCAGCCTGCATGATGCGGCCCAGTGCAAGCAGCATCAGAAGTGTCGCAATACTCAAGGAATGAAACAGTCGAAAGAGGACTCGTCGTTGCTGTGAGGGAGCGAAAATCTTCATGGAGAAGACCTTTGTATCAGGCTCCACGGGTAATCCGGTGGAAAAACAGAGCCAGTCGAAGGTCAGATCGCCGCGACACAGCAGGGCCTCTCCATCGATCGTCCATGGGCTGCCCGGAATTAAATCCTCGGCGGGCCTACTGCGATCCGCAGTCTCCGGGGCTGCATAAGGATTGGAGTCGATGGAGCGACTCTGACGATTCATCCGCGCTGCCATGTCAGAGACCGTTCATCGCGTCGGGGCCTTCGAACGGCGTTAGGTTCGAAATCCACGCCGAACATTGAGAAGTGTTATCGATTGTCTGTCTCGAACCCGAGATGGCGAGAAACCGTTTTGACGCCGTGCTCGGCGGTTGGTTTCTCAGTTGACCTTGACCTTAATTTCCTGCTTATCGTTCATACGATAGAGCGGCAGAAAGCGGTAATAAACTTCCAGCGTCAGTGTCGCCAAAGCCGTTGAGTACAGACGACCGCCGTATCGTCCCCACGAATCTTTGGGATCCCAACTGCCCGCATTCCTGCCCGAAGTGATCTGCTCGGAAATCAGGACTTCACGCACGGTGGAATTCCAGTCCTGCCAGGCTCGACCGCCATGCTGGTACATGGCGAGAGTCCCGTAATACCAGTAGTAGTAATTGAGATCTGACAGTCGTGGCGTATTTCTCATGAGGTAAGCGACTGACTCCTGATTCGAAGCGGATTCGTGGGGATATCCCAGCATCTGCTGGCAAAACAACGCCTCGGCCGTCATCGTGGGGCTGACAGGTTCGGAATCCTTTCCATCACGGACGATATTGCGGCGATAGCCAAACAGTCCGCCGTCTTTGCCCTGACGTACGCTGTTCAGAAAATCATCCATTCGCTGACGAACTTTTGAGGGAACAAATACACCGGCGATCTCCGCACTCTTGAGCGACATCATCTGCCAGCCAAACATGCTGACATCGCCCTCCTGGAGTTCTCGATAACGCCAGCCGCCACTTTTGGGATCTTGTCGTCCGATCGTAAAGGCCACGGCTCGAGCGAGCGCTGCCCGCAGGCGGAGATCATCTACAAGTCGGAATGAGCTGGCGATTTTGTCAGCCACCATCTGGCTTCGACCAGGTTCCACAGCCAACAAGAGGAGGCCACTTTGTGACGTCGCACCGGCGGCAGCAACGGCCCCGGCCAGAGCGGCAGCATCGTTCGGAGCGCGAATCAATGCCGGGTTCACAATGGGACCAAGGACGGTATCCTGCTGCATGCCGTACGCTTCGGCCAACGCATACGTGGCCATCGCGTGGCAGTACATTTTGGCAAAGTGCTCGGACTTCCCAAAGAGGTTGCCGTCCGGCTGCTGTTGGCGAATCAGCCAGTCCAGAGCATGGTCGACCTGGATCGCGTAACGGCCGTCTTCATGGGTGTAACCTGCGCCGAGGAATGACAGGATTACCAGGGCCGTCAAGCCTGTGTCAGCTTCGCGTCCCGCGAACTGTCGATCAACGCCGATTTCGTCGATCTTGACTTGCCCCGCGCCATAGTTTTCTGCATCCCAGTGTCCATCGGCGGACTGGTTGGACGCCAGCCAGCGCAGGCTGCGTTCAACGGCGTTCTCGGATTCCCGAGTTCCCCCGAAACGCAAAGCTGCATCACGCCGAGTGGCGAGGCTTCGGAGTTGATAGGTGGCCGGAGGGTTTTCTCTTCGACGGACCGTGGGCAGATCGGCTTCCACCAGAGCGGCTGCCGATTCCAACGCATCGCTGAACTGTGGGGCAACGTCGCCGACGCGAACATCATCGTAAGTGCTGTTCAGCGGCGTCATTGTGCGTGCGCGATCCGGAGTCACTCGGGACGGGCGTTCGGCCGGAGTGCGATCGGGCGCGGAACGGGCGGGTCGAGGCAGACGAGCCTGGAAGCTGGAGGCGGCTCCATTTTTCGGATCCAGAACATTCTGAGTCAGTCCGCTGCCGTCCGTTGGCTGCATCGAGTAGATTGGAGCACTGCGGCTTTCGATGGTTTCCTGCGGATTGATCGTCGCTGGGGGCAAGGTAATTGCCGAGTCGCTGATGGTCGCAAGGCTCATGGCAACGTCCTGTTTGGGCGACTCAAATTCTAGTTCCGGAGCTGACATCAAACCTGTGGGATCGTCAATCCGACGTCCTTCTTCCGGACGCCCGATCTGAGGCAGCGTGCGAGTCATTTTGGGTGTCAGGACGTCGGCACTGTTCGGCTCATACGTGGTGATCAGATCCGAAGCGACGTCTTCAGCCCCAACTTGTTCGGGGCCGAGTTCTCCGGAATCAGTGGGGACTGCCAGTTCTGTCATCTGGCGTTCTTCGAACTGAGTGACGTCTTTGGCGGCTGTGCTCAACGATTCCAACTCATCCGGGGTTCGTTCCGGGGTTTCGGTCGCCGTGATCTCCGGGGAAGTGACGTCAAGCCGCTGCAACTCCACGTCCAGTTTCGTCATCATGTCGGCGATCGGCGTATTCCCGGACCTGGGCAGCTTTACGTCCTGATCGCTTTCAACGAGGATCTCAGTCACCGTTTTGGGCGGCTTGGGTGGAACGACTTCTGCGCGGGCTTTGCGTGTCGCGCTTGATTCAAAAACTTCCAGTCCAAGGATACAAACGCCATGGACAAGGATTGAGGCCAGTAGCGACTTCCATGTTGTGTTTCGATCGCCCCATTGTGTCACCAGCATGGTCAGCAGATGAGTAAGCGATGCAGCCATCGTCAGTACCAGCAATAACGCGATCAAGTCGTCACCGTTCAGTGACGCGCCGCGTGAAATTTTGCTGATGAGTTGACTGAGTGCGTTCATGAGAGACTGAAAATCAGGTAATGACTACCGTGGGAGACTTCAGAAAGATTGGGATAAAGCGGAGTGAAAATGCAGGGTTGATTAATGTCTGATAAGACCGGCTCTGTGTTAGTATCAGGGTTGTCCTGAGATCACTTCTGTGGGCTTGAACGCCAGTGAGAACTTCCTGATTCCCGCCTGATGGCAGGCATTCATCACATCGATTACAGCCTGATAGTTACCATTGCCATCGCCACGAATCAGAACGGCCTGGTCAGCATAGGCAGTTTTTGCGGCGATTAATTCCTTCAGAAGCTGCTCCGGAGACAGCTCCTTCTTTCTCATCGTAATCGTGCCATTTCTTCCGACAACCACCACAAGTGCATCAGGCGTCCGGCTCATGATCTGGACAGGGGCCGCCGTGGGAAGTTCGATCTCGAACTTCTGGTCATTCGCTTCTTCAGTAAATCGAGCGCCCACCATGAAGAAGATGATTAACAAAAAGACCACATCAATCATTGGTGTCAAATTCAGTTGTGGCTCATCCAGAGAGTCCGTCTTAATCGGCATGACATTTTTCTCTAACGACTCTTATTTAAACTGGTGCAGGCAATGGCATTGGCCCTGGAATGGCCTGGCTATTGCCCCAAAGTATATCCAGATCTACCCGTTCCAGTGCAGATGATCATCAGAAATCCTCAGAACTGTCGGCTCCAATCGGGTCGGCAATAGGCTCGTTTGACGTTGGGGAAGTGGCATAGCTTGTCCACGACCAGGGTTCAGATAGACTCCCGAGAGTCGAGAATCCCACTCTTCCGCGTGCTATTTAATCCCTACAAGTTTCCGGAGTTTCCTGATGTCTCACCTGACAAGGTCTGATCGTCGAACGTTTTTGAAATCGTCCGCTTCGATGGCCGCGGCGGCAACAGCGGCCGCCTGCTTTCCGTGGGCTCAAACCGGATTTGCTAATACGCTGCTAAACGATCGTCCAAGGATCGGCTGCATCGGGCTTGGCGGTATGGGTCGCGGGGATGCGCATGGGCATCGCAGCTATGGCGATATTCTTGCTTTATGTGACGTTGATGAGAATCAGGCGCGGAAGGCCAATGACGATCCCAACATTGGCGGCGGTAAAGCAGATCTCTATGGGGACTACCGCAAGGTTCTGGAGCGAGCTGATATCGACGTGGTCAGTATTGTGACTCCGGATCACTGGCACGTCAAAATTGCCATCGAAGCACTTCAGGCTGGCAAGCATGTTTTCTGTCAGAAGCCACTGACGCTGACTCTGGAAGAGAATCAACTGATTCGAAATGCCTGCCGCAAGTACAGTGATCGAGTGTTCTTCGTGGGGACTCAGCAGCGCAGTGATCAGGATCGTTTTCTGCGGGCCGTGAATCTGGTGCGCAGGGGATTTCTTGGCAAGATCACAAAGATGACCGTCGGGATTGGCGGAGGCGATGTTGGCGGACCGTTCAAAAAGTCTGACCCACCGGCCAACCTCGATTGGAATATGTGGCTCGGGCAGGCTCCTCTGGTGGACTATATTGAGCAGAGATGTCACAACAATTTTCGCTGGTGGTATGAATACTCCGGCGGCAAGTTTACAGACTGGGGTGCTCACCACGTGGACATCGCTTTGTGGGCGATTGATGAAAATGGCGAAGGGTCCGGCCCCGTTGAACTCGATGGCACCGATGCCAAACATCCGGTCCCGTTTGAGAATGGTTATCCCACAAAAGATGATTCCTACAACTCCTCACATGACTTCAATGTTGTTGCGAAGTTTGCGGGCGGCACGGAAATGCACATTACCAGCCGAGGTGACAACGGCATTCTGTTTGAAGGCGAGAAGGGACGCTTCTTCGTTAATCGCGGCAAGATCACCGGACAGCCGATCGAGGAAAACTGGGATAAGGATCAGTTTGGCCCGGACCAATTGAGCGAACTCTACAAGGGCAAGCCATTCGAAGGTCACAAGCAGAACTTCTATCGTTGTATTGCGGACGGCGGTCTTCCGGTTTCAGATGTCTACAGCCATGTGCAGACTATGAATACCTGCCATCTGGCTGCCATTGCCGCGCGGCTGAACCGCGTCATTAATTGGGATGCGAAAGCAGAGAAGATCACCGGCGACGAACAGGCGGCCGCGTTCTTCGCACGAACTCCTCGCGCGGGATTTGAGATTCCTCGCGTGTAGTCTGGCGAGTGAAAAGAGTTTGCCCGTATCCCCCTGGTCAGTGAACTTCCGCCCCATCCGGCGTTGTCGGATGGGGCGGTGTTGTTTCCCGATGAATGTAGGCCGGGCCGAGCGGAGCGAGTTCCGGCTTGTTCCCGGAGCGCTGAACTGCCGGAACTCGCGGGCGCTCGGTCCGGCCTACAAAACGCTGGCCGACAAAGTGAATTCTCGCCAGGATCGAAGCGATCAAAAAGGACCGAGAATCGGGCGGCGTCTGATACACTTCAACCAGCGATATTTCAGAGTGGTCTCTTCAACCAATCACAGGAATCCAGATCATGATTACAGTGGGCATGAATTATCACGTTATCCCCGGAATGCAGAAAAGCTTCGAGGATAAATTTGCGGGCGTCATTGATGCTCTGAAAGCAGCACCGGGACACACCAGTTCCACGCTGTGGAAGGACGTGAGCGAAGATGCGTCTTATCTGATCACGAGTGAGTGGTCAGAGGAATCCGCATTTCAGGAGTTCATTCGCAGCGAAGCGTTTCGCGCCGTTACGAACTGGGGCAAAGAACAGATTCTTTCCGGTCGACCACAGCACAAAGTTTACAAGCACTGATACCGTAGGTTGGACATTCTTGTCCGACGTCGTTTCGACGGGTAAGAATTCTCATCCCGTCCGATCCGGTCCGAAAATCGGTTGTTGATAAAGCACCAGTCGGTTGAACTGGTCTCATCAGAGCCTCGATCTGCCGATCTATTTGGCTGGTACTGGCTGTGGTGGCAGGAACGGAAACAGCCGTCGGATCTCTGCATCCGAGGGCTGTGATCCGTATTCGCAGATCTCAAAGGCCTCGGCATATTTGACCGCCGCACCTTTCTCATCTCCGTACCATTTCAGCAGTGAAGAACGATATTGATTGGCCTCGCCTGACTGACGGCGATCCCATCGTTCACGCAACCAGGCTCGACGCAATTCCGGCTGAGAGGCCGGAGGAGCCTTCGCAGTTTCTTCTTCCGATCCTAAGGCGCCGCCTTCAAAAGTTTGCGACTCCAACGCAAGCAGGGCGTCGACTTTCTTCTCGAAGACATCGTCCAGAGAAACTGCGATATCGGCTTCGAAGGGATAGGGCTTCTGAAAGCGATCGCTGCTGTAGAGGAATACGGGATTCTTCTTCAACGGTGGTGTATCAGGGCAGAAGAATGGGACAGACACCATATAGGCCGCGTCCTGCACGAGGACCCCGACATAGCGATGGTCGGGATGATAATCCCAGGGACGATGAGCAATCACGACGTCGGCATTCCAGGTGCGAATCAATCGCGTGATCGTCTGGCGGTTCTCCAGCGTTGGCAGCAATTCGCCATCGTGGATGTCGAGCACTTGAGATGTCACACCCAGCCGCTTGGCCACCTCGGCGGACTCAGCCGTTCGTCTCTTGGCCAGCGGTCCGCCCGCCATTTGCCAGTGTCCGATATCTCCGTTCGTGACCGAGACCAGTTTGACGCGATGCCCCATGGAGGCCCAGAGTGCGGCTGTTCCGCCGCTCTTATACTCCGCATCATCGGGATGGGCTCCAAAACAGATGATGTTGAGCTTTCCTTCATTGGCTGGCTCATCGCCTCGAACCGTAGCAGGCAACGCAGTGATCAGCACAATAACCAGCAGCAGCAGGAAGAAGGATGGCCATCGTGAGGGCGATATACGCATAATGAAGCTCGTGTTTGAATTCTTGACTGTTTGCCAAAGAGGGGTGTGCGAGAAGTCGATTTGGTTAGACGAGTTCCGGCATGATCTTACCGCCATCTTCGACAAGATACTGCGGGCGTCCATTGTTGTCGGGAATCGTTGTCTGTTCGACTCGAACGCCCAGATGATGAAACAGGGTTGCGTAGACTTCGCCAAAGGTGACCGGGCGCGCGATTGCTTCGCCGGCGATACGGTCTGTGGCTCCAATAACCTGTCCATGACGCATACCACCGCCAGCCATCAGAGCACAGTTGACCTGCGGCCAGTGATCGCGACCCACGATATTGCTGATCTTTGGAGTGCGCCCGAATTCGCCCCAGATAACGACGGCACAATCATCGGATAGTCCACGTTGATGGAGATCTTCAATTAACGCGCTGACGCATTGATCGAACACCGGGAAGTCTTCCTGTTCGCGAACAAAGATGGAATTGTTCGCGCGGCCCTCCGCGTTGGTGCCACCGTGCCAATCCCACTTGCTGTAGTTCAGAGTGACAACTCGGACACCCGCTTCAATCAAACGCCGCGCAACCAGCAGGCTTTGCGGGACGCGAGGAGCACCGTTGGCGTCAATGGAGATCTTTGGGTTACCAGTGCCATAGCGGGCGACGACGGCCGGATCTTCTTTAGACAGATCGAGCGCTTCAGCCAGACGTGATGATGTCAGCAGACCCATCGCCTGTTCGGTAAATGTATCCATCCCGGTCATCGTCATTGTGGCGTCGATGTCTCTGCGAAGCTGGTCCACGCTTTTCAGCAGGGACTTGCGATCTGCCAGACGTTCCAGCGACACACCGTTGAGCACCATGTCTTCTTTGGTCGGACCCATAGGCCTAAACGGCGCGTGAGAAGTCCCGAGGAATCCCGGGCCGGGTTCGTTGTAAGGGCCGTGTGTACACGGATAGCAAAGGCTGACGAATGGTGGAGCGGTCGGAGCAGCCGAGCCAAGAACGTTCGACACCATCGAACCAAACTGAGGCCAGCCGCCGGAGGGTTTTGGCTTCTTCGGATCACGGCCGTTGAAAACCTGGACGGCGTCATGATCCGCCTGGTTGCCCACCAGCGATCGAATGATGGTGAGCTTGTCGCCCATCGTCGCTAGCCTGGGAAATGCTTCACAGATCTCCATGCCCGGGACATTGGTCGCGATTGGTTTCCACGGACCAGCGAACTCTTTAGGGGCTTCCGGCTTCAGGTCAAACATGTCCTGATGTGGCGGTCCGCCCACCAGATAGATCATGATGACGGATTTAGGGTTTTTCTTTTTGCCGGCGGATTCTTCTGCTCGCAGCAAGGACGGTAAGGACCAACCTCCGGCCGTACCCATCGCTGCCAGCGTCCCGATATTCAGCAGGCTGCGTCGAGAAAATCCATTACCAAGGCGGCCAGATCGATCATTCTGCGCAGTGAGACTCAGCATTCGGCAGGCTCCGGCAAGGTCGGTGGGAACTGAGGACAGCCAGTTTGCGGCTGGAAAAATAACGCGGGGGTGGTCTTGGTAACACGGATTCGCGTCAGAATCCAGACCAGACCCCCCGAATTACGCCGAATCATTGAGACCTTGTCGGCCTAAGCCGGTGCCGTCCTCGCTCTGTTGTTTTAGTCGCCCCCGACCCTGCGTCGGGGGTTTAACGGCTCTTGCACCTTCAAAAGTTCGATGATTGTCAGTGGTGCAAAAGCCAGCCCCCCCCCCCTGAGGCAGGCTCAGGGGGGGGCTTAAATCAACAGGAATCGCGTTCGGAGCTTGTCTAACTCATCAACTCATTCGACATATCATCAGAAAAAAGCCTTAACCGCGGACCTGACCCGAGCCGCGAACGACGAACTTGTAGCTCGTCAGCTCTCGCATGCCGCATGGTCCACGTGCGTGAAACCGATCGGTGCTGATGCCGATTTCCGCACCCATACCAAGCTCTCCACCGTCGTTAAACCGAGTACTCGCATTGATCATGACGGCGGCCGAATCGACTTCCGCTTCAAACTTCATGGATGAAGCAACACAGTTCGTCACGATCGCATCGGTGTGAGCAGACCCGTAACGTCGAATGTGTTCAATCGCCTGATCGATGGAGCCAACAATCCGCACGGACATGATCAGAGCCATATGTTCAGTGCCGTAATCTGCTTCTGTCACCGCGACACCTGCGGAGATCATTTTCAGGCTGTCCGGGCAGCATCGCAATTCCACTCCGTGAGACTGAAGTTCTTTGGCCAGAGTTGGAAGCAACCGATTGGCGGTGTCACGATGAATCAAAAGCGTCTCGGCAGCGTTGCAAACACCGGGTCGCTGACACTTACTGTTGACGGTAATGTCGACGGCCATTTTTTCGTCGGCTGATGCGTCGATATAGACATGACAGATGCCGTCGAAATGTTTAATCACCGGCATTGTGGCTTCGCGAGTCACTCGTTCGATCAGCGAACGCCCGCCGCGCGGAATGGTGACATCGATCAGATTGCCCATGGAAAGCAGTTCACCAACGATGCTGCGATCTGTGGAGTTCACAAGTTGGACCGCATGCTGCGGCAGTCCTTCGGCGATCAAGGATTCCTCAATCACAGACTGCAGAGCTCGATTGCTATGAATCGCTTCGCTGCCTCCGCGAAGGATCACTGCGTTGCCGCTCTTGACGCACAAGGCGGCCGCGTCGATCGTCACATTTGGGCGCGACTCATAGATGAAGAACACGACTCCCAGGGGAACTCGCACACGACTGATAAACAATCCATTCGGACGACGCTGGCCTTCGATGACTTCGCCCACGGGATCGGGCAGGGAAATGATATGTTCAACGGCCTTTGCCAGGGCTTCAATGCGTTCCGCATTTAGCTTCAGTCGATCCAGCATTGCGGAGCTCAGCCCAGCTGCCGCGCCGGCCGACATGTCGAGCTCGTTGGCGGCGACAATTTCTGAAGATCGGGCACGCAGATTATTGGCGACTCGCTGCAGCCACGCATTCTTCTTCCCGGCGGCGAGTGGAGCTAAGGCAGCGGCAGCGAGGCGAGAATTCCGGGCCAGTGTTTGGGAGTATTCGAGTGTCGTGGACATGGTGGACATGAGGATTGATAGCTGTTGTGCTGAGTGCTTTAAGTCAATGCAGGTTGGGAATTGATTTGCGAAAGGCGGGTGAGACTCCCGGTGGCGATGTTTGGACGGGCAGGGATGCCCATCCTACAAGACATTCGGTGCTCTAGATTCCGCCGAGTGTTGTCGCTCGCGCCACGCGGCCGATACCGACAAGATACGCGGCCACTCGCAGCGAGACCTTCTTTTCCTGGGCTGTGGACCAAACTTTATCAAAGCCGCGAGTCATCGTGCGTTCCAGCTCTTCGCGAACTCGGCCAAGATCCCAGCGGAAATACTGCTGATTCTGGACCCATTCAAAATAGCTGACGGTAACTCCGCCTGCATTCGCGAGAATATCGGGCAGCACGATCACGTCGTTCTTGTTGAAGATGGCATCAGCTTCCGGAGTTGTCGGGCCGTTGGCAGCTTCCACAATAAAGCTGGCTCGTACATCTTTGGCGTTGTCTTCTGTCAGGACACCGCCCAAAGCCGCAGGGATCAACACATCAACATGCAGAGCCAACAGGGCTTCATTGGAGATAGGCTCGCCGCCGGGAAATCCTGCCAGACTTTTTTTATCCGCAACCCACGCCAAAGCCGCCGTGATATCGATGCCATCTTTATTCAGAATCGCTCCGCTGACATCGGAGATGGCCACGACTTTTCCACCCGCCTTATGCAGATACGCGGCTGTAAAGGTACCGACGTTTCCGAAGCCCTGAATGGCGACGGTTGATGATTCGATCGATCGGCCGAACTTGCGAAGCAGGGCCAGCGTCAGTGTTCCGACACCGCGACCGGTGGCTTCTTCACGTCCCTCCGCGCCGTAAAGTTCGACGGGTTTCCCAGTCACACAGCCGGGACTGAAGCCATGAAACTTTTCATACTGATTCATGATCCAGGCCATTGTCTGAGCATTCGTGCCCATGTCCGGAGCCGGGATATCTTTGTCAGGTCCGAAGATGTCATGGATCTCATCCACGAACCGTCGAGTCAGCCTTTCCAGTTCGTCGATCGACAGGTCTTTGGGATTCACGGCGATGCCACCTTTGGCACCGCCATACGGAATATCCACAACGGCGGTCTTCCATGTCATCAGAGACGCCAGGGCCAGGACTTCATCAGCGTTGACTTCGTGATGATAACGCAGACCGCCTTTCATGGGACCGCGTTTGCTGTTGTGCTGCATACGAAAGCCGACAAACGTGGCGATCTCGCCATTGTCGCGTTTCATCGGGACCTGCACTTTGACTTCACGTTCAGGAATCAGCAGCAGATCGCGCATGCTGGAAGTCAGATTCATCACAGTCGCCGCTTCTTCAAAGTATTGTTCGGCGGCTTCAAATGCGCTCTTCATAATGATGATTTCTTTGTGCGGTGAAAAATGGGCTGTCGACAGAACGAGATATACGCGGAAAGGCGGATCTTTCCAATTGATTCGCCCGACGGCAGCGTTTCATTCGCTTGGAGTCCGAGGTGTGGCGGACAGTTCAACCAGGCTTCGCGTGATCTCTCGGGCATAAAGGGCCATGCCGACTTTTGAGAGAACCGGCGCCGATTTTGAGAACAGTTTCTCGGCTTTGTCCCGGCGAAAAGCAGGAGACCCATCGCAGAACGGGATCCCAGCTTCCTGACAAAAACTTCGCAGCAGGTCAAACGGAAAAGTACTGGCAAACGGTGTCTTTCCTGTGATGCCAAGGCGGCGGCTAAGTTCCGGAGCCTGATCCGCGGACACGACTTGCCAAAGGACTGGTGACGTCGTCACCAACAGTTGTCCGCCCGATTGTTTCACCGCATCCTGCAAGGCCTTGATCGGTTTTAAAGCATGGTCGATCTGTAGTCGCAGATCTGGCGGATTATCAGTGATCCACAATAAGCCCTGATGTTCGGACAGACTGGCTCGGGAAACCGACAGCAATTCGGGACCATGTTGGCGAGTTTTTGCGAACAGCCATGAGGCCGTTGCAGATTGTCGGACAAGCTGCAGAGTTGGGTTTTCTGGTTTTGCATGCAGACGCAGCGTGGGGTGGGAGCAAACAGAATGGTCGCCTTCCTGAAGCGTCAGGCTTCGATAGCTACAGTCGTCGGAAATGTCCGTCATATCAATGTGTAAGACCACGACGTCCGGCTTTAGTTTCGAAAGGTCATGCTGAAACTTGAGTGAAGCAAGAAGTGGACAATATCCAGGAACTCCAGCATTGATGATTTCGACTTCCTCACCGGTCGATTGGGTGAAGAATTTTTTAAGCCAGGCCGCAACCGTCTCTGATTCCGAGACCTGCGTTCCGCAGATGGAGTCATCACCCAGCAGCAGGATTCGACGAACGCCGATTTGCGGTACCGATTCAACTTCTCCGCCACGGCACCCGAGTGAGTTAATCCGAATCTCGATCGGCTTGCCGCCCGCCTCCGTCAGATGCGATGTCTGCTGCAGCCGTCTTAATTCGTGATGGTAGACCGCTGAGGGAACGAGAAGACTTTGATCTTCGATGGGGGCCTGTCCGGCGACGATCAGCGCTGCCGGGGCGTGAGTGCTTCTCAGCCAGATCTCCACACCGAATAACACCACGATCAACAGCGTCAAGGCTGTGACAAAGTGTCGTAGGGCAGTGAGAGGGCGAAGCGACATCGTTATCCGCGCAGGGGTTCACGGGCCAGAGAGTGTTCGAAATGTGAACACAGTTCGGTACAAGGTGAAAAGACAGGTTTTCGTAGTTTACGTGGTCCTCTGAAAACGCCTCAAGAGGGACTTCACCCTGGGTTTGGGTTGTTTAGGGGAGTTGCGTTCAGTTGTGTGGCGGGAGTCCTCAGGGGATTGTCGCAGGAAATGAATTTTTGAGTGGGCGGTGTGCAGTACAGACCCGGCTGCGTTTCCGACCTGAGGACAGATCGGACTACGGAAAGCGAGGTGTTGTTCGCCTCTGAGAATTCAGGCCGCTATTCTGTGTATCTTGCCATGTTTGTGGCGGTCATTCAGGCCGCCGTCGCGTGGGCTGATCTTCCGTGTTTGTCACGTTTCGCCAAGCACTTTATGTCGTGCTCCCTTTTTGTTGGACGGTTTCGGCTAACCCATCATGACTTTTGCATCTTTATCAGGACAGCGAGTTCTAGTGACCGGATCTTCCGATGGGATCGGCCGAGCGATTGCTCTGGAATGTGCAAAGGCCGGCGC
>JBPOIW010000019.1:0-48216 GCA_052034165.1 Planctomycetota bacterium | reverse complement strand
GATCCGGTTCGACGCATCGCGACCTTTTCATTAAGCTTCGCCCCTGAATTTGAATCAATCGCATCACGTTTTGAACTGTAACCGCAGCCAATGACCACAGAACTTCCAAAAGCCTACGAACCAGCCGCCGCACAGACTCGCTGGGTTGAACACTGGCTCAGCAAGGGATATTGCAACGCCGAACCCACTCCGGGCAAAGAGCAGCACACGATCATGATTCCGCTGCCAAACGTGACCGGAGCCCTGCACATGGGGCACTGTCTGAATGGCACAATTCAGGACTTGCTGACTCGCTGGCGACGAATGCAGGGCCGAGCTGCTCTGTGGATGCCGGGCACGGACCACGCGGGCATCGCGACCCAGGCGGTCGTTGAACGCCGCATGCTGGAAGAGGAAAAACTGACTCGTCACGACATCGGCCGCGACGCGCTGGTCGAACGTATCTGGAAATGGAAAGACGAGTATGAAGCTCGCATTCTGAATCAGCTCAAGCAGATTGGTTCGAGCTGCGACTGGCGTCGAGTACGGTTTACGCTTGATGAAGTCTGCAGCAAGACCGTTCGTCGCACGTTCTTCAAGATGTTTAGCGACGGACTGATTTACCGCGGTAAGCGACTGGTGAACTGGGATACTTATCTTCAGACAGCCGTTGCAGATGATGAAGTTTACACCGACGACATCGCTGGGCATTTCTGGACGATGAATTATCCGGTGGTTGATGAGTCTGGAAAACCAACCGGTACTCGCATTTCGTTCTCAACGACTCGTCCCGAAACCATGCTCGGCGATACCGCTGTATGCGTTCATCCCACAGACGAACGCTACACCGACCTTGTTGGTAAGCACGTGATGATTCCGGCCAACGGCCGAGTTATTCCGATCGTTGCTGATGCGTTACTGGCGGATAAGACATTGGGCACTGGTGCGGTGAAAGTAACTCCTGCGCATGATCCCAATGACTATGCTTGCTGGTCTCGCAACAAGGACAAGATGGGCGAGCCGATCAATATCCTGAATCCGGATGGCACGATTAACGAGAACGGCGGTGAGTATCAGGGTCTGGATCGTTATGAAGCTCGCAAGCGAGTCGTGGCGAAGATGGATTCGCTCGGACATCTGGAAAAGGTCGAAGACCGCATCATCCCGATGAAGTACAGCGACCGCAGTAAGACGCCTGTTGAGCCGTTTTTGAGCGATCAGTGGTTCGTCAAGATGGACACTCTGGCGCAGAACGCGATGGACGCTGTTGAAGATGGCCGAGTTCGTTTCTTCCCGCAGCGTTATGCCAAGACCTATCTCGACTGGCTGGGTGAAAAACGCGACTGGTGTATTAGTCGGCAGCTGTGGTGGGGGCATCGGATTCCGATTTGGAGTCGAAGGATCGACACGGGCAAACATGAAGAGCTTGCTGCATATTTCACTCAGACAGCGAACCCTGCGGATGTCTTTGCAGGCAGTGTGTTCCAGCCGGTACCAAAGTATGCCGAACAACTGTCTGCAGTAATTGCAGACGGCCTGGAATCCGGAGAAAAGCTGTTGCTGATCTGCGTAGCCGATGGTTGTGAAGAACTGGAGAGGAAGCTGGAGGCTGATGGCTTCACGCAGGATCCTGACGTCCTCGACACATGGTTCAGTTCTGCGCTTTGGCCACATGCCACGCTTGGCTGGCCGGATCGGGAACACAATCCGCCGATGGTGGGTGAGCCTGCAGAATCTCAGATTTCAAATTTGAAATCTGAAATTGAATCGCAGTCCGAAAACCGAAAACCTCAAACCGAAAACGAAGTTCTCAACTTCTTCTACCCCGGCTCCGTGCTCGTCACCTCCCGCGACATCATCACGCTGTGGGTTGCCAGAATGGTGCTCACTGGGTTGTATAACATGGGCGACGTGCCCTTTAAGCATGTCTACATCCATCCGAAGATTCTCGATGGCCTCGGCCAGACGATGTCCAAGTCCAAAGGCAACGGCGTTGACCCGCTGGAGCTGATTGAGAAGTACGGCACCGACGCGATCCGCTTTACGATCTCATCGCTCGCCGGGGAAACTCAGGACGTGCGTTTGCCGGTTGGTTATGAATGTCCTCATTGTCAGGCCATTACGCCGCAGACGAAAGAGCATCAGGAAATGCGGCCGATGGGCGGAGCGACTCCGTCCCTGAAATGTGCGAAGTGCAAGAAGTCGTTCCAGTTCCCAAGTCCGTGGTTTGCTCCGGACGAGGGAGTCCCGGTGGCTCGTATTGTCAGTGAACGCTTCGAATACGGACGTAACTTCTGCAACAAATTGTGGAACGCGTGTCGTTTTGCGTTTATGAATCTGGAAGGCTACACAGTTGGCCCGGTCAAGGAATCGGACCTGCAGGTGGAAGACCGCTGGGTGCTTAGCCGACTCGCGACGACGGTTCGCGAAGTCACCACGATGCTGGATCGCTACCAGTTCGATCAGGCGACTCGAGCCGTTCGCGAATTCACGTGGAATGAATTCTGTGACTGGTATCTCGAAATGCTGAAGCCTCGCTTCCGCAACGAAGCCGCTCGTCCTGTTGTTCAGCGATGTCTGGTTGTTGTCGTTGACACGCTGCTGCGGTTGCTGCATCCGTTTGCTCCATTCATCACCGAAGAGCTGTGGCACTTGTTTGCTCAGTTCGCGCCGGTGCGACCGACGGGGATTGCCAGCGGTGACAGTGTGTTCGGTGAGTCAGTGCCAGCCTCGGAAAGTGTCATGGTCGCCAAGTGGCCGGAGATGCCGCTCAATGCCATTGATGAATCGCTGGAGAAGCGTTTCGAGCGACTGCAGGAAACGATCATCGCAGTTCGTAACGTGCGGTCAGTTTACGGGATTTCCCCGGGAGCCCCGCTGAAACTGTTCATGCGATGTGCGCCGGATGTGGCGGAGCAATTGAAGGCTGTGGCCGGGCAGTTCGATTTTCTCTCGAAGACGATGCTCGAGGCCGCTGGTCTGGATGTGACTGCTCCGGAAGGATCCGTCAGTTTTTCGTTACCTGATGCCGACGGCTATATTCCTGTCGGGGATTCGATCGATCGTGAAGCCGTTCGAAAGAATAAGGAGAAGGAAGCTGAGAAGCTGCGAGGCTTCATCTCCAGTGCAGACAAAAAGCTGCTGAATGAGGGCTTTATGGCGAAAGCTCCGGCGGACGTTGTGGACGGCATTCGAGCAACAAAGGCCGAGCAGGAAGCTCAGCTGGCGAGTATTGAACGAATCATTCGCGAGCTGACATAGGTTCCTGGATCTCGTGCTAATTCTCTCGCTGATTTCCTGTCGTGACACAAAACCGATCCTGCGATTACCATGCGTTTGATGTGCCGAAATTGGCATCATCGAACGAGGCGTTTCAGGTGTTTGCCAGCTATTCAGCCCACGATCAAGTGACCCATGCAAGACCTTGTGCGACAGGAAATTTTTCAGGCCTGCAAGACTGTCATCGTCAAGATCGGCACGAACGTGCTGACGACGGAGAATGATCGGCTTGATCTGGTCCGTATTCAGTGTATCGCGGATCAGATTCATCGCATTCAGGAAACAGGTCGGCGAGTTGTCCTGGTCTCCAGCGGAGCTGTCGGTGCGGGAATTGGGATTCTGGGACTGAATCGACGTCCCGATTCGTTGCCCGAACTTCAGGCTGCGGCGGCGATCGGTCAGCCATCGTTGATGAGAACGTGGGACGATGCCATGCTGCGCAGCGGGCACCGGACGGCTCAGTTGTTGTTGACAGGGAATGATTTTCGTAATCGACAGCGATACCTGAATGTTCGCAACACGATTCGCACGTTGTTTGACTTCAATGTCATTCCGATTGTCAATGAGAACGACACCGTCAGCATCAAGGAGATTGCCGTAGGCGACAATGACCAGTTGGCATCAATGCTTGCCACGTTGCTGCCGGAACCACTGCTGGTCATCTTATCCGGGATTGCCGGGCTTTATGATGGACCGCCTTCGAATCCTGCCAGCAAAGTTGTGCCGCTGGTTGAGAAGCCTGATGAGTCATTGCTGAAGCTGGTTGCGGCTGAGCAGAGTACTCGAGGTCGCGGCGGCATGGGTTCGAAGCTGAAAGCGATTCTTGCAGCGACCGGCATGGGTGAAACCGTCATACTTGCCAGCGGTCGTAGCGACACAGTGCTGGATGATATCCGGACTGGCGTTTCTACGGGCACACTGTTTCTGGCGAAGGGTGAAGCTGTCC
Source organism: Planctomycetota bacterium (assembly GCA_052034165.1). Lineage (GTDB taxonomy): Bacteria > Planctomycetota > Planctomycetia > Planctomycetales > Planctomycetaceae > SXXK01. The sequence continues at coordinate 44,012 of JBPOIW010000019.1, read as the reverse complement.
CATCATGGAAGCGTTGGATTGGATTTGGAGCACCTCCGGCTGGAGTGCTGGTGCTGGATGAAGGAGCCACAAAGGCGGTGAGGGAATCGGGGCGTTCGTTGTTGGCCGTTGGGATTACCGATGTTCAGGGCGAGTTTGAATCCGGTTCTCTGGTTGGGCTAAAGGCCAAAGACGGTACCGACATCGCGCGAGGGCTGGCGAATTATTCGTCGGATGAGATTCGTCGTATCCAAGGCCGTCGCTCTGATCAGATCGCGGCGGCTTTGGGACATGTTCCGTATGGAGAAGTCATTCATCGCGACAATTTGGCGTTGTTGACGTGAACGCAGGCCGTCTGCACGCGCAGAGTGGAGCAATAGGCCGGTGATCACATTGTAGCCGAAATAAAAAACAGGGTGCCGATCGGTACCCTGTTTTGATGGTTCATTTCTGAATGCTTCGCACGGATCAGTATTCTCCCGCGCTGGTTCTGATTTTGCACTCCGGCAGTTTTTCTTTTAGAGCCAACGCACCTGCCTGTCCGCAGTTAGTGTCGTTAACGTCCAAAAATCGAAGTTTCTTCAGTCCCACAAGTGCTGCGAGTCCGCGATCGGAGATTGCTCGATTGCTGCCCAGATGCAACTCTTCAATATTCTTCAGCCCTTTGAAGAATTCCACCATTCCCACATCGGTCACAGCGTTCGCCCCTGCGTTAAGAACACGAAGTTTAGGGAATGATCCGAACACGTCGGCTGACTTGTGTTCGACAAGGCCAGCGGCGTAGACGCTCAGGAACTCCAGAGAATTCATGCCCTTGATGGCCTGAAACCCTTCGAGTCCAAACGGGGTCTGGCCCACGGTCAGGGTCTTGAGATTTGCTCTGGAAGCTCCCTTCCACGCGATCCCCGGGATATTGTTGAAGTCGACACTGAGATGTTCCAGCGTCCTGATTTTCAGTATTTCCGGGATGGCGGCTCCTGTAATCTGAGTTTTCTCGAGTCGAAGTTCACGCAGCGGCAAGTCATGTAACATCGACACCGATTGATCGCTGGCGGCTGTCGAACTCAGCTTCAGAACCGACAACTCGTGCATCTGACTGAGGCTGGTCCCCACGGCCTGAGTAATCAAAGTACCACTGAGATCCAATGACTGGAGATGCGGGATTGCTGTCAGCTTTGCAACCACGCCATCATCTGTCTTCGTGGCTGGCAACAGCAGTTCGTTCAGGGATTGCAGACTTCCGATAGCGTAAAGTGCGTCGGGTGTTAAATCAGAACTGGTGAGCGTTATTGACGTCAGATTTTTTAGCGCCGCAAGCTGAGTCATGCCAGCATGGGTCACATTTCTATTGCCCGTCAGGTCGATTTTCTGGATGCTCGACGCTGCTTCAGGAGTCGTACAAAGTTGCGTTAGGTCCCTGTCGGTAATGTCGTAGGATGCAAGCTTTTGAAATCGTGCAACAATCTCGGCCGGGTTTGGGCCTTCAGCGGGGGCTGGTGTAGCGACGACTGGCGGCATGGTCTGAGGCGTGGAATTTGCGGGATTGGTTGTGGGTGGGGAAGTGGTTGCCGAGCCAGAAACCTCAGATTTTGCTTCGTTGACCGCTTTCTGGACCTCTTCACAGCCCGAAAATGCAAGCAACGCGCAAGACATTATCGTGAGCAACAGACACCTCAGGCGAACGCGATCGGAACCTGAGTCGGGGACGTGTGCCATAGAAAATCTCCAGCAAGACAGGAAAAAAATAAAGCCATCAACATCTTGTGGTAGAAGCAAACCAGATGCCAGTCTGCAACGTGAGCAACCTCTCAGCAGAGTTTTCATTGTCTTTTGACGCCTGGAATCCAGGTGAAGTGGCCGATTGAGATCACTCGTTGACTGCACTTGATTTGTCAAATGCCAGACGTGAGCGTAGGTATTCGGGGGTGTTGTAGGAACCTTATCGAGTCGTCAAGATGCCCTTAGGCATCGAAAATCGGTCGATGTGGTGTTGTCGGAAGATGTGTTTCCATTCACTGTCTTTCGGGAAGTGTGAGAAGTTATCAGCAGAACTGAGGAAAGAACTCGTGAGCGAAACGTGGATTGCAGATCGGATGCATCGAATTGATGCATCGGGAATTCGAAAGGTGTTTGATCTCGCTGCAACGATGAAGCGACCCATCAATCTCAGCATAGGTCAGCCGCATTTTGACACGCCGCAGCCGATTAAGGATGCTTTGTGTAAGGCAGTGCAGGATGGGAAGAATGCCTACAGTCAGACGCAGGGGATTGCTCCTCTGCTTAACGTACTGCAAAAGGACGTTGATGACCGTTACCATCATCCTGATCGGAAGGTTTTTGTCACGTCGGGCACAAGCGGAGCGTTGATGCTGGCATTGTGTACGCTGATTAATCCCGGTGACGAAGTGATCATTTTTGATCCGTGGTTTGTGATGTATCGGCACCTGACTACTTTGGCCGGTGGAACCGTCGTACAAGTATCAACGTATCCGGACTTTCGAATCCGAATTGAAGATGTTCGCAGGGCCATCACACCTCGAACGAAGATCATCCTCTTTAACAGTCCCGCTAATCCGACAGGAGCTGTCGCTTCGAAAGCGGAAGTCCAGGCGTTGGCGGAGCTTGCTGCTGAGAAGAACATTGCTCTGATCAGCGACGAGATTTACCGGGTGTTCTGCTATGACGAGCCGTTTCACAGTCCGGCGGAATGGAATGATCGGACCATCGTGATTGATGGATTCAGCAAGTCTCATTCAATGACTGGGTTGCGGCTTGGTTATGTTCATGGTCCGCAGTATTTGATCCAGCAGATGATGAAACTGCAGCAGTTTACATTCGTCTGTGCTCCTCATCCTGTTCAGTGGGCCGGAGTTACAGCATGGGAGCTGGACTTGCAGCACAACGTCGACGATTATCGTCGGAAGCGAGAGCTACTGGTTGGGCTCCTGAAGGAAGATTTTGACATTTCCGGCGGTCAAGGGGCATTCTATCTGTTTCTCAAAGCTCCGTGGGGGACCGGTACGGAGTTCGTATCTGAAGCGATTCGCAACAATCTGCTGATCATTCCCGGAAACGTGTTCAGTCCGTCCGACACACATTTCCGCGTTTCCTTTGCTGCAGAAGACGATTTGATTCGCGAAGGAGCCGAGATTCTTTGCCGTCTGGCCAGGAACCCGCCCGAAGGGTTTCGCCGGACTTGAGCCTCTCAGGCTTCGCACGGCATGTGTTTTAGGGTGATTTTCTTGCACTCGGACCAGAATCCCTGCATGATGTGTGTCGTGCCGGGAGAATTCTGAACATTTTGGTGTTCTTCAGATCTCTCCATCGTCAGCCAGTCTTTGTCAGATCTGGCGTTTTATTCAGGCTTATTCGGTTCTGAAGGCACTCGTCAGTAAGGGAGGTATTTTGCAATGCGAAAACTACGTACACGCGCCCGCGGGTTTACTCTGATTGAACTGCTGGTGGTGATCGCCATCATCGCGATTCTGGTGGCACTGTTGCTACCTGCTGTGCAGCAGGCTCGCGAGTCGGCAAGAAAGACTCAATGCCTCAATAACCTGAAGCAGCTTGGGCTGGCGATGCACAGCTACCATGACTCGCATGGGGCTCTTCCTCCAGGAATTATCTCCAATCGCTTTGCCGCTAATGCGGATCTGACACCGACCGGGCTGCGAACGATCGATCCTACAGAAGCGACTGACCTGTCACGATCACTATCACTCCATGGCACCAGCTGGGCGCTGCATGTACTGCCCTATATTGAACAAGGCAACTTGTTTCAGATGTGGCGTCCGTTTTTCAACGTTATCAACAACGCCGAGATGGCGAATCAACAGGGAGACTGGCAGAAGGCTGGTTATCCTCCGGCGACATTCGACATCAAAGAATTCTACTGTCCTTCGCGTCGAGGGAATATGGACCGCAAGAACCTGAGTCACAATCTTTATCTCGACTCGGTGTCGGCCAGCAGAGTTTCAACCGGACAGATTTCCACAGGTGGAATTGATTATGCCGGGTGTGCTGGCTCCGGACTGGTCTTCGATACCAGTGCTGGACGACCAATGTTCGATTTGACAGCTGACCAGATTGCCAACCAGAATCAACAGGTTCGAACGCTTGCAAACAACTTCAATCAACTGGCTGGTAACCTCGGCGTCTTCACCGTAAACAGTTCAACGCGTCTTACGGATATCAAGGACGGAACGAGCCACACAATTATGTTCGCAGAGGCCGAGCGTTTCTCTCCATGGCGCGGCATTAACCCTCGTAACGCTGTTCAAGTGGCGTATGACGGCTGGGCGTGGGGAGGCGCTGCGACTCTTGTTTCAACCATGGATGGCCCAAACAAAATGTTGCACTTTCAGTTTGCCGGGTCTTCGCACGGTGATGTCTGCATGGTCGGGCTCGCTGATGGGTCGGCAAAGCCTGTTTCTCAGAACATTGGCCTGAACGTTTGGCAAGCTGCCGGAAACATTTCTGGTGGAGTGACAACTCAGGGGTTCTGATGCTCAGCATATCCCAGACGCCAGGGTTGCGAATTCTCGTCATCCTGGCGTTTTTTTTTCGCGGGATCTGGAACAGCAGCCCATGGATGCAGTTAAAATGGACTATTCGACAATCGGGGGAGATCAATAGGGCGAAAGCACAGGGAGTTATCATAACCCAACGCGTCACGGCGTGTTGATTTAATCATGACCCGATGCATCAGCGAGGGATTGTTGTTGAAAAACGCGGCAACTTTTATCCCTCACTGACGTTTCGGGTTGTGAAAACCCATTAAATCAACAGGCTGGTCAGCGAGGGATTTACGGAAACATTGAGAAAACGCAAATGCTCGATCCCTCACTCACGTTTCGGGTTGGGATGGTGGCAAATGGGCAACTTCAAAAAGCGCCAGCGAGGCAAAAACATTGGAATTCTCGGCTGGCGCTTCGGGTTGGTAGGACCGTCACTTCAGTAATACTACAAGATCAACAGGCCACCAGGCTGGTTCTTCTTATCTCGTTGATTGAGCGCCACTTTTATGACCATTCGATATGCATGCATCGGCTGTGAGTCGGTGTTGAAGATCAAGGATGAAAAAGCTGGCACAAAGGGCAAGTGCCCCAAATGCAAGACCGAGTTTTTAGTTCCGCAGCCTGAGGTTGAAGAGTCTGCTGAAGTTGCAGCCGCGCCTGCAGATGAGCCGGTTGATGAACCCGTCGATTCTGTGGATATGCCTATTGAGCTGACTCCGGAAGTGCCTGAATCGGACAGCTTTGATCCATTGTCTGTGCTGGGAGCATCAACGGTTTCATCAGGATCACGATCCTCTCGCGGCGAAGCTTCGGAGCGTAAGCCGTCGATGGCGGAAATGATGAAGGACTTCGACGCTGCAAAGAAGGGAAGAGATAAAAAGGCGACTTCCGAGACGGTCCGTACCTCCGCAGTTGCGACCTCAACTCTTGAAACCGCCGGGACGGCCGCTGATGCGCTGTCCCGCGCTTATCAGCAAAAGCGGGATTCCGCGTCATCTCCTTCGAAATCTGCAAAGGATGTGAAGACTCAGCAGGAACGAGCATTACTGACGGAGTTTATCACACGACGAGCGTTGCCAGGGTTGTTAGTGGCTGGAGTACTCATTTACGGCTACTTTACCTGGATGAATCATGAGCCGTGGACAGGCCCTGAGCTTTTTGACGTCACCGGGCAGGTCTCAACGGGTGGTACACCGGCAGTGGGAATTCAGGTTTTCTTTGAACCAATCTCAAGTGGTCCGGAAGATGTCCGTTCTGCCGTTTGGGCGACCACTGATCCCGGCGGAAACTTTCGGTTGATGTATGACGCATCGCATTTTGGTTGTCCTGCTGGTGAATACAACATCGGGTTCGCAGGAGTCACAGGTAAGCCACTCAATCGTGCGGAGGGAGCTTTGAAGCTGACTGTGAAAGCCAATGAACCCAACGAATTCAAAATAACCTTGTGACGTAATCTGCCAAACGGTGTCAGTGATGCAGGTTCGTATTGAGGAAACGCTGAGGAGTTAATTCGCGGCGTCCTTCCTTGTGCCTCCATTCACTCCAAACCAGATCCATTTTTCGACAGAGCATTGTTCCAATATGGCGTCAGTCACCATCGTTGATTACGGAATGGGAAACCTTCGCAGCGTGCAGAAGGCCTTTGAACGCATTGGCGAGTCTGCTCATGTGACCTCAGATGTTGCAGAGATAGCCGCTGCCGAAAGACTGGTCCTGCCCGGCGTGGGGGCATTTCGAGATGCCATCAGTGCAATACGCAGGAATGATCTGACAGGTGTGATTCGTGATCATGTCGCGGCCGATCGACCCTTTCTCGGGATTTGTCTTGGAATGCAGTTGCTCCTGGATGTGTCTTTTGAGGATGGTGAGCATAAAGGTTTGGGAATCATCCCCGGCACTGTGCAGAAGTTTGATCTTCCGGCCGAATACAAGATTCCTCACATGGGCTGGAACCAACTGACTCTCAATGAGACGACCCGGCACGGGCTTCTTAGTGAGTTGGGAGCTGAACCGTGGTTCTATTTTGTTCACAGCTATCATGTGGTTCCCGGCGATCAATCGTGGATAGCCGCCACAACGGATTATGGTCGCCCGTTTGTCTCCGTAGTTGCAAAAAGCAATGTGATGGCGACTCAATTCCATCCCGAGAAGAGTCAGTCTTGTGGGATGCAGTTGTTACGCAACTTTGTTTCGATTGGTGAGTCGGCCGTTTGCTCCGCCCAATGAACTGAGTCCTGATCGTGCTTTGACTTTGCTGACTTTGAGTGTATCAGCGGGTCAATGGCTAAGCCGAATGCTTCATTGTGGTCGGCGGACGGCCTTCGTGTTTTGAGATTCTTTACAAGCTAAAAATATGCTTCAGCTGCTTCCGGCCATTGATCTGCTCGATGGGAAATGCGTCCGCCTTCGCCAGGGGAATTATGATGACAGCACGGTCTTCTCTGATGACCCTGTCGATATGGCGCTACGTTGGCGAGATGAAGGAGCTGAGCGACTGCATTTGGTGGATCTGGACGGCGCAAAGGCCGGGCGTCCTGTGAATCAGCATGTTGTGCGGCGTATTGCGGAGGCGACAGGTTTGCCCTGTCAGCTTGGTGGTGGAATTCGGAACGAAGACAGTATTCGACTGACGATCGAAGAGACGGGAGTTGATCGAGTCATTGTCGGAACCAAAGCGCTGCGTGAGCCGGATTGGTTTGCTGGAATGTGCGCGAAGTTCCCTCATCGTCTGGCTCTGGGTCTCGATGCTCGGGATTCGATGGTTGCGACAGATGGCTGGCTGGAAGTTTCGCAGGTCTCCGTGACACAACTCGCTCAGCGATTTGTCGGGGTTCCGATTGCGGCGGTGATTTACACAAACATCGCGAACGATGGCATGATGCAGGGGATCGATCAGCAGACGCTCGATGATTTCGTGCGGCTTGCTGAGATGGGGCTTCCCGTGATTGCTTCCGGAGGCGTGACGACGATGGATGACATTGCCGCGCTGAAGAAGATAAACGCTGAACAGCCAAATTTGATTGGTGCGATCACAGGGCGTGCTATTTATGAGGGCACCATCCGAGTGCGAGAAACCATCGAGTTCCTGCGAAGTTAGGCTGATATTTTGAGGCATCTCGGCGAGAATTAAGGCCGTCGTGTTTTGGTCATGAAGTTCATCCCGCAGGAGTGGTTGCGATGAAGACCGGATTCCTGACCCTTGATGCCATCGAAGCGTTTGATCGCGATGGCTTTATTGTTGTCGACAGCCTGCTTAGTCCAGAGGAGACTGAACTGCTTGGAGCTATCGCACGGCAGGATCATGCTCTTGCCGCCGCAAAGACATCCCGCGCCGACGGAGAGGGTGGCTCCGTAGATCTGGTTGTTGAGAATGAGCTTCCAGCCGATGCAATCTATTCAGCGATCGTTCAGGCGGAGCCGTTGGTGACGGCGATGGAGTCGTTACTTGGAGATGAGGTTTACCACTATCATCACAAGATGATCCTGAAAGAGCCGCGAGTCGGCGGCGCCTGGACGTGGCATCAGGATTATGGCTATTGGTACAACAATGGTTGCCTGTTTCCCGATATGGCCAGCTGCATGTTTGCCGTTGACAAAGCCACAAAAGAGAATGGCTGCTTGCAGGTCCTGCGTGGATCGCATCGTATGGGACGCATTGATCATGTGAAGCGAGGCGACCAGACCGGGGCCGATATGGAACGCGTTGATGCGGCGCTGGCTCGCATGGAACTGATTCATGTCGAGATGAATCCTGGCACTGCGGTTCTGTTTCATGGCAACACCCTGCATCGTTCCGACCAGAATCTCAGTGAGAATCCACGTTGGGCCTTTATCTGCTGTTACAACACTCGGAGCAATGATCCCTACAAAGATGGACGGCACCCGCACTATTCTGCTTTGCCGCGCGTGGGCGCGGGTGAGATCGCCGCTGTAGGGCGTCGCCATCTGCAGCGTGTTTCCAATGGAATGACATCTGCGAAGTGAGCATTTCGTTCGATTGGTCCGCTGAAGGGAACTATGTCTCGGAGTTCGGTCTGTTGTCTCTGACGTGACTGGCTGAGTGCAGATGTCAACACTTTCCGAACGGCTCAAGTCTCTGGGACAGGATCTGGGGTTTGCGCAGATTGGCATTGCGCCGGCGGTGGCGCCCACCGGATTTCATCGCCTTCTGGATTGGGTCAGTCGAGGTCAGAACGCTGACATGCAGTGGGTTGATCGACGACTGGAAGCCTATCGTCATCCCGATGGCGTCATGTCCGGAACGCGCAGCGTGATTATGGCTGCGATGAATTACCACGATGGAGAGCATACAACTGAAGGTCCAAGAATCGCTCGTTACGCATCAGGATCAGCCGACTATCACGATGTGCTGAAACCTCTGCTGAAGCGTCTTGTTGCGTTGCTGCGTGTCGAGTTCCCTCAGTCCAGAAATCGAATCGTTATCGATACCGCTCCTCTGCTGGAACGCGATTTCGGTCGGCTCGCCGGTCTGGGTTGGTTTGGCAAGAATACCATGTTGATCAGTCGGTCCATTGGAAGCTGGTTTTTCCTTGGAGCGATCCTGACTGATATCGAACTGACGTATGATCAGCCGCTTGAGCAGACGTTTTGTGGAAGTTGTACGCGATGTTTGGACGCCTGCCCGACGAATGCGTTCCCGGAGCCGGGTGTGTTGGATGCTCGCCGGTGCATCAGCTACTTGACGATCGAGCATCGCCATGCAGGAATCCCGGAAGAATTCAGAAGTGGACTTGGGCCATGGTTGTTTGGCTGTGATATTTGCCAGGATGTTTGTCCGTGGAATCGATTTGCTCCAGCGAACACTTTGCCGGAGTTTCAGCAAAAGTTGAACTTCAGCCCTTCGGAATGCAGATCTCTGCTGAGCCTGACGGAAGAAGAATTTCGCGATCGATTCTCCGGGACGCCGCTCCTGCGTTCCGGGCGTACAGGCTTGCTTCGAAATGCTGCGATTGTGCTGGCCAATCTTCGGGATTGGAGTTCGAGACCTGAGCTGGAAATGTTGTTGCAGGACGGTGAAGAAATCCTTCGTGAAACCGCAGCCTGGGCACTTCAGCAAATTGACGGATAAACGGTTGCGACGCACGTGTCAGGAGTATCGAGGGTTTTGTGTGCTTATGGACGTCGCTTCGCCGGAAAACGGGGGGAAATCTTCGGGGTGTAATTGTTTGTGGGTGAGTAGTGCTGTAGATTGACTACTACCCGGGTGCCTTTGCGGTGTTCGTGGTAGTGCGTCATGTCCCGCCGCCGTTCCGCTTGTCGGTGCTTTATGAGCAACCCGCCGAAGAGTCAGACTCCGGAGAACTTTGCTGCGGCTTTGCGAGTTCGAGCGGAAGAAGCTGTTGCCGCTTCTGTTCACCATGCATCGCTCTCACAGCAATATTTGACGCTTGCACAAAAGTTCTCCGCGCTGGCCGAGCAGGCCATGGGAAACCCTTCTGCGGTCACTTTGTCTGTTCAGCAACTTGAACGAGAAGCCGCGACGGGGGTGCCCGCAGGGCCGATTGGCGTTCAGCAGCAGATCGTTTCGACATCGAATGCTGGGCGGGGCGATGCTGTTATTTCTGGTCCCCATTTCTCCTCGCCATCTGCTACGGCTTCAGTGACGGCTGCGGCGTCGGCGATGACGACAAGTTCGATTGCTGACGCCCGTTCTGCGGATTCGAGCGAAAAGTCTCTGTTCTATTCTCCGCCGGCGAGACTCGCGACAGCCGAAGCGCTTGTCGACGCATCCTCTCGAACGAGTCAAGTTTCGAACGGCCCCGGTGAGAGCAAAGAAGAGTCTGGATCGATAAGCCGAAATGCTGCTGATGGATCGCAAGTGCCAGTTGGGAGGAAGAATGTTCCTAAGAAGCGACATGCTCGAATATCGCTGCGGAAGATCATTGATCGCGCAAGGTTAGTCGCGTTGGAGCAGGCTGAGCGAGTTCGGGTGAGGGCTCGCAAGTCGGATCTGAAGCCAAAATTGCGCACAACGACCGAAGAAGTAAAGCTTGAGTTGAAACGGAGTCGTCGACCAGCGGCGATCAGCACTGCAATGACGGCACTGGTGATGTTTCTATTGACACTTGCAAGGCTGGAGATCGTTGAAGAAGTGACTCTTCCTCCGCTTGTGGCGGGGTTCTCTGAGGCGATTGAGCCCGTCGAAGAATCATTGCCAATCGAGCCGCCTGCCGAAGAAGTGGGAAAGCAGCTTGAGCAACCTACCGAAGAGCCGCCAGAAGAGATGGTAGAGGAGCCAGAACCAGAGCCCGAACCGGAGCCAGAACCCGTTCCTGAGCCACCACCTGAACCAATGCCGATGCCTGTTGCTGAAACGGAGATGGCTGAAGCAGAACTGCCGGAAACGCAGGATGGAACGATTGCTGTGGGGCCGAGTGTCACGGAAGGTGCGACAAGTTCGGCTGTTGATCATCGCAGTGATGCAGGCCGAAAGCTGATGGTGGAGAAATACGGGGGTTCTGCCGCGAGTGAATCTGCGGTCGGGCACGCTCTGGAGTGGCTTGCGGCGAGACAACGAGCAAACGGGACATGGGACTTCATTGATGTGGGGCCCTGTCGAAATCCGGGGACCGTCAATAATCCGATTGGCGGGACAGCCTACGCTCTGTTGCCCTTTCTTGCGGCCGGACAGACGCACAAAGACGGGCAGTATCGCAAGTCGGTATTAGCGGGACTGGAATTCCTGACCTCCATCGGCGTCGCTGCGCCAGCGGGATATGATCTTCGAGGAGTTATCAATAAAGCCGATGACGACGAAGACCCCAATTACGCCTACTACGTTCATGGGGCCGCGACTTTGGCTTTGTGTGAAGCCTACGGGATGACCAAAGATCGCAAGCTGAAGCCTTTTGCTGAAGGCGCAGTGAAGTTTCTGGTCAATTCGCAGGATCCTCGGGGAGGAGGCTGGAGATACAATCCACAGCAACCGGGATCGACATCGGCGACGGCAATTCAGGTGATGGCATTGAAGGCTGGCGAGAAGGCGGGCATCAAGGTGCCGGACGTGACATGGAAAGGTGCGACTTATTATTTTGATAGTGTCGCTGTAGACGGAGAAGGGCGATATGGATACGAGATCCAGAAGAAATCCTATGCGATTTCCGTGACATCCATGGCGTTGCTCAGTCGCATGTATCTCGGAAAGGGGCGTGATGACAACGACCTTCGTGCCGGAATCGCATTGATCGACAAACGTGGCCCTTACGACAATCTCTACTACAACTATTTTGCCACGCAGGTCATGAAAAACTGGGGTGGCGCCGAGTGGGATCGCTGGAACGGGCGATTGCGAGATGACTTGATCACATGGCAGGGAGTCGAAGGCGACGAAAAGGGCAGCTGGGCACCTCGTGATCGTGACGATTACAGCAAGGCTGGTGGAAGATTATTGACGACATGTTTGGCGACGCTGACTCTGGAAGTCTACTACCGCTACAGACCTTTGTTGCCTGAACAGGCGAAAGCAGGAAGTGCTGAGGCTACATCCCGCTCAGCGCCTGCTGCGAACACTGATGAGTCGGAATCGGCTGAACCGGGGCAGGACCTGAAAGAGTCGAAGTAGCTTTGCCTCGGAAGAATTCTAAGATTCACATTTGTCTGATTGATGTGGTCAAGACTTCGAGATCGCCGAGTAAAAAATGAGCAGTCCGTCCGTTACGCGAAATGTCGACGAGCAGAAAGATTCCACAACGCGATTGCATTCGCTTGATGCCCTGCGTGGGTTCGACATGTTCTGGATTGCCGGTGGGGATGCATTGGCCACAAGTTTCCTTGGTCGACTTGATTCACCTGCAGCCGCTCGACTGAAGTCTCAATTCGAACATGTGGAGTGGGAAGGTTTCCGATTTTACGATCTGATTTTTCCACTCTTCATGTTTTTGGTGGGTTGTGTGATTCCGTTTTCGCTGGAGAAGTTTCGGGCTGATCGGAAAGCTGCTTATGGACGAATTCTTCGCCGGACAGCATCTCTCTTTGTGTTGGGATTAATCTGCAACGGACTCTTGAAGTTCGACTTCGGGAATCTTCGATACGCGGGAGTTCTTCAGAGAATTGCTCTGTGTTATGGTATTGCTGCAGTGCTGTTTCTGATATTCAGGGTTCGTGGGCAGGTTATTGTGGCTGCTGCAATTCTGCTGGGCTACTGGGGACTGCTGGCTTTCATTCCAGTGCCCGGAGGCGTGGCCGGAGATTATTCAAAGGAGGGCAATCTTGCCGGCTACCTTGATCGGGCCATGTTGCCCGGAAGAATCATGGAACAGTACTATGGCTTTGGCGACAACGAGGGGCTTCTTTCCACAATACCGGCTGTCGTGACTGTAATGCTGGGAGTTTTTGCCGGGCTCTGGCTCAGGAGTTCTCGGTCTGATTGGGTGAAAATCGGAGGGCTGCTTACCTGTGGAGTTTCGTTCGTTGTGCTTGGCACCTTGTGGGGGCGAAGTTTTCCGATCATCAAGAACCTCTGGACCAGTTCTTTCGTCCTGGTTGCTGGTGGCTGGAGTCTGCTGTTGCTCTGTCTCTTTTACGCAATCATCGATGTCATTCGATGGCAGAAGTGGTCATTCTTCTGGACCGTGATCGGTATGAACGCCATCGTAATGTACATCGCGCCGCGGTTCATCGATTTCGACCGGATGGCTGCGTTCTTCTTAACTGGAGCTGCGCGGTTGAGTGGTAGCGGAGGCGATCTACTGCTTGAAGCAGGCAGTATGGGGGCCAAATGGCTGTTTCTGTACTACCTGTATCGAAACCGAATGTTTCTCAGGTTGTAATGTTGTTGAGCTTTCATTTTGCAGGTCAGCAGGTTTTCATGCATGCGACGTGTCGGTGAGCAGTCTCGCGTGAAGCTCGTCGGCCGTGATTCCGCGTTCTCTTAAGGACCGCAGGCTTTCGGCATCGTCCCGTTTAGCAAGACGTTTTCCATTGCTATCGCAGATAAGTGGATGATGATGGTATTCGGGAGTTGGCAAGCCCAGCAGTGACTGCAGAACTCTTTGGATATGAGTTGCACTGAAGAGGTCCATCCCGCGCGTCACGCGAGTAACACCCTGAAGCGCATCATCGTGGACGACCGCAAGATGATAGCTTGAGCCAATATCCTTTCGGATCAGAACGATATCCCCGAAGATTTCCGGCCTGGCGGTTTGCCAGCCTCTGGCGAGATCTCGCCATTGCAGGTCAGAGCCTGTGATTCTGATCGCTTCTTCAAGATTCAACCTGAGAGCAAATGACTGTCCTGCGGCGATGCGGTCGTCACGTTCTGCCGAGGAAAGGTGTTTGCAGATTCCGGGATAAACAGGACCATCCGGGCCATGAGGCGCGCCTCCGGCGGCGTTGATCTCCTGCTGAATTTCTTTTCGAGTGCAGAAGCAGGGATAGAGCAGGCCTTGTTCCTGCAGGGAATCCGCAGCCACTGCGAATTCTGATAGATGATCTGACTGTCGACGCACGGGCCGTTGCCATGTGATCCCCAGCCATGTGAGGTCCTCTTCGAGTGCCGTCTCGAATTCTGGCCGACATCGGGTGAAATCAAGGTCTTCGATTCGGAGAATAAACCGTCCCTCAGATCTTTTTGCGGATTCAAAAGCGAATAACGCTGAAAAGGCGTGACCGATGTGGAGCAGGCCTGTCGGGCTGGGAGCGAATCTGGTTACGACGGGGGTAGTCATTTTTGCTGGCGAAGAGAGGCCCCGAGTCATTCGGGAGAGAGAGCAGCGATCTCCTGTGGCGAGCAGGGCGCCACGGGTAAGCACGGCTCCGGGGATTCGATTGTCAATGCTGCGTGAGCCGGAAGAATACCGGCACTACGAAATTTGCGAAACTGACGGTCCAGCCGGTCGACTGCTTTAAGCTCCTTTGATCGCTTGGTAGAGTCTGCAGTGAAACGTGTTTTTCAACTGCGGTCGTTCTACGCGCGGACCCTGGGAGAATAGTGGTATGGCAAGTCGTCCGGCAAAGTTGGTACTGGCAAACGGGAAAATCTATACCGGAACAGCCTTTGGTGCAGACGGAGAAGTGCACGGGGAAGTTGTGTTCAACACGAGCATGACTGGTTATCAGGAAATTCTGACAGATCCTTCGTACACCGGTCAAATCGTCACGATGACCTATCCGCTGATCGGAAACTATGGTGTCAACCAGGAGGATGTTGAAAGCAGGGGTTTGTTCCTGAAGGGCTTCATCGTCAAAGAGCTGTGTGAGATCCCCAGCAACTATCGATCGTCAGAATCACTGGACAGTTATCTGAAGCGGAACGGTATTGTCGGTATACAGGGCATTGATACGCGATCCCTGGTTCGTCAGATTCGGACTCAGGGGGCTATGAAAGGGGTGTTGTCCACGGTCGACCTTGATGACGCCTCTTTGCTGAAAAAAGTGCAGGGTGCTCCTGGAATGGTGGGACGCGACCTGGTTCAGGAAGTGATGCCTCAGGAGTCGTGTGGATGGGATACTCCGCTAAGTGAGCTTGGCAGGCCTTCGGATTATGTCTCTGGTGCTGAGCGAACGGATGGTCCGCACGTCGTCGCAATTGACTACGGTATGAAGTGGAACATCGCACGCTATTTGCGCGACGTGGGGTGTCGAGTGACCGTGGTGCCGGGAGCGGCAACGGCCGAACAGATTCTGGCCCTGAATCCGGATGGAGTGTTTTTGTCGAATGGTCCGGGAGATCCAGAGCCATTGACTTACGCGATTGAAACTATTCAGGGGCTTCTGGGAAAGAAGCCGGTCTTTGGGATTTGTCTCGGGGTACAGTTATTGGGGCTGGCTTTTGGGGGCAAGACATACAAACTTCGCTTTGGTCATCGCGGCGCGAATCAGCCGGTGCTGAACCGACGAACCGGAAAAGTGGAGATTACATCACAGAACCATGGCTTTGCGGTCGATGCAGCCTCTCTGCCGGATGATGTTGAAGTCACGCACGTGAATCTCAATGATCAGACAGTTGAGGGAATTCGCCATAAGGTCCATCAGGCTTTTGGTGTTCAGTATCATCCGGAGGCAGCCGCTGGACCTCATGATAGTCACTACTTGTTCACCGAGTTTCTTGAAATGATGCAGGGTACTCCTGCTTGAGGTTTCGGAGTCTGTGGCAATGTTTCGATCACGATTGCTGAAAATCAGCGTCGTGCAGGCGAATTGTTAACCCACTTATTTGGTCTTAAAGGTTCTTGAAATGGCACTAGAGCGTACTCTGATACTTGTGAAGCCAGACGGTGTGCAGCGACGTCTGATCGGACGAATTGTGTCGCGAATTGAAGACAAAGGTCTGAGCATTGTCGGGATGAAGATGTTGCGCGTCACACCGGAGCTCAGTAAGCAGCACTATGCCGAGCATGTCTCGAAGTCTTTTTACAAGGAACTGGAGTCCTTCATTACGTCGGGCCCGGTTGTGGCCATGGTAGTAGAGGGACCAGAAGCCATCACAGTGATGAGAACGCTGATGGGCAAGACAAATGCGAGGGAGTCGGCACCAGGAACGATCCGTGGTGATCTTGGGGCAAGCCGCCAGATGAATCTGATCCATGGCAGCGATGGACCGGATGCGGCCTCAAAGGAGATAGCAACGTACTTTCGATCTGAAGAAATTGTTTCCGCTCCAGATGCGTTGACAGCACACTTGTGGGCGAAGGAAGAGGAATAGTTGGTCAGGTGTTTTGCCGGTGTCTCCGGGGTGCGGAGGCGGCGGCAACATCGATACTGCGTAATCTGATGCTGATTCAAAAGCCTGTCCCTTTCCGGGGCAGGCTTTTTTTGCGTCCTGTGGTCAGATTTCTCGACGGTTGAGATGCAAAAAGTATTCAAATTCAGGGGGTTTGACGAGGGGTGATGCCGGAGGTCAACACGTCGTTGAGTTCTGAAAGATCGTCATGCTGACGCTATCCGTCATGTTCGTACGGATGGAGGGGTTTCTCGGATTGTTACGGCTGGAACTTGGCATGATGAGCCCAAACTCGACCTACACATCACATGACGGTTTCTGTTTTCCTTGCTCCAGTCAGAGTTTTTCCCGTGAAAAAGATCAATACAACTCTGCAAAACGATGCTTCTGATCTCAGCGTGAGTGTGCGTGGTCGTCGGAAGCGAAGTGGCACGGCAGTTCTTGAGATGGCAGTTTCTCTGCCATTGCTGATCACTCTGGTCTTTGGCGCGATGGAAATGGCCAATGCGGTCTTTCTGCGGCAGTCCATGAACATGGCCGCTTATGAGGCTGCAAAGGTTATCACTCGCCCCGGGTCGAATGAGGCGTTGGCTCGCACCCGGTGTCAGGAAATTATGACCATTCGCAAGGTGAGCACTTATACGCTGACGTTTTCGCCAACCGTGACGACAGCAACGGCACGTGGAACTCAGGTCACAGTGACCTTGTCAGCGCCAGCGTCGAATCTGTCGTACGGTCCGATGCAGTTCATGACCGGGAAGACACTCAGCACAACCGTGGTCATGGTTCGGTTGTAGTGCAGTTTGCAATTGCAATTTCGAAGTTCGCGGCGGCTGCGTGAGTCCGTCGAATATGAGCAGTGATGAAAGGGTTTGGGTATGAAACGTCTGTTTCGATTTCAGCGTCGCACTGATCATCAGCGACATGGCGCGGCCCATGTGTTAATTGCCGCGATGTTATTTACCTTTGTGCTGGTGGCGGCCATGACCGTCGACTTCGCGTACATGCAGCTCATTCGAACGGAGCTGAGGACGGCAACGGATGCTGCTGCGAAGGCCGGTGCGGAGGCACTGGCTCGAACACAAGATGGAAATGCGGCGAAGGCGGCCGCTGTTCAGTATGCTGGTCTCAACAAAGTCGGTGGCCGCACTTATGCGATCACCACGAATGACGTGACCTTAGGACGAGTGACCGGGCAAAACAACGGCAGCTGGACATTCACAGCGAATGCCACGCCGTACAACTCGGTTCGAGTGAACGCGAAGATTGGTAACGGCGGAGTAACGCCAGCCATGAATATGTTCTTTGCGCCGGCCCTCGGACATGCTCCGTTCTCCACTGCAGCTCAGGCCACTGCGGGACAGCAGGAAGTCGAGGTGTGTCTGTGCATCGACCGTTCCGGTTCCATGATGTTTGACATGTCCGGTACCGACTGGTCCTACCCATCGCCAAACCCTTTGCTGTATTCTTCGAGCTACTACCCGGATTCCATGTTCAGGAACTATTGTTCGCCGCCCCAGACGACCGCCAGTCGATGGGCGATCATGCGAAGTGCGGTGAATATTTTCCTGGATGAAGCAGGTCAGTTTCAGTACCCACCACGAACAGCACTTGTTACGTGGAGTAGTGCGATGGATTTGCCATACTATCCGTACACGAGTTACACGCTGGTGGACACAGACTACGACCTGCCTGCAGCCGGCACTTTTGTGTGGTCAACGAATCGAGCATCTATTGAGAACGTTATTGCGACTCGGTCGACCAGGGCGATTGGCGGAGGCACCACTCTGTCAGCCGGCCTTGACCGGGCTGTATCCGTGCTGACTGGCGCGAATGGTCGCGCTCTTTCCAACAAGGTCATTATTCTTTTGACCGACGGTCAGTGGAATGCGGGGCGAGATCCGGTCCTGGCTGCTCAGGATGCAGCAGCAGCAGGCATTACCGTTCACTGTGTCAGCATGCTGACGTCGACACAGGCAACGTTGACCCAGGTGGCCTCCATTACGGGCGGTCAGTACTACGCGACGCAGAATGCCGCTCAGCTGCAACAGGCATTCCGTGACCTTGCTAAACAGCTTCCAATCGTATTAACAGACTGATTCCTTGGGTTTGACGACTGACGAGATGACCATGAAGACGCTAAAAAACAAGATTCAGCTTTCTGCTCGCATAGGCACCGGCCGCAGAGGAGTGCTTACTGTTGAATTTGCGATTGTTGCCCCCTTAATCTTCCTGCTGTTCCTGGGAGGGCTGGAGTTGACGGCCCTGAACTTTGCTCGCCAAACAGCGGGAAATGCGTCCTACGAGGCAGCGCGTAAGTTGATCATACCTGGTGGCACGGTGGCTCAGGCGCAGGCCGAAGGGTTGCGGCAGATGAGCATTGTGGGTTTAGGCACAGGGGCAACGTGCACGGTTGTTAACGCTTCAGGAACTGCAACGGCGACGGTATCTGTTCCGGCCACCAACGTTTCCTGGGGGCTAATGCGGTTCTGTGCGGGCTACAACATCACCCAGACATGTACTCTGACCAAAGAATAGGTCGTCCAGAGCCTCAGGTTTCGGGCCCGCCGAAGGTCGTCCGACAGTAGTCGGCCGGTTTTGGGCGGGCCTTTTTCGTGTTGGTGGCTGGAATTGAAGGCGAGCAATCTGCTCCGCGGGCTCGTACCTCTTCCATAAAGATGAAAATTCGAGAGGGCCGCACACCGATCTTGGCCGCTTTAGCCACTGTTTTACCGACTATCCGGGTTGCGCCGTTTGCCAGAAGTTGCCAAAGTTCTATGTTTCTCTTTGTCGAAAGAACGGCAGCGATCGTGATTTGATTGAATTGCCGGGGATTGCTATTCTTCGCCCCTTCCGAAGTGGCATTCAAGTTCGAAGTGCGGAGATTAATGGCTCATGGGTACGAAGAAGACGGGCAAAGGTCGACGTAAGATTGGTCGCAAGAAACGCCGTATGCGCGCCAAAATTCGACATCGCAAAGGCTAGTCTTTGACAGGCGTCCCGTTTTCTGCATATGGCAGAAAACGGTTTGATCCTGGGCGGACTGTGACTGTAATCGGAAAGCGAAAATTCCGCCCTTTTTTGTTGCGCCAAGCTGTGTGATTGCTCGAGTTATGATACTCGTGTAAGCGATCCTCAGTGGAATCCAGGAAGACAGGCCTGTGGCATTACGCTGCAGGCCTTTGTCGTTTCACATCTTCGTTTCCAGCGATTATCTCTGGGTAGACACGCCTTTTGTGATTCAGAGCCGCTGGTCAAACGTGGTACGCTGATCTTTGGGATCCGCGAAGCGGCTCAGCCGAATTTCTGCGAGCATTCCGCCAATAAAAAGACCCCGCTCAGAATGATCTGACGCGGGGTCAATCTGTTCTCAGGATCGTGCGGAACTACTTGGCTGGTTCGCTCTTCGCACCTTCCTTGATGGCGTAGATGCGGTTGCGATTGGCGATGAACATGGTGTCGTTGGCAACGACAGGTGTCGTGTAGACAGATGAGCCCATGTTGATTTCTTCGCCAAGTTTCTCCATCTCAGCAGATAGCTTGAAGATTGCGATGTCTCCGTCTTCGTCACCGATATAGACGCGATCTTCGACGATCAGCGGAGAGGCCCATGATGCTGCGAACATGTCGTAGGTCCAGTGAGGCTCACCTGTCTTTGCATTCAGGCAGTGAAACAGCCCGCTGAAATCCGCAACGAATAGAAGGTCATTCTTAATGGCCACGGTACCGCAGGTTCGGTGCATTGTGCTTTCAAAGACGGATGGGTCTGTTCCCGTGTAATGCCAGACAGCAGCTGAGTTTGGGTTCTCACGTTCAAAGTCACCGGCTTTGTCATCCAGCGCCTGAAGTCGCTTATGAGTAATCGGTTTCTTGGGGTCTTTGGAATTAAAGACTAAGGTTGGGCTCACATCCCCGCGTTTCTTTGGGTCAATGCACCACAGGTGTCCCTGACCTTCTCCGTGTTCAGGGTCTTCACCGACGCCGATATAGACGAGCCCGTCATAAACGACAGGTGTTGCAATCAGATGGTTCCGAGTCGCACGGCCACCGAGAAGGTAGATAGATTCCTTCGGATTGCAGTCAAACTTCCACAGCATTTCAGCATTGCCGTCTTTGCCTTCTGCGGCAAAGCTGTAGAGATAACCGTCACCAGCTCCGAAAAGGACCTGGGCAACTCCATCGAAAACGCCGAACGCTGGCGAAGACCACTGACCATGCAGAACGTTTGCGCCAGGAGAATTATCTGTCCAGAGGACTTTTCCGGTTTCACGATTTATGCAGACAAAGCTCGGAGCTTTCTCCTCGGGAATTGTAATGTGGCCTTCATCCACGCCGTTAGCCGTATTGACGAAGAGCAGATCGCCAACGCAGGTTACTGAGCAGCTGCACATGTTGTGCTGGGATACTTTCAGGTCCTTCATCATATCGAGAGACCAGACGACGTCGGCTTCGTCCTTCTCCTGAACTTTCTCGTCGGTCACGGGGCCATCGTTTTCGCCGTCGCGAAAGCCTTCTGTGTCGAGGCAAACCACATGCCCACGGCTGCTGACGTACCATGCACGGTCACCTTCAACGTATGGGGAACAGCAAATGCCCTGATGCGGCCAATCATTAACACGACCGGTGGCAAGTTTTTCATTGGAGTGTTGCCAAAGGAACGCACCGGACTTTTCATCAATGCAAATCAGGCAACCCAGGTCGACCGAGCTTGGGTATCGCTTGATGTAGCCGTTGCCGTTATTCGTGCCGATGAAAACCTTGCCGTTTGCCACGACAGGATTACCGTAGGTTTCCGATCCAAGTGGCATTGACCAGGCTATGTTTTCGCCGGTGTTAACATCCCACGTTGTTGGAATGTTCTTGCCTTCCGGAGTGTTATTACGGGAGTAACTACCGCCCCACTGCGGCCAATCCTTTGGCCCCACCTTCATCTTCGCAATCTTACTGAGTGCTGTTTCAGTGGGGTTCTCTCCAGACACCGCAGTGTTCTGTGCTGCCGCCGCAACTGTAAGACACAGTGCGAGGTTAAGGCAGATTCTGAATTTCAACATGGAAGGGTTCCTTATGGATTGAAGTAAGAATCAGGCGAGTCAAGGTCTGGCCCCAAACAGCACTCTCGCTATTCCGGAGTACTTGCTTCGCCCTTTGCAGAGCTTTATTCGTCTGCAACGCGTTTTAGTCAACGTCCCAATTACTTGTTGGACATGACCTGAACGTTATCAACAAAGAATTCTGCGTCCGTTGCATTGCCGAAGAGTCCGGGGCTTCCGCTAAGATTTGGAGTTGCATCTGCGGCTTCGATTTGCCATTCCGCAGGTTCGGCTTCATCACGTCGCCAGACTTTGCCACGCAGGATCGCCTTGCCATCCCTGGTCTCACTTTGAAACTTCATGGTGTACCACGTGTCGGCCGACCATTGCATGTCGATCGTTTTGGCAAATCGAAGCTCAAGTCGTGCAACCCATGAACGAATCTGAAGCCGCTGTGATCCCTGAAGGTCAAGCGTGTATCGCTGATTGATTAATCCAAGGTCCGGCAGGCGTCCGTTCTTTTCTGTCGCTTTGAAGTCAGCCTGAATCGTGTAGTCATGCAGATTTGTAGAGCCAATCCATGATTGGCTGCGTGTTCCCTTTGGAATCGTGCTGACTTTTACCAACCCTTTTTCACCGTCCAATGGCACTGGTTTATGACGATAGTCTGCACCGATCCATGTGCCCGGAACCTTGTCGTCGGAGAAATCAAACTTCCATGGAAGAGGCGGGATAACTCGAATTCTTGCTGTGGCTGTCATTTCGCCAGACTTCGCCGTCAGGATGACCGCTGAATGTCCCGATGCCGGTGCCATATAGGTGCCATCTTTTGAAACCGAACCGCCACCTTCCGCTGTAATCGTGGCATCCTTCACTAGCTGCACGAACTGGCCATTCTTGTTGTAACCCTTGACCTGCAGACTCACTTTCTGGCCGGTCGCAAGTATCAGTTCAACAGGTGTCAGCATGATCTGAGTCACCTTCTTGTCACTGGCTGCCGGCGTTTCTTCAGTCAGTTTCGAGGGAGTTGTTTTTGTGGCGGCTGCGTCAGGTTTTCCGATGCAGTAAAGAGCTTCGATCGATGGGAGGAAGATTCTTCCATTCGAAACGACTGGTGAGCCAAAGACCTCTTCGCCCTGACCGAGTCGAGCTTCACTGACGACGTCGACGCCTTTTTCGCTTGGCTTCAGGACATAAAATCGACCGGTGTTCTCTGCAACATAAATCTTGCCATCGGCCACCATTGGGCTGCCGAACATAATCCGGCCGAGCTTTTTCTGGCCAACCAGTTCACCAGTCTTCGCGTTCACAATGACCAGCGTGGCACCGTCTTCAATGTAATAGACGCGGTCGCCAAGTTTGACGGCACAGTTTCGGCCGACAGCTCGTTTCGGAATTTTCCAAAGGAGTTTGTCTTCCGTGATTTCGCCTTCAACATTTCCGTCAAAGGCAAAGATGGCACCCAGCGTTGTGGTGTCGTTGGCGTTCTGCTCTGCATGCCCGCAGTAAACAATTCCGTTTTCGTCAATCAGGGCGCTGGTGTTCAGGCCTCGAGTTGACGCCTGATACTTCCAGATCGTTTTTCCGGTACGTGGCTGGAAGGCATAGAATGCTCCATCACCAGCACCCACGACCATTGCGGCTTGACCCTTGAATGTCGTCAACACCGGCGTGCTGTAGGTTGTGTCTTCGGGTCGCAGTTTGGTGCTCTTCAGCCACTGCGCCACACCAGTCTTCTTGTCAAACGCGACAAAGCGATGAGCTGGGACAGCTGTTTCTCCCCAGCCCGTCATTACACCGCTGATCACGACGAGATCTTCAAAGACCACTGGAAAGTTGGTTCGGCCACCGTAGGTTGACAGCATGCCGTATTCTTCGCTCATGGAATGTTCCCAGAGCACTTTTCCGGTCTTGCCATCAAGGCACTGGAATACGCATCCGAGTCCAAGAACGAACACTGTGTCGCTGGCTGGATCGGCGACAACGCTCGACCAACCAACTCGCTCTGCCGGTGCGTCCGACAGATAGATGTTGTGAATGCTCTCCCAAATCAGTTCGCCTGTTTTTGCATCCAGGCAAACAGTCTTCTCGCCTTCCTTTTCGGTCTCTGGAAAAGCGCGGCAGACGAGATACACGCGGTCATTCATCACGACTGGTGAAGACCGGCTGGCAAATTCTTCCTTTCGCCACAGGAGGTTTTCGCCCTTTGGAGACCATTTGTCCGGCAGATTGGTTTCAAACGACTGGCCATCGTTATGTGGTCCGCGCCAGTGCGGCCAATCTTCTGCCATGGCTGCGGAACTGACCGCGTAGATGCCAAGAATTGTCAGGAATGAGGTTTTCATGATGTGCGCCCTCTCGTGTTATTCGTCCAGCCAGTCACAACTGGCATCTTCATGAGGTTCACGAATCCGTTTCAGCAGCGTGATGAGATCCTGCTGTTCGGTACGACTTAAATGTCCAAGTTGCCGTTCGTGCATTTCTCGAACGGATTTTGCCATTTCATCCAGAAGTGCGAGGCCGTGAGTTGTGATGGCGATCTCGACAACGCGACGGTTTTCACTGCGCCGTTCACGGACGATTAGCTGACGCTGCTCAAGCCGGTCGAGCATTCGAGTGGTATCCGGCCCGCGGGAGATCAGCCGCTTGCCGAGTGCCAATGTTTGCATCGAAGTCGGGTGTACAGATCTCAGTAAACGGAGTGCGTTGTATTGCTGAGCAGATAACTGGTAGCGGCCAAACAGTTCGTCTTCCAGAGCTTTCAGGCAGTCGTAGGTTCTCCAGAGATTCAGGAAGGTCTCCTGCTCCGGGGAATCAAATCGCTTTCCACTCTTCGGCTTGGCTGACGATGGCATGAGGAAAGCATGGACGTTTCGACGACACTTGTCAAGACAAGCGTCTGCGCATAGAAAAACGGCATCCCTGCCGTTTTACGAGAAATTCGCTTTGTGTACCGTAGAACTCAGATTCCTACTGGTACGCCAAGCGTCAATCTATCAGTACAGATCGAGTTTTCATTCGCCGGGGGAATTCCCGTGCTGGCAATATTCGATCCTGAATACCAGTGAGTGTCGAAGCTGCTTCGCCCTGAAATTACTGGGCAGGTGCTGCTTCAGCGGCTGGTGCCGGTGCTGGTGCTGGTGGTGCTGCTTCGGCTGGAGGTGCAGGAGCATCAACAGCGGCTGGAGCTGCGGCTGCGGGAGCTGCTGCTGGTGCGGCTGTTCCACATGCGCCACTGGCACAACCGGTGCTTGCTCCGCATGCTGAACCGCAGCTGCTGCCACATGTTGAGCCACAGGCAGGTGCTGCTTCGCAGCAGGTTGGAGCTGGAGCACAGCATGATGGAGCTGGAGCACAGCATGATGGAGCTGGTTCGCAGCAGGTTGGCTCTGGCGTGCAGCACTTTACGCGGGCTGGCTTGCACTTCTGAACTTTGCACTTAACTGGCTTGCACTTGGCAGGCTTGCAGCAGCTTCGGCTAGCTTCTGCAGAATTGGTGAGCAGCATTGCTGCCAACGCGAGGACGAGACCGAATGTTCGCATGGTAAAACCCCTTGTTCTCTTCACGGCTGTGTGTCAGCCAGTTGGCCATTGCGACGTCATGGAAAACACTTCCAAACCCCGTTGGCCACTCAAAACTCCGGTGCACGCTATATTGACTGACCGGAATCTGTCAAACAACCTGCCCATTTTCTCGTCATTCAGCCTTTTGTGTCGGAGGTGAGGCCAACCAAATCCTCCGGAATTCGTTGAACTTCTCCCTCTTCGTTCACGCAGGCAATGACGGAGTTCGCCTCTGCAAGCAACTCTTCGCCTCGGCAGAGTCTGTACGAATGTTCCAGCTTGGCTGGGGTGACTCGGGCGATTTCCGTGTGCAAAGTCAACAGATCGTCGTATCGCGCAGGTCGGCGGTACCGCACGTCAATTCGCGCGACGACAAAGTAAAGCTTAAGCTCTTCCATCCGCCGATAGCTGCCACCCTGTGCTCGAAAGAGTTCGGTGCGGCCGACTTCGAAATAGCAGAGGTAGTTTGAGTGATGCAGGAATCCCATCGCGTCCGTCTCGTTGTAGCGGACGCGAATCTCGGTAGAGTGCTTAGTGATCATGGTTCGGGATGAAATCATGGTTTGTGAGTTGGTGAACGGAAAACGACCGGAAGCAGGTTCTTCTTTTATGTTGGCGGCATCAAGTGATTCGGCAGAGTTTCATGGTCGCGACCAACAGTCGCTGATCTTTGTCTATGGTTCTCTCAAACGCGGTTACGGCTTACATCATCTTCTGGAGGGTCAGGCCTTTCGCGGCCCTGCGACGACGTGTCCGCTCTACCGCATTTTTGATCTCGGATCTTACCCCGGTCTGGTCGACTGGCCAGAAGGACTTGCGGTCCAGGGCGAGGTGTACGAGGTGAATGCGGAGTGCCTCAAAAGACTTGATGAAGCTGAGGGTGTCGATGAAGGGTTGTATGCTCGCCGTGTTATCAAGCTGCAGTCTCCTTTTGATCGGTTTGAGACTTCTGCCTGGTTCTGGCTCAACAAAGTTGGCGGACTGCGGGACTGTGGAACAAGCTGGCCTTGAAACGTTGGGACTGTTTTCTGCGATCCGATTTTTGATGCTGCCGGAGGTCATTTGAGATTCAACACTGCTGACATTCTCGCTGCCCGTGGACCTCGGAACGCAGTCAACGTATTCCGCCCCTACCACTTTCTGGTGGAGAGTGAGTTTTCGCGTCATCGTTGCATAGAGAGTGTTGCTACGATTTTTCTCACGAATCGCGAGTGTCCATTTCATTGCCTCATGTGTGATCTGTGGAAGAACACGACGGAGCAGGGCACTCCGGTAGGAGCGATTCCGGAACAGATTGATTTTGCCCTGCAGCAGTTGCCGGTTGCTCAGCACGTCAAACTTTATAACAGTGGAAACTTCTTCGATCCGAAAGCGATCCCGCGTGCTGACTGGTCTGGAATTGCAGACCGGGTTCGACGATTTGACACCGTCATTGTGGAAAACCATCCTTCGTTATGCAATGACCGCTGCGGCGAGTTTCAACAGCGATGCGAGACGCAGCTGGAGATTGCTCTGGGGCTGGAGACATCGCACCCACAAACGCTCGCCCGACTCAACAAACAAATGACGGTTGATGATTTTTCTCGTGCCTGTGGCTCGCTGCTTAAGCAGGGCATTCTGATTCGGGCGTTTGTTCTGTTGAAGCCTCCGGAGACATCGGAAGAGCAGGGGATTGAGCGGGCTATTAACTCGGTCCGCTTTGCGTTCGAGTGTGGAGTTGATTGTTGTGCTGTGATCCCAGTGAGAACTGGCAACGGAATGATGGAGCAACTGGCTTCGGCCGGACTTTTCTCACCGCCACGTTTATCCTCGCTGGAGATCGTGCTGCGAGAAACTCTCTCCTGGAATCGTGGTCGAGTATTTGCCGATTTGTGGGACGCCGCACAGTTTGCAGATTCTCTCGACACGGCCACGGTGCAGATCTCAAGACTTGAACGGATGAATCTGACACAATCCGTTACCTGAAAATTGTGATGTTGTTTCCACATTATCCATCTCAGTGACAGATCCATCATGCCTGTACTTTCTCCCGACGTCCTAATTCTTGGCTCCGGATTCGGTGGGAGTCTGCTGGCCCTGATATTGGCTCGAGCGGGAAAGTCAGTGGTCATGGTGGATCACAGTCGGCATCCTCGGTTTGCGATCGGAGAATCCTCGACCCCGCTGGCGGATCGCACATTGGCTCAGATGGCTGATCGCTATCAACTCCCCGAATTGCGTCCGCTGTGTCATTGGGGATCGTGGAAACGTGCGTATCCGAATCTTCTGTGCGGCAAGAAACGAGGCTTTACCTATTTTGATCAGACCAGCGATCAGGATGTTTCGCTTGAGAACTTCGACGATCGGCGTCTGTTGGTTTCGGCCAGTATCAACGATGAGCATTCAGACACTCATTGGCTGCGCAGTGATATTGATCAGTTCATATTTCGCCGGGCGCATGCTGCTGGCGTCATGACATTTCAGAATTGCATCTATCAATTGGAAGCGGATGGCGAGGAATGGATCTTGAAGGTTTCCTCCAGCAATGAACCGGCCCTGTCGAATGCTTCCATGCGATTGGAAACCTTGGAGTCTTCCGGAGCGTATCTGGTCAAGGCTCCGTTCGTTGTTGATGCGACGGGATCTTCAAAGGGAGTGCTAAGTACGCTTGGGATTGCCGATCAAACAGCGTCGCTAAAGACTCATTCGCGATCCTTGTTTGCTCATTTTGAAGCAGCCACTGCTTGTGAGCAATTGCTATTGGACAGTCAGATTAGCGTTACTGCTTTTCCGTATCACTGTGATGATGCGGCCGTTCATCAGGTTTGTCCGGACGGATGGATGTGGCAGTTGAGGTACGACGACGATACGCTCAGCGCGGGGTTTATGATTGATGAGCGGCCGAGTTCTCAGCGTGTTCGACGCTCCTTTTCAACGCCTCATGAAGAGTGGGACTGGCGGATTCAGAGAACACCATTTCTGGCCAGGCAATTCAGGAATGCGCGCATTGTTCGCCCGGACTCAGGCCTGCAGCAGACTTCTCGAATTCAGCGCCTGACAACGCAGGCGGCAGGTTCGAACTGGGCTGCGATCACGAATACAGCTGGTTTCATTGATCCTCTGCACAGCACGGGGATCGCCCATACGCTGTTCAGCGTTTCGCGATTGGCCGAGATCCTGCTGATGTCGGGCAATGCTGCAGATCGTGCCGTTCGACTGCGGAAGTATTCTGATTCGTTGATCGAGGAGATTCGCTGTGTCGATGAGTTAGTGGAGGGCTGCTACGAAGCGATCCCGTCGTTTCGCTTATGGTGTCTTTGGGGAATGCTCTACTTTGCCGCAGCCACCAGTATGGAGCAGTCGCTGGACGGAGCTTCGGGAGGCACAAGTTTTCTGCGAGCCAACGATTCTGATTTTCGAAGCATGTTGAAAGAAGCCAGAGATCGACTTGCCGTCGCACGTCATGCTGATCCGGCTGATCGAGCAAATGCAGAAAAGGCGTTTGAGTCATGGCTGTGCTCGGCGGTGGCTCCCTGGAATCAGGTTGGGTTGTTTGATCCGACCTGCAACGGGCTCTATTCGAAAACGGCCGCTCCTGCCCGAGACTAGCTGGCAGTTGGCTCAATCAGCCGGAACGCGTTAGCGTCCGGTTCTCGTCTCACCCATCAATCAGCCAGGTCTTTCCGAAATACCATACTGTCAGAACAACCCCGATACTGATGACCACACGGCGAATGATCTTCTTATCGAGCTTGCGAGCCCATGACGCGCCCAGCCAGCCGCCGAGCATTGCGGAAGCGATCATCGGGACTGCCAACGCCCAATTCACTTTGCCGGTGCCGATGAACACGACGACGGACACGCCATTAATCAATCCGGCCAGTACGGTCTTGAGACCATTGACATGATGGATGTTGCCGAGATTTAAAAGGCTGAGCGAACTCAGCATCAGGATCCCAATCCCTGCTCCAAAGTATCCGCCATAGATCCCAATAACCAATTGCAGCACGAAGACCAGCCATTGTGAACGCTGGCTGCGGCTTGCCAATGAAGATTCCGCTGGGGCTTTCGGGGTCAGGCGAGGTTGCAAAATAAAGAGCAGCGTCGCCAGAGCGATCAGCCATGGGACCATGGCTTTGAACGAAGACTCCGGAGCCAGCACAACAATCGTCGAACCGGCAATACCTCCCAGAATACTGGGGATGGCGAGCCATCGAACCCAGTCCCACATCTGTTTCAGTTCGCGTCGATAACCCCAGGAACCCGAAAATGCGCCCGGGCAAAGTGCGACAGTATTGGTCGCGTTGGCGATGATGGCAGCTCCGGGAGCGTTGCCCAGCGCCCACATCAATGCCGGGAATGTGACCAAGGTGCCTCCGCCGGCGACGGAATTGATTGCTCCACCGATGGCCGCTGCCGGACACAGTAGGAGATAGGTCTGCCAGAGTTCCATGGACGCAATCTATTCTTCGGACGGCGAAAACTGAGGGCGGGTGTTCGCGGGATCGATCATTCAGATCAGGACTTCAACCGTGATCGAACTCTGGACTGCAAGTCGGCAAGCTTCGCTTGCAGTTCGGTGAATGATTCAGCGGCCAGTGTATCTCCCGCGGAAATCGATTCTCCCAGGATCTGCTGCAATGCTTGGATCGCGCCGATGATCGCGCCTTCCTCGCGTCCCTTTTCAATACCCTTTTCAACACCCTGTTCAATTCCCTGTTCGATGCCCTGCTTGCGAGCCGTTGACAGCATCCAGTCGTAATCTCGCTGAGCTTTCTCGCGTTGATCATGCATGATCTTGTCCTCTGTCTTCGATGAAATTGATTCAAGGCAGCCGATGGCCCGTTGAAATGCAAGTTCGGGAAACAAACTGCGTAGTTCTTCCGCCGTATACTTATGAGCATTCAAAATGAGCCATGCCCATCGAGCCAACGGGCTGGCTTTCGAAATGGTCAATTCGTCAAAATCAAACTTTCCCAATTCTACCGTCTGAACCTCGACTGCTCTATCCAATTTTCGACCGCTTTCCGCGTCTATCATCTCGAATCGATGATGCGCCTGGTTGGAATCGGAAAACAAAGCCCTCGTCAACAGGCAGATCGAAATAGTCGTGTTCAACTGAGTATAGTCGTCGCCTTCGGCAAGCTGATTCGTATACATTTCACTCGCGTAATACATCAAACGCTGCAGCAAACCCGGATGAATCGCGATCTGCATTTCGACGTTAAAAATCCGCCCGGCAGAATCTTTGGCCTTCACATCCAGAACGATGACCTTGGCGTTCTCAAACTCCTGGTACGAGAATGGATTCTGAATTGTGACATCCGTAATCGGTCGCGGCAGTTCCAGAATCGCGTTCAGCAGACCGATCAACGCGGTAGAATTCTCCGGGCTGCCGAACATCTTCTTGAATACAAAATCCACATAGACTTTAATTCCCAGCGGCATGAACTGCAGACTCCTCGCAGATTCAGAGCGAAGATCGAACCTCGAATGCAGAGCGTAACAAAATTGGCCCCAGCCAGCGATCCCACGCGAAGCTTGAACGGGAGAGGGACGAAATCGCAGATCTCGGCGGGTCCCCCTTGCTGAGCTCACATTTGCCTGTTTTTGCATGTTGAATTCTGCATGTAGCGATAACGCCACCATCGTGGCATGACGCGGCTCATCTGTTGCGGTGGCACTGCAACACAGGGGGAGTGTGCCGCAGGAGATGGAAGTCTCCGCGAAGACGTTTTTTCAGTTGCCGAAGTTCACGGAAAATTCAAGCTGCCCATATGAGCTTTTTGTTGCTTCACAACACAGCCTATGCAGGCAGTGCCAGCGAGCGATCACTTGCTTCCGATCGCGTACAGCGTTCTGCTCGAGCGGATAAACAGCGTTCCGTCTGCCAAGGCGGGGGTTGACCAGAATCGCCACTGCGAGCCGACGACAATTGTTCGTCGGTACCACTCTTACCTGTACTTGTAGGCACGAGCTGCGTTCTTTGAACAGAACTTTGCGGTCGCTTCGTCGCCACGTTCAGTCGCATACTCCATGACGATTCTCTGCAGCGTTTCGTAGTCGGCGGCATTCTCGGAGACCGGCCAGTTGCTCCCGAAGATGACACGATCATCGCCAAAGGCATTCCAGACAACATCGATATAGGGCTTATAGAAGCTCATCTCCGTCGGAGCTTTTTGTCCCTCGCGTGATGCTCCTTCGACCAATGCCGAAATCTTGCAGAACACATTGGTGTGCTTTGCCGCTTCCTCGATTCCTGCTTTCCAGTCGTCCGGAGGACGATCGGCCGTGATGCGGACATTGCCGATATGATTCTGAACGATTCTCAATGCGGGAAGCTTCTCGGCTAGTTGTGCCACAATGCCGGGAGTATCGGGGCCTCCGTTCACATCCAATGACAGATCATGATCGATCATCTTCTTGAGATCATTCAATGATAAAGAGTTCAACAAGTCAGTCACCGTTTTCGAAGAAACCCGAATTCCACGGAACAGAGGATTCCCTGCGAAGCGATCCAGGTGTCCGGCGAACTCATCTTTCCCAGGCATCAGGTTTCCGACGATGCCAACGATGAACGGATCGTCTTTGGCGAGGTCCAATAACCAGGCGTTGTCTTCAACCAGAGGGCTTGCTTCGACGATCACAGTACCAGTGATTTTGCGATACTGCTTCAATTCCCGCAGATGTTTCGGAAGTACGGTTCGATACAGTGATGAACCAGGAGATGGCCATGGGACCCCTTCGAGACGAGTCGGGTCATAAAAATGAGTATGGCAGTCAATGATCTCGAGACCGTCGGGCTGATTCACCGAATTTGCCTGAGCGTTGCATGTCGCCGCTGCAGCAACGACGCTCAGGCTGGTACCAAGAAATGTCCGACGAGGAATGCTGGAATTCGGCATGGCACAACTTTCGGCTGGGAGACAGATTGAAGCCTGTGTTCAGAAACGAAGTTGTAGCCGATTCGTTGGAATTACAGAGTGTTACGGCTCGCTTAATCACTGCATCAGAATGCATTTTAGTTCGGCCGCAGCGTCTCCGTTCTGCAGGATTCCGGAATGAGTCGCTTTGACAAGTCGTTCCGTTTCGACGTCGGAGCGATGAGCACTGATGACCGGAACGACACCGTCCCCCATCAATCCGTCGGGTGACTGATAGCCAGTACCGATGATTGAATGCGTGACGACCATGTCGGAGTATCTCAGTGCGTTTGAGGATCTGATGATCGGGTTTCCAGGGATCAGGTGATCGAGACTGGTCGGCGGTGTCGGCCCAGGATTTCGGAACAAGCCGGGATTGCCTCGTACCAGTCGGCGATATTCGACCAGAGTACTATCCGGGATATTGATCAGCCAACGCCCGAGTCGTCCGAGGGGTTGTTGTGTCCAGTTCGAACCCTGGTGTGGCGTTGCCATGTAGACAACTCGTTTCACGTGGGGCACAGGTTGAAATAGAAATGCGGAAACCGTCTCATCCGGGATTGGACCAGTGTTGAGCGCATCATTCAGGGGGACGTCGGAGATCGCTCGCCAAAGTTTGTCATCGCTGTAACTCACCTGAAGCTTTGCCAACAGTCCACCCATGCTATGGCCCACCAGCACCATCTGATCAAGTGCCACATCACTCTGAGCGGGATCAACGACCGAGCGAACAGTCAGAATCTCGCGTCGAAGATCGGCTGCTGTTCTGAGATAAGAGACACCCGTCGGATACTGATACACCCAAATTTGATATCTGGAGGTAATCATCGGATCAGCGCTTAAGTGATCTACCATCTGCTGCCATGTCAGCGCGTCGGACGCAAGTCCGTGAATGAGTATCAATGGAATTCGACCAGGCTGATAAGGCTGAAGCAGGAAAAGTCCGGACGCATTGAACTGTGACGGGTTTCGAAAGGCTGTCCAGTAATTTCTGCCGGGAGGCAAGACGCGACCATCCAAAGTGCGCGCGGCCTGGAATGCGGGCGGCAGCGACGGATGAACGCAGCCGCTGACACCAATCACCAGGAATATGGCCAGTATGAGCTGGTACCTTTTTTGCGTCCTTGCGAAAACTGCAGCCCCCTTCGATCAATGCTCTGCGACATTTCAGTCAAAGCGATCGTTCAGCTGGGCACTTTATTCGAAATAGGCAGTTTCAGAAAAGTTGAGTTTCGGCGTTCCAGGCTTTGCTGACGCAGATCCTCGGAACTAAGGTCGGCGGTAGATGCTGATCGTTGGAGCGGCTTTGACGTAGTTGCTTCCCGGGTAGGGCTTCAAGCCGATCTGCTTAAAGTCAGAGATCCACTGGTTTCCATCAAACATGGCAAGGTGTCCGTGCGGATAATCCTTGTCAATCCCTTTTTCGGGGTCTTTGGAGAAGCCATCGATCAATGCGATATCGCCTTTCTGATACGGCATCCGATCGGGGCCGGCAATAAACCCCGCCGCCACAAGTCGAGGACCGTAATCCTTTGCAGATCCTGAACCAGCTCTGGAGATGGTAAGTCCGCCAGCTTCGAGAGCTTCACGCACATGCGTCGCGCATCGGCCCGTGCCGTACGGAGGAAGCGCGTGATTTTGAAGATGCGTAATCGCAAGATTGAGATCAAACAGCATGGCCAATTCCTCTTTGAATAATGTTACGAAGCAGGATTACAGTGATTTGTTCCGAATTCGATGACGTTTGTGTCAGGGTTGTTATCAGCGATCCTGACGTGATGTGCCGAGTGCCACTGTGGTTGTGGCAGATGAATAGATGACCTGCAAAAGGTCTTGAACTGGATCGAGTGACAAACCCGCGAGAAAAGCGTTCCATTCGACCTCCAGCTTTTGCCCAAGAGATTGACTGGAAGGGTCAAAGGTTGCATCGTGCTGAACGTAATAGTTACTCATTCGCCAGAGTCCTACTCGATCCGGAATCATCCACTGCGCACCTGAGCCAGTGCCAGCGCCGGGCCATTCAGGTGAGCCCAAGTCGAGCAATCCGCCGAGTGCATAGTAATTTCCTTTCTTCATCGGAAACCCAAGCGTGGAAATTCCGTCTTCATCCGCCTTCATAAATCCCGGAAGCTCACTAATTGTCGCTCGCTCAAATGGGGAGGACGAATAACCGTCGTCAAAACTCCATTCCCTGCGAAACGCTGATTCTCCGGACGACTTTAGATCTGCGATTTCCTGCGGCGTGAGACCCGCGTTGCGCAGTTCCGCTTCCTGTTCCGGCGACATTGGCGTTGCCTGACTCAATTGATAGAAGCTGTTCGTCTGAGGATCAAAGACTGCGTTGTCAGGCAAATTCTGAACCTCACCGGTTACAGGGTTTGTGACAGTGTTGTTCACGGCGTCATAAATCCTTCCATCGGAAAGCGTGTGTTTCGACGAGGTCTGCAATCCCCCGGAATTTCCATCGCTCGCGGGAGGATTCGAGGACATTTTGCCGAGACTGTTTGTATCCGGAGCCTGACAAACAAGGGCTCCATTCGGAAGAAGCATGCCCGATGAAATTCCTTCCACCAGGACCGTCGACTGGCTGGTTACGATGGTTGATGGCACCGCAGTGACGCTGGTGAACCGAGCCACTGGCAAAGATCCTGCAGATACCTGCGCACTCCCCTGTATGATGGTCTTGCCGGAGGGACACAGGATATCGGATGCTCTCGCAATCGGTCTTCCACAGACGAGTACGGTCGGTAAGCCGGTGATGACAAAGTCCACGACATTATCTTTGTCGCCCAACTGAGCTACGGGAAGTGTGGCCTTGCCTGATTCCAGCGGAGCACCATTGAAGAAATCGTGAATCTTCTTTGATAGTCGACTCTGCAACGTACTGAAACTGTTTTTAAGTTGTTCAATTCCCTCAACGCCTTTCATCAGTTCATCAACCATCTCTTTTGCCAGGAATTTCGAAAACTCCATCGCGACCATTGCACCTGGAGAATTCTTGTAGTCCAGTCCCAGGCCGTCGAAGAGTGCTTCTAATCCTGCTTCGACGCCTTTCTCAAGTCCTTTCCCGATACCTTTCCAAATGGCACCATTTACCTTGTTCATGATCCAGTCGATAGAATCCTTGTTCAGGAGTTCTTTGACAGCGTCGCGTGTCGCATCGTCAAGGATGTCGTCGGAAGTTGTCTTCAGCAGATCTTCGAGAAGGTCAGTGGACTGTTTCTTCAGCCACTCCTGAATCTCTTTGATCCCTTGCTGAATCAGTAGATTTCGAGCTTGCTCACGAATAGTTGGCCAGTCGAGTTTCTCAGGAAACTGTGCTTTGACCTTCGACCAGAAAGTTAGCCACAGGACGTAGTCACCAACATCGCCCCGAGTGCCGGGAAACCTCGGTGCTTTGCTGTTGTCCTCCTCGTTGACTTCTTCGTATCCATTGTGTCTGATGGCTGAGGCTGTCGCGTTCGCTTCTTGGGTTTGCCAATTGTCCTCCCATGCCGGTGGATCGCTGCCTATTGCTTCGGAAAGTCGTTTCGAGATCTGAAGAGATCGAACGAGCGAGGGCAATCGCGCAGTACGCCCGGTCATCTCAGCTCCATACTGATCGACGGACCTGACAAGGCTCTCCATCACCTCTGGGCTCAATGAACGGCGGAACATTAACGGCACTCCTGCAAGAAACAGATGCGAATGATCCCAGGGACAATCATCAATTTAGTTTGATAGGACTTCCCAGAAGGCTCAGGACTGCGTTTGACTTGACCGTGACATTACCGCCCTTGATCGATGTATTCGAAGATCCTTCTACTTCTGCGGTCTTACCCTTCATTTGCAGGAGAGATGCTCCCTGAACACGAGTGATGGCTCCCATGGCTGTGAGCAGAATCCCGCCCGTAACGTTAGTCACCGGGGCCGACAGACTGGTTTGTGCAGCTCCCGCGATGGTTACGATCGTTCCGGTGATCGTAATGAGCCCCGCTTTAGTCATCGAGATTGTCGAAGCGCCGCAGTTAAGCGTAATCGCGTCCCCAGCTGTAATTGTAATCGTCTTGCCTGTGGTCACAGTCTGGCTGCAGTCGACGTTGACGGACTGTGCACCGGCCACATGGACCGTCTGATCACCTCCGATGTCAACTTTCTCGTTGCTTCCCACAGAGCGAGTTCGATGCAGTCCAACTGTCTCTGTCTGATTGTTCCCAATGTTCAGCGTCTGGTCATGATTGACATTGCTGTTCATGTCAAATTGAGCGTTCAGGCGAAGCTGTTCTTTTCCGGGACTATCATCCATCGACATTTCGTTGTAACCGGTTCCTTTGTAAGTCTTTGTCATGTTGCCTCGGCGCGTCTTCCCCGCTGGCAACGAGAATGGCGGCATGTTTTCTCCGTTATAAACCCGACCGGTAATGATCGGCCGATCCGGGTCGCCTTCAAGGAAGCTGACGATGACTTCTTCGTTAACTCGTGGCAGATCCATCGATCCCCATCGCTGGCCAGCGTGAATCTGGGATACGCGGAGCCAGCAGGAACTTTTTTCATCAAAGCGACCTTCGCGATCCCAGTGAAATTGAGCCTTCACGCGGCCGAATTCGTCGGGATAAATTTCTTCTCCCGGTGGTCCGGTAATGATTGCAGTCTGAGGCCCTTCTACGACTGGTCTTCGAGTTCGCCGGGCCGGCCGGAACACAACCTTTGAAGGAAGACATTCAAATCGACATCGAAATCGGAGTTCTTCGGCGGTCGTCAGATTGACGTCGTAGCTACCTCCCAGCGAAGCTTCGAGAGTCACTTTTCGTACAACATACTCCTGGCCCACTTCCGCAGACTTCGGATGACTACGGATCCGAAATTGGCCGCCAGGAGAAAACGATCGGTAAAGACATTCTCCGAAGACCACATTATGGTCGGCTTCGCTCTCCTGCATGCGAATTCGAGTCAGGTTGCTCCCCGGTTTCCGCTCGCTGAAACAGCCCGGGTACTCATAGACCTCAAACTTCTTTGCCAGTGGAACAGGCATCACAGTCTCAGCTGTGCTCATCAGGCGCGTGCGAGGCTTCTTAAAATTGAAATCCGTCTGCGTCCATCGACCGGAACGAAAACGCGTCTCGTGTTCCCATGAAGTAATCTGATCAACCAGATCTCCCCGCTGGTCTGGATCAGCCATCTCGACATCGTAGTCGGGTAGTTTGAAATACGAACTCACATCGTCGGCAACGATCAGCGTATGTTTACCGTTCTGGTGCTCGAAGTAGTAGAAGATGCCTTCTTCTTCCATCAGCCGCGAGACAAAGTTGAAATCAGACTCTCGATACTGAACGCAATACTCTCGCTTTTCATAGCTGCCACGGAGGTGAAATTCAAAATCTCGAAACCCCAGATCCGCAAAAACAGTTTCAATGATCTCTGCCGTTGTCTTGTTCTGGAAAATTCTGCAGTCTGTAGTCTGAGTCAGAAACCACATCCATGGAACGACGGTAGCTCGATAGATTGTTCCCGCATCGTTCTGGCCCACGTATCGAAAGCTGCTCACATGGGCATTCCAGTATCGTGGCGAGTCACCCGACTGATTCAGAATCCACGAAATGCTCTCGCCGACGATTTTTGTTGGGTCGAGTGAGTCGTCTTCCGACACCATCTCGATTTCGTACTCGAATAGCCGAGAGAGTTCCTCTGACCCTGAGAACCGACGGAGCAGGAGCGTATCTTCAGGGAACGGGGTCGCGATCGCCATTTGGCGAGTTGACTGGGTTGCATTCTCGAGCATTGCTGAGACCGTTTCTATGCTGCGTGGTATGAAAATCAATGCAGCATGGTTCTTGCACCGATGCACGAGATCGTTGCGTGAAATCCTTTCAGAATCTCAAGACGTTTCGACGTTGAATGGTAACCGGACCAATAAGGCAGATTGAAGACGCGGTTTGAAGCTGCCAGATTATTCAACAAGGATCTCGGCCGCGTTCCAGTAGCCAAACTCGTTGGACCAGTCGTTTGCCTTGTTGAGCAGTTCCAGCGTGACCGATTGGCCGGCGAGATCAGTCAGGTCAACTGTAATTTCCTTCCATGCAACTTCCTTCCCTTTGGGTTTCACGATGGACTGGTGGCGAATCTCTCCGTTTACGTTGACAGTAAGTTGCCAGTCTCCCTGAGCATGGGAAGCAACACTCAGTCGCAAGATGACTTTCGATGCTGACGGAAGCGTTGTCGAAGAGGTCAGCCGACAGGCTTCTGAGCGAGTCACGGGATGAGTTCGAACGGCTGGTCGACCATGATAGTCCGCCAGAACCGCGACTCCACCTTCGCCGACTTTGGCGGTTGTGAAACTCGGCAACAATTGCTCCAGCAGCGCCGGGAATTCGTCGGGCTTTGATGACTCGCCCGGCACAATTCGCGAACCGGCCAGCAACTTTGCATCTGGATCTTCGGGTGGCTTATCGAGTGTAATGAAGGCGAACAGATCATGAAGCTCTTGTGGTTGTAGCTGTTTTTCGATTCCTTCCGGCATCAGCGATAACTTGCTGGGGACGACTTCATCAATTTCACTTCGCGCGACGATCTCCTGTTTGTCTCCCTGAACCTTCAGGACAACTCGTTGTGGGCTGTCTTCAATCGGCAGGCCAGAGACGACTCGACCTTCTTTCGTCACGACTGTCAGGCCCTGATAAGCGGCTCCAATCACAAGGCTTGGGTCGAAGACGTTCGATAATAGCTGCTCAAATGAAGCACGGCCATTACGAGTTATGTCCGGGCCAACATCAGCACCTTCTCCATAGATCTTGTGACACTGGCCGCACAGTTTCTTGTAGACAACTCGACCCGCAACGGGATCGCCCTGACTTGTCCGCAGTTCATTTCGCATCCTGCTGATCAGTTGCAGGCGCGCGGGATCTCGTTCGTTGCGAACGATTCCCCAATGCTTTGTAACGAGGTCGGTTAAAGGCTGACTTTTGAGGCTCAGCATTTTATGAGCCTGGTTTGCATTGATCAGAGTCTGCGGGACCGTTTTGTCACGAACCATCGCCATTAAATGCAGCGCAGATTCCTCACGATCAGTCATGGCTTCAACGACTGCTGGCTGCACGTCGGCTGGTAACTTCGGGAGGTGACGAGCAAGGGCGTCCGTGGCTTTGGTTGTTCCGATTCGACCAATCGCCTGAACTGCTTTCCGGCGAGCGTCTGCGGATCGCGATGTCATCAGCAGAGATTCGGCATAGATGAGTCCACTGTCATCATTTGCGGTGATCAGTGAGTTGATGAGTCGCAGTCGGATGAGTTCATCATCCGTCATGGAGTTCAACTGGGATGCTCGA
This sequence comes from Planctomycetota bacterium, assembly GCA_052034165.1. Classification (GTDB taxonomy): domain Bacteria; phylum Planctomycetota; class Planctomycetia; order Planctomycetales; family Planctomycetaceae; genus SXXK01. The sequence continues at coordinate 5,039 of JBPOIW010000019.1, read as the reverse complement.
TTGATGCCCTCCTGCATTTTCAGTGAAGCCGCCAACTCAACCGCTGACAATGTTGATGGACGCGACAGCTTCTGGCTCATCGCTTTGGTCAGAGGATCTGCCAGTTGTGTCTGAATGTTGGTCAGTGATTCGCCCGCGATTTCTCCGGAGCGAATTCGAGCTGTCAGCAGCTGGAGACAACGATCTGCGGATTCATCGGTCGCCTCGCTGCTGAGCAGTAACTTCACCAACTGGGCCACGGCGATTGTGTCTGGCTTGCCAGTCGAGAGGATTCGGTCTGCGGCCCGTGGCAATAACTCGATAAGTGGTTTCGACAAACTTTCGGAATCGGCTACGTGGAGCTTCTCAACTTCCGCGACAAACTCCGCTGTCTGTTTCTCCAGAAGCGGGTGCAGATTCTGCCAGACAATTCGTGGCACCAAGGGATCTGCACCGGCCTGATCCAATACGGCTACCAGAGCCGGTATCGTTGGTATGGAATCCTGCTTTGCTGCGGCAATGGCAACCTGCAAGCGAACCTGCGACGCAGAGTCATTTCGAAGCTCAAAGACACGAGCTTGCACAGTTTCAGAGATCGTTGACTGCTCACCCGCAGCACGAACAGCCCATGCTCTGATCAAAGGGGAGGGACTCTGAAGCAACGCCAAGTGTGTCGCGTCGTACAATTGGTTCTGTGACATCAGGATGCCGAGAGCTCGGACGGTTAGGGCCGCTGTCTCCGGGTGATCTGCGGTAAACACAAACGCTCCGTCGAGGAGTTGCTTGAGTCGATTGCCGTCATCGTCAGCGCTCAGCAGTCGCTCTGTCAGAATCCGCTGCGCGATGTCTCGCTGATACCCGTTAGGGGAAGAAAGCCGCTCCACAAGTTCTTCATCACTAAGCTTCGCCATGTCTTCCCAGGTAGCCCTTGGCGTGTCCTTGTATCTCAGCCGATAGAGTCGCCCCTTCAGACGATCAATTCCGCCCGGATCTCGATTTGCGTCCTGGTAACAGTGATAGCGGTCATACCAGTCGAGAATGTAGAGACAACCATCGGGCCCTGTTTTCTGTACGACTGGCATAAACCACGCATCATTGGCGGATAAGAAATCCGGTTCGGGAGATGCCTTGTAAGTCGACTCATGGCGTACGATCGAATCGCTGTTGATGCAGCTGCCGTGGATGTTTCCCATGTAGAGCTTTTTGCGGTATTGCTCGGGATAGGCATCGCTGTCATACCAGTGAATTCCGCAATATGCGGCCTTCTGATGTTTGTGGCTGACGATACTTTCGATCTTCCACGTGAACGGCGGGTAAGGTCCACCCTGACGATGGTAATAGCCGGTTTCCGTCAGATGCCACAAGTGATCGATCACGCACGCGCTGACAAACGCTTCTCCTTCATCATTGAATGCGATGCCCCACGGATTGCTTGTGCCTTCGCAAAAGACCTGGAACTCGCGAGTCTTTGGGTGGATTCGAAACATCGCACAGGTGAAGTCCCAAGGTTTCTGGCCCTCTTTGAAGTTGGGATTCTGCGGACCGTAGCTCACGACTGATCGATTGAAGACGCCGTTGAGACCATAAAGCCAACCATCCGGCCCCCATGTCAGTGAGTTCGGTAATTCATGCGTGTCGTCGCGACCAAAACCAGTGACGACGACTTCTGACGTGTCTGCTTTTCCATCTCCGTCAGTGTCCTGAACGAACAGGAGATCGGGAGCATTTGCAACCCAGACTCCGCCATGTCCCACGGCGATGCCACTGGGAATGTTCAGGCCTTCCATAAATACTGTGAACTTGTCCATGCGTCCGTCGGCATCAGTATCTTCGAGAATCTTGACTCGATCTTTTCCCGGTCCGGGAGTCCTTCGAGGATATTCGAACGATTCCGTAATCCAGAATCGGCCACGTTCGTCGATGGTCATCGAGACTGGATTCATGATGTCAGGCTCGGAAGCCACCAGTTCCACCGAAAAGCCTTCCGGCATCGTCATCTTCGCGATAGCGTCGGCGGGACTGAGTGCTGGTCCCGGTGGTTTGTCCTGAGCGTGAGGAATGCGTTCTTCCTGAGCGGTGCAGGGCAGGGCCAGCAAGAAAACAACAACAAGTGGGATGAAAAAAATGGCGGATCGCATCGGGCGTTTTCCCAGGGGTGGAATGGCCAGCAGAGTGTTGCCTCGCGGTGATATCGTGACATCAAGCATTCGCGATGGCAAACTTGCGATACACCGAAGCATGCACATCCGCGCGAAGGGGGTGGTCTCAACGGTTTGCAGCCCCCCGTCTTTTCGCCTGGGCAGTCTCTGTCTTGATTCGCAGACTGGCCAAGGAATGTTCCGCAGGATCGTTTTCGAAGGAATCCAACCCCGTTTTCCCAGTTTGCATTGCTCAGAATCAAAAATAACCCGGTTTACACAGGTAGTAAATACCCGCTATACCACCTCAGCGGGCGATAGGGAATGCCCGGAGAACTGCCCTGAATATCTTTCGTTCTGAATACCTAATAGAGAGCTCGAAAAAGCCATGTTTGCGTTTTTGCGACTGCTCCCCATTCTCGTTTTTGCGTTGACGAATGTCGGATTGAATGACGTGCTTCTGGCAGGCGTGATCATTGGAAATTTGTCGGGAGATAGTGGTTCAAGCGAATCGTTTGATCAGAATTCGTCAATGTCTATCGGCGTGACGATCGGCGATTCAGACGTAATGCTGACCGCGGTCACGCTGCGATTACGTGCGACAAACTCCAGCGAAGTTGTGAAACTGGCAATCTATAACGATGTTCTCGGGAATCCGGGGCTGGCCCAGCAGGCCGCTCTGGGAACGCAAACCATTTCAAGTGGAATATTCACTGACTATCTCTTCACTCCTGTTTCGCCGTCGATGCTCTTCGCCAACACCACATACTGGCTGACTATCAACAAATTGATAGCCAACAACAATCAAATAACGCTTAGTGTCGATAGCATATTCAGTGTCCCGACGGGTGACCATGCGACATACTATGGGCTGAGATTTTATGATGGCTTCTCGATAAACGATCTTGGTACATCGCCAGTCCCTTCTTTTCAGATTGATGGTGTGGCGAGCAGTGTTGCCGTTTCGGAGCCCGCGTACTTGCCGCTAATTGTTCTCGTCGCGGGAGTCATGTCTATTCTTCGAAGGGTGATGCGACCACAGACTTCGTGCCGGACAAACCCTGTGGCATGAACAGTCGATAAATCGACATGCTTTGGCTGGCGGTGCCCGTGACCTGCTGCGGAAGTCATTCCGGCCACCGACAAAAATCTTCGGCGGACGATGGCCTCGAATTATTGAAACAGCCGTTGTGAAAAAAGCCTGGCATTTAAAAATGCCAGGCTCCGGAATTCCGCTTTTTGCTCAGTTCTGCATTCAGTTCGGATTAAGTTCCTTGCCGTTCGCATCTTCGCAGCGAAAAGTCATGTGTTCGAGACAAACATCTGACTTCGCAACGATCACGATTTCGACTTCGTTTTCCTCTTCAATTCGAATCAGTTCTTTACGCTTGCGGTTGTTCAGATAATTGCCGACACGATCATGAACCTCAATCTGAATCTTCGTCACGTTTTCCTGAGTGGAGGCCGACATCACCAATCGCATGACTTCGATTGAGAGGCTTTCAGCCGTCTTAACCTGCCCAACGCCATTACAGGCCGGACAGTTTTCATAGACACTGCGTCGCAGAGACGGTCGAATTCGCTGGCGAGTCATCTCGATCAGTCCAAATGGACTGATCCGGAGGACTCGGGTCCGTGCTCGGTCTCGCAGAACGGCATCACGCAAGGCTCGCTCAACTCCACGTCGATGACGTTCTTCACGCATGTCAATAAAGTCATTCACGATGACACCGCCAAGGTCACGCAGGCGGATCTGGCGGGCAATCGCATTGGCCGCCTTCAGGTTCATCTGATACGCGCTCTTTTCTGCATCGTTGTCAGCTCTGAAGCTTCCGCTGTTGACGTCAATGGCAACGAGGGCTTCCGTCTGATCAATCACCAGTGATCCCCCGCCGGGCAGAGGTACATGGCGGTCCTGGATACGAGCGATCTCTTCTTCGATGCCGTATTGATTGAACAGGGGCTCGCCGCCTTCATAACGCTGCACACGGCTCACGTGTGTCGGCATGACGATTTTCATGAACTCACGAGCACGCTCAAAAGCACCGTCCTCATCGATCAGAACAGAGTCAATCTCATTGTTGTAGATGTCTCGGATCGTACGAATGATCATGTCACTTTCTTCGTACAGTCCGGCGGGTGCGGGAGTATTCTTCAGTCGTTTGACGATCGTCTCCCACAATCGCAGCAGATAGTTAAGGTCGCGTCGAAGATCGGCTTCTTCTCGATCGATACCGGCTGTACGGATAATGAATCCCAGGCCATTTGGTGGCTGGATGGCTTTCATTGTCTGGCGAAGTTGCCGACGAGTCTTCTCGTCGTCGATCTTGCGACTGACACCTACACGCTGCAGACCTGGCATCAAAACCAGATATCGGCCAGGGATTGAAATGTACGTGGAAAGGGTTGGCCCCTTATTTCCAATCCCCTCCTTGATCACCTGAACAAGAACTTCACTGCCACGCTGAAAGACACGCTGGATCGGCGGCTTGTTGCGAGCATTACGTTCATTCAGATGTTTTGGAGGCCGACCGCCGCGACCGCCTTCGCGATCTTCCTCTTCTTCCGGCTCGTCCTTCACGAGGTGCTTGTAATACTGATACTCAACGTCACTGATGTGCAGAAAGCCGTTTCGCCCTACACCGAAGTCGACAAAGGCGGCCTGAATGCTGGGCTCAATATTGACGATCTTGCCCTTGTAGATGTTGCCGACGTAGTTTTCTGCACTGCTGCGTTCGACGTACAACTCCTCCAGAATCCCATCTTCAACGATGGCAATTCGGCTTTCCTCCGGCTGGAGGACATTGATCAGCATCTCTTTTTTCATTGTCACAACTTTCGTTCTTACGAACGATCAGTCTGCATCATGGCCGGTTCCTTCTTCCGAATCGCAGCAGCGTCCTGAAAGCGAATTCGAAGCAT
>JBPOIW010000268.1:0-47226 GCA_052034165.1 Planctomycetota bacterium | reverse complement strand
AGAGGCTCGGCCTCGCGACTCTTCTTCCTGCCGCTCCGGCCGCCTAACCAACCGAATCGCCGTGTACGGACCCGTACGCACGGTGATGTGGGAGGGGAAAAGCCGAAAGGCTTTCCCCTATCCCGATGCCCCGACTTTCGCCTTGGTCGTTGAAAAGCAGCTTCTTGGCTGAAAAGGCTTGGGATTTGGCACCGTCGGCCGAACTAAACACGGTGGCGAGTCCCGGGCGAAGAAACGACGACGGGGCGTAATGTCAGCATAAAAGAACAATAGGTCGTGCAAGTCCTATACGACCTATTCCTGATATTCCTTTCAAAACCGAACGCCAGTGATCAATCAACGATCCCCACGGGCCTGTCGACGGGCCCTTGACATTCTTTCACGAAGGCCTCCCTCCTTGAGAAAGGCTTGTTCCAACTGTCGGATCTGTTGATCCAGCAGATAGTTGGCCTGATGAATCAGGCAGATGATAATGTTCGCGACCACATCGCCAGGTCTGGATTCCAAATAGGTCTTATAAGTCGTATACGACTCATCTTGTTGTCTCCCGAGTTTGCGGACGAACAATGCCTGTTCACTGTTTTTGTCCCACAGCATCCCATCATTGGTTCGCAGAAAATCACGGTAATCTTCCAGCAATTCTTCGAGGCTGGCCCGGGCCACATTCATCAGTTTGATTTCCATTTCTTTGGAAGTGCCCGATGCCATGCTGCCTTCGATGATGTTCTGTTTGCCCGATCGAGCCGCCTGGACCATCTGGTCCACTGTGCGATCCCGCTTGTCCAGGAACCGCTTGCAGAATTGCACCGTAGCGTCGTAAACAATCAGCGACTTTCGATAGGACAACAGATCCTGGTAACCGCCATGCGCTGGGATAAAACCGGATGCCATCGGTGAGGCCCTTTTCTTCAACAGCCTTGGTACAGGTCCCATACGACCTATTGTCTTTTCTTCGTCCTTAAGGCCATTATTCTGCCGCCCTATAACCAGAAAGGCAAGGTCGCAAGAGCAGGCTTATGCGACCTACTGGTCTTCCTGCGCCCATTGGTCGGCTGGCTCACGAATCGCCGAATGTGTCGAGGAAGATGGCTTGAATAAGTAAGCCAAGTTGGTCGGGGGCGGTGCGGCGATTGGAACGCTCGGAGGGCTGACGACCTTCCGCTCGCCGGGGCGGTCAGGACTTTGATTTTTCGATGATTCTCTGCCCCGGAGCCTCGAGCGTTCCGGATTGTGCGAGGCTTCTAACCCCGGCGCGAGAACTGATGTTGCGGTTCGGCTGATTTTGCTGCTAACCTTCGTCGCCGCACGAAGAGGGAGCATTGAACAGGGCTGGGATAAACTCAGGAGCTGTGCGGTGGGAAGTGATTTTATCGGATGATCACCACAATTTTTTCACGTCAAACCCGCTGTGGATCAGGCCGTTTTCGGCTTGGACGCCAGCTTTCCCTGCTCAGCGCTGGCGCGGTGATGATCGTAATGTGTGGTTGCATGAACGTTCAGAATACTCGTTTTCCGTCGTGGTACACGTGGTTCCCGGCCGCTGAGAATGAGGCGTATGAGCGAACGGATCCCTTCCCCGATCCTGACATTGGCCCATCGATGGACTCGACTCCTCGCGGATACGATCGTCCTCGCAGTGAATCTCGCAAGGCTGCTGAACAACGTATGTTTCAAGGTCTTCCGGTTGGGCCGGAGTATGTTCGCCCGGGGGTTCCGCAGGGTGGCCTTCGTACAGATCGTGTCGTTCATTGAAACGTCAGGTCCGCGGCTCGTTTTCTGAGCATTGAAATCATGAGTCCGTCAAATAGTGAAACCGCCGGTTATCAGCGCTGGCAGAAGCTGGGCTTTTTGCATTGGCGAGTGTCGGCCTCCGCCTTGCAACGTCTGATCCCGGATGAACTCACGATCGAAGAATTCGACGGCAGTGCGTGGCTCGGTCTTGTTCCATTCTCCATGGAGCGAATCCGGCCGTGGTGGTTCCCTGCGGTTCCGGGCATTTCGTGGTTCCTTGAAACGAATATTCGGACCTATGTGGTGGACAGGAATGGTGTTCGCGGAGTGTGGTTCTTCAGTCTTGATGCGAACAAACAACTGGCTGTCACCGTGGCGCGAACTTTTTGGCATCTTCCGTATCGCATGGCGAGAATGCAGATGACTGTTGGCGAATCGCCGGAAGGTCTGACGCAATTTCATTACAACGGAACACGAATCGATCATCCTGCGGCGGAATACGACGTGTCGCTGTCAGTCGACCTGCGAACACCACCAGCGCCGGCCGCCTCAGATACGCTCGAACATTTTCTTGTTGAACGGTATATCCTGTTTGCCCGGAAACGGAATGGGAAACTGATGAGCGGTCAGGTTCATCATGAGCCGTACCTGATTCGGCCAATCCAGTCCTGTCGCGTTTTCCAATCACTCTCTTCTGCTGAAGGCTGCCCGTCTTTGGCAACTCCGCCTGACCATGCGGCATACTCGGAGGGCGTAGACGTTCGAGTTTCTCCGCTGAAGTAACTCCGCGGGTTCGATTCGGGATTGAACAACCGCAGACAAGTCGCCAAAGTGCAGTTTCGAGTCCGCCATCAGTCGCCACTGATTGTTTTTGAGTTGGCTCGATCAATACTTCTCTGTTGCCTCACAGCTACAATCCTCTTCCGTGCTGTACCGATCATGCTTCAAGTTAATCCTCGCATCCAGATTCCCGACACAGAATTCCAGCTGGCTTACGCGCGGAGCGGAGGTCCGGGAGGGCAGAACGTCAATAAAGTCAGCTCGAAAGCGATCATGACGTGGGACATTACCAACACGGTCTCGCTTCCCGCTGACGTCAAAGAACGATTCATGGCTCGCTATGGTCGGCGAATCACCAAGGAAGGATTTCTGCAGATCACGAGCCAGCGTTATCGGGATCAGGGCCGCAACGTTGAAGACTGTCGCACCAAGCTGGCCGAACTGATCCTTGCCATTGCCACACCACCAGTGAAACGCAAACCTTCAAAGCCTTCGCAGGGGGCACGACAGCGTCGGCTGAATGAAAAGCATGTTCAGGCAGATCGAAAACAAAATCGTCGGCGTCCGGGTTTAGGTGATTAGACGGAACCTGTACTGGGCGGGCCGTGTTCGCGCGATGCGAAAAGAGTATTGTTCAGCTTTGCACAGGTCCTGAATAGGTCACATGCCCATCAGCTTCTTGCGGAACACAAAAAAGGCGGCTCCCAGAAGGCAGAGTCCGGCCCAAAGATAGTCGAGTGAAGGCTTCTCCTTCAGGTAGATCCAGGCAAAAGGAACGAAGACTGTCAGCGTGATGATCTCCTGAAGAATCTTCAGTTGTCCAACATTCATGACCTGGTTTCCGATCCGATTGGCGGGCACCTGAATCAGATATTCGAACAGAGCGATTCCCCAGCTGATCAGAGCCGCAACAACCCAGGGCTTTTCTTTGAGTCCCTGCAAATGGCCGTACCACGCGAACGTCATAAAGATATTGCTCAGTATCAGCAACCCAACCGTCATCCAAACCTGCGACATGAATCCATCCCTCGCACACGCTCTGCCAACCCAACGATTATCTCAACCGATCAACCGAGATTTTAGCGTCACCTCGAAACCGCGAAAACGGCGATTCCGGGCGAAGTCCCTCCCATCAAAAGGCAAAGAGTCACGGCGGCACGTGACTCTTTGCAAATTTTTTCGGAGTGAACGACTGAAGATGCGGCCTGTTAGAAATCGCCGACAACTTCCCCGTCAGCATGCTGAATCAGGCGAATCAGAGTCGCATCATCGATTTCGCTGCTGATTTCTCGAACAGCCCCGTCGCAGAGAAGAATCAGGAATGTTTCTGCCAACTTGCCCAGAGCTGCTTTGGGATCCTCCGAGTTGAATTCAAGGCCTGACGGCTTCGTCCAGATGTCGGCTTTATCCGGTCCCGCCTGCACGACCATGATCGTGTTTGAAGTGCCATCTGTAATGTTGGCAATTCCTATCGGTTCCTCATTGCCGAAAGGTGTGCCTTCGCCTGTAAACACGTGATAACTCGTGTGGCCGGCTTTCTTGACATCCTCGCATTCAAAAATCTTTGGCATGCGTTCGATCAGCGTTTTGTTGTGATCGCTGTCCCATGGTTCATCGAGATGAAACTCCTGATAAAGGATCGCCTCACCGAAATATGGGAGCAGATGCACACGCCAGCTGAGCCCCTTGTTCTCGCCACCATCAGTTCTCGCGGTACAGTAAGAAGGGAAACCATTGTATGTGTCATGATAGTTATGGAACGCCAGTCCAATTTGCCGGAGTGGCATCGTCTGCGCACGTCGAGCAGCTGCTTTTTGGCTCTCAGCGATCCCCTTCACAAGTTCCTTCAATGCTGGTGTCACATCTTTCAGGAACTGTTCAGGATCCTTCACCTTGGGGAGATCCAGTTCCACGGATTCTTTGACCGCCTTGATCGTTACGGAATCGAGCAACTCCGTCAGCACTGCAACGAGCTCCTCGCCAACCGGTGAATTGTCACCGGAGAGTTGTCCCAGTGCCTGAACCTTTGCCATTTGAAAGCCACCCATGGCAATCGCGGTCAGCTGTTGAGCATTCGCGGCATCGCTCATTTTCACAGTCAAGCTCAGGTGAGATTCGCTTCTTCCGGTTGCATCAATCGTGGCAGCCAGCCCCACAACGCTTTGAACGAGCTGAGCCATCGGCATTTGCTCTGAGATTTGCTGTACCAATTCCTCGACCGGCTCCAGATCCACAACCGCCGCGATATCGTTCGCCGGATACAGTTCTTCGAATTCGGACTTCTTCACTCCGCTCTTTCCGCGGCGCGAAAGCATCGCTTTAAGAGTATTCTCTGGGCCGACCAACATCGTCTTCGAATCAACAAATATCAGAAACATTTCATCGGGCAGAGCATAAGCTTCGTGGCCTTCGATTGTTGCCTTCTTGCCTTCATTCGTCGGCGGCAACTTTGTCAGCACCGCGTTCTGGTTAAAGTCACTGTTGGCACAGACGATCACTCCGGGAAAAGGTTCTGAAGACGGCTGGTCCTGATAATAGCCCTGAATAACGTTTCCATCCTGGTGCTGAATCAGTTGCAGCAGCTCACTCGAGTCATTTTCTGCAGGGAGAAATCTTGCAGATCCATCAGCGAACGCGACCGCAAACCGGTCACCAATTTCTCCAAGAGACGCGACAGGATCTTCAACGTCGATCTCAAGCCCGCCGGGTTTCGTCCAGACCTCGGCCTTGTCAGCCCCCGCGATTACCGCCATCAACGTGTTGCTGGTTCCGTCTGTGAAGTCTCGCATTCCAGGAGCTTCTTCACCGCCGAATGGCGTCCCTTCGCCCGTAAACAGATGAAACGACGTCTGGCCCCGCTCTTCCAATCCGCTGGTCTTGAAGAGATCCGGCATCTTCTCGATCAGCGGCTTATTGTTTTCGCTGTCCCATGGTTCATCGAGATTAAACTCGTTGTACAACTCGGCCTGCTCAAGATAGGGCAGCAGGTGAACTCGCCAACTCAGGTTGCCTTTGTTGTCTCCATATCCATCGTTGGCAGGAAATGTGCTGTTGACGGATTCGAAGTTATGCATGGCCAGAGCGATCTGTTTCAGCCCGTTCAACGTCTGAGTTCTCTCCGCTGCCTCCCGGGCACGCTTGGACATATCTTCGAGGCCGGCCGCATCCATGACGAAGCCGACTTCTTCGATCTGCTCGATCTTTAACCCGGAGTTCGTCTCAAATTCCTCCAGCAGACTTTTCAGAACGTCCTGCCCCTCAGCAGCCTCAATCAGCCCCTGAAAGCCTTTGGCATTGATTACGCGTGCCGGTTGGGCCGCAACGATGATGAGAGAATCATCAGGCACATATCGGAGCAGCTTTGATGAAATTCGAACGACTGGCTTTGCAGGAGTGACCTTCGCGGCCGGGACAGTGGATTTCTGCTGAGCTTTCGCAGCCGCTTTAGCAGCGGCGACAGCAGCAGCTTTCGTGGGGGCATTTTTTTGTTGAGCCGTCGCTGGCAAAGTGATAACGCCAAGCAGCATTGCAAAGAACAGGAGTAATGGTTTGGATTGCTTCAGCATCGTGGGGCTTCCCTTCATTCAGAAATAAAAATGATCTCTGTAGTCCATGTTTGACGCACCCTACTCACGGACCATTGACCTTCCGGACCGGCGTCCTGTCCAGGGCTCTGAGTCTGTCAGAACGTTCAGGAATTGCAACAGACGGCGTGAGGCATCGCGATGGTCACATGGATCCAGCTTGATGTCAGACACATGGCCTGCCGTTTGGGGCCCGTTGTTGATTAAAGCAGGTTCCCTCAAATAATCCCGCTTCAGGTTCCCTCAACCAGTACCGTCTCGCCAAAGCCACTGATCGTCGGCGTTTTCAAGATCACGCGTTCCAACTGTGAAAAGCGGCGAGGACCGGAGAAAATAGAGGACACACGGCATCAGACAAACGCGTCATCACATTTTGTCTGCGAATTCACGCATTTTGTGATTCTTATGGCGGACTTCACCTGTTGAGTTTTTCCGTATGCCGGGACATACCGCCTGTCAGATTTGAAAACGAATCCCGGCTTTCTACGATGCGTGCAGAGCAGTCAATCTGCTTGTGGAGCGAAACGATCTTTCGCGTTTTCCGAGTCACAATTGATGAGGGCCTGAAGTGACATCACTTGATGCAAAGTGTCAGCAGCAAAGAGAACTGCTCGATCAACATACTCGCGAGATGGTTCAGTGGCATTTCGGTGATGACACCGGGTGCGAGTTCTGGCTGGAGAAGAAGAAGACTTTTGACTTCGATCCTCTCAAGGACGTCAATTGCTTCGATGATCTGAAGAAATTCCCCCTCTTTGAAGACGAATGGCTTCGCGGTGGCCCGATGCGTCGCTGGGTGCCAAAGCCGCTCCAGAACAAACCGATTTACGTATTTGAAACCGGTGGCACAACCGGCATTCCCAAGAGCCGCGTGGTTGTGGAAGACCATTGGATCGATTACGAATTGTTTAGCGCGACTCTGCCGGATGAGTCATTTCCGAAGGGCGCGAACTGGCTGATGCTGGGCCCTTCCGGTCCACGTCGGCTGCGTCTGGCGATTGAGCATCTCGCTCAGTTCCGTGGCGGTATTTGTTTCTGCGTCGACCTCGATCCACGCTGGGTTGTGAAACTCCTGAAGAAGGGCGATGTTGAAGGCGCGAAGGCGTATAGTGCTCACTGTATCGATCAGGCAATGACAATTCTGTCGGCCAATAACGATATTCAGTGCATGTTCACGACGCCGAAACTCCTGGAAGCTCTGGCATTGCGACTGATGGACAAGGGCAGCAGCGTCGAAGAGGCAGGCGTTAAGGGCATCTTCTGTGGTGGTACCGAGTTTACTCAGCAGTGGTACCGATTTGCTCGCGAAGAGTTGCTGGGGCCGAATGTCTACATCACACCGACCTACGGTAACACACTGATGGGTTTGGCGTGCGGCAAGCCGCATGATCCGGCTGACAACTACAAGATCACCTACTTTGCTCCACAGCCACGAGCTGTGATTGAAGTTGTTGACTTCGATGATCACAACAAAGTTGTGGATTACGGAGCGACCGGAAGAGTGAAGTTGTACACGATGACCAAGGAATTGTTCGTGCCCGGCTTCCTTGAACGCGACGAAGGCGAGCGTGAAAAACCTTGCGATAAGTATACGTGGGACGGCGTCAGCAGCGTGAGACCTTATCACGTGTTCGCTAAGACGACGACTGTTGGCGTTTACTAATCGCGTCTGAGCGCAGTGGCCAGCAATCAGCAGCCATCGAGCAATTCTTTTGTGAATTGTTCGATGGCTTTTTTAACGCTCGCCTCGAAATGATCTTCATGAATTGGTGTGCCTGCGTTCGCTGCGGCGCACGGTTTGAAGTTGCGCATTTGCCGCCAGCCCAGACCGAAACGTGAGTGAGAGATTGGGCATTTGCGTATTATCAGTGTTTCCGTAAATCCCTCGCTGACGCGTCGGGTTGTGATAATCCCCAGTATTTTCGCCCTGGATCCCATTTTCGCCGACGGAGCGGCGAAGCTACGTAGTCGAGCCGCTCCGTCGGCTCGCATTGAGCCCCAAATCTTGTTCTTGTCAGAAAGATTGTCGAAGATCGCAACTTAAAAAGGCGTACGCAGCCACACTGTCAGGATGGCGATGCCTCCATGCAGGCGAGGACTGTGAGCGTCAGTGGCTCTCCACGAATCCTCGTTATCTCTGGATCTCTGGACGAGCCGCGAAGTCGCGCAGGCGGAGGAAATCCCGGGCTCAGTAGCCGTCGCTAACAGCATCGGCATCAAAGTGAATTGGTGGCAGTTTCAATCGCAATCGGCACTCATCCAGCATGGCCTGGGTCACGCTGGCTCCGATACGAGTCACTCCGATTTCTCGACACTGCAGCAACGAATCCATGTCTCGCACGCCGCCAGCCGCCTTGACCTGAACCGCCGGCCCGGAATGCTTGCGCATGAGCCGCAGGTCATCCATCGTTGCTCCGCCGGTGCCATAGCCTGTGGACGTCTTGACCCAATCTGCGTTCAGCTCTGTGCAGATTTCGCAGAGCCGAATCTTCTGGTCATCGTTAAGGAAACAGTTCTCAAAAATCACCTTAACCTTCTGGCCGGCGGAATGAGTCAATTCAATGACGGCCTTGAGATCGGCTTTAACATAATCCCAATCGCCGCTGAGAACTCGACTGATATTGCAAACGAGATCAAGTTCCTCACCACCATCGGCCAGAGCCTGCTTCGCTTCCGCAACCTTGGTGGAGGTACAGTGACCGCCGTGAGGAAACCCGATCACAGTGCTGGCTTTTACGCCGGAGCCTTTCAGGATTTCGGCACATCGTTTGAGATAATGCGGCTGGATACAAACGCTGCCCGCCTGATAGACAACCGCCATACGACATCCGGCTTCGAAGTCAGAAAACGTCAGCGATGGCTTGAGCAATGAATGATCGATCATCCGGGAGATTTGTTCGTACGTATAGTCCATAAAAAACAGCCTTCCAGCACGTCAACAGAGAGAAAACGAAGCTAAGAAACAGTACCGAAATCCCTCACTCACGTTTCGATCCGGGATTCAAGGCATGAAAGCATCCGGAAGTTAATCCGAGACTGTTCCTGAGCCGTGTTCTAAGTCTTCCGGTCTTTGTTCGCCAGTGCAGCGACAAGACACCCGCGAAACGATGACAACCCAGAGAAAAGGCCAGAGATCGATGGCACGGAATTCTCGCCTGACTGAGGGCATCCAGTCACATGCACGGCTGGATGATCCCGTTAGCGTCGTTGCCCGCAGACAATAAGCTCAGCCAGTCGTCTCAACAGGGGCTTCGTTCTTCTTCAACATTTCCAGGAAGGCAGTTCGCATGCGTTCGACTGCAACGTTCAACGGCCCTGACAGAGTTGCTCCGGAGGCGAGTTTATGCCCGCCACCCGAAAACTGTTCGGCCAGCGCGGCGACATCGTGAGGATACCGGCAACGCAGGCTGAATTTGATTTGCGAGGTCTGCAGTTCCACAGCAATGAACGCCGCCTCGGAACCAGCCACGGTCAGACACTGGTTGACCAGACCTTCTGTATCGGACGGAACCGCCCCGGTCTCTGACATGTCCTTCGCGTCGACCTGAACCCAGACTAAACGGCCATCAGCTTCCGATTGAGTTCTCCCGAGAACTCGCCCGCCAAGTCGCACTCTGGAAAGTGATGATTGTTCATGAACGAGATTAAACACGTAATGAGGCGATGCACCGCGATCGATCAAAGCCGCACTAATCCGCATCGTTCGAGATGTCGTGGACGGAAATCGAAACCAACCGGTGTCCGTTGCAATCGCCGCATAAAGCCAGTTGGCCGTATCCTCGTCGAATTCGATTCCAAACGCCTCAGCCGCCTCGCAAATAAGTTCCCCGGTGGCCGCCGCTGACACATCTTTCAGGTCAATTGCGCCCATTTCATCGGAGCTGACATGATGGTCGATCACCACTCGCCTGGCAGACGACGCTTGAATCACATCGGCCATATTGCCCAGCTGTTGCCACGCACTCGTGTCAACAATTACGACCACGTCTGTCTTCGGGACATTCGCTTTGGTAACCGTATCGTTCAGTTTTAAAATCACGCCCGGCGGATTCATGAAACTCAGGTTCGCCGGCGGAGCTGACGCATTAACAATGCAGACTTTCTTGCCGAGTGCCAGCAGAATCGCTCGCAGCCCCAATTCAGATCCCAGTGCATCAGCATCCGGGCGGACATGGCTGGTGATCAGGAATGAATCATTCTCGTCGATCACTTTCTTCAGTATTGTCCAGTCCATCGCCGGCACAGGTGCTCGCCTTACAAAGGTTCCAGTAGGTCGCGAATCGTTCACAACCACGTCCGTACGGATGGTCGAACAATCCCGCCGCTCTTGCAAGTCCGCAGGGAGCAGGTTTTCCGAAACGAGTGCGTGACTGAGCAACGAGAATGTACAATCCGCCCTATCAGGCGACCGTCCCTCGGAAACCCTTTCACTCAGGCTTTGCGACTGACGTCGGCTTCGATCAGTAAATCGTCGCCGCTGGGTGTGACGCGAAACGCGTTCAGGTTTGCCAGACCCGGAATGACTGGCAATCCGGCTCCTCCAATCGGCGACAACGCATTCGCGCCGCCGATCATTCTAGGAGCCACAAAGGCGTGCACTTCGTCAATCAATCCGCGATCGAAGAACGCTCCCAGAAGCCCCGGGCCTGCCTCGAGCAGTACTCGAGTACACCCGCGGCGGCCAAGTTCCTGCAGGACTTCCGCCAAATCCACAGAACCCGCGCCACTCGTTTCAAAAACCTCGACGCCGAGATCACGCAGACGAACTTTCTCCGTCTCCTGACAGCGTCGCGACACACAGACCAGAACCGGTGCCTGGCGGATCGTTTGAGCGAGCTTGCTGTCGGCCCTGACGCTGTCTCCGGTTGAATCAATGACGACTCGCAGAGCCGTTCTTGGGCCCGGCGGCCGGGCTGTGAGCAGGGGATCATCCGCGCGAACGGTTCCGGATCCCGTGATAATCGCGTCAACGCAGCCGCGAAGCTGATGAACTCGGACTCGCGATTCACCACACGAGATCCATTGAGAATGCCCAGTACTTGTGGCGATACGGCCATCCAGAGTCATCGCCCATTTCGCGTGCACCCAGGGACGCTGCTTCATCATCAACATTTCAAACGGTGCGATGAGTCGTCGAGCTTCGACCTCGCAAACTCCCACTTCGACGGGAATCCCGGCCGCTCGAATCCTTTGAATCCCCTGGCCAGCGACATGTGGTGCCGGATCCTGACATCCCACGACGACGCGGCGAAATCCGGCCGCGATAACGGCATCCGCGCAGGGCGGCGTTTTTCCGAAATGACTGCAGGGTTCCAGAGAAACGAACAAGTCGGCCCCACGAGTCGCCTCACCGGCCTGTCGAATCGCGTTGATCTCCGCGTGAGCTTCCCCGAACTTTTGATGGTAACCTTCGGCAATCAGGTTTCTGTCGGGATCGACGATCACCGCGCCGACCATGGGATTCGGCTCCACAAGCCCGAGGCCCGATTGAGCAATCCGGATCGCCCGTTGCATGACGTCAATGTCGGAGGAGAACATAAGAATTCTTTGCGAAGGTTATCATTCGGGACACTTTGGCGAATCTGGTTGAAACAGTGTTCATCTGAACGGCTAGGCGAAGCCGTCTGTGCTCGTTATCTCCTTGCCTGGCAGTACGCAACTCAAAAAATTGCAGTGACCTGTGGATTGCCGTGACGCAAGGAGAATTAATTCCTGCAGAACATCACCTGCGATTACTGATCCAGCCGCCGCGTCAACGCGATGCGTTTGCGTTCGGCTTCGACCTGAACGACTCGCACTTTCACGATATCTCCCACCGACACTACTTCCGACGGATCGCGGACAAAATGATTGGCCAACTGAGAAATGTGAATCAAGCCGTCCTGATGAACACCAATGTCCACGAAGGCTCCAAACTTTGTCACATTCGTCACGACTCCTTCCAGGAGCATCCCAACTTCCAGATCACCGATCTCGCTGACCGTGTCTGAGAATTGTGCGGCTTTGAATTCACTGCGAGGATCTCGGCCAGGGCGAGCCAATTCCGCCACGACATCGCGAACGGTGAACTCACCAGCCTCCGCAGACACAAACTCGGCCGTCCTGATTTGAGCGACAAGCTGTGAATTTCCGACCAGAGCCCTGGCGTCCGTGCCCAGCTTCTGAGCCATCTTGCGGACGAGTGGATACTGCTCCGGATGCACAGCAGAATTATCCAGCGGCTGTGACCCGCCTCGAATCCGCAAAAACCCGGCTGCCTGTTGATAAGCCTTCTGCCCCAGACGAGGAACCTTCAGAAGTTCGTCGCGCGACTTAAACGCTCCATGTTCGTCGCGATAGGAGACGATTCTTTTAGCCAGCACAGCCCCGATTCCAGCGACGTATGACAACAACGCGGGACTCGCGGTGTTCGCATCGACGCCGACGGAGTTCACGCAGCTCTCAACTTCGCGATCCAGTGCCTTCTTCAACAGTGTCTGGTCAACATCGTGCTGATACTGACCAACCCCAATGGACTGTGCATCAATCTTGACCAGCTCCGAAAGCGGATCCTGAAGTCGGTGAGCAATACTGATCGCACCTCGCACGGTCACATCCAGATCGGGGTATTCCGCGATCGCTACTTCGCTGGCCGAATAGATCGACGCTCCGGACTCATTGACCATCACCTTTGTGACCTTCAAGCTGTGTTGCTTCATCAGGTCCGCGACGAACTTATCCGTTTCTCGCGATGCCGTTCCATTGCCAATCGCGATCAGCGTGGCATTGTGTTTTCTGATCAGCTTGAGCAGCGTGTTACCTGCTCCTTCAAGATCCGAACGTGGTGGAGTCGGGTAGATCGTTTCATTGCAAAGGAAGCGGCCGGTTTCATCCACTACGGCAACCTTGCAGCCCGTCCGAAATCCCGGATCAATTCCGATGGTGACCTGAGGCCCGGCCGGAGATGCCATCAGGAGGTCGCGAAGATTCTTCGCAAACACTTCGACGGCTTCTCGATCGGCTTTCTCCTTCAATGTTTGCAGCAACGCACTTTCCGCAGACGGACGCAGTAGTCGGTCATAACAGTCGACCGCCGTCGCTTCAAGTTCCGCTTTGAATTCGAACGTTGGATTGGTCACGAGGCGAGATTTCAGATGTTTCTGGTTCGTCTCATCATCCATCCCAAGACTGATTCGCAAGACGCCCTCGGCTTCTCCTCGCTGCATTGCGAGGAATCGATGGGCCGGCATCCGAGAAACCTTCTCACTGCAGTCAAAGTAGTTTTCAAACTTGCTGCCTTCTTCCGCCTTGCCCTTTTTAACGACAGAAACCAGCTCTCCCCGCTGAGCCTGTTCGAGCACCCATTGCCGCGTCGCCACGTTCTCGGCCCATTGCTCCGCGACAATATCACACGCGCCCTGAATAGCGGCCTTTTCATCCGGCACGTCTTTGTCGGCGCTGATAAACTTGCGAATGATGTCGGCCCGCGAACCGGACAGTCGCTGCTGACTGAAAAGCAGATCCGCCAGCGGCTGCAGGCCTCGTTCACGAGCGATCGCAGCGCGAGTTCGCTTCTTTGGCTTATACGGCAGATAAAGATCCTCCAGCACTCGAGGATCCATGCAGGTCACGATTTGCTTTCGCAGCGCTTCGGTTAGCTTCCCCTGTTCCGCGATCGTTTTCAGAATCGTATTCTTGCGAGCGGCAAGCTCTTTAGCTTTCGCAAGGAGATCTTCAATCGCGCGCAGTTGTCGTTCATCGAGCCCCTTCGTGACTTCTTTACGATATCGGGCAATGAACGGAATCGTGTTGCCTTCTTCCAGCAGCCGAACGGTGCCTTCCACCTGAGTCGCTGAAAGGTTTAGTTCTTTCGCGGCGACCTGACAAAAATCGTCGACTGAAAATTCAAAGCCAGCATCGCTGACAAGGGGTGAGGTACTCATAGGAGAACAAGTTGACCGAAAAAAATTCGCGGAAACATTCGGCGATCAGGCGTCGAGCGGAAGATGGCTGACCGTCTCATCGCAGGACAGATGGCTCGACTACTCATCGTGTATCGGGCGTTTGATCTACTGGGACCAATGGCTTGCGATGGCAAATCTCTTTCCACCGGACGTCTGAAAGCATACAACACACCGCATTGTGATAAAAAAACGCCATCGCGTCGATGGCCGATACAAAATCCCTGAGTGCGTTTTCTCCCCACACTCGTTTTGGGGGCGAAACAACCTTCTTATAGCGTTCCGCAACCGTATTGCGTGTCGTACTTCCGAGTGCAGTTTTGGCCGATCTTTCGTTCTCATCGTGTCGCACTGTCCGATCTGAACAGATCAGGACTATGGAGAGAAAAATGAATCAATCAGACTGGAAAACAAGAGCGAGCAAATTGGCTTTGGTTGTTGCACTGGCGTCCGGCTATGTGGAATCGGGAAGCTCATTGATCGGAAGTTCTGTATTCGCACAGGAGACTCCGGCTGCAAAGGCCGCCACTGTGGATGCCGCCGCAAAAGTGATCGATCTGCGAACTTTCGGAATACCCGAAAATGCAGAATCGCTCGGTGAAACTCACGTTGGCGCGATGTCTTATGGGACGTCGGCTGATCCGACGGCGGCCTACAAGTTTCAGAAACAACAGCTCACAAAGCTTGGCTGGAAGGAACTTCCGGGAGCAATGACGGAGGCGTCGTATGCGAGCGGTCTGTTCAGCAAGGATGGATACTCGCTGTCTATTTCGACATCAGCATCAGGCCAACCCGAGAAAGAACGCGCCACGTTCGTTTACATCATGAATTTTGGCAACGTACCTTTGAAATCACTCCCTGTGATCAAAGGGGCGACAACAACGTTCATCAATGAAGCGACCGCTGTCTATTCGGTGGACCTCAAAGTACAGGATGCCGCAGATCAGACTCGGAAGCTGCTGCTGGCTGCTGGCTGGCAGCCTTATGGTTATAACGATGTTTCGCCAGAGCTGAAGCAGTTTCAGGTCAAGAGGAATGCGATCCAGATCGGTGTCATGGTCAGTCTGGCACCGGCTCAGGGCAACAAGACCGCGGTGATGTATAGTTCTTCGCTGCTGGCCGCAGACATTCCTGCTCCGGACAATGCTGAGCAACTTAGTTTTACAGGTCAGCAGAAGACGCTGCGGTTTGAATCGCCTCAGGACTTCGCTGCGGTTGTTGGCTTCTATGAGAAGACATTGCCTGCTCAGGGCTGGAAGCCGTCCGGGGAAAAAATGGTTCTCAGTGACGACGATTTCGGCCGCCCCGTGGGAACTCGCGTTTTTACGAACAGCGCCGGGGATGTGATCGACGTAACGCTTGAGAAGTCTGAAGATAAGACGTCCGCTGTCGTCAAACATCTTTCCAGGCAGGAAATTGAGGCCGCGAAGAAGCAACTTGAGGAAGACCAGAAAAAACTATTGGCAGAGAATGCGGCAGAAAAAGACGAGGAAATGAAAGAGTCGAATGACTCA
Organism: Planctomycetota bacterium; assembly: GCA_052034165.1. Taxonomy (GTDB): domain Bacteria; phylum Planctomycetota; class Planctomycetia; order Planctomycetales; family Planctomycetaceae; genus SXXK01. The sequence continues at coordinate 31,677 of JBPOIW010000268.1, read as the reverse complement.
CCGCCGGACGTCGACGCACTCGCCAACTCTCTGATTGCGGAAGCTCTGGGAGGGAAAGGCAAGAAGAGCAGTGGCAAAAAGAAGTCTTCCGCAGAATCCAGTGACTCAGTGCAGGTGAAAGTCCCGGAAGGCACCAAGGTCAGCAGAACCAGTGACAATGTGCTGCAGATCAAGGTCGGAGCTGGAAAAGGTCTGAAGACGGCCGAGTTTATTCAGGGCCACCTGGCCGCTGATGGCTGGGAAGTTGAAGGCGATGATCTTGAAAAAGACTCCGGCAATCTGGATTTCAAAAAGGACGACCAGTCCATCACTCTCACCTATGTCGACACCGGATTCACTGACGTCATGATGATGCTGATCGGAATCGGAACACCGCTCGATTCCTCGGAGGCTGAAGCACCGGCCAAGGTCAATGGCGGCAAAAGTCCGGCAAAGAAATCGGGGGACAAGCCGAAGCGGGCAGCAGACAAATCTGATGAAGAGGAGATGGAAGAAAAGGACGACGAAGAGTCAGAAAAAGTCGAGGAACCGGAACGAGTTGAACGTCCGAAACAGGGCATTTCGAAGATGCCAAAGTTGCCCAATATCGGGTCCGCTCGCATGGGTGAAAAGTCTTATGAACTCAATCAGGTCATTGCCTACGAGCTGATTTCTCAGGGCGAATGGCGCACAAAGATTGTGGCTTCCGCGAAGCCAGTGAAGCAGGAAAAGCTTCTCGCTCTTCTGAAGAAGACCGGCAACGATGAAGATATGGAGTTTCCGGAACCGAACATTCGAGTGGAGATCGGAGCCGATGGCGAAGTCGCGGGCATCAACTATCAGCTTGATGGCGTCAGCGGCGGCGGAAACTCGGGCACGATCGGGGACGTGCTGGTCGAGGACAACAGGGCAAGGGGAACTCTGGAGCTGGAGGAAGAAGGCGAATTCTTCGAGCGAACCTATACGTGGAAGATCAGTTTTGACACAGACGTTTTGACAAAAACATCAAAGGCGGCCAAGGTTGCTCAGAACACCGCGAAGCTGGAAAACGGAGGAGAACTAACGCTGGGCAAAAACCAGTGGAAGCTGGCTCATGTCGTTGCTTATGAAGCGAAGATGTTTGACGAAGTGGTGACAAAAGTCTTTGTCAGTCAGAAGCCCATTAACATGGCCAAACTGAAAGCAGCATTGGCGAAAGATGGCACTGACGATAGTGTGTTTGAAACACAGCCGCAGGTAGTGCTGCAAATCGACGACAATGACTCGGTAAAGCAGGCCGCAATCTGGGCGGACAATGCGTCGATCTCGTCTAATGCCGATCTCGAAGGGGATGCAACGGTCGCCGAGGGTCGCGTTCGTGGGACCGCTAAACTTTCTGAGCCCGGTGAGTTCTTTGGCAAGACCTACGACTTCCATGTGAGCTTCGACGTCGAAGTAATACCACTACCAGCTGACAAACGTTAGGCGGTTCAATTCTTACGCGTTGCCGTGGCTCGTTGTTGCTTCTCCAGCCATGAAAATGCAGACTCGGGAATGCTCTCATGGCCGCCTTCAAAGATTGTCACAATGCTGCGGCGTGAGGTTCGCTGCAGATGAATCTGGCGGCCAAGAATCGCGTCCTCCACAATGTCCGACGACTGAGGATGCAGTAGTTTGCGATCCTTTGTGAGTGACTGAATGTCTTCTTCGGAGATCACCGCTGAGCCGTGAGCTTTGGCGATCTCATTGAAGGAAATCAAAGAATGTGAGACCGGCACAGAGCCTGCATGTCCATCCTGCACGCCCGCCAGAATGCTGATCGGCAGGTCGCCGGTGTTCGACAAGTTGAACACCGGTGAGCGATCTCGATAATCCGCATCGATCTCGGCCGATGTTCCCGGCGGACCACCAAGAGAAAGCTCTATCATCTGCGCATACTTGTCGGGCTTTCCGTCGATCGTGTGAAATCGATGCCATACGATCAGATCCATCGGCCCGACCCAGGCCGACACCGCGCTGAATTCTTCCGGATGGTGCCCGGCCATCAACAGCGACATATGTCCGCCGCCTGAAACTCCGGCAATGTAAACTCGCGTGTGATCGACCTGCCATTTTTCACGAGCAAACCGGATCGCATCCAGAATATCCTGCCGAGCGAATTTTGAACCGCAGGCTTTGGGAGTCTGATTGATGCCTCGAAAATTGGGATGAATCCAGATCCAGTTGCGACGCACACACTCGACCATCCACTTGCTGTTGTCCTGCGTATAGTCAGCACTCCATGAATGCAGAAAAACAAACAGAGGTGTGGGTTGTTGTGACGCAGATTCGGGAGCCCAATAAAGGACCGGCTGCTTCTCACCGTCAAGTTCGCTGACCGTGGTGGCGAGACTTTGTTTTGGCAATTCATCGGCCGCGACCAGAATTGAAGTCGCGATCAGAATGGCAGCAGAGAGAAACAGTGCAGGGATGTTGGAGCATACGTTCTTCATTCCACAGATCTTTTCATCAACAAGGAGTGGTCTGACAAAAATGTTCAATCGACAGAGAGAGAGCTTGCATGAAATGTCGGAATCTTTTCCCATAAAATTCGCAGTCCGTTGAGCACCACCAGGACCGTGCTGCCTTCGTGGCCGATGACTCCCAGTGACAGCGGCAGATCAAAGAAGGTTGCCAGCACCAGCAATGCAATCATGGAGAATGCAAATGTCATATTCTGACGTACTCTCCGCCGCGCTGTCTGACTGATCCAGATAGCTACTGGCAGGCTGCGCAGATCATCGCTCATCAGGACCACATCGGCGACTTCCAGAGCCACGTCCGTCCCCGCGCCACCCATGGCGATGCCAACCTGAGCCGTCGCGAGCGCGGGCGCGTCGTTAACGCCGTCGCCGACCATCGCAACCACATCACCATCGGCCGCCAGACGACTGAGTTCCACGACCTTCTGGTCCGGCATTAATCCGGCCCGCACATCATCAGCTCCCAGTTTGGCCGCAATATTTCGAGCCACTCGTTCATGGTCACCGGTCAGAATCACGGTCTTACGAATCCCCATGCGTTTCAGAGAGCGCATCGTCTCAGGAGCCTCTTGCCGCATCTGATCCGCGACTCCGATCACACCCATCAGCCCGTCTTCATCCGTTGCAACCATCAAGGCCGTCTGCCCGGCTTCACGCATTCGCCGAGCCTGCTCGATCAACTCCGGCTGCACTTTGATATCATGACTCTCAAACAGCGTTTCGCGTCCAACTCCGACCCAGACTCCGTCAATTCTCGCGTGAACACCGAGACCCGTGTGGCTATGAAAATCCGTCAGAGGTGCATCGCTCAGCGGAATATTGCGGCTGCGCACTTCGGCGACGACAGGAATTCCCAGCGGGTGTTCGCTGCGTTGTTCAACCGTCGCGGCAAGGCTCAGCAATCGCGACTGATCCGTGCCCGCCGGAGTCCAGACTTCGGCCACGGCTGGCCTTCCCAATGTCACCGTGCCGGTCTTATCAAACGCGATTATGCTGACTTGCCCCAGCGATTCCAGATGAACTCCACCCTTAAACAAAATGCCCTGCCGACCAGCTCGCGCAATCGCGGACAGCAGCACGGCTGGTGCTCCCACAACGACCGCACATGGCGAAGCCGCGACCAGCAGCACCATCGCATGATAAAACGCGTCGTGCCAGTCATTCGTGTGCAACAGACGCGATGCCAGAAAGACACAGACGGATGTAAAGATGACGCCCAGAACATAGGGTGTCTGCCACGATTCGACGAAGCGTTGAGTCGGCGTCTTCTGCGCCTGAGCTTCCTGCACCATATGCACAATGCGCGCGATGGTGGTGTCGGCCACGGCTTTCGTCATTTTCACGAGAACATTGCCGGAGCCGTTAATGGTGCCGGAAAACACTTTCGCCCCGGCGCCCTTTCGAATCTGCTCGCTCTCACCCGTCAATGTCGATTCATCGGCCCATGTTTCTCCTTCAAGAACTTTACCGTCAACCGGAAATCGTTCTCCAGGTCGAACTCGAACATTGTCGCCGACCTTCAGTTCTTCGACGGGAACCGGCTTTTCCGCAATAACGCCATCTCTGACCAGCCAGGCTTCTCGCGGGCGAAGCTGAATCAATGATTCGATCGATCGTGTTGTGCGGTACATCGCAAACTCTTCCAGCGTACCGCTGAGCGAAAACAGGAAGAGCAGGACAACACCCTCCGTCCATTCGCCGATCGCTGCCGCTCCCAGGGCTGCAAGGATCATCAACAGGTCAACTGTCGGCTGACGATTCTTCAAAGAGGCGATCGCGCTGATCGTAGGCCCGCTGCCACCGGCAAGATAAGCCACCAGACAAGCGGCAATGGACCAGCCTTCTGCATGCGGGATACTGGAGCGACCCACCAAAAATCCCAGCAGCCCGAAAACAAGGCAGACCCCAGTGGCAATCGCCTTGCCAACCGGTGCCTCTGCGCTGGCGTGGCCTATTGTTGAATGATCGCCCGACATGATGATTTTCTATTGATTCCGGATTGTAGCGCGCACTTTGAAGAGGACGCGACTGTGTCAGTCAGGTTGTATGGTACCGTGTCGCTCAACAAAACTCAGGTGAGTTCGCGAATGCAGAAAGGCGAGCGGTGTGGCGGGCAGTGGGGCGTGAGCCCGCCGAGTGAAATTCGCTGCGATTTTCAAACGGATTGACGCAGATCGACGCAAATAAAGATCAAGCTCGGAGTGTCTACACCTTGCCGCTCGCGAGGTGCGAACGCGGTTTCAAAGGCCGAGCTCCACGATGGCTCTGACGATTTCCGCGAATGATTCGGCCTGCATTTTTTCCATAATGCGAGCTCGGCAATGTTCGACCGTTTTTGCAGCCAATCCCAGCTTGCCGGCCACCTGTTTGGAACTGAGTCCTTCCGCGAGGTACCTGATGACCTCCTGTTCCCGCGTGGAAAGGGACCCGTATTTGCCGCGGAGATCAGCAAGCCGGAGACGCGCGGCACGCTGGCTTTTGTCGATTTCTACCGTGGATTGGATCTTGCTCAATAAGTCCAGGCGGTCAAATGGCTTTTCAACGAACTCCGTGGCCCCGTTCTTCAGGCATCGGACTGCCGCCTGCACATTTCCATTTCCGGTGACAACGATTGTCGGAAGTGGTTCTGTCTGAACACTGATCCACGTCACCAGCTCAATACCACTGATTCCGGGCAGCTCCAGATCAATCAGCACACAACCGGGATCGCTCAGGCTGTCTTCCGCCATGAATCGCTCGGCCGACTCATACACGCGCGTCGGATAACCCTCCGATGAAATCAGGATTCCCAGCAATTTTCGAATCGCATCGTCATCTTCGACGATCCGGATACAGGCAAATTTCTCTTCCATGCCTATGACCTTATCTCATCAGAATTCAGGTTCTGCTGATGCTCAACACAGCCGCGATGAGTCCGAATCGATACGGGAGTGAAACATGTCAAAATAGTATTTGTAAACAAGGTGTGGGCCTTCTTCGCTGATCGACGTCGCTGCGCACGACTTGTGAGTACTCGAAAGGGGCACGCCGATCGCCATTATGGGCTCTGCAACGATTCTCGAACCTTTTGCACAAGATCTGCTGCCGAGAACGGTTTGAGCAGAAAGTTTCCTTCGATGTGAAGCAAGCGATCACGCACCTCGGGAACGGCGATGTAGCCGGACAGAAACAGGACTCGGAGCCCGGGCTTGATCTTCATCAGGTGCTCCGCCAACTCAAGACCACTGATCCCTGGCATCATCAGGTCGGTCACAAGCAGTTGCACTGAATCCAGCTTGTCTGCAAAATTCTCAACGGCTAATTGCCCATTCGCAGCTTCGAGGACCTGATAACCCTGACTGGTCAGCATCAGCTTTGTCAGTCGTCGCAGTGCACTGTCATCTTCGACTAAAAGGATCGTTTCCGTTCCCTGTGCTGAGACGAGTGGCATCGCGAGGTCCGGTTCATTTTCGTCGACGTGTTCCAACTGCGGCAGGTAGATACGAAACGAAGTTCCGACACCCTCGTTGCTGGAAACTTCAATATGACCGCCTGTCTGAATCACGATCCCATAAACAGTCGAAAGCCCCAGCCCGGTCCCTTTTCCTGCTGGCTTTGTGGTGAAAAATGGTTCAAACATTCTGGCCTGAACGTCCTTTGGAATACCCGTACCCGTGTCTGAAACGGTGAGCACGGCAAACTTCCGGGGCTTAAAAAACTCTCGTGACGGAATTTCAGAATGGTCCAGCTCAGTCACTGTTGTGGTCACGGAAATCTGGCCGCCATCGGGCATGGCATCGCGCGCATTGATCGCAAGATTCAGCAGGATCTGAGAGATCTCGCCCCGATCAGCCCACACCCAACCCGCCTGGGAGTCGAGATTGAGCTCCAGCACGACATTTTCACACAGGAGCCTTTCGAGAAGCTTAATTGTTTCTTCAATGGCAGCATTCAAATCAAGAGATTCAGGGGTTCGCAACTGCCGCCGTCCAAAGGCCAGCAATCGGCGAGTGAGATCGGTCGCACGATTGGTCGCTGTGCGAATCTCCTGGAGATACTCCCATTCGGGGTCCGTGGAGCAATTGGTTTCCAGCATCAAACTTGTGTAACCATCAATAACCGTCAGCAGATTGTTGAAGTCATGAGCCACTCCTCCCGCCAGCTGACCGACCGCTTCCATCTTTTGTGACTGTCTGACCTGCTGCTCGGCCTCACGTCGCGCTGTGATGTCGCTCTGAACTCCGACGAAATGGGTGAGCTGGCCATTCTCATCTCTGACGGGTGTAATTGACATTTCATTCCAGAACGTCGTACCGTCCTTCCTGTAATTCAGCAGTTCAAACGATCCGGCACGTTCTTCACGGATCGCCTGCCGGATACTTGCGGTCGTCGCCGCATCCGTTTCTCGCCCCTGAAGAAATCGGCAGTTACGCCCCAGTGCGTCCTCCGCCGTATACCCGGTGATCAATTCGAATCCGCGATTAATAAAAATGATGGGGCAATCCGGTTGCAAAGCATCGGTGATGACAATCCCCTGAGTTGTCGCGTGGATCACGCGTTCCTGAAGTCTCAGCAAATTCCATGTTTGCTTTTGTTCCGTGATATCCATGACCACGACCACCACATGTGTGACTCGTCCCTGGTCGATCACGGGTTCGTAGTTCACCGCGTAGTGAAATTGTGGCTGCTGCGCTGGCAGCTGCAGTTCATAATCAATTCGCTCGCCGGCAAACGCTTCGGCCAGCCGTGGCAGGATGCGATCTTCCTGAGCGACGGGAAGCACATCCGCGATTCGCTGGCCCACGATGTTTGTTTCCGACAACCCCAGCATCAATGTGAATGCGGCGTTCGCGAACAGATAGCGGTGGTCCGCATCGATCACGACAAGTCCCACCCGTGCCCGTTCGGTGACAACTCGCAGCCTCGCTTCACTCTGGCGCAAAGATTCTTCCACACGTTTTCGCTCGGTGATATCGCGAATATTGCACTGAATAACACTCTCGCCATCCACATCGAAAACAATACTCACGAATTCAACATCCACCTGTCTGCCATCGGCCGAAGTCAGGGGCAGTCCGTCATACCGGACATAATCGCGCTGTCGCAAATCCCGAAACTCAGCTTCACTGGGGAACAGGTTCTTCAGGAACGCTAATTCCCAGACGTGCTTGCTGAGGAACTCTTCTCGTGAAAACCCCAGAAGCTCCGTCAGAAAGGGATTAACGTCGTCAACCATCCCCGTCTGTGACCTGAGGATCAGGATGCCATCTTTGGCCGATTCAAAGAGCCGTCGATACCGGCTTTCCGAAGCTCTGAATTTCAGCTCTGCCCTGCGATGCTCGTCACGCAACCTCCTTGCTTCAAGCGCTCTCTGTACAGCTGGCCCGAGACGGCCGAGACGATCCTTTAACAGGTAGTCCGTCACGCCGGCCTGCATCGCCTGAACTGCAATCTCTTCTCCCACTGTTCCTGAAACAAGAATGAATGGAATGTCCCGATCACAATCCCGTACGGCTTTCATGGCCTTCAGGCCGTCATAATGCGGGAGTGAATAGTCGCTGAGGATTAGCTCGGGCGATTGTTCCAGCGCTGCAAGAAAACCGGCCTCGCTGTCCTCGCGCCGCCAGTCAGGATCATAGCCGGCACGCCGCAGTTCGCGGATGAGCAATTCCGCATCCTGGGGGCGGTCTTCAAGAATTAGAACTCGGAGTGATTGACTCATCGTCACGAAACTTTCGGATCTGCTAGAACAATGGAGTCTGGTTAATCAGCAACCAGTATTGACCGAGGGCCAGGACCGCGGCAGAAAAGCTCTCAAAATCAACAGGCTTGACGACATAGCTGTTTACACCCAGTTTGTAACTTTCGACCAGATCACGCTGTTCGTGGGACGACGTCATGATCACCACTGGCAGATTCTTCGTCCGTTCATCTGCCCGAATTGCTCGCAGCACTTCAACGCCATCGACCTTGGGTAACTTCAAATCCAGCAACACGAGTTTCGGATGTCCATCAGACTTCGGTTCTTCGTCACTCGTGCCAAACAGCCAGTCCAGAGCCTGCTGACCATCAGCAACGTGGACAATGCTGTTCGACAAATTGCCCTTCCGAAGTGTTCGCAAAGTCAGCTCTGCATCGCGAGCATTGTCTTCAACAAGCAGGATCTCGACTTCAGTGCGATTACTCATGACGCGCTTTCATTCTTGTTTGAAAGAGTAAAAAAGAACGTGGCTCCTTCGCCGGATCTGCTTTCGGCCCAGATCTTTCCCCCGTGCCGGTGGATGATTCGCTGCACAAGCGCGAGGCCGACTCCGGTGCCTTCGAATTCCTGTTCACTGTGCAACCGCTGAAACACAGAAAAGAGCTTATGGCTGTACTTTTCGTCGAAGCCAACGCCGTTATCTTTCACGTAATACATCGGAACGTCCTCATGCGTCCCGCTGCCGATCTCGATCACCGGTGACTCACGGAGACTGCTGAACTTGATGGCATTGTTGATCAGATTTGAAAACACCTGCCGCAACATGGAAAAATCTCCCTCCGCGGCAGGCAGGATCCGGAGGTCGAAAGTCGCACGACACTGATTGGAAACGGCGGAAGATTCCAGCACCGACTTCGCCAGGCTCGTCATGTCAACCGGCCTTTGTTCAAGTTGTTGACGACCAAGGCGAGAAAACGCCAGCAGATCATCAATCAACTGTCCCATTCGTCGGACCTCACTGCTGACGACGTCCATCATCCGATTGCCTTCAGCATCAAGTCGGTCGCCGTAATCCTCTTTCAACATTCGGACAAAGCCGTCAATTCCACGCAGAGGAGCACGGAGGTCGTGCGACACGGAATAGCTGAAGCCCTCAAGCTCCTTATTGACTTCCTCCAGTTTCAGATTGGTTGTCTTCAGTTTCTGAGAGCTGTAGTAAATCTCCACTTCCATCTTCTGAACTTGCGCACTCAGTTCGATCGAATTGCCGGCCGACTCCGATTTGCGACGCACAAATTCTGTCACATCCTCGACGCGATGGACGACATACATGATCGAGCCGTTCGCTCCCAATACGGGCGAATTGACCGGACTCCAGTATCGTTCTTCGAATCGACCGTCCGGTCGACGAATATCGTACTTCTGAATGGCCATCGTATCTGTGACCCCGTCACGAAGGACTCGCTCGAGCGATGCCCGCAGATTGGACGCTCCGGTCGCCGATTGGTCCCCGGGGTTGTCCGGAAATACGTCAAAGAGCTTTGAACCAACGATGGCCTGACGACTCACCATGGTGGCTTCCAGATAGGCATCACTGACAGCCACGATCACGAGGTCGGGTGACAGCACCAGGTAGAGGCCGGGCAATGATTCGAAGAGACTCGTCAACGTGGCTTTGCTTTGTCGCAACTCTTCGTTTGCCGCTTCCAGCTGCGCGGTACGTTCCGCGACTTGTTGCTCCAGTCTCTGCGTCAGACGATGTATTGCTTCTTCCGCTTGTCGTCGAGCAGAAATGTCTTCGACAGAAACGATGAGATGCCGAGGAACATCTCCGGATTCATCGATCAGAACTCCCGTCGTACTGACCCACGTTTCTCCGCCATTCTCAAGCAAGAATCGCTTTTCCATCGAGTACGACTTTTTAACGCCGCTCAGCAGTTCCTGGATATGTGCCAGCTCTGATTTCAGGTCCTCGGGGTGAGTGATTTCATGAATTGTGCAGGCCATCAATTGTGTTCGAGTGCGACCGGCCACATCGGCGTACCGCTGATTGACCAGCACAAATTGACCGTCCACTGAGATCCGAGCAACACCGACGGCGGCATGCTCAAATATGGCTCGAAGGCTGCTTTCACTTTCCTTCAGTTTACGTTCCAGCTGCTTTTGGCTGGTAATATCGCGAGCAACTTTAGACGCGCCAATGATCTTTCCGGCACCATCGGTGATCGGCGAGATACTGACGGAAATGTCAATTCGACTTCCATCCCTGCAAACTCGAACCGTATCGAAGTGCTTGATGAGTTCGCCGTTCGCGATTTTTTTGAGTATCAGTGGTTCTTCATATTCACGGTCCGGCGGAATAATCATGAGCATTGACTGACCAACGGCTTCGGCCTCTGAATATCCAAACATCCTGACGGCGCTTGGATTCCAGCTGGTGATCACCCCATCCAGAGTCTTGCTGATAATGGCATCCTCCGATGAGTTGACGATGGCCGCTAAGCGAGTATGCACATCCTCCATAGTTCATCCATCAATCTTCCTGAGAACGTACACTCATCTTTGTTGGTGGTCGTGCAGAACACTGGAGCAGCACCTTTGATGCTCAAAAACGGTCAGTAGTTTGAAGGTCTCTCTCTCGCAAATGAAAGTCTTGAGCACGTCAACTCCAGAAATAGCCCATGCCGTTTGTGACAGAATCGTCAGTCCGCGGACAGTCTGACGGGGAACTCCCCACTCGAAATTATTAACCGACAAGAGGCTCCATTTATCCTGTCCGGCGTCAGCCATTTGGGGCACATGAGTGGTCCGGCAGTTGATTCAAAATCGTGATGTCATGCGAAGACACGCCACGACAATAATAGGCCACGCGAACAGACCCATGGGCTGGCTGCCTGACGTGGTCACACGCAATGAACGCCGAGCATTTCGTATCGGCCATTTGAAGAGGTCCAATCGTTCGCGGTCATGATGGAGTTCTCATTTCTCGTTTTAGTATCGAAGTTCCTTCTCTGCTGGTGAAATCGATTTCACACAAATGAGCACCTCACGTTTTCCCGCACCCAGGCGTCAGTGCTGGAGCCTCCGTGCCATGTGGTCCGTCTCGATTCTCGTTAACTGGACGCCACTGAGAACTGCGTTCGCTGGATAGGGTACTTCTACCTTTTTCGAACTCCGCCTGGTTGTTTCGGCCTTCGGTTCTTTAACCATGAACGATGGTTGCTCTAACGGCGAAGCATCTATTTCGGGGCGAGTAGACCAAAGAGTAGGTGAAACCCGAGTAGTTTCGTTTCCATATCAGGGCAGAAATCGAGTTTCGTTATGAACGACAGGGGCGAAGGATTCAGTGCAATCGAATTATGGCAGAGGCCCGACGGCATGTCAGATACCTCCGGTATCAAACTGCCTCGTGGGCCATATCGGCGACTATTGGCAGCACTAACGGTCCTTTCACTTGTCGTCGGGATTGCAGGGCTTTGCTTTCTGGAAGTTCATGCTCGAACGCCCGGGGAAACCGCCGAGCTGACGATGCAATGGCCTGCCGGCAGCCGGATTTCTCGAAGCCAGACGCAACCGACGCTGGTCATTTTTTTTCATCCGCGCTGTCCATGCAGTAAGGCGGCCCTTGCGGAACTCCAGCGACTCATGTTGAAAACCCAGTTCCAGATGCGGGTCATAGCCGTCCTGGTCATACCTCGACGACTGCCGGAGAACTGGTCGAACGGCGCGTTCGCGCAGGCGATTGCGGCAACTCCGGGCTTGAGTCGTGTTGTGGATGTCAACGCAGACGAAGCCGAGAAGTTTGGTATACGCACTTCGGGCCATGCAAAGCTCTTCGATCGAGGTGGCCGACTCTTGTTCTCCGGCGGACTGACGGCCAGCCGCGGGCATGAGGGAGATAGTGTCGGATGTGCTGCCGTAGACCGTCTTGTGAGCGATCGCGATTTCGCCTTTTCGTTGCCCACGGTACTTGAAACCAAAGTGTATGGTTGTCCGGTGACCGCGGGATCTCAACGTGGCACGAGTCCAGGGGCGATCTGATGAACGACTTGTTTGACAGTTCAATTGCTATCCCGGAGGAGATGCAGGCTGTGACGCGGCAAAGAGCCGCTGCGTCCTATCGAAGCCATTCTCATTCGGTGGCTGTTCGAGTTGACCGGCTGTTTGCCTTGATCATGGTGGTGCAATGGATCGCTGCAATAGTAGCTGCACTGACAATTACACCGTTGACGTGGGTCGGACCAACCAGCTCCGTTCATTTTCATGTCATCTCCGCTGTCGTCATTGGCGGCTGCCTCTGCCTTCCTTCTGTCGTTTTCGCATTGACGTCACCCGGCGCCAGAATTAATCGCTACCTGATCAGTGCCTGTCAGGTTCTCTTCTCCGGGCTGATGATTCATCTCACCGGCGGCCGAATTGAAACACATTTTCACATCTTTGCATCGTTGGCGTTTCTTGCGCTGTATCGAGAATGGCAGGTCCTGATTCCCGCCACCATGGTGACCGCCATCGATCACCTTTTGCGAGGTTCGGTCTGGCCGGAGTTCGTATTTGGAATCATGTCGCCGTCTTCGTGGCGCTGGCTGGAACATGTCGCATGGGTGCTTTGCGAAGATGCGGTTTTGGTAACAGCCTGCGTTCAGACTCAGAAAGAGACGAAGACCATGGCCAACCAGATGGCTCATCTTTCCGTCACCAAGATGCTGGTGGAAACGGAAGTGCGCACACAGATCATGGAAATTCATAAGGCGACCGAGGACCTTCGCAACAGCGAGCGTCGTACCCGCCAGATCATCGACTCTGCACATGACGCGTTCTGCGCGATGAATTCTCATGGCATTCTAACAGCATGGAGTAAGCGAGCCGAAGCGACATTCGGCTGGACGGCTGAAGATGCAGTTGGACAACCGCTGGGGCCGCTGCTGGGGATCGTAAAGCTCTCAACACTACTGATTTCGCGGCAGCAGTCGGAATCTCCGTGTCGCGAGCATTTCAATACGGTGGTTCGGCACCGCTGTGGTGACATGATTCATACGGAAGTCTATGTGTCGTTTCTAAAGATCGGCGACGAACACACGATCGACATGTTCTTTCATGACATCACCGAACAGCGGCGTCTGCAGGTGCAGCTGCTCCACTCGAACAAAATGGAGAGTATCGGACAGCTTGCCGCAGGCATCGCTCATGAGATCAACACTCCGACGCAATATGCAACGGATAACCTGCGCTTTGTGCAGGACTCGATGAATCATCTGACGACCCTGTTTGACTGTCTGTCTGATGATTCACTGGATCGAGCCGAAGACGTCTGCCATCTCCGCCAGATTGCTGTCGAAGCTGATCTGGATTATCTCCGTGCCGAGATTCCTCTTGCCATTTGCCAGGCACTGGATGGAATTCAGCGGATCGGCGAAATCACCAAGGCCATGAAAGAGTTCTCGCATCCCGGGACGGATATCAAGCAGATAACTGACCTGCATCACCTGATTCTGAATTCAGTGACAGTCTGCAGAAATGAATGGAAGTATGCGGCCGTCGTTGAAACCAACTTTGATCCGTCAGTGGAACAGGTCGCGTGCCTTCCCGGGGAATTGAGTCAGGTGTTTGTCAATCTGATTGTGAACGCCGCCCAGGCGATTGGCGAGCCCATGGATAGCAAAGATCTGGTCGGCAGAATCACGATCTCGACTCGACATCACGGAGACGCTGTTTCCATCGAGATTCAGGATAACGGTCCGGGGATCCCAGACGATGTCATGGGGCGGATCTTTGACCCCTTCTTTACAACGAAAGAGATCGGGAAGGGAACAGGCCAGGGGCTCGCAATCGCTCATACTGTCATCGTTGACAAGCATGGTGGCTCAATCAGTGTGGATTCGGAGCTGGGGAAAGGAACAACGTTCACGATCCTGCTCCCGATGGTTGATCCTGTGACGCCTGCGGAGGATCGACGATGAAGCCGCGAATCGTCTTTGTCGATGACCAGCCGGAAGTGCTGGACGGCCTGCGTCGTGTCCTGCGAAATCAGCGAGACATCTGGAGTCTTGAGTACTGTCGCAGCGGCAGAGAGGCACTGGAGATTCTCACCCGGTCACCGATCGACCTGTTAGTGACCGACATGCGAATGCCTGGCATGGACGGGGCACAGTTATGTCAGGAAGTTTCCGCCCGGAGTCCGCAAACGATTCGTATGATTCTGACCGGACAGTCATCATCAGAACAGATCATGCGTGCGTTCGGAATGGCTCATCGCTGTCTCGCCAAGCCATGTCCCAGCGAATTGCTTATCCAGACCCTGAGCAATACTTTGTCGCTGCAGAAACTGATCAGCTCACCGCCACTGCAGGCGTTCCTTGCGGACATCACAGCGCTGCCCACGATACCGGACATCTTTGCGGAGTTGATGAATGAGCTTCTGAGTGAAAATCCGGATATGAAACGAGCTGCGGAACTTGTCAGTACTGACATGGCCGTGTCGTGCCGAGTTCTTCAACTCGTCAATTCCAGCTACTTCGGCCTGCGATGTCGGGTCGACAGTCCTGCTCATGCCGCTCAGTTACTAGGGCTGGAACGATTGAAGGGCCTCGTGCTGACGTCTGGCCTGTTCGCTTACTTTCAGGGCGTTTTGCCTCCCGGCATCAACATTGATGCTCTTCAGGATTCGAGTTTGAAAATCAGCCTCGTGGGCGGGCGAATCATGAGAGCGGAGGAGCCGCAATCTCTTGTGCTCTCCAACAGGGCGGTGGTCGCCGGCGTGGTTCACGATATCGGGCAACTGGTTCTGCTTCAGAATCGTCCTCGTGAATACAGCGACATTCTTAATGCGACTCGCGATTGCCCCGAGCGACTTTGTGATGAGGAACTCAGATGCTTCGGTGTCACCCATGCGATGGTTGGCGCTCATCTGCTGAATCTGTGGGGAATGGATACGGATGTCGTCAATGCGGTCGCCCATCATCATGATCCGGAAAGTGCAGGAGCTTCAGAGTTTAGTGTGCTGACTGCGCTTCATGTGGCAGAAGGCCTCATCAGAGAACTGGATCAGAATTCTCAATGGCCCTACGGAGCAGCATTGAATACGAAGTATGTCGACCAGCTAGTGCTGAGTGATCGGCTTGATGCATGGCGAGAAATTGCCCAACACAGTCTTGAAGGAAGACAGCAATGAGAGCAGCGGAATTGAACGCGACAGAAAGAATCCTGCTTGTTGATGATGAGCCAATGGTGCTTCATGCGTTACAGCGCCAGCTCAGAAATGAATTTTTGATACACATTGCCGAGGGCCCGGAAGCCGGTCTCAAGGCTCTGCAGGAAGATGGACCGTTTGCTGTTGTTGTCTCCGACATGCGAATGCCACGCATGAGTGGCGTTCAATTTCTCGATCAGGTGCGTCAGCACTGGCCGGAAACCGTGCGAATGATGCTGACGGGGAACTCGGATCAGTCCACCGCGATTGACGCCGTCAATCGAGGACAAATTTATCGCTTTCTGAATAAGCCATGCCCCAACGAGATCCTCAGGCTGGCTCTTGATTCCGCGTTAGCTCAATATCGCTCCATGAGAATCGAGCGAGATCTTCTCTCGCAGACGCTCAACGGCAGCATCAGCCTCATGTCAGAAGTGCTCGCGATCCTGAGTCCGATGACTTTCGGGAGAACAGCCGGCATACGGAGAGTCGCGGAACAGGTTGCGAAGTCGATGCCTTCCATTGATCAATGGGAGATCTCAGCCGCCGCAATGCTTGCGTTTATCGGATGCATTACGCTGGACCAGAATGTTCTGGAGCGATATTTTCGCTGTCAGCCTCTGGAACCCTCGGAACAAATCGCGGTCAGTAATCACCCGGAGATTGGAGCGAGACTGATCGGGAAGATTCCCCGCCTGAGTGGTGTTGCTCAGATCGTGCGACGACAAAATGAGCCCTATGAAACGACAGTTCGGCATGGCGGAGCCGAACCCATCGGACTTTGTGCCAACATCCTCAAAGCGGCCATTGATCTCGAATGGCGCATCACCAATGGGAAGTCAGCGGGGCAGGCCATCGTCGCCCTGGAGCAGGACCCGCGGACCTACAACCCGATCGTTGTAAAAGTTCTCGGAGAGGTACTCAACTACAGCCATGACAAACGTTCGATCACCCTGCAGCAACTGGCAGAGGGCATGATTCTTGACGAACCATTGCTCTCAAATCGCGGTGACATGTTGCTCAACGCGGGGCAGACAATTACCGAGATAATGAGAGAACGGCTGCTCGGAATTGCCGCGTCCGCCATGGGCGTCCGTGAGCCGTTCTGGGTCAGAATGAACGTGCAATAAAACCAGCGTTATCGAAACTCAACTCTGTTCGGACAAAAACGTTTCAATCGCGCGGGATCAATGTCGATGCCCAAACCTGGTCGAGAAGGGATCTTCAGAAATCCTTCGCTGTCGATGATAAACGGATCGGCAGGAAGTTCGTCGATGTACGCACACGGTGTCAAATACTCGACGTAACGAGCCACCGGAAGAAAGGCTGAAATCTGCAGGTCTGCCGCAAGACCGACGGCCGTGTTCCAGCCGTGAGGAACGACTTGGACATTGTGATCCTGAGCCAGTTGAGCGATGCGTCGGAATTCGCTGAGCCCACCGTTCTTGGTCACATCCGGTTGAATGATGTCGACCGCATGTCGCTCCAGCCATGGCTGAAACGATTGCCGTCGAGTCAGCACTTCGCCACCGGAAATCGGAACTGGTGAAACCCGAGTCAGCTCGACAAAGCCATTGATATCGTCCGGTGGCAGAGCTTCCTCAAACCAGGTGATGTCGTAATCGGCCAACATCATCGCAGTGTTGCGAGCCCAATTTGTGCCATGGGGCCAGAACTGTTCGCTGCCGCCGGCATCCACCATCAGCTCCACATTGTCGCCGACCGTGTCGCGAGCTGTCTGAATGAGCAGTTCGTCGAATGCTCGATCCCGACGACCAAATGGCCGCCAGCCCATTTTGATCGCCTTGAAACCGCGAGCGACGACGCTCTCCAGAGTTTTTGCCAATGCTGCTGGCTCATCAAACAGAATGGAACCATAGGGTTTGATGCGATCTCGATAATTGCCACCCATTAAACGCGAGACTGGCTGGCCACAAGCTTTGCCCATCAAGTCCCACAATGCAATGTCGATCCCGCTGATGGCGTGCGTTACCGAACCACCTCGCCCCTGCCAGAATGTCGACTGGTGCAGTTTTTCTGAGACGCGTTCGGGCTCAATTGCCAGCTCACCCTTCAGCAGCGGCCACAGCAATTCGACGGCGCCGACGATCAGTTTTCCGGAGGTAAAGCAACTGCCAAAACCAATGTGGCTCGAGTCCGTGTGGACAATCACGAGAGTATGAAGATTCTCCTGAGGCTCGTGCCCCTGTGGCCAGCCGCCGTCAACTGTTGCACCTGTTAACGGACACACATCAATACCTGTAATAATCACGAAGACCTTCCTCTCGATGGCATTTAGTTCGAATCCAGCGGACCATTCCTGTCGCAGCGGCGGCCGACATTGTAGTCGGAAGGCGTCTGGATCGCCTTGTTCCGCAAGAGAAATCCGGCTCGCGGGGCCGACTTCATCCGGCGGTGTTGCGGATGATGCTCAGTGAGAGTGGGGCCCGATGACTCCGGCCAATTTGGGCGAAAAAAGCACTCCGAAGATCTCGATGTTTCGAATCGGCAGATCCCTTGTCTTGTCCCGCTGTCCGATGCCCCCTAGAATCCGGTATGCAATTCGCTCTGCCATTTGATGTTATCAGTTTTAAACGAACGAATGTCAATGTGGCGGCGTGGGTTGTGATGAGTTTTGCGGTAGAGGCAGTTGCCACGATTCTGACTGTCAAAAGTTGTGCGGGTTTTCAGGGGCGAGTGTTTGCCAGAACGCTGGAACGCTCAGACTTTTCCGACACCTTGGGCGTTGCAATCACCAAACTTCTGCAGAAATTCGTCAAATGCGTTCGTTTCGGCGCTAGAGTTCAGGGAGGTGGTTTCCGGTTTCTCCGGAGACCGTCAGCCAACCAGAGTTGAAGGGTGTGTGTCCTGCGGAGGAGCATCCGTGAAATTAACGGATAAGTTGCTGACTCGGTGAGTCGCGGAACAATTGGTTCCTAAAAGCGAACTGCTTTTGGGGCTTCAGGAAGATTCGAAAACGGGGAAGTCGAATGTACGAACGCTTCACAGATCGTGCTCGTAAAGTGATGCAGCTGGCAAATCAGGAAGCTCAGCGATTCAATCACGAATATATTGGCACGGAACACATCCTGCTTGGTCTCGTCAAAGAAGGTTCAGGCGTTGCTGCCAACGTGCTGAAGAATCTTGACGTCGATCTGCGAAAGATCCGCATCGAAGTGGAGAAGATTGTTCAGACGGGACCAGACATGGTCACGATGGGCAAACTGCCTCAGACGCCTCGTGCGAAGAAGGTCATCGAATACGCCATGGATGAGGCACGAAACCTCAACCATAACTATGTCGGCACCGAGCATCTGTTGCTGGGTCTGCTGCGTGAACAGGAAGGCGTCGCTGCTCAGGTTCTGATGAATCTTGGCATGAAGCTGGAAGATGTTCGCGACGAAGTCCTGAACTTGCTGGGCCATGGCATGGAATCGGCCGAGCCGGGTTCAGAAGAACGTGGCGGCGGCGGAGCAGCAGCCGGTACCGGCGCGGCAGCCAAAGGCGCAAGCCGCAGCAAGACTCCTGCTCTCGACAGCTTTGGTCGCGACCTGACCGAACTGGCCAAGCAGAAGAAGCTCGACCCGGTCATCGGCCGAGAACGCGAAATTGAACGAGTCATCCAGATCCTGTGCCGACGCCAGAAGAACAATCCAGTTCTGCTGGGAGAAGCCGGGGTTGGTAAGACCGCGATCGTCGAAGGCTTTGCTCAGATGGTCGTCGACAATGCCGTGCCGGACATTCTGGCAGACCGTCGAATCATCGTGCTTGACCTCGCAATGATGGTAGCTGGCACCAAGTATCGCGGTCAGTTCGAAGAACGTATCAAGGCCGTGATGAACGAAGTTCGCCGCGCCAAGAACACGATTCTGTTCATCGACGAATTGCATACTCTGGTCGGTGCAGGCGGTGCAGAAGGTGCGATTGATGCGTCAAACGTGCTGAAGCCAGCTCTGAGCCGTGGCGAAATCCAGTGTATCGGAGCCACAACGCTCGACGAATACCGCAAGTATATTGAGAAAGACGCTGCACTGGAGCGACGCTTCCAGACTGTCATGGTTGAGCCGCCGTCCGCGTCTCAGGCCGTGGAGATTCTCAAAGGTCTGCGAGATCGCTACGAAGAACATCACCGTGTTCAGATCACCGACGATGCTTTGGAAACCGCGGTGGAAATGTCCAACCGCTACATCACAGCTCGTTGTCTGCCGGATAAGGCCATCGACGTCATCGACGAAGCGGGTGCTCGCGTTCGTCTGAAGTCAATGGTTCGTCCACCAGACCTGAAGGAACTGGAAGAAGAAATTCAGCGCCTGAACACCGCGAAAGAAGAAGCTGTTGCCGAACAGAAGTTCGAAAAGGCCGCTTCCTTCCGTGATCAGGCTGACAAGCTTCGCAAGAAGAAGGATCAGCTGACCGAAGAGTGGCGTGAGAAATCTCGTCAGACCGACGGTGTGGTGGACGCCGAAGTCGTGGCGGAAGTTGTCGCCAAGATGACAGGCATCCCGCTGACTCGTTTGTCCAGCGAAGATGCTGTCCGTCTTTTGCAGATGGAAACTGAGCTGCACAAGCGTGTGATCAGTCAGGATCAGGCGATTACTCAGGTCTGCAAAGCGGTTCGTCGTAGTCGCAGCGGTCTGAAGGATCCCAAGCGTCCAACGGGCGTCTTCCTGTTCTCCGGTCCAACCGGTGTGGGTAAGACGTTGTTGGCGAAGACTCTGGCCGAATTTATGTTCGGTGACCAGGATGCTCTGATTCAGATCGACATGTCCGAGTACATGGAGAAGCACAACGTCAGCCGTCTGATCGGTGCTCCTCCGGGATATGTGGGATTCGAAGAAGGCGGTCAGCTGACCGAGAAGATTCGTCGTCGTCCTTACGCGGTCGTACTGCTGGACGAAATCGAAAAGGCTCATCCGGACGTCTTCAACATGCTGTTGCAGATCATGGAAGAAGGCCATCTGACCGACAGCTTTGGTCGTCGCGTTGACTTCAAGAACGTGATTCTGATTCTGACCACAAACGCCGGTGCCAGCAAGATGGCTCACGGCGGCAACATGGGGCTGCATACGCTCCGTGACCGTGATCAGGAGAAGTCTTACGATGATATGAAGACCAACCTGATGCACGAACTGCAGCGTCAGTTCAAGCCGGAATTCCTCGGTCGTCTCGACGAAGTCGTGGTCTTCCGAAAGCTGACTCGCAACGAGCTGATGAAAATCGTCGACATCGAATTGGCCAAGGTCTACGATCGCCTGAGAGAACGCGGCAAGCGTCTGGTGCTCAGCGACGAAGCTCGCGGCTTTATCATCGACAAGGGCGAACAGGACGACGGTCTGGACTACGGTGCTCGCCCATTGCGACGCAGTGTCGAGCGATTCATTGAAGACCCACTCTCAGAAGAACTTCTGCGAGGCACCTTCGATGGTCAGAACGCTATTCACGTCAGCGTGAAGGAAGTCGGAGACCAGAAGCAGCTCGAGTTCACCGGTGGCGTCGATGAAGCCCCTGTGGCAGAAGCCGAACCCGCATCTACCCCAGCGTAGTTTCGTTGCGAACTGTTAAGTTGTGCATCCCAAAGAACCCAGCAACCGTAAAGGGATGCTGGGTTCTTTTTTTTACAACGGCTCCCATGCCCGCCTTGCGTGGGCAGAGTCGGTTTGGAGTCGCAGCCGCCTGTACCGAACACCTGTCGCTCCGCCGACGGGACCTGCACCGTCAACAAGATCGCCGCTTGCGGCCAACGGGCTGTTGATGTGATCGAAAGCGTCCGCTTTGCAGTTGCACATTTGCAGGCCTGCCGGGCCTAACACCGGCGAGCGATTCGCCGTAAGCCCCCCGTGTCATTCCCCGTTTGCTCTCTGCGACATCGCCATCCCAAAAAATCGCAGAGATACGGAAAGCTGACGCGATACTGCTCGCCGAGAAGGCCCGCTTCCCGTTTGGCTTCAGGGCCCTCAGAATCGTCACAAACCAGTTAAGACTCCCACCAAGGTGCGTTTCCTGCTCAGGATAGGTTTGTTGAAACCGCCGCGTCGCTTTTTGCGACACACGATCTTCAAAAAGCATCGTCGCTTCAACAGCCTGGGACTTTCCTGGAATCTGGCCATGAACCTCCGGATCACCTTCGTTGGTGTGTGTTTGCTACTCGCAGCTTCGTCACTTTACTCGCCGATCAAAAACGCATCTGTGCTTGAAACCGTTGATGTCGGTTCACTTCACCGAGGAAAAAGTCCTGATTCGACATGGATCAAGGTTTCGGGGCGGTTGCTTTGGGACCAGGCAGTGGATGTTCGCGGCGGTACGACGCATACGGCTTATGTCCCCATGGTTCCGAAGTCGTGGGACAACGACTCAAGCGTGAGGCTGATCGTGCAGATTTCGCCCAGGAAAGAAAAGCAACTTGGAAGCTACGCTGAAGTGCAGGGAATGATCAGCGGCAATGTTCCTCGGATTGCCTCTGACGCATTTGGCGAAGGTGCTCTTTCAAAGTCCTGCATTTGCCTTTCTGAAGGTCAGGACCCCGGGAATACCCAGAAGCTTGCAACCGTAATCTTCCTGATCGGGGGAGTGTTTACCGGGATTGGCACGATGAAGTTGTGGTTGCCTCTGTTCAATCGGGAGTCCTCATTCACCGGTACCCAGGTACGCAAGGTCACTCCGGAAGAAGATGTTCGAAAGATGACTCGCGAAGCGGAGCATGCGGACTCCGTATCTAACTGGCTTGCCAGTCGCGGAATCGCCAGTGGCTCCAGCAAAGGTTGAGATCGAGAATTGCGAAAGGGGATGTTAGGTCGAATCCCCCGTTTTTTTGATCTTGTTTATAGAAGATCCTGTCCTTCGGCCTGAGCACGCAGGGTCGTGATGACTTCATCGGTGCTGCCGGGATCCACTGCTCGGCAGGAGTCTGTCAGGATCGCGGCCAGTTCGGTCATGTCGCGACGCCATTCGACGGGATCCAGACCGGGCGGTTCCAGCAATGCGAACTCTCCGCACAGCAGGATCATTCTCAGGCAATGCCGAAACAGGATTCCTTCCTGCTTGGTCAGATCACGAGCCTTCACGAAGCGATCAAAGTTGCCTCCGAATCTCAACAGATCGCCAACGCACCAGACACTGCGGACATAAACATCCGAGACACTCGGGAAGTCGCAGCGAAACAACAGTCGCATGCGATCGCCCAAAGCCATCGGGTAAACTTTTCGTCGAGTGACCTCGTCGAAATACCCGGTCAGTTCCTGCTGCGTCACCAACCCGCGGGACAGAAGCAACGGATTCAAAAATTCTGTCGACAGCGGTCCGTCCGGCATTTGTTCCGATGAGGGAACTCGGACGGCTCCCGAAACCGATGACGCAAGATCCAGAACACTTTCCAGAAGTTGCAGACGTTCTTCGTAGTTCGCCCTATGCATGTGCTCCGCGAGAAACACTCCGTAAAGCGAATTGATGCTGCGGAATGTGAAGAGCAGATCCATTTGATCCGTGGCAATTGCCAGTCGCGGCGAATAGTCAAAATCGGGCAGATCCGACTGTGAAGAAGTCTTCGGTCCTTTTTTGTCCTTTTTCGAAGTCACGCTGTCCTTGGGGGCACCGGTGCGGGCCTGCTGAATTAACTGACCCAGCAGACCGAACGAGCCGGGCTTTTCTGTTTGCGGAGCAGCGACTTCCGGAGCCACCTTATCGTCAGCAACAACCTTTCCTGCAGCCGGGTCCTCAGTCGATACGTCAACCGTGCCCGCAGCGTCCTCCTCTAAGTTGACCGAAGCCGGCCGAGATGCTGCTATTGCCGTCGGATGCTCAAGCACCGCAGTTGTCTCATCGACCCCTTCACCGAATTCACCGGGATCTTCCGGCGGTGTTTCGTTCACCGTCTCTGATATGTCTGACAGTTCGGCCGCCATCTCGGCTTCCGTCATCGGCGCAAGATGAGTTGAGACCCAGCGGCTTTGCTGAAGATTGGCGGTTGCCGTCATTGCGGGAATGATCTGCGAAATCACATCCCCGGCCTTTACTGAATGAAAAACGGGGCCTTCAATCTTTGCCGCCGCGCCCGAAGCCGCGGGCGGCTTTGGTGGCGGTGGATCAAGAGTGATAAAACCGCCGGCTTCCAGAGTCATCAGCATACGGACCAGATGTTTTTCTGCATCGTCCTTTTCGCCTGAATCCAGCAACCGTCGTCGTACGGCTTCCTGCAGCCCCATGACTGTGCCGGACTTACGAATAAAGAATGCCAGAAGTCGCCACGGCATTCGACCGCGACTGGCCAGTTTCGCCGGCGGAGCTTCTTTGAGTGTCTGGAATTGTCGCTCGGTCCAGTATTGAAATCCGTCACGCCGCCGCGGCATCTTTTTCTTCAGATTCTTCTTCGCGCGGATCAGATTGGGATCCCTGGTGTCTTCGGGAATCTCATCATACTTCTGTTGCCAGCGAAACAGCCGCACATCATCTTCATGAGCCACGGCGACAACATAGCCGCGAGTATCGAATTGTGGCCGACCTGCTCGTCCAAACATCTGGTGGGCGGAGCTGGCATCGATCAACTTCATGGCTCCGGGAGGTCCCTTCAGCAGCGAAGTCATTACAACCGATCGCGCGGGAAGATTGATCCCGGCGGCCAGAGTTTCCGTGCAGACACAAATGCTGAGCAGTTTTTTCTGAAACAGCCGCTCGACAACTCGCCGGTATTTCGGCAGCAGTCCGGCATGGTGAATGCCCACTCCGCGAATGATAAACTGCTTGAGCTTTCCACCGGCGCCAATGGACCAGTCGACCTGTTCAATCTCTGCCAGCAATTGCTTCTGCTGGCCATCAGCGAGCAGACGTTTGCCTTTGAGTTGTTCCGCAACACTCCAGCATTCATTGCGATTAAAGCAGAACACCAGCGCCGGCGTGTACCGAGTCTCCTCATCACCATCCGCCATGATCTCCAGTTGATCGGGCAGCATTTCGTCCGTCACCCAGCGAAAATCGAGCGGCACACGGCGTTCATCGCTTTGCAGCAACCGCAGGCGACGACCATGCTGGCGAGCCAGCCAGACGACGAAATCCGTCGCATTGCCCACGGTCGCACTGATCAACAGCAGTCGACAATGTTTCGGAAGTAGTCCGAGAGACAACTCCCACACGATGCCTCGTTCCGGATCATTGAAGCTGTGGAACTCATCCATCACGACTGCAGAGACATCGTCGAAAGAAATCTCCTCCGGCGACAACAGACGGTTCAGGAGGATCTCGGCGACAACAACCAGAATCCTGGCATCGGAATTTTCCCGGCGATTGCCTGTCACAAGTCCTACATCGGTCGCGGAAAACCCCCAGCGAACGGCAGACTCCTGAAGCTCGCGAAACTTCTGCTCTGTCAACGCAATCAAAGGGGTCGTGTAATACGCGCGACGCCCCGTCATCAACGCTTCGTACAATGCCGTTTCTGCGATGACCGTCTTGCCAGTTCCCGTCGGCGCGCAGACCAGAATCCCGTCTTCTGAATCAAACCACGTCAGGATCGCCTGCTCCTGAAACGGATACGGCGGCCACGGAAGTTCTTCCAAATAACGCAGAGCAATTTCTTCAGACGATGGTGGGGGAGAATCCATTCGATCGAGTTTCAGCAGGTTCGGGAGATACAGGGTTAATGCCGATGGTGGGGAGAGTTTAATCGGTGGCCATTCTCTTTGCGAGAAGCCTTTGCTCTCAGCCCACTTTTGCACCAACCTCAACGTCCTGCGTTTGATCGAAGAGCATCCGTTGCCGGTTCTCAAGATCATCAACGAAGATCGGGGCAATCCCTTTCCGGAACAGAACTGCCTGCGGAATGTGCTGAGGGAAGACACCGTTCAATGCAGCAAAGTCGCAGGCCCATTCGAAGTGCCGTAAGCCTCAGAAACCAACGCTTTCTGAGGCTCGGCGGACGGTAATCGTGGGATGCCTGCGACGGCTTAAAGTGAAGGCTGCTGTGGCAGAGTCTCCATTACCTCGCCGGCCGTCACCGCGGCAATGGCTGCATACGGCGACGTGGTCGCTGTTGCATTCATCTTCTTCGTGGCATCCTCAGCGGAATCGGACGGTGGAATTGACGGAAGTGGAGGAGGTTCGGGAGTCATGGCTCTGGACGATGACCCAGAAGGCTTCTGATCGACTCCATCCACTTTGGTGCCACTTCCAGTTTTCCCTGCGCAGGATTCTTCACAGCGAACCAGAGCTTTGCCTTTGGATTTGACAGCATACATCTTTCGAGTCAGCTCGACACTTGCGCCAATTGCCCCGATCAGTGTGGCCCAGATGAGAGCCGGTGAATTGATGATTCCTTTGTAGTTCGCGATCGCCAGAAACACGCTCATGAATCCCATGACGCAGACAAGGAAGATGCGTCCGTTGATACTGAGCCGCTCGGTGCGCAACGCATGCGTCACAAGCGCTTTCTCTACGGAATGAGTCGACACGCTGCGGAAAGAATCCATGTTCTGTCGCAGTTTCTCGACATCGACTTTGACTCGCGGAATTATCGGAGCCTCCTGTGAGTGATCTCCGGACGCGTCATTGTGGGTCTCGTCCGGTGTACTGGCTCCGTTATTTTCCTGCGGCATTGCACCGCCGGCCATGTACTGATCGATATACGATTTGACCTTCGGCGGAGACTTGGTCGCTGTCGCTTCTGGCTTCTTCGTTGCCGAAGTTGTCGGCGACGGACCTGACGACTTGCTCTTACCGCCACCTGACAGTTCAGATGGCAGTGAATTCCCCGCGGACTTACGACTTCTTGAAAGCAACTGCTCCATGTAGTCACGAACGAAGTCGTCTGAAGAGTCATCTGCGGACGTACTGGCAGACGACTCCGGCGTTGGTTCTTCAACATGCCCGGAAACGATCCGCGAGGCATCTTCTCCAAAGTGCAGTGCAACTGGCTTCGCCGCTCCGAGCGGTTCAGAGGTATCCGGCAACTCCTGTGTTACAAAGGGTTCCTGCACAGGTTTTTCAGAGTCCCGACCTCCCAGGCCGAAGAGGCTGGCCAGCTCCGCACGCAGATCAAGTGCAGCACTCGCTGAAGTCTCATGGTCCTCATCGTTCGACAAGTCCACAGGCTCCGCTTCCATTCCGAAGATTGCAGAGCCGGGGCGCAACGTTCCCTGAGCGATCTCTTCATTCCCTCTTCGCAGGCTCACTTCTGCCTCAGCCGAATTGATCGTCACGGCGGAATGCTGCTTCATCGCAACCTGGATTTCAGTTCGAGCCAGTTCAAGTTGCTGCCTTGCATCGAGCAGTTGTCGTCGCTGTTTCTCCACCTCCTCTTCGGAGTTTGAAACCATGCGGAGTCGCTCCCGAACTTCCTCTTCCCGCGCATCCAGGAGGCTGGCGCGACGATCCAGTTCGCGAGCTTCTTTCTGAAGTTCCGCGGCATCGATATTCTGACCGGAAGGTGAACTGCCGGATTGCTCAACCTGCTGCGACAATCGCATTCGGAGTTCACGAATCAAATCATCACGGTCCGAGATGACTTCGGTGGCACGATTCAATTGAGCCTGCAGTTCGTCCACCTGCATCATACTGACCGGTGCGTCTTTATCGGCGGTCATCGAAGTCAGTTCAGAGATTCTCGCCTGCAACGCCTCGTTCTGCAGACGCAGTTCTTCGATCGTTCGATCCTGTTCCCGCACCGCGAGAGTTGCGTCCTGATTTTCCGTTGAATTTTCACCGCCCGCTTTCAGTTCGGCTTTCAATGCTTCCAACTGCCGCATCAGGTCAGCTTCAACGTCCGCGGATTCAGAGCGCCCAGCACCAAGATTGACTGCAGTGCCTGGCACGAAGTCAACGGGTTTCGTGCCTTCCGACTGGTAACTTTCCAACTGTCGTTCAAGTGATTCCGAGTGACTTTCGGCGTGGCGAAGGCGCGACTCGAGCAACTGCAACTGCCCGCTTCGTTCTTCAATCGTCTGATACAAAGTGGCGAGAGTTTGTTCCTGACTGGACGACTCTGTTCTCAACCGGTTCGCTTCTTCAACATCGGCACGAGCATCCATCATGGCTCGCTGAAGTTCACGAACCGCCGTCAGAAGTGCGTCACGCTCCGCAACGGCACCGTTGAGCTGCGATTCCGCCGCCCGCAGTGCCTCGGCAAGCTCCTGTTCGCGATGTCTGTCCGCTGAACCACGGTCGTCGTCTGATTGAGACAGATTCGTGGACTGGGAGAGATTCTCCGAAGTCGCTGCCACCGGAAGCGTTCCAGCCGCGACCGCGGCGGCTCTTTCAGCCTGCATCTCTGACTTAAACTGGACGACTCGGCGATGCAGTTCCGCCGCACGCAAATTGAGTTCGTTTTCGAGCCGTTGCAATTCGGAGCTTTGCTGATTCATCGCGACGAATCGGCTTCGCAATTCTTCTGTCTGCTGCGTGACAGTGCTTTCACGCTCCGCCAGCCCGCTCGCCCGACTGGTGAGATCCTGGCTAAACTGCATCAAGGCGTTGCGTTCACAAATGAGATCTTTGTGCGACATCTGCAATGCATCACGCTCCGCTTCCGCATTGCGCAAGACGACATTGGCGGCACTTTCACGCTCAATAGCGCGTGTCTCGAGTTCTGATAACGCGGTCTGTCGCTCCAGAAGTCGCTGATGCTGTTCCTGCACTGCAGCAAAGTCGGCTTCAGCCTGTGATGACGAACATCGAAGCTGCTGCTCCTTCACTCGGATCGCGTTCCGCTGTGACTTGAGTCGTAGAACTCGGTCGGCGAGTTCGACACTTCGGCTTTCGATTTCGGCATGTCGTGATTGCAGAACCTGCTCTCTGTCCGCAAGGGCGGCTTTTGAGGCTTTTAGCTCTTCCATGGCCCGCGCCGCTTCCTGACGGGAGCGGATTGCTGATTCCTTTTCCGCAGCAATCGCCATGAGTTGCTCGACGCTGCGAGTGCCCGTCGATGATTCATCAGGCAGTTGAGCAGCTCTGGCCGATAACTCGGCTTCGCGCTGATGGAGTTGATTCTCGCGTTGTTCAAGATCGCGAACTTGATCGGCGAGGACGCCTTGTTGCAGATTCAATCCCTGCCGCTGCGTTTCCAAATCCTGCTGAGCCTGCGCCAGATTAGCCCGCTGCTCGTCAATCTCGGCAGTGCGGCCGGTCAGCTGCTCTTCAAGTTGAACAGCCTCGGCATGCCTTGCCTGTGATTCCTGCTGCCACGTTTCCAGCTCGCGCCGTTGTCGATCCAGCTCACCGCGAGATTGTTCGATCAGACTGAACTGTTCGCGTGCGTGCTGAATCTGCTGTTCCGCATCCCGCAGCTTTTCTTCTGCGGCGATCCGAATTGCGTCCGCTTCCGTCATGCGGTTCGACGCGTCGAGGTTCAGTGTTTCCGCGGCGGTCATTTGTACGCAGGCTTCAGACACG
Organism: Planctomycetota bacterium; assembly: GCA_052034165.1. Lineage (GTDB taxonomy): Bacteria > Planctomycetota > Planctomycetia > Planctomycetales > Planctomycetaceae > SXXK01. The sequence goes on along the minus strand of JBPOIW010000268.1, from coordinate 2,960 downwards.
CGCTGCTCATCCAGCGCGAGGCTGGCCTCACGTGCTCGCAACGCGTCTTCACTCGCCGCCAGATCTTTCTGACGTTCAGCCAAATCAGCGTTCGCCTCACGCAGCGCCACTTCCCGAGAGTGCAGTTCGGCCGCGCGGTACTCAACGGCCGTTGTCGAGGCCTGCAGTTCTGCCTTCTGGGCATTGATCCAGGAAGCCAGCTCTTCCTGTTCGCGTCGCTGCTGCTCCAGTTGTGTTTCGCGCTGCTGGATGTCATTGAGTCGAGCGGACAATTCGCTTCTGGTCTGCTCAATCTGCGTATAGGTCTGCGCTGTGGATTCCAATTGGCCAGCCAACTCGTCTTCTCGCTCAGCCTGCTGGCGAACACGACGCTCAAGATCCAGCTTTTGTTGATGCAGAAGCTCGCGCATGGACTCCGCCTGCGCTCGCTGCTCGTCAATATGATGCTTCTGCTGGTTCAGAACCTGAACGCGTTCGTCCAGGGTTGACTGACGATCCAGACAGATACGTTCACGATCCCGAATCAACAGTTCGAGTTCACTCAGCTGCTGCTCACGAGCCTGCAGCATACGGTCACGGCTCTCGAGTTCAACGCTTCGTTCTTTGAACAGCGATTCAGCGGCGGCCGAGATTCTGGACGATTGATCTTCAAAGAATGCAGGTGGCAGCGGGGGCGGCGAGACCGAGAACGCGGGAGGAAAGAGAAACGGCACACTGGGAGTAACCGGGGCCGATTGAAAGACCGGATGTGAAGAAGCGGCGACGGACAGGGTCACCGAGTCTTGATGATTCGGAGAGGCGGAAGCAATGGTCGCAGGGGTCTTCATCGCCGAAGGAACTGATTCCGTTGCAGCGGTCCGAGCCGTCTCATCAATCTGAATTGTCACAGGGCCGATGGAAACCATATCCCCCGGGACAATCATCGCCTCGGTTGAGACAGGGATCTCGTTGACCCAGATGCGGCCATCTACCTTCCGGACAGTCAGAATTCCTGCACGCAAACTGAACACGCAATGCCGTTCAGCGACGCCTTCATGACATAGGCGAAACTGACAATCGTCTCCGGCTCCGCAGACAACCTCAGCATCAGCGACAAACTGCCACGATTCGTTGGCACTGTCGTAGAGAGGCAGGAGCACCGGGAGGGTGCTTCCAAATGAATTGCGTGAACCCTGTCTCTTTGTGACCGACATAGATTTCTCCGACAGGCTGCGGATGTAAGCCGCGATGTTCCTCACCGCTCACCAGGGTCTGCCGTCGAAAAGCCTCAGAATGTAGTCTGAAACGCTCTTGTCGATTGCGCAGGGTGAGAAATGATGACGCGATAATGCAACCTGATGGAGTACATAACCTACGAAACGGAGGCAGGCTGAAAGGGCATGCTGCCAAAACGCAACACACTGGAGAATCCCGGCTGCCGATTCCCCCCATTCCGGTTTTTCCGATTCTGCAGGAGGGTCAGACGCGGACACACCTACTTAGGAATGGTCCCGAAATAAGTTCCTGTGGTAGCCGAACTCGTGAGAGTTCGGGCTGAAGTCTCACGACTTCAGCTACGGAAGTTAATTCGGGACTAGTCCTAAGTGCCACTCAGACTTTTCTGCAGGGCATTCACGATGCAGTCGCTGCGTGGTCCAGTAGCCGAACTCGTGAGAGTTCGGACTGAAGTCTCACGACTTCAGCTACGGAAGGTATTACGGGATTGGTCCTTAGTGGCCAACGAATGAACGCAAACCGAAGGATTTGAGTGACGGTTGCAGCGATGTTACCAGCGGAAAAGCCCAGTGCCCCATGTCAGTCCGGCCCCAAAGCCGCACATCAGCACAAGATCACCTCGCTGAATCCGTCCCTCCCGATGCGCCTCGTCGAGGGCGAGCGGAATTGAAGCCGCAGAGGTATTCCCGACGCGATCCAGGTTGTTGTAAACCTTGCTGCGTGGAATGGAGAGCACCTTCATGGCATGGTCGATGATGCGGATATTTGCCTGATGCAGCACAAACAAGGAGACATCTTCGGTCGTGACGCCGGCCTGTTCCAGCACGACTTCGATCGACTCCGTAACGGCCTGAATCGCCCATTTAAAGACGTTGCGACCGTCCATCTGCAGGAAATGTTTTCCCTCGGCGACCAGTTCTGGAGTCAACGGCATGGAAACTCCGCCGGCGGGACGATCCAGCATACAACCGCCGGCCCCATCTGCTCCCAACTGGTAACAAATCAGGCCCTGATCAGTTTCACCAGCGCCCAGTATCACAGCCCCTGCTCCATCGCCAAACAAAGGCGCAGTGCGCTGATCGTCGGGCTGGACGATACGACTGTTAACATCCGCACCGATGACCAGAGCGCATTTGGAATTGCCGGTGGCGATAAACTGAGCACCCGTCGCGAGGGAATACATAAACCCCGAACATGCGGCCTGCAAGTCCATCGCAGGAGCGTCGAGATTCAATTTATCCTGCACCAGACAGGCCGTTGAGGGGCAAGTATAGTCGGGAGTGAAGGTCCCGACGATCAGCAAATCAATGTCGGACGGAGACACACGAGCCGCCAGCATCGCGCGTTTTGCGGCTTCGACGGCCAAATCGCTGGTGGATTCGCCCTCGCCGGCAAATCGTCGTTGAGTAATCCCGGTGCGGCGTTTTACCCAGCCTTCTTCAAAGCCGTAACGCTGCTCCAGCTCTTCATTTGTGACAATTCTGGACGGCACATAAGAGCCGATCGATCGAATGGCAACGCCAGTCAGCCGCTGAACTCGGCTGGAGCGGCGAAACAGAAGACGAGGCTCGTCATCGACTTTTTCCCGAGGAATTGGCTGCAACTCGTTTCGCACCTTATGAACATCGATGGTCGCTTCAATCGATTCAGTGAGGGGGGAATTCATGTTTTTCAGTTCACGGCAAGGCGAAATGGTCGACTTCTCCTTCGCATCCGGCCCCTTGCCAGCGCTTCGATGTTCAACT
>JBPOIW010000279.1:0-6982 GCA_052034165.1 Planctomycetota bacterium | reverse complement strand
CGAAAGAGATAGCCAGGAGGTTTGCCATGTGCGCCGGGGCGGCCTACACGGCTAGCGTGGTTGCGACGACCATGCCCGGCTTGGGCGACACTGAAGTGATGATGCACTACCTGAACCAGCTGGCAGTTGAAGCAAATGCCGTCTCAGACCCATTAGTGCGAATGTCAATGGACCAGGTCACGATCATGTTCCACCGAGTTGCAGCGCTTCACACGAGCAGCGCCAACGCAAAAACGCCTGAGGCCCAGGTGGCCTTCAGCGCTGCCGCTGCCCGACTCAATTCAGAGCTGAGGAAAACTATGTTGACGCTCCGCCAGCTCCAGGCGATCTCCATGCAAAGCGCGACGTATAAAGCGGTGGTGAAATCACAGCTTCCAGTAGCACTACCGGAGGCGACGGGAAAAGTTGCCACCGAAGTAGGAAGTAACGCTGATAAAGAAACGCTGAAGCTGAAGGAACAGGACAATGCAAAACGGAACTCCGAAGACAACTTCGAAGAAGAACGCGAAGCGGGTGGAGGCCGGCCGGTTGAATCGGCAAAAGAGTCACGGGCTCACAACACAGGGACGCGACAAGCTCCGGACTGCGGTTCAGTTAAGGAAACCATGGCTGCACTCAACCGGGCCTGTCACACCAGCTGGTAAGGCCCGCAGTAAACAAAATGGTTGTCTCACGAAGCGTGGAAACAAAGGTGTCAGAGCCCTGCGGCGCGAGATGGCGGTGGTCGCCAGCCTGATCGATGAATCGCAAGACTTGAGGCTGCGTCTTTCAGAATTGAATGTCAAAAACTCAAACCATGGAGGTTTTGTAGAATGACAAGAGCCGCAGAGATTTCTTCAGGAATGATTGTGATCCTGGTCTATGGTGTGGGCAGCGATTGCCAGCGATTCCGCGAAGGTTGCTGCAACGTTTTGTTGTCTCTTGGCATTGATGCGACGTACGACCTGCGTGACATCGCCAGTCGAGTGAATCTGATGCCCGGTCACAGACGGCGACTCGAGGATCTGATTGATGGGCTCGATGATGGTCCCTACAACTCAACGAATCCGATCCCGGGCTTCTTTCGTGCATTTCTGGCACTGATTGCGACGTCGTTTGACGATGACGAAGTAATCCGAGTCGTCAGCCTTGTGGCAGGCCTGATCGGTCATCCTATCGTCGCATGCGTGTTGATGGATGAACTGTGCGACCACTGCTGCGATAGTAAGTACGCGAGCCGATTAATTGACGCGATAGCCAGCATCCCTTACGCACTGTTGCCACGGCATCACGAGTTCCTCCGGCAGATTGCTTTCTACGGACCCAGAAGCGTTGAGTGGCGAATCAAAAAACTGCTGGGTTCGATGGGTGAGGATCCTCCTGACAGTAGCGAGCTCACACAAGACAACAGTGATGCAGGTTGCCACTGCCTGAAGCTGCTGGAATGGCTTGAGCGTGAGGCTGTGGTGGGCCCGGATACGCGTGTGACTAATCCTGACTGGAATTGGTTGCGGAGTTTTCGTTACCGACCCCAGATTATCAATCACGGCCCAGTACTGGCCTACTGCCGATCGTAGCGCCGGTAGGCTCCTTATCCGTCCAGAAGGTCCAGTCAGCGGTGTCCAGTCAGCCATCCCCGTCTTCAGTTTCTACCTCATCGCTAAGCCAACTCATCAAACTGCACTCCGACTCAGACAGCAGTAACAAGGTGAACACTATGATAGACGACAATCCTCAGGAAAAACCGAAACGCAGGTGGAGCGATGAATTCGTTGAAGCGACTGTTGCGTTTCTGGTTAGCTGTCTCTATTGCGGGACGCGTGCGATCGAGGACAGTTGCAAGAAAGTGCTAGCCGATTTTGGCCCGTTGATCGTCCCGCAATTGCAGCGAATCGTCAGGCGTGATGAATTATCATTTGGACATTCCTTAGCGGTCATAGGCGTCATCAACGCCGTGAAGGCTACGGATAGGCGGTCAGCAGGCGTTGTCACTCGTTTGTGCGAGTGTATGGCGTTGATGATCAAACGCAACAAAATGGAGTTGGTGCGTGACGGGCTATTTTTGGCGAAGTATCTGCCTGAGCACTCACTGAGTGATTTCCTGGTGGATACCGCCTTGAGTCACCGATTCGAGGGTCGGTACTTCGACAGGCTCTTGCTAGCGGTCGAGGTCACAGGAGAAAGCCCTTCAATGCCCCGAGTGGATCAGCTCCGCAGAATCCTTGAATCGAAGGAGCGCCCAATCAGCAAAAGCTGCAAGCGTCTGCTCGAAAAGATTCACCGAGGCGAACTTCTCGCCCCTTCATATCAGGGCGGATTCAATCAGCATCCTGTGACACTGGTAGAACCGGATGACTTGCCGATTCCTTCCCAGTATCTACTCGAATTGCGGGGTTGTTCGATCCGCCGTGGCAGACGAGGTTCCATTATTTGCCTAGTCTGGCAGCATCAGCAAATCGTAGAGCTTATCCCTCCAGCCAGCAGAGAGTCTTGATTCGCAAGGTCTTGTGCGATGTCTTGATGCAGGAACTTTCGTTCGTTTCAGGATGACCTATCATCGTAAGGAGATATTCGATGCAGACGGATAATGTTGTCCACAGCGATTTTGATCGAGAATTGGATGATTTGCGGCATCAACTCAAGTCGCCAGACGTCAGCGTTTGGCTGGAGACTACCCGGAAAACACTCCCGACCCCCCCACCGCGAAGATCGACCGCAGAGTTTGTTGCCAATGCGCGGCAGGTTTTGGCGCAAGTTGAGCCATACATGGATGCCGCCTCATCCCCCAACTATGAGTCAGCTCCTGATCCGGTTAAGCGGGTCATCGAGTTGCTGTTTGACGTAAACAAGCGGGAATGCATGTTCGAGTTGATGCTCGCCAACTCGTAACTGCTCAGCCGTCGTAGAGAGAGTGATTCTGGGCCGCTCTACTTGCAGCACATCACAGGGCTTTCGACTCGATGAGCTTCAGCCTTCCGTAATCGCTGACAGTCGAGCGGGTCCCTCACCTGCAAGGCTCGTCACGGAAGCAGGTCAGCAGGACTCCCAGCAGTTGGTGGGAGTCCTGCTGGGGCCGACGCCAATTGTTGTACAACCGCCGCATACCCAGCAGAAACATAAACAGCCCTTGCAGGTTTGTTCCCAGCAGCTCTTAAAGTCTGCCTGTTCGCGAACTGCCCAATCATGTTCAGGAGAAAACATCATGTGCCGAAAACTACTCAATCATTCAATTGTTTGTAGCGATAAGGCTGCGGCCTGCTTTGTGAGGGTTCGGATCGTACTGCTGATGATCGTCTGCGAGGCTTTTGGTGCCAACGTTGCCAACTGATCTGCAGGCAGATGACTTAGAGATCCGTGCGAGGTTACGATTGTCTATCTGCTGAATCGCAGTTGCTCGTGCCATCGCCGCTCCCGAGACGTTTACAAAAAGACAGGAGTCGCGTTACAGTCTCGGGAAACAGCTTCTGCGACAGCGACGTCGATGAGGGAACAATTCATCGCAAGCTGAACGACCAGTTTGCGGGTGGGATCGTACTGAGGGGATTGCGTGACGTGGCCATCACTGGCAACACCTTTTCGAGTTGTCACGCGGCTTTCCGCATTGAACAATTCACGATCTCCAAATCCCAGTTATCTGCAAGATCATTGCCTTGAATGCCGCAACTTCGCCATGAATGAGCAGGAAATCTTTCTGGAAGCCCTGAACCCGAAATCCAGCTAAGAGCGGCAGGCTTTCATCAAAGAACGCTACCGTAGTGATGTCGATCTTCGAAAACGGATTGAAGCCTTGCTGCAGGCTCACGCGGAGACACGCAACTTTCTCGGCAGTCCGTCCATTGGCAGTTTCAGTGAATTGCGATCGCAGACCACTGAAGACGCGGGGACGATCGTTGGCCCGTATAAACTGCTGCAACGAATCGGGCGTAAATCGAGGTCTCTCCTGGTACCGTGTTGGCATTTGTCGACGCGGTTAACGTGTCAGCAAATGGCCAGACTTCCGGTCAGCATTTGCTGACACAATCCAGAAGGATATCCACGGATGGATATCCAATTGGAAATAGCCCCCAACCGCCAGTGCGATCATTGGGCGAATTTGGCAAGACAGGGTATTACGCCTGAGTTTGTTTCGAGTACACCTCCGCAGCCTACGAACTCTCAGGCTCCATCTGCCTGCCGCGACATTTCGACAGTCCAAACTCCGCCGTGAGACCGATCGCCACCTCGACTGCCCCGTATAGCCGAAGGAGCGGATCCAATCATTTCGACGCCTCGGTCGATGTGACCGGAGCAGTGAACGGCTGGGTGCGAAGTCGCGTCGGGCGGTTTTACTGGAGGGAGTTATCGTACTGCAAAAAAAGAGAGTCGGACCTAAACAGGCACAGGATGCTAATTTCCTCGGGTGTTGCCGCAGCAGAGATTGTAGGCGGATTGTTCTTGTAACATGTCGCTATTGAGCCCGCGCACTGTTACCGGCTCGGCGTGTGCGACGTGGCTTTTTGAGTGTTCAGCGTGATTCAGGAGAATTGCATCTGCACTTTGTCTGGCACGAAGATGATCTACTCTGCATGCTGATCGAGTCGTGCAATGTTCTCGATCGAAATTCCCGTCGCCCCAACGAGCGTCGCTGCGGCCTGACTGAGTTCGTTGAGCAGGTCGAGTCGAGCGCGCCGGTTGAGGATGAGGCTGGTGCGGGCCTGGACGACTCGGACAACATCGACTTCGCCGGCGGCGAATTCCCTTTCCAGTCCCTTGAGTTCTGTTGGGAGATCAGTGGACGCGGCCTGCAGGTCGTCGAATTTCACGACCGCAAGAGCGCTGGCGTATCGATCCATTGCGGCTGTGGCTTCGAGCTCGGCTCGTCGCTGGGCCTGATTCCAGGCGGTGATTCGCTGGTGATGTTCCGCCAGACGTTGCCGTTCGAGAGGCTCGCCATTATTGACAACTGGCAGATCCATTTGAGCGCGGAAACCGAGAAAGGTCGTATTGTCGGCTGTGGCCTGGTAGTAGGGCCCCACTTGAAGGTCAGGTGTTTTTGCTGCGGAAGCAAGCCCCAGATTGGCCCGAGTGACATCTACGTCCGAGCGTGCCGCCATGACATCCGGGCGGGACATCGCCCAGCCCACAACATTGCTTGTAGAATTGTTGACCGCATGATTCCACTCGTCTTCGTTCCATTCGTTCACCAACGATGACACCTGTTGTGAGGAAACGTTGGGAAGCAGCCATTCAAACTGATGGAGATCCCCGGCAATGTCCGGAAGAGTACCGGGTTGTACTCCAACGTGCCGTGCGAGATCTCGCAGTGCATTTCGGAAGTTCGCCGAAGCAAGCTGTTGCTGCTGGCGAGTTGAAGCTGTATCGACGCGAACAATCGCGACATCGGCGGCTGTCGCTGCTCCGGCATCCAGTTGATTCTCGAGGATGCTCAGCAGTTGCAGATTATTCTCGTGGCTGGTCTCCGCCAGTGTGTGGATCCCTCGAAGATATAGGGCTGTGAAGTAAAGACGCTGGGCCTGAGCAAGTGTCTGTAGCTCCGCATGATGAATGTTCCATCGCGTACTGTTTAATGCAAACCTTGCCCCCTGCTCGCGAAAATCCTGCTGGTGAGCCAGTTGGATGGTCTGCATCAGAAGAACATAATGGTACATGTTGTTCGGGCCGCCATTCCCCGCATCCTGAAATGGCGTGGCCTGTACCTGAAGGAAAGGATTGAACGGATACGTCTCCGCAACCCCCTTGGCGGCCATACTCACACGTTCGGACTGACGCAGCGTCACAAGATCTGGATTCTGCGAAACGGCCGTCGCGCTGAGTTCGGAAAGAGACATGCCGATGACGGGCAGTTGATCAGAGATCGCTGCGCTACTGTTTGTTGCTCCACTTGGCTCAGGCAGCACTCTCGACAGTGATGCCGAGCGAAGCGGAACTCCGGCAACACCATCGGCCGTCAGCTTTTCATCTTTTTCGGATTCCCGAACGATTGCCGTTTCCTGTTGAGGCACCGAGGGCAGATAGCCTGTAGGAGTTGTGGCAGTCTTTCTCCATCCCGGATTGGCAGAACGGCAGCCAGCATTGAGGATCACTCCCAGAATCAACAGATGAGACAGTCGATAATGGTGGAGTGTCATAGAGCACGCGTTTGAACGATGGACGAAATAAGCCCCCGCGTCTCAGTTCGTCCATTTCCGTGTCATGACGGCAAAGTGCTTGAGCCGGATAAGCCAAAGTTAAACTCGCGGTCGCCGCCTCCCGAAGGTCGATCGACAGGAATTGCCGCTCGACTTCCGGTGCCCCGAGTTGTATCGGTGGGTCCGGATTTGCCGTCAGGTCGTTACAGTCGGAATAGTTTCACTGTCCTCCAAAGGTGGAACTGCATTGCGTCCCCAGAGCAGGTACAACGGCGGCAACACCAACAGGTTCAGAATCGTGGACGTCACGATTCCTCCCAGAATCACGATCGCCAGAGGATACTCAATTTCATGTCCCGGCTTGTTTCCGGCGATGACCAAAGGAAGCAGTGCCAATGCGGTCGTCAGCACTGTCATCAGAATCGGAATCAGGCGTTCTTCGGCACCGCGAACGACCAGGCTGAGGCCGAACGGTTCGCCTTCGATCTGCTGCAGATGGCGGTAGTGACTAACAAGCATGATGCCGTTCCGAGCTGCGATCCCAAGCACCGTGACGAAGCCGATCAGCGATCCCAGCGATAGTGTTCCGCCGGCAATCCACGCTGCAATGACTCCTCCGATCAGTGCAAACGGAATCGTCAGAGCCACCATGGCGGTCAGTTTGATCGACTGAAAATCCATGTAGAGGATCAGCAAAATACCAAGCAATGAGACGCCTCCCAGCGCAAACAATCGCCGCTGAGATTCCTGTCGAGCCGCGTATTCTCCCAGAAACTCTGGATGGTACCCGCGGTCAAACGAAAGACCGCGCACTGCAGCTTCCACATCCCGTGCCACGGAACCGAGGTCGCGTCCTTTGGCGTCGCAGGTGACGT
>JBPOIW010000205.1:0-12990 GCA_052034165.1 Planctomycetota bacterium | reverse complement strand
CGGCTCGCAAAAAACTGCGGCCTCGATCCGCCCACCGAATCACGGCTCAATAACCTGATCCCACTCCCCAAAGCCGCGTAACCAAGACGCCGACGATGGGGTTTCACGGAGAAATGGACGGCTACGTTTCCGCTGGCTGATGAAGCAGTTCGGCCGGGAATAACGATGAGAGACTTAGAACGCGGATGCTCGGAGATTTGCTATATACCGGCAAGCGTCTTGTTGACCAGTTCCTGATCGAGCAGAGTCCGCCTCAGATAACTTCTCATGCGATGAACGCGTTGGGTGTCCCCGGATCCTTCCCTGGACAGACTAAATCTGTCGGCCGAACTCCAGCTTCAATCCGTCGAACAATTTGCCAAACGGATCACTCAGGCATCAGCAATGTTAGGTTGCTGTCAGCCATTTTGTATGGTCCATTCTCGCAAGATAAGCGAGGTACGCATAGCTGGACGCATTCTTCAGTGCTTTCTCGTTACTGAGTTTGAAGACTTTCTCTCCATAGGCAGCCTCTCCACCAATCAAAGCATGACCGATTCCTCCGGCGAAGTGGACGCTCTCGTGCATGATGATATCGGTCAGGTCTGTGTCATCTTTGTCTTTGCACTTTTCAAGCACAAACGTGATTCCATCCTTGTTACCGGCCTTCCAGCCACCAACAACGGCGTAGGCGATGTCTCCGGGGTCCTTGGCTGGGCCCTGAGTAAGAAATCCCTTATCCGCCTTCACCTCCACAAAGAACTCCGCGACGCTGCGAAAGCATTTCTTTATCGCGATGATATCCTTTTCCTTACTCACATTGAAAATGTGCTCATGTATTTTGAAGCACCGATCAACCAGTGCCAGGGCGAGATCATTGTATGCAGAGGCTTTAGGCGACTTCAGTGAGCACGTCGCCCAATAGAGCACTTTTTCAGCAGCATCCCGCCATTTGTCGGCGTCATCGATGAGCCGTTTGGCTTTGGCAATGAATGAGCCTGTTGCGTTATGAATAGTGCCGCCCATAACTGACTCCTGAAACGATTGAGAAAACTGATACACTGTTGAGCTCGATGATCTACGACGTGACGCAAATCAAAGCACTGAACAGGCACGGGTTGGCAGGTAGAGGAAGGTGACTGGACCGGTCGTGTCCATGTCCGAGGCGGACGTTGGAATGTGGACAATATCTCCCGGGTGAATAAGATCGGGATTCGGGCGCTTGCGTCGAAAGTCTGCGTTCCGAGGATGTTGGTATATATCCTGCCAGTCCATCCCGTGAAGGCGGCCGATCGTGGAAAGATTGTCGCCCCGTTTGACCACGTAATCGATGGGGAACTCACGAAAGAGCCACCCGGAGAGGGACCGCCACTCGACGCTACCGCTGTTCGGCGGCCACGGGTCGTATACTTTGACGAGTTCCCCGTCGATTCCGGCCAGAACAACAATATGGACGTCTCCGTTTACCCATAGAGGCCCGTGGACTCTCAATAATGTCTCCAGAAAATCCAGGGAAGGTGTTGCGAGCGGTTCATCACGTAAACCGAGTCTTCTCGCCATCGCCAGGATCTGCGGGTTTCGAATTCCTCCATTGTCGTCTCGCAGCTTACGGCATTCGGCATCAAGTTCCGGCGGGACCAGATCAACAAACGACTGTTGACAGCGATTCATCTGCCAATGAATGATCATCTGGGCGCTTGCATACCAACAGGACATGGTTCGCTGCTGCGGAATCAACTTCATACCCGGAACTTCGTACTTTGCCATAAATCACGCGAACCACTTTCAGCGAACGATGGGAGCCAGGGGCAGGAATATTACGACACAAAATCGGAATTCCGGCCACGTACTCCAGGAGTTTCCGCCAACCATTCTCGCCGGGATGTTTTTTCGGTTGCGTAAAAGCACCAGAAATCATTCCGAAACTGAAGTGTTTCCTGGCAGACAAACGCGGCAGCCACTGTTCTTCGTGATGAGACAGCGATCGTGGCGTGCATGGCGATGTGGACCTGAATCCAATTCGAGCGGGCCTTGCCGCGACTCCGGAGAAGAGCGCCTTCACAAGTGCTCAGGAACGCATTGCCGATCTGAAGGCGGCGGACGAAGTTTCCACTGCCGATAAGAAGGACGCGGGGATCGAACAGGGAGAGAAGGCTGGTTGGCTTGCTCCTGTGGAACTTGAACCAAAGCGAAAGAGTGTTCGCGAGAAGTGTTCATCTCGCCGAGTTTCCAACAGAGGTTGTTTTCTGCAGGGAGATGATCCGGTCACGGGAATGAATCGACTTCGCCGAGGCAAAACTGCAGAATGCTACTCAGGTACCATTCGACATTTTTTGCCTTGGCACGGATCGTTCGTTTTACTTGTTTCTCGTCCAGCCGCCCAGTGAATCCCGTACTCTGGTGAACCAGCCGACTTCGGCCGGAGGAAAGGACCACCGAATTGCGTGTGGTAGTTCTGAAGCCCAGAACTCTAAGTCATGACCTGCACAACGTTCCGTTCTCAGGTTATCAACGCCATGTTTTGTGAGAAGTCTTGAAATGACTGCGGTGGTTTTGTTCAACGGCTTCTCTCTGGTCCCCGCCGAAAGATAGTGCCTTGCAATCGGGCGGCTTGAGTACTCGGATGCAGCGACTCGGTCTGCTCCGCCCGCAACAGAGAACGCAATGACGACACCATACTTTTCGCGATGTCGAACACCCATGGACAAAGCGAAGGCTGCTCCGTTCGAGAAGCCGAATATGGCGCATGATTCACGCGACGCAAAAAGATTGAATTTCGCAAATGCCCAACGATAAATTTCGTCGGTAAAAAAACGCTCGTGTGCCTGGAAACGCTCTTCGTCAGCGCCGCCGATGTACTCTTTGGCACGATACTGATCACTGCTATGCACGCCTATCAGTACGACCGATGGGACACTCTCTCGTTCGATGGCCTCGTTCAGTCGATGCGAAAACTCCGGTACGGCCTGACCGTCCGCACAGAAGATTACGGGATACCTCGCTCCTGTTCGATATGCCGGTGGGAGGTAAACGGTGATTATCCGCGTTTCCGCAAGACTGGCACTATAGAATTGAAACATTTGTAGTGATGACATTGATAGTGATTTCAGGCGAGCTTAACGAAACGACTGAGCGGATTTCGAAAGGCGTTCGATGGATTGGGCGTGCATAGCAGTGATCAGTATCGTGCGTTCCCATTGCAAAGAGCATGGTCTGATTTGTCGGTCCGTCTTGTCGGAATTACTATGTTCATGGCGAGCTGGATGACACGCCGTGCAGTGTCCAGAACACCAACCCCAAACCCGTGCGGTTTCCGGGAACTTCTGTTACCGCGAGGGGCCGATTTGAATGCGACATATCACGATGGAGTTGCCCAGCATGCATCTGGAAGAAACTCGTGTCATTCACGTGATCAGTGATCAACGCTTCGCGTCGCAGCAGCGCATCGTCCTGTTCTGTCTCGATGGTCAGTCACTGCCGCAACTTCTTGCGTTTGTACCGCCCGAAGTTCTGAGCAGATTTGTAGTTGTGGGAATTGAGAGCAACCCCGAAACTCGCGACTACGATTTTATTCGTGGTTACGGCAGGGAGCGTTTTGATTGCCACTGGCGATTCCTCCTTCAGGAGGTGATCCCATTGATTGACAGGGAGTACGCAACTGCCGGTCAGGCTTGTATCAGGGGGATCTGCGGTTATTCAAACGGTGGCACGTTCGCCCATTCACTTGCGGCTCTGACGTCTATCTTTTCGTTTGCCATCATATTTTCTGCAGCGGACAGTCGCGTCTCCTGTGATGAGTATGTGAGCCCTCATCAGTGCCGGTACTATCTTGCGGCCGGAGTCTATGAGCCAGAGTTTCTTGATGCCACAAGGTCGATTTCAAGCGACCTGGCCACTTTGGGTGTGGATCATTTCCTGTCGATCCGGCCAGAAGGCCACGAGATTAGCTTCTGGGCCAGCGAATTGCCGGAAGCACTGAAATGGGTCTTTAAAAAGGGTTAGGACATTCGATGCCTCTGAGGAACAGTGGTCTTTTACATTCGATGATCCATGATGGTCAGCGAAGTCAAAGCATCGCGCACGCGCGGGACGGCAGCGAGAGGAACGTGACCTGATCAGTCGTATCCATGTCGAAGGCTGATGTCGGGATGTGGATCACATTACCCGGTTAAACATGATTGGAGTGGGGACGCTTCCGTCGAAAGTCTGGGTTCCTGGTTCGAGGGTTTTGAATTTCACCGTTACCGTATGGCAACTTGCGGCTATCGGCATCAAGTTTCGGCGGGACTAAATCAGAAGCCTCAACACACAGGTAGACTCGATGTCAGCCTCCCCTGAAGACGTACTATGTTTTCGCGAAGCCTTCAATCAGCTTTCCGGGAACTGCTTCGCAAGAATTCGTACAACACACACGCTAAATGACGCTGACGCCTGGACCCCTTGGTTGGGATTCGATTCCTTTGAATTGAAAATCTCACGTTCCGTCTTTGTGTTTTCGGGAGACCTGACTCGCTGGCGTGGAGAAACTGCGTTGTGTCTGACGATTGCTCGACCGCTCGTGTCAGATGACCTGAAGCTGCAATTGCCAGACGTGACACCGCTTTGTTTTTTTGCGTTCGATCTCATCTACCGTGAATCAAAATCAGCAGATCTCTATGCGTGGAGTATCATCTCCCCGATCGTCCATCAAACCGTCATTCCCCATCATTCAGTCGGATACGAGGAGCGTCTGGTGCTCACAGTAGAGGATCTGGAAGGGAATGTTCGTTTAGAAATGGGTTTTCAGAGCGTACACGAGCATTGTCTTCTGAGTTGGAAGTACCCGAGGTGGAGCGGAGATGCGAAAAAGAGCATTCGTCGTGCGGGACATTGGTACTGGGAAGGAAACCACGCGACAAAGTGGGCGAGCAATGAAAATGTGGGCCTAGGTTAGCCAAAATGAATGGCGATCGTGAGTGATTGCTTCGCATAAGAACGAATGCAGCTTTTCGATTGTTTGAAGTTCCCCAGAACTGGTGGGCGCTCTGGATTGGATGTTGTGAACTCTGCACAGTAATGTCCCTGCATCATCAGCTTGCCCAACCTCCACAGGCTTCTCTGGGGGAGGCACATGTTGGTCCTTGCCAGATTCGAATTTTCAACTCAGCAACAGACAGTCTTAAAAGTGTCAATCCGGGTCTTGAGAATCTACCATAGACCTGAAGGTTTCCACAGCATTTCAAAAGACGGAAGGGCAACATTGCCATGGCCGAATCCGGTCGCCCGAATATACTCTGGATTTGTGCAGACGACTTCACATCGGATGCCTGTGGAGCTTATGGCAGCTCTATTGTGCGGACACCGCACCTTGATCGGATCGCCTCACGAGGAATCCGCTTTGATCGGGCTTACTGTACTTGCCCGCTTTCAACTCCTTCTCGTCAGTCTTTTTGGACGGGTCGATATCCGCGAAGCATCGGAGTCACGATGTCTCCGACTCCGCTTCCCGCAGAAGAAGTAACTCTGCCAACAATGCTGCGGCAGTGTGGCTATGAAGTTGCGTCGTTTGGGAAAACTCATTTCTACGCGCCGCGGCAACATGAGTTTGATCTTTGCGCTGACTGGGACGAGTATACTCTCTGGCTTCACGACAAGGGGGCTATTCCGCTTCCGGCCGACTCCAGGGTTTTGGGCCGCTGGCGTCCTTTTTTTGATCCCACTCGAGTCTGGCTGAACAGCGATTGTCTCCCTTATCCTGCGGTGGACGCGGACATGTATGGAACGTATCTCGCCAAATTGGGGGCTCGATACCTTGCGGAAAAGGAAGGCGGACCATTCTTCCTGTATGTGAGCTTTTACGAAACGCATTCACCCTTCGGATTTCCACTGGAGTTTCAAGGTCGTCACAGTCCGGACTCCTTCCATGTACCATCCGTTGTGGAAGCGGATCTGGCCCGCGTGCCAGCTGTGTTTCAGGGATTGACCGACGACGACAAACGCGGCATTCTGGCAGCGTACGCGACATCCGCAGAGTTTATGGACAAGAATGTGGGTCTTCTGCTGGATGCGCTCGATCAGTCCCGGCATGCTGACAACACGCTTGTTATCTTTACAAGTGATCATGGCTATCTGCTGGGCCAGCATGGCCGTTTTGAAAAGCATTGCTGCCTCGAACCGGCGGTTCGGGCCGCGCTGCTGATGTGCCTTCCAGAAATGATCGCCGCGGGCCGATCGACAAGGGCCATGATCGAGTTGATTGACCTCGTGCCCACGATACTTGATCTGTGTGACGTTCCGGCGCCGTCGAATCTCCAGGGGAGATCTTTCCTTGGACTGCTGCAAGGTCAGGACAGCACTCACCGCGACCACGTCGTCGCTGAGTATTCGGACAATGAAGAAGCAATGATTCGTACGGAACGCTGGAAGTTGATCTACAGTACGGGAGCAAGGCGAAGGCGTGACGGCTATGTTCCTGATCCACCGTTGCAGGGGCCCGTGATTCAGTTATTCGATATGGTCAGTGATCCTGAAGAGACGAACAACCTGGCTGATTCCGAAGAGCATAAGACGATCGTTGAGCACTTGCTCAGGGTTCTCGCTGACCATCTTGTGAGGACCGCTCGGGTCCCGTCGGAGTTGAACAATTGCTTTTCGGTGGAGGAAATTCTGGCACAAGGACTCCGCCCCAGCGAAATGTGGTACGGATGAATTGGAAGAAATTCCACCTGACGTTCGAGGTCGGCGAATTGCCAGACATTGAGATTCTGATTCGCTATGCTGCCGTATGACGTGAACGCTGGCAGATGCCACGCCACACGTACTACAACGATCGCAACGTTCGTCGTTTGGCGTCCTTGACTCTTACCTCGCGAAGTCCGAGACACCACCATTGCAGCCATCAACGACCGCACTTTCTACCATCGCCCTCAGAACCGACAATTGTTGACAGCGTTGTCTTTGCCACTCAATTGAAGAACCAAGTGCATCCTCATTCACTTAGAAAGACGAGAAATGATCGGTTTTCTTATCACGGCTGTCGGATACGACACGGATTCCAAAAGAGTTCATGAGGAAAAATACAGCGGTTGGTTCGAAGGAGACCCAAAGATCGAGGCGAGAGTAAAGCAGCGCGCCGCAAAAATGGTTACAGAATTATTGGCGAAAGGCGCGCTTAAGCCGAACTTGAACAGCCATGACTCCTCTTTTGCAGCGTAATAGCCGAGGCTTACCGGAGTATCGCGGCGAATTGAAATGCAAATTTGTAGCCAGACATGTTTCCGGATTTTCCTGGATCTTTGCTAGACCGCTGCTACAAATCCTGCATGAGCAAGCCAGAGCCACGCAGAGTTCATATCGCTGAGGTCAGCAAGACTCGCAATGGTGTTACGTACACCTCGGTCTACCTCAGACGCACGTTTCGTGAAGACGGAAAAGTCAAGCACGAGACGCTCGGCAATCTCACGGACCTGCCTCGTGATCTCATCGAACTCATGAGACAGCGACTCGCCCAGAACGAACCGCTCAGCGGCATCGGCGAAAAGATGACCATCCTGCGAAGTCTGCCGCATGGAAACGTAGACGCTGTACTCATGACACTTCGCAGGATCGGGATGGAGCAATTGATCGCTTCACGCCCGTGTCGCGAACGGGATCTTGTCATCGCGATGATTGCTGATCGAGTCATTTCACCGGGCTCGAAACTCAGCTGCTCACGTGGCATGAGTGACGAGACCGCTCAGAACACCCTGGCCCAGGAACTGGATCTTCAGGATGTGGATGTTCATGAACTCTATCAGGCGATGGACTGGCTGTTGGAACGACAGAATCGCATCGAGAACAAACTTGCGAAGAGGCATCTGAAGGGCTGTTCGCTGGTCTTGTTCGATGTTTCTTCCAGCTATTACACCGGCCAGAAAACGAGCCTTCGTCAATACGGCTACAGTCGAGATCATCGGCCCGACCGGCCACAAATTGTGTACGGTTTACTGTGTGATGCGGAAGGCCGTCCGATCTCGATTGAAGTGCTGCCCGGTAACACGGCAGACCCGAATGCGTTCAGTCATCTTGTGCAGCGAGTTCGCAAACGCTTTGGCATCGAACGAGTTATCTTCGTCGGCGATCGAGGCATGATCACATCGAAGCGAATCCACGAAGATTTACGCGAAACAGAAGGCCTGGACTGGATTTCAGCGTTGCGAACAGAAGGCATTCGCTCGCTTGTGGCAGCGGGAAGGGTCGATCGTTCTCTGTTCGATGAAAAGGATCTGGCGGAGATCAGTGCCGAAGAACTTTTTCCGGGAGAACGGCTGGTTGTCTGTCGGAATCCGATCCTCGCCGATGAGCGTGCTCGCAAGCGTGAAGAGCTGCTGAAAGCGACAGAGAAGGATCTGGATGTGATCGTTCGCGCGACACAGCGTGTGAAGAACGCTCTGTCGGGAAAGGAACTGATCGGCCTGCGAGTTGGTCGCGTGATTGGCCAACATAAGATGGAGAAGCATTTCGAACTGACGATCACGGAGACAAGTTTTAGTTACGCGCGTCGTGAGGAAAACATCAAAGCAGAAGCGGCGCTCGATGGGTTGTACGTGATTCGTTCGAGTGTTCCGAAAGAGACGATGACAGCCGAGCAATTGGTGTCAACCTACAAGAGTCTGTCTCGGGTGGAGCGCGCGTTTCGCAGTCTGAAGTCGATCGATCTGCATGTGCGTCCGATCTATCACTTCAACGACGATCGGATTCGCGCTCATGTGTTTCTGTGCATGCTGGCTTACTACGTCGAGTGGCACATGCGTGACCGGCTGCGTGAACTCCTGTTTGATGATGACGATCGCGAAGCTGCTCAGGAGTCGCGGCGCTCGGTCGTGGCTCCAGCGGTCCGATCGAAGACTGCTCGCGCCAAGGATGCGACTCTTCGCACCGCATCCGGTTTTCCAGTGCAGAGCTTTCAGGATCTTCTGAAAGACCTGGCAACACTGAATCGCAACACAATGCGTCTCGAATCGAGCGGTGCTGAATTCAGCCAGCTGACAGAGGCGACGCCGCTGCAACGCCGCATCTTCGAACTTCTTGCAGCGCTGTCGTAATCACGCGTAGCCAGACCACTGCATTTTCGCAGGGCACGATACCTCGCAGAACCCCCGCAAAAACAACGGCCCAACCCATAAAATCACTGTTTAAGACTCGATCAAGTTCGGTTTAAGGCCATTGGAGTGGCGTCAAGTGCGCCGCTGAAAGTCGCGGACATCGTTTCAAAGCCGCTTCAGGGAATGGGGGCAGCCGCCGGAGAATTCATTGCCAGGGAGATTACAAAAATCGATCAGCTGAAGGTCGCAGAGTACCTGCAACTGTGTGACGTGCAAGTGTCGCTTCTGGGGGACTTTGAGGGAAGCTACGTAATTAAAGATGGTGCTGATCTAAAGAAGCTTCCGACGATGCTGGAATTGATCGAAGGGACAGATGGCCAACATATGGGGGAATCCGTCATCGAAAGTATGATTTGGGCCCATCGAAATTTCATACGCAATCACTGTCCGTTATCAGGCTCCTCACAAAAAAGGAAAACGTTGACTCTGGAGCTCACAGTAGAGCTTTAGTACGAACGACTCATGCCGAACAGCAATGGCCATCCAGCTGGCGACTTCGAGTTTACAGATACGGATTCGTGTGGAAACTGGCAATCAAGACCACTGTGAGAAAAGCCGTTTGCCCCATGGCAATCATGTTCCTCCGTGTCGTGTTTGGCTTTGCGAAAGAATCGCTGCTTTTGAAGAGTAAAAGGCGACGCTGAGACAACAAAGCTGGCGAAGTGATTGACATTCGTCGCTGGCCCCCGACTGGGCATAGGGCGGCTCTGAACGCTGGAAAAACTACCGGACCGAATAAGGGCGAGTACCGGCAAACTCCAAACGCCGGAACTCGCGACCTTCGGTCCAGGTTAAGGAAATCCACCGGTGCGTTGGTGAACTCCAAGCCCGCAGTAATACTATCGCTGATTGATTAACTGGTTCAGCAGTTTGCGGCTGCGAGACAACCCATTCGATACAGCCTGAGGACGATTCAGCACGGCAGCCACAGCGACGGACGCCATTGCCGAACGCTGCAGGGTCGACGAGGCGGCCTGCGGCTGCTCGTCTGCGGCTGGTTTTTCGGGATCATTCGATGCCTTGGGAGCTTCAGCAGAAGTTCCTTCAGCATTCTTGTTCTCGGAGCCTTCGTTTTCCTCAGCCTTCTGAGTTTCGGGCTTTTCGTCTGACGGTGGAGCTGATGTCCCGGCCTCAGGAGTATTCGTGTTCGAGGCATCAGCGTCCTCTGACATTTCCTCATCGCTGATATCAAGCTGCAGCTGAGGGAATTCAAAGCTGTCCGGGAGCACTTCGTCAGACGGGAATGGAACTCCATTGTTCACGTCAAACTTCAGAACAGGTCTAGCGATCTTCACTGTCCCGGAGCCAACGGGCTTCTCCGTGATCAGCCACAACTGCAAGCCTGTTTCGTCCTGGAGATTCTTCTGCACCCATTTGCGTAGCTCCGTGGGCTGCAGCAGGAGTTCCCCTTCTTCGTCCGGGATACGACGGAATTGTTCACTGACTACGTTGCCGAACTGGTCTCGAAGTTGGAAGTAGTCGTCCGACGGCGGCTGTGGAATCGGCACTTCAATATTCCCCAGATCCACAGCTTGGAAAGTGACCAATAAGGGAGCTGCTATGTTCGCAGCTGGAGCAGGTGCTGGGTTTGGAGCGGGAGGAGCTGGCGAGGCTTCAGGTATTCGGTTGGGAATGATCGGAATTTTTACCAAGACGATGCCACCGTCAAGATGCACATCTTCGTTAGACTTGGTGTCATCCAGAACATGATTAAGGTCCCCTTTCGGGAATCCATTCAGTGGCGGGGCATCAATGAAGGTCGCCTTATCTGGATCTACTTGTGTCGTGCCTACAGATTCCTCCCGCACGTCGGTGGAACTAATCAACCCGGGCCTATTGTAACCTGGAACAGGAAGGACAGAATTCCCATTAACACTACCCCCTTGCACCACAATCGACTGATGTGCAGACACGCTGAAATCGACGTCAAACTCGAACTTGTTCTTGAAAACAAATTGGAGAAAATCGTCCTTTGAAAACTGATGCTTAAAAGAAGCTGGATTCACGCCTCCATCCCTAAACTCACTGACCACTCGCTGCTTTTCGGGTGCTGGAAGCCGAATTGGCGTTGCTGTCGGATCTCCTAGGTCTGCTGTTGGGTCCCGCCAGTCAATGTCGACGCGAAGATTCTTCTCGCCATCTACACCAACGGTAGCAAGTGTGAATGTCACCTCGTAGGTGTTCTCATCAATCCTGGAAACGGTGGATACAATTGGCGGTCCATTTGGTGTGAAGAACGAGTCAAGTCGCGGATCGAATTGCTTTGCAACACCGCCACTCGTCTGAATCGTGAGATTATCAGTGTCATACTTAAAATTCTTGTCGCCAGTAGCACCGGCTTGAATCGTGACTCTGTCCTTGGAGTTGGCACTATAGACTTCCGCCCCGGGGAGAGTGTTATTGGTGTCAATTACCACGCCACTTTGGAATTCAATGTCGCCGTTGATCGTTTCAATATTGATTTGCTCATTACCAGTCGTCCTTGTCGCATCGATTGCTACATTTGTATAAATCGTGATAGTCTGTTGCGCCTTGAAATGCACCTGCTGCACTGCGGTGCTCTCCGAAACAGTGATGTTTCCTTTAGCTTGAATTTCGTTCGTATTTATATCGACAAACTCAACAACATTCACAATCCCATTAAGCGTTGTCCGACCAGTGCCTGACGCCTGCTTAAGAGACGTCGCATGAATCTCATTCATGGTGACTTCCTTCGCAGCGACAATTTCAATGCCTCCAAGCTGCGTAGCAGCGGTGCCAACAGCCTTTGTAAATACGATGTTCGCCCCGCCTGCATTGATGGTCAAGTCTTGTTGCTTGTCGGTGGTTCCCTCGACTATCTCACTAAATGTAACGTTGCCAGAAGTTGTTCCCGTGGTCGAGATCAGGATATCGCTGCCCAAGGTCACAGCGTCGTCTAACTTCAAAGCCGCTCCGTTACCTCTCGTCGGTCCGGCTCCGCCATTCAAATTGAGATCACCGTTTAGAGTCACCAGTCCGACGTTAGCCGGCTTTGATACCAACGTGAGGAGTCCAGCGTTGCCGCCTGTCGCAGTTCCGCCGCCGCCACTGGTCGTGATACGAGCGACCGAGACATTTCCATTGGTGGCAGTAATGGATACGTCGCCCCCGTTGCTTCCGGTGCTTACTACTCCGTTATGATTGGCGCCAGCCGTCGTAACAACTCCCCGAAGATTGATACTCTGAGCCGCTGTGATGATCAAATTGCCGCTAACCAGACCGCTGTTTGCAGCAGCCGTCGTCTTGATGTCATCGCCTGCTGCGCTGCTTACGTTCCTTCCCGCAGTGATCACGATACTTCCGCTGGCTGTGGTGATATCGTCGTTAATCAGAACATCACTCGCCGCTCCATTTGCTGTAAGGGTTACAACACCTGTGGTCGCCGCAACTCCGCTGGGCCCCACGATGTTGATAGTCCCTGCGGCCACGAGAGTGACATTTCCGGAACTATCCTGATCAACGTTGACGACATTCAATGAGTCTGCTTCACTGATATTGACATTGCCAGTTGTCGTGTTGTTGGCTGTCAGATTGGTGATGTTGGTGACCACTGCTGCTGCACTTCCAATGCCCTGAGCCGCATTCAGGACAGCTGTGGTCCCGGTGACAGTTCCTGCGGTGCGTGTGATTGCCCCCGTCAAATTGTTGTCATCGTCCGCATTGAGCAGGACATTTCCGGCTCCGGCATTCACATTTCCGTTGAGAGCAATGTTACGATCAGCACGAATGTTGATCTGTCCGCCATTGGAAACGACGTTTCCTGGACCCACAGTCACGTCGGCTGCTGCGCCCTGGGCATCAAGGGTGAGAGTGCCGTTGTTAGTTGAGGTGACGGCTGCGGCAGTATCGATGTTTCCCCCAGCGGTGA
>JBPOIW010000027.1:0-43734 GCA_052034165.1 Planctomycetota bacterium | reverse complement strand
GAAAAAAGGTCACCGAGATAACTGCCAAGCCCTGTCGTAAAAATCGCGACACCACGTCCACCGTTTCTTGCCAGCGAAAGAACGAACGAGAGACCCACAGAGATCAGCGTCAGAACTCCCAGCAACATCAACCAGGAAGTAGCTGCACCGGAGAGATTAAATGGTGCGATATCGAAGTCCATAATTCACAGTTCCGACAAAACAGCCTGCGAAACAGCAGAAACATCAAGGATCAAATCGGGCCGGAATGGGCAAGGTCAGGTGTCATCGAGCGGTCGAAAAGACTGCTCGAGAACGCAACACAGCACACCTTGTCAGGCGTTGCCACCCTTGCCTGAAGCCGCAATCTCCTCAGCAGAAAAACGTCGCCCCGGACGCTCGCCGCTCTCGCGAACAGTGCGAAGGAAGAGTTCTTCCAGATCAGCACGCGGGCTGGTGAACTGAGCATTCCTGATGTTATGTTTCTCGAGGACCTTGCGAATATCCTCTTCCGCTTCCTTGCTGAGACTTGATGTCCGCATTTGCGTCTCGTTTCGCATTTCCAGCAATTCGTCGACGCGTCCCAAAACTTTCAACTCGCCCTGGAAAAGTACCGCGATACGATCGCAGACGTCCTGAACGTCGGCCAGTTGATGACTGCACATGACTACGGTCTTGCCCTGTGCCTTCAGACGCAGAATCAGGTCTTTCATTTCGCGAGTACCCAGCGGGTCGAGACCGCTGGTTGGCTCGTCAAGCAAGACCAGCTCAGGATCATTGATCAGGGCCTGAGCAAGGCCGATACGCCGTGTCATCCCCTTGGAGTATTCTTTCAGCTGACGACGGCGAGCCTTGCCAAGCCCGACCATTTCGATCAGTTCATCCGACCGGCGAATTCGATCGGCAGCCGACATATTGAAGAGCCGACCGTAGAAGTCGAGCGTTTCGTCGGCATTGAGAAACCGGTAGAGATACGACTCTTCAGGGAGGTAGCCAATTTTTTCATTCTTGGAGACGTCTGATGCAGACTTCCCCAAAATCGTCATTTCACCGCTTGTGGGGAACAACAACCCCAGCAGCATCTTCATCGTTGTGGTCTTGCCAGAACCGTTCGGCCCCAGGAGCCCGAAGACCTCTCCCTTTTGCACGTCCATACTCAGGCTTTTCACAGCCTGGACCTTCTTACGACCCCAGAAGTCTCGATAAATCTTGGACAGATTCCGGATCTCAATCACGGCGTTTGACATGTCGTACCGTTTCAAAGACTGAATTGAATGACAAAGAATTTAGAAGCAGAACGGGGCAAATCCACAGCCACTGAATCGCCAGAAACTCCGGCTTACTGACCATACGTACTGACCGAGCCAGGCGTTTGCGCAATTCTTTTGAGGCGTTTTTGGGAAGATCGGCGAGTGCAGAATCTACGATCCGAGCTGTTTAGACTCAAGAATGTCGCGTCGAATTGCTGTGTGAAACCACATTCCGCGTCGGAACGACCGGCACAACATCCCAAATCTGCCCACGAGGCAATGAAGAATCGATGGGCGGACAACGGAAAAAGCCCGGACTGGCGCCCCCGCCATCCTCAAAAGGACGGAAGGCAACGTAGTCCGGGCTTTAAAGTTTACAGACCAAGCCCGCCAGGACACTCGACACCATCATGCCTTACGAATTCGTAAAAGCGGTGTCAGAAGTGATTTTCGCTGGCAGGCCTTAAATTTGTCCCTGTCATCTCGCGCAGGACCAAGTTCCAGTCATACCGATTTCTCAGCCATCATTAATTAAGCAGAGAAGCTGCTTCCGCAACCGCAGGACTTCACAGCGTTTGGATTCTTGAAAGTGAACCCGCGTTTTTCGAGACCACTGTAAAAGTCGATCTCGGTTCCGTCCAAAAACAGGTCGCTTTTCTTGTCCACGACAACACCCACTCCGTGGAATTCGGAGACGACGTCGCTGGATTCGTCGAAGGCATTGGTGAAGTCAAAAGAGTACTGAAAACCGCTGCATCCACCGCCTACGACGCCGACGCGGACGTACTTTAGTTCAGGGCGAGCCTGCTCACTCATTACTCGCTTGATTTCGCTTGCTGCCGCTTCCGTCAGAGTCACTGACATTTGTTCAGATCTCCCAAAACAATTCATCTAAGCCGTTTGACGCACATTGACCTACACTGTGACACATTCGCCGCATTGAGCAAACAGTCCACAGTCCATTTACTTAAATTTAGGCGCGTCGGCGGCTTTGTTACAGACGAAATCCCTTGAATTCGCCAAAATCTCGTACTCCTTCAGACGATGCTGCCACCGAAAGGAAGTCCTTGGCACCATTCGAGTTAATGGATGCGATTATCCTGAACTTCCAGTCACGAACGTGGTTATCCTCGAATCGTTTCTTGATGATCGTTTGATTCCCGCACTTCTTCAGGTGAGCACCTCAACTTATGTCCGCTTCAAACGCTCTCAAGCTGAGTTATTGTGTCGTATTGCTCTCTGCGTTTTGTCTTGGCTGCAATCAGGGGCCGAGAAACGGGAAGCCAATCGTGGGTTCTCCGGACGGTAACGTGGAACTGCTCACGGTGACTGCCGCAGGGACCATTGAACATTCCGAGGGGAAATTCCTGGAGCTTGTTCAGAGAACGGACCAGAAACTGATCCTGGTGGATTTCTGGGCGACTTGGTGCGGCCCTTGCCGCAAACTTGGTCCGACGCTTGAGAAGATCAAATCGAAGTGGGGCGACAGTGTTGATGTCGTCAAAGTTGACGTCGACGATTGCCCGGAGATTTCTCAGTACCTCGACGTGTCATCCATTCCTGACATCCGCATCTATCGCGGCGGCACCCAGGTCGGCGGCTTTGTTGGAACAATGCCGTTCGCCGAGATCGACTCCTTGCTGAAATCGCTGAAGTGACATCCGACGAGACAACTGCTGTTGAGTCCTCGCCCTATGCTCGGCGAAGGCGATGGTTGCGCACGTTTGCAGTACTGCTGCCATTCTTGTTGCTCGCCTTAACCGAACAGCTTTGCGCTGTTGCGGGCTGGGGCTCAGTCGAGATTTCTGAAGATCCGTTTATTGAGTTTGCTCAGGTACGACCTCTGTTCCAGCTGACTTCCGACGGGCGTTCATGGCAGACCTCGCCCAGTCGCAGAAAGTATTTCAAACAGGATTCGTTCTCCGCGAAAAAGCCTCCTGGTGAATTTCGTATCTTTGTTCTGGGCGGGTCCACTGTTCAGGGGAATCCGTTCTCCATCGAAACCAGCTTTCCCTCCTACCTGCAGATCGCACTGGAGAAATCCGATCCCAGCCGCCCGTGGAAAGTCATCAATTGCGGCGGTGTGTCCTATGCCAGCTATCGACTGTTTCCGATCATGCAGGAGTGCCTTGCTTACGAACCTGACCTGTTTGTCTTCTGCGAGGGACACAATGAATTTCTGGAAGACGTCTCCTACGCTTCCGTGCGCAAAGCCCCGACTGCAGTTTCGACTTCATTCAGCCTGTTAAACCAGTTCAGAACATTTCGCCTTCTGCGAGCGGCTGTGTTGAATCCTGGTCAGGCAAAGCGCTCGTCAGGTGGTTTGGAATCTCCTTCAAATGTTCGTCCGATTCTGACAACCGATGTTGATACGCTGCTGGATCATGAGGGAGGTTTTGCTGTCTATCACCGTGATGATGAGCATTCTGCGACAGTGGTCTCTCACTTCCGCACGAATCTGCAGCGGATGGCAGACTTGTGCCGTCAGCATTCTGTCCCCCTGCTGATGATCCTGCCGCCTTCTAATCTCAGCGATTGCCCGCCGTTCAAGCCCGAATTCTCTGATACCTTGTCTGAATCGTCCCGGGCTCAGTTGGTCGGACTGCTGAAGCAGGCACGAAAGATGGCTGTTGAGCGTCCGACCGAGGCCATCGCGATCGCAGAACAGGCGACTCAAATGGATCCGCGGTACGCTCTGGCCTGGTATGAGCTCGCTCATTTGCAGCTTGCAGCGCGAGAGTTCACTGCGGCCGAACGATCATTTCGGCGGGCTCGTGACGAAGATGTCTGTCCGCTGCGAATGACGACTCCATTGGAAACGACAATGGACGAAGTTGTCAACGAAAACCGTTTGCCGTTTTTGAATGCTCATGAACTGCTCCAGGCCCGCACGACAAATGGTATCGTCGGAGATAACATTCTCGTCGATCATGTTCACCCTTCTTTCCGCGGGCATGAATTGATCGCCGTCGCGATTGCTGACTGGATGTTGTCTGCTCAGTTCGCCTCCGCTTCCAATCCCGACTGGAAACAAGCCACTCATCAGGAATGCCAGCAAAGACTGCAATCGCTCGACAATCTCTACTTCCTGCGTGGACAGCGTCATCTTGAGAATCTGAAACTCTGGGCCGCCGGTCGATCCGAAGGACCGCCCTTACAGAATATCGTTCCTTGAATTCCGGATCTGAGCTGATCAAGATTTCTCACCATCCGCTCAGACTGGCTCTTCAGAAAGGACTTTTGCAATGCTGCTCGGCTACTCCCGGTTTACTCTTTTCAGAGTCGCTTTGGTCGTGATTTCTGTTGGTATCCTATCGGGCTGCAGTGAGCGAAAACCGGCAGGACCACCCGAGAATCCTGCTGGTGCTGAGTCACAGCCATCGACTTCAGTCCATGCCCCTGCCGATTCAGCGACAGAATCGAAGTAGCGGCGGCCCTTCAAACTTGCCAGTCGATCGGAGTTTCTCCGACGCTCTGAAGATACGCATTGATTTGTGAGAAAGGGCGAGTTCCGAAGAAGCCTCGGTGAGCTGACAGCGGGGATGGGTGTGGGCTGCGAATCACGAGATGGCGACTGTCGATCAAACCAGCTTTCTCCTGAGCCGGATTGCCCCATAAGACATACGCAACATGGGGTCGCTGGTTCACACATTGAATGATTCGGTCCGTGAATTTTTCCCATCCACGGTTACGATGGGAATTCGCCTCGTGAGCTCGAACCGTCAAAACAGTGTTCAGCAGTAAAACTCCCTGCCGCGCCCAGGACTCCAGACAACCGTGATCTGCAGGCGCAAGTGCAAGGTCGCTGTGCAGTTCCTTGAAGATGTTTCGCAATGATGGAGGCAGCTTGACCCCACGACGAACGGAGAAGCTCAGCCCGTGAGCCTGTCCTTCGTCGTGATAAGGATCCTGCCCCACAATCAAAACCTTCACCTGATCGAGGGGCGTCAACTGCAGTGCCTGAAAGACATCAGCCTCGGCCGGAAATACGGTGTGTTCAGAACGCTCCTTCCGCACAAATGCTTCCAGTTGCGCCCACCACGGCGAAGTGAACTCAGCGGCTAATGCCGTTTGCCATGAGATCGGAAGGTTTTGGATTTTCACAGGTTGAAACAACCTCGCAATGGCAAACCGGAAATAGCTTTCAGCAGCATTAGTCGCGGGAGAATTCCATTTGCAGCCCGCCCGTAATTCCTGCCAGTATGTTGTAAATGACGGCGTAGATGACTCCGCCGATGAACCCAACGGCACCATAAATCAACGGAGCGAAAATCACCACGCCAACGCCGGCACCAACAGCTGACCCAATCTGATTATTGTTTTGCGGGCTCAGGCCCACCGCCAAAGAAATCAGAAAAAACATTCCTCCGCCAAGCAGACCGCCAATAGCTCCCAACGCTCCAGAGACCATTCCGGCTGATAAAACTCCCACACGCTTCAAGCGAACGATGTTGCGTGTTTCCATCACAGGGAGAGAATTCGAATCGGGCATCGCAAACGGATTGGACATGTTCTGGCCTTTTCAAAGAGATCGCATGCAAGACAACTCTACTGACACGGGGTGTATGCCGTGTCCTTCCGTGTTGTCAAATCAGTGACCTGACTGTTACTCAGAGCGGGGCCTCAACACGGTCATCACGTCTTACAAGAGTCCCTGGCTGGACATCGCCGTGTTGGGGTGGATGTTCAGGGCTCGTGTGAAGCTCTGCTGCGATTCTATCTGTGAAATCTGTGAAATCTGTGGTTAAAAACAGGATCGCATTTTGCCGCGGATACAGCGGATACCACGGATGAATCATAGAGACCACAAAAAGGTTATTCCGTGCTTCAAAGAATCGGTATTCTCGTCTTTCCGCAACATGCGGGATGGACAAACTGAATCTGAAACTTGGCGCTGTCCAGCGAGAAACGATCTCCCGACTTATAATCCTTAACCACCTTGTCTCAGCCAACTATCCTTGCTTCGCGGTTTCCCGATTCAATCGCAACTGTCCGCAGGCCGCGTCAATGTCAGCCCCTTTGCGTTTGCGAACTGTCGCCGTGATTCCACACTCCTCCAGAATCATCAGGAATTGCTGAGTGTCCGGATCGCGAGGAGCCGTCATGACCAGCTCATTGACGCCATTCATCGGGATCAGATTTACGTGAGCATTCCGGCCTCGCAGTAACCACGCCAGCTCTTCAGCATGCTCCGGCCGATCATTGATGCCGGCCATCAACACGTACTCATAGGAAATCCGCCGGCCGGTGACTTCAAAATAATCATCCGCCGCATCCAGAATGTCCTGTATGCCAATATTCCTGTTAACCGGCACAATCTCAGTTCGCAACGCATCATTCGGTGCGTGCAAAGAGACCGCCAGATTATACTGCTGTCCGGACTGAGCCAGCTCGCGGATTTTCTCCGGCAGTCCCACTGTCGATACCGTGATTCGACGAGCACCCAAACCAAAGCCATCTTCTGCAGTCAGAAACGTTAACGACTGCATCAACGCCTTGTAGTTGGCCAGAGGTTCTCCGATTCCCATGACGACGACGTTGGTAATGTGTTCGTCATCTTTCATCAGCCGATGCAGAACAAGCACCTGTTCAAAGATTTCTGTCGGGGTCAAATTGCGTTTGACTCCCAGCAGTCCACTCGCACAAAACACACAGCCCATCGCACAGCCGACCTGAGTACTGATGCAGACCGTGCGACGATCCGGATCTCGCATCAGCACACATTCGACCAGTTCGCCATCCTGGAGTCGAAGCAGTAACTTTTCCGTGAGGTCACGAGCAACCTGGTGACCAACAACTTCGAACGGGGAAAAGCGAAAGCTCTGAGTCAGCTTTTCGCGCAATCCGACGGGCAGATCCGTCATCTGTTCGAACGAAGTGATCCGCCGCTGAACCAGCCATCGCCGAATCTGGCCTGCTCGATATCCCGGCTGCCCGACCGACTTCAACCAGTTCACGAGATCTTCAGGGCTCAGATCCATAATCGGTTGGCGCGCTTCCTGCGACAGTTCCACGACAGGAAGTCCCAGGGAGACCACCGGGCTGGAGTCAACAGCAGCAGAAATTGTTTCAGGTTCAGTCACTCGGGGAGCCAGAAAAAAGCGTTGTTCAAAACATCAAAATCAGCGAAACGGGATCGTTTCGGCCCAGGGCTCAAACATGATACCGTGAAAATTACTGAATGCTGGCCACATCCCCAAATTCCTGGGTTCCTCGCCGTTTTCAGGATGTTCAAATGGTCCCTGAGCCGCACAGGGCCGCCAGAAACACTTCGCGGCAGCCTGTCTCATTTCGCTGGTGCTGGCACGGCGGCAGGTTCGCCGGTCCGCGCGAGGTCGCGTCGATAACGACGGATCAGCTCGGCATATTCGCTGTCCAGGACATCTTTTCCTGCATCGCTGTTTTCACCGTCGAGTTCATCCTGAAGTTTGCCCCATGCTCGTCGCTTGCCACCGGGCGCGGTTGCATCGGGAGTTTTTCCGTCGAACTGTGAAGTGTTGCCGGAATCCTTCGGACTATCGACTGTGCCGACATCGTCCGCGATTTGTTCCAGCTCTTCTCGCACTTTGCCCAACTGCCTGGCCGCCTCGTCGACTTTCTTCGAGGCTGTTTCGGATTCCTCTTTTGAGGCTTCCTCCAGTTTCTTTGCTGTCTCTTCGGACAGTTGTTCAGACAGCTCCTTCAACTTCTGCTTTTGTTCAGGAGTCATCTGCTGGTCTTTGGACTTTTCCGCCAACTCTTTGAGTTCCTCTGCCAGTTGTTTTTCCTGTTCACTGAGGTTTTCCGCCTTCTCCTGAGTCTCCTCGGTCTGCTGTTTCTCGATCTCCTCTTTCAACTCTTCAGCGGCTTTTGCGTCCTGTTCCAGTTGTTGCTGAAGACGTTCCAGATCTTCCAGAAGTTCTCGTCTGGCTGCTTCAGCGGAACTTTCTCCGCCAGGCGGTGCCTCATCGTCGATGTAAATCGTCAACGGCCCCTGGCACACAATCTGTGGTCCGGGCACTGGTCGTTCATCCTGCGTACACACCGTCACAGTCAGTGATTCACCGGACTTCGCATTCAAGGCTTTGAGATCCAGCGTAAAGTTATGGGACACGATCAGTGAGCCAACCTTTAACGGCTCTGCAGAAACCTTCGTTGTCTCCAGCAAAGCTTCGGCAGATAACGCATCCACAAGGTCGGTCGGCGGCGTTTCGGAGTTCGCCGGGTTGAGCCGATACTGCATGTCGAGCGCTCCGATTCCGAAATCATCGACGGCACCGCATTCAACCGTGAGGACTTCATCCGGTCGTACTCGCAAACCGTCTTCAATACCGCCCACGGACAATGTCGGCGGTGCATCGGGTACAACAATCAGCCGTCGAGCCGTCTCGCTGGCAACACCGAGTCCGGCCTTGTTGTAGGCGAGGATATCAAAATCGCCTCCTCCATAAGCTTCAAACTTAAACACCGCCGACAAACCATCCGCAGTGAGTTCGACTGGTTTCTGCGGCCGACCCATATCAGCCGATGCGTTTCCCTCTGAGACAACCGGGAACTGCTTCCAGTTGGTCCATTCTATTTGAATATCATGCACCGCTTCGTTAAACGTCAGACACAGCTCAATCCGACTTCCAAGAAGCACTTCCATATCACCGCTGGCGCCCTCAAACGTGACCGGATCTCGTCGAGTATACGTTGGATTCGTCGAGGTCAGGGTCGCTGTCTGCAGAATCGGGCGATCTCCGACAGTCAACTGAAACCACTCCGTGATTGCACCGCCACCGTACACTCGATAACGCAAAGAATCGCGAGCACTGCGGAGTAGAGCGGTAAACATCTGCCGATCAGGACTCAGCAGCATTGGCAATAGATCGATGTGGCCTGAATCGGTGTGAATCTCCAGCATCACATCCGTTGGTGTCGCACCGGGAACCCCGTCTCGCCATTTAGGGATGGCCGTAAACTCAACATCTGAGTTTCGGGCGGCCACACGATTTCCTTCTGGTATCTCAAAATAAAAGTTGGACGCTGCCGCCAGATTTGCAAAAGGCATCACGAATCGTTGGGCCAGCAGTCCTGCATTTGTTGGCCACCGCAGAATCGGAATCAGAATGACCAATATAGCCAAGCCTGCCATCCCGCAACGACGAATCGTGGAACGACTCTTGACGATTGCAGCAGGACGAGCCACCTGAATGTGCGATTCGACACTTTGTCGCAGGCGTTCCAGCATGAGTCGCGCGCTGACATCATTGACGTCGTTTGATTGCTGAATGGAAATCAGAGTTGCGACAGATTCCTGCAATTCAGGAAATTCCAGATCCACCGCCGCGCCAAGTTCATCGGCGAGCGGAACCTGAAGCATAGGCATGATCAACCTTCGAGCAGCAATGATGGCGGTCAGAAACAATGTGATGGCCAAGAACGCGAGGCGAAACAGACCGGGCAGTGAGAGTACATAATCCAGACCACAGGACAACAGCACTCCTGCGATCAAAATGCTGACTGTTTCCGCAACGCCGCGTAACGCCGACTGTATCCAGATGCGTCGTCGACAACGCTCCAGCAGCTCAGGCAATCCCGCCACCGATGTGGATACATCTGAGATCACCGGAAGCTCCGAAGTGGGCGAGTATGGAAAGTTACGTTTCTGGCCGCTGTGCAAATCGTACTTTGAGAGTCGACGCTTGTGTAGTTGTAATGTCTGAACGGAGCTCAATCGGTGCCTGCACGGCCTAATGGGGCTTTCAAATATGAAGGCTCAGAGTTTCAGCACGTCCGGGTTCACAACATTCTGCGGAGTCCCGGCCAGAAATGCCCGGATGTTTTCAATGCACCCCATCGTCAACTGGTCGATTCCTTCCTGTGTCTGATCGGCTGTATGAGGCGTCAGCACAACCTGCTCACAACTTAAAAGAGGATGTTCAAATGGCAGCGGCTCCTGATCGAACACATCCAGGCCGGCTCCAAAAATCGCCCCGCGATGCAAGGCGTCAGCCAGTGCGGCCGAATCAATGATCGCTCCGCGAGCCGTATTGATTAAAATCGCCGTCGGCTTCATCATCGCGAGCTGTGCCGATCCAATCAGGCCCGCGGTTTTTTCAGACAGTCGAGTATGCAACGAGATCACATCTGACGTGCGAAGCAATTCCTCCAGTCCGGCATAACGAAATCCCAGTTGTTCCGCTTTCGCAGCATCAGGATGAAGACTCCAGGCGACAACGTTCATGCCAATCGCACGGCACAGTCGGATCATCGCACAGCCGATGTTGCCCGTGCCTATAATCCCGATCTGTTTTCCAGCCAGCGACATCCCCAAATCACCACGCCAGCGACCGGCCTTCAGTTCGGATGTCATCCATGCGGCTCGACGAGCCACCGCCAGCATCAGAGCAAGAGCATGCTCGGCCACGACCGCCGCCGTTCGCCCGGGAATATTGCTGACGACGATGTTTTGCTCAGTCGCAGTCGGCAAATCAATGGCATCGTAGCCAATTCCGCAGACAGCGATCATCTTTAGACGAGGCGACTGTTGCAAAACCTCGCGAGGAATCTTCAGGGCGCCGCGGGAGTTCAGCAGGATGTCTGCATCCTTCAGTCGACGGGCCTTTTCAGTGTCGTCGGTTGGACGGTCGAGGTGCAGCCGAACGTCAGCGAACTCCTCCAGCCGCTTCAAGTGTGGAGAACGACTGACCATCGGTGGGGAGTCAGCGGGAATTACGATCAGAGGTTTTGCAGACATGATTCAGATATGAGAGAAACGACAATTTGCAGAATAAAATGAGCACGCATTTGATGTCGCGAGTTTTATTCGACCTCGCCGGGAACAGCATTCAAATCACCAGTCTGCATCGGAAAATCACGCACATACAGAATTCGGCCGTCCCGCTTCACATTCGCGCTGATCGTCATGTCCTGAGCGGTGGGGACAGGAGTATAGATCAGAACTCTCACACGTCCCTCAGGCAACTCAAAACGATTGATGTCCGCATAGAAGTCGTCCGCAGCGCTCCTCGCAACAAGTTTCAACAGCGACTTTTGAAACCACTCCGCGATCGGGTCCTTCGGTTCATCAGGATAGCCGGGACGCATGGCTCCTCCGGGCGTGAGGATTCCGGTAAAGCCGTCTTCAAACTCCTGCTCAGGAGCACTGAACGTCGTCAGCAGCGAGGCACTTCCCGAAAACCTGAGTTGCTTGCTCACGTCGTCGGCTCTCAGCGTGTGAATGCGCTTTCCGTGGACTACGAAATACTGATTCTCCTTGTTCAACGGAAACTTTTCATTAAACGATAACGTCAGAGCCGTCAGTTCTGAGCCATTTTGTTCCACGTTCGTAATCATCAGATTCCAGTCGTCCATCGTCAGTCGCCGTCGGAAAATCATCGACTGACTACTGAACGGAGGAACTCTCGCCACAAAGCTGGCAGAGTTTCCCGAAGTCATGACGGCATCTACTCGCTCATCCGCAGCTCCCGATGTCAGCAGCGTCTGTCGATCTTTATCGTCAATCGTGTAAAGATCTCCGGACGTCACAAACAGCGTTCGATACTCCAGCGAACTCCAGTGCGTCGCATCTTCCGCGCGAGCAACGGCTACTGTGTGCAGTGATGTGGTCTCCCCATAACCACGCTGGCCAATGAACAGAAAGAGGAGACTAAAGAAAACCGCCAGACCGGCGATGGCTCCATAGGTCACAAGGAAATGCAGACGACGTTGTTTCGAAAGAACCCAACAGCCCGGAAAGATCAGGCCCACATAACACACCGACAGGAGAAAAATCAGAATCCATGAATGTTCCGGCTGAGTCAGCTCACGCATCCACATCAGCAGTTCATCGTCATTGACCGTCGCTTCTTCCTGAACCGTACGGCCGCCTGCGCCGATCTGGTTAAACGATTGCTCAGGTTCCGCCGAGGCCTGGATAATGCCCGGGGGTGTTACGATCGGAGTCACAACCTGAAGGGTTAGACCATCTCGCTGGAAGTCATGTCGTGTCACCAGACCATGGCCCACCGGAAACTCGGGGAATGGTTCATTCAGCGGTGCGAGAATCCCGGAAAACGACAACGTCTGATTGTTACCGTCCTTCATCAGATGTAGTTGACCACCGGACTTCAGCCATGATAACAGGGCCTGCTGCCGAGGAGCTTCCCAGTCCGGCACATGATCCAGAAATAAAGCGCGCAGTCCGTGCATCGCAGTCGCATACGGCGGAAACACTTCGGCCGGCATATGCTTGATCGTCGTTGGAGTTCGGGTCGCCACCCCCTGCTGGTCCAGAATTACTGCCGGCAAGGAAAGCTGCGCTTCCTGGGAATCTCGATTGCGATCAAAGACGGCGCGGGGTTGATCCATCGGGTCGAAAGAGTAAGTTCGTTCCTCCGTCTGCAGATCAAAATGCCATGTGGCCATATTGCTTAGAATGTAAGGATAGAACTGGACCCAGCGGCGTGAGTTTGGGCCGACGAAAACCGGCTGACTTGCAATGCCGCCGACTTCGTTAAGTGCTCCGGTGACACGTCTGAGTCTCGCTGTCGCTTCAATCGGCTGATCGCTGAGATTGTCAACCAGAATCGACAAGGGCATGAACTGCCCCGTGACAACTCGACCATCAAAGCCCCAGACGACTTCAACAACGCGGAGCTGCTGACTGTCCTGAGCAAGCACAGTCGGCGCAAAAGTGCTGGCGACAATCAGGGCGATCAAAAGAATCGGAGTTGTTCTGTTCACAGGGCCCCTTCCGATACTAACGTGGCCGACAACGTTTCAGCGAGCGGAGGACTCATCGGAATTCCGTCATCGAGCCGCTGCAGCAGTCGCGGAGCCAACTTTAAAGTCAGCCCGCGAAAGAACAACATCATCAGGATATGCCATCCGAGAACCAATAGTGAGACAACGATGGCAGTTGATCGAAGTCTCGAAAATGCATAGAACGGTAGTTGCTCCGAGATTCCAGACAAGTTGTTTGAAGCAAGAATGCTCTCGTTTGCCCAGATGCTTCCGTCGGGACGCATGAGACAGGACGCAGCGGAAAGCATCGCCATTAATCGCTCGATCTTCTCCTGTTGCTCGACGACATCTCTCGGATTCTGGCCCTGACCCGGAAATGAAAAGTTTTCAGAGAAGCCTTGATCCTGAATTCCAAAAAATGGGCTCAATGTGGACATTCCAAGGCGGTATCCGAACTCCCCCGGCGTCAATAAATACGCTGAGCTCGCAAGCCACACGCCCAATACCGTGATAGCCGCCATGACCGACCGAGCTTGAGTCGTTGAACGCAGCCCCATAAGAGCCGAAAGCCAGACGATCAGATGCATTGAGACATAAGTCGTTGCGACCGCCATCGTCCCGTAGAACAGGATCGTCCCCAATGCACTCAGTGACAGATTTCGAATGATCTGTACGATATCGAAGTGCATCAGTACGAGGGTCAAATGGATGGTCAGGATGGGAATCGAGAGCACAGTCATCAGTCGATGAAGTCCGGCCACTTTCTGGCTGATGATTTCGCCGCTGGACATTGGCGTCGACAGCAGAGCTTCAAGAGTCTCGCGAGTTCTCTCCGACGAGATCATCGTGGCGGCTTTCATCGACAAAATCATGGCCGTGATCGCCCACATCAAAAACAGGGGTACTCGTAGGCTAACAAACCCCGAGTTCGCGGTGGCAAGACACATAAAAAGTACGGGGCCCTCCAGCACAATCAGCACTCGAAACAAATACCGAGCCTTGCCGAGCGATTTCTTGGAGCGTTCTCGCCAGGCCACTGGATCGAACAGCGGCAGAGAGTCATAATCTTTGATCAGAACGACACCGCCGGTGGTGTTGTCGTTCAGCTTCGTAAAAAACGTGTCAACTCTTTTGAAGACTCGCAACAGCACCGAGGAAGAAGATACAAACGCACGGCGAATCAGAAAGAATCGAGCGAGCAGGACGAAGAACCCCGAAGCCATCAGCGACGGCACTGACATCGAGATCAGTAACATCACTCGAGCCATCAATTGGCCACCGGCGGCTTCCGATGATTCCCGAAGAGCTTCGAACAGCATCTGTTGAAGCCATCCGCGGTTCGCCATGTAAACGTTGTACTCGTTCATCCTGCCAAACGCGAAATTCCAGACATCAAAAGGTGTGAGCACCGGATAAAAATAGCCGAAGCCCAGAATCTGCGTAAACATGACAATCATTCCTACGACGATGTAGGAACAAATAAATGCCGACGCCGTTGTGGAGAACCACGAGCTAAACAACAACCCAATGCTGGCATAAAACACACACTCACAAAGTAACAGCCACAAAGTGCTCAGCAGCACTGTCGTATCGACGCCGCCCAGTGAATAGACGAATGCCAGAACCGGAAAAGTGAGCAAAAGAAACGTCAGCATCGGAACCAGCCGACTCGCCAGCTTTTCCAGGATAATGGTCATCGGTGAAAGACGAGTCACAAACAGCGTACCCAGAGTGTTCCGTTCTTTCTCAATCGTAACGGCCCCACAGATTAGAGCCGGCATCAGCAGCTGCACGCTGTGGAACAACATCGGCACCAGAGCGTTGAAGATGACTCCGCCACTGCCATTAAACCTATTTGCGATCCAGCCGCCCCCGGGATTTGCCGACTGAGAAATAGCCTGCATCACACTGAAGTACTGCAGCATCACAATCGACAGGATGATGATCGCTCCGATGAACCGGACGATGTACGTACGCCGACGATTCGACAACTCGATCAGTTCTCGTCGCAACAGCGGAAGTTCTGGAATCAGCCGCAGCAGGCTCACGCAGTTTTTCCTTCCGTCAGCTTCATAAACGCCGTCTCCATATCCATCGCTTCCGGCTGAAACATCGTGAGTCGAGCTTTCTCCTCGACCAGTGCCTGATGCAGATCGCCCACAGACAGCTGATCCTCATGCAGGCGAATTTCCCAGCGATCGACCTGTTTTTCGACAGACTCAACGCCAGCGATGCGCAGCACGCGGTCTAATAAATCGGCCGCCGGATTCTCGATGCGGACATGGACGATTCGACGAAGTTGAAGTTGCCGATAAATGTCATTCACTGATCCCTGCGCGACCATCTTGCCAAGTTCCACGATGCCAATGCGGGTACAGAGCTGACTGAGTTCCGACAGAATATGGCTGCTGATCAGAATCGTCTTGCCCATTTCACGCAACGCTTTTAGCAACTCACGCATTTCGATTCGGGCACGAGGATCCAGGCCGCTGGAGGGTTCGTCGAGCAACAACACCTGAGGATCATGCAGGAGTACGCGAGCCAGTGCCAGTCGCTGCTTCATCCCGCGTGACAATCCATCGACAGGCGAATTGGCTTTGTGAGTCATGTCGGTCAGCGTCAATACGTCGTCGATGGTTCCTTTTCGTTTTGACATCGGCAGTTTGTAAGCCGCGGCAAAGAAATGCAGGTACTCCAGAGCCGTCAGGTCTTCATAAACTCCGAAGAAGTCCGGCACAAAGCCCATCACATCGCGGACTTTCTGAGGCTGACTCAGTACATCCAGACCGCAGACCAAAGCGAGTCCGCGAAACTTCGGTTGCAGTGTCGCGAGAACTCGAAAGGTGGAAGACTTTCCGGCACCGTTTGGCCCGATGAATCCAAACACTTCGCCCTGAGGAATATCAAGCGATATGCCTTTGACGGCTTCAAACTTGCCGTAGCTGACTCGCAGATCCCGGACGCAGATCGCCAGCGGAGTAATCTTTCCATTCACGATCGGCGCTGACTCGAACGGATCCTGCTTGTTAATTGCGACTTCCATAGTTCAACACATTCGTTGTTCAGCGCACTTGAGAGTTCAGAACAGTCAGTCGAGATCTTCTTCAGGACGCGGATCCTCGTCGCTTCAAATTTTGTCCAGCAATCTGGCGGCAGGTGCCCTCCAGTCATGAAATTCCCTCACTGGTCGGGCTCTTTTCCGGAACCGTATGGACCTGGAATTCAAAGTTGTCGTTTGACGACAATACCGTGCAGGGAAGCAAAGTAGTAGGCACATTCCATGGGCTGTGATCCTCGAAAAGCACAGCTTTCTAAGACTCAGCGGACACCGCAGGGAGTGTGGCTGCTATTTTTCTGAACGGTATTGCCGGTCAACGATTACGTGAACGCTCCGCTTGCATTCCTCGCTGCCGGGCCGCCTCGCCCCCGGAAACCATCGTCGCGCGGATTCTAGAAGCCTCAATCGACGGTGTCGAGAAGGCCGAATGGGGCGACCTTTTTGATGACGAAAAGAACACCATGTGAATAAACTGGTCCGTCGAGAACTCAGTGAATTTGAGCCTATTCGATCAAGTGTTGAACGAATGTCGTGAGTTACGGCAGATTGTGCCGAAGGCAATTTCAGTGATGCTGGCCCGAGTTTCTGGTGAGTCCTCCGCCGTGATGTACCTTCTCGCTGTCTTTCTCCTTCTTTTCACAGCCTGGATGTTTCTTGGTTGGATGATCGGAGAATCGCGCGATATCCGCTGGATGCGAAACTGGTGTGCGGGGATATTCGTCGTCATGGCGATTCTGATGTGTCTGGGCGGAGGAGCTGTTTTCGCACGCCGAGCGACTCAAGCCTCCTGTCGCGCGTCACTCGAACAATTTGCCAGACTCCTGGAGGAACGCGCCGAAGAGGGCCGCATTCAGGACGTTCGCGATGCGATTAGCCACCTCGCCAATCGGCCCGACGAATGGTCCAGCCATAGCCCGGATATCCTCACCCGCATAAATGAGGTCACCCAGGCACTCGAAAAGACGTCGTTAAACAGAGTCGCCACAAAGGCTGCCGGACAAAAAGTGGCTCATTAAGTCCAGAAACGCCGGCAAGACTCAATTTTCGCGGCGGATGGGCATTCTGGCCCGTCGAAATCCAGTCGCACAAGGATTTTCGACCTGCATCGTGGGTATGTCTGGATTATTGTCCAGTGGCCGCAGACCAGGCATTTGTCTGGTAAGTGCGATCCAGGCGGCGTATAAATGGGAACTTACAAAGGTCGTTCCTGAAACTGATCTCAGGCGATTCGCTTGCTCCCTCAAGTGCGGCCTCCCCGTTCAACAGGACAATGTGCATGCTGATTCATGGATCACGGTTCCGGACCGCAATGGTCGCGATGCTGCTGTGTCTGAGTTTCAGGGCCGCGAATGCTCAGGACGATCCTTCCCAGCGGCCACTACCGTTGCCCGAACGCGGCGTGGCCGATCTGCCTCAGCACATGGAACTTCTGAAACGTTTGCGGTCGCTTGTCGAATCTCAGCAGAAGAATTCCGAGCAGGTCCCGAAGGAATCAGACACCCGGTCGCGATTCCCCGAATTGCCGTCCCCGGCAGATGCCTCTTCATCGCAGCCAAAAAAGTCCGCGGCGACCTCTGAGGAATCTCCTTTTCAGCCTCAACAACTGCAGCAGTTTCAGGACGCGCTCAAGAATCTCGCCGGCAGATTGCCGCCAGGGTTCGTGCCGCCGGATTTAAGCTCTGTGCCGCCCGATCAGCTTCGTAAAGCGATGGAGAATCCAGCAGTTCAGCAGCAGATGAAGCAGATGCTCGAGCAGTTCGCGAAAGATGGTGTGCTGCCGAAGGCCGGGGAGAGTGGATCGCAGTTGCCTGTGCCGCCGCAGAATGATGGGCGACAGAATGATGCGATAAGGAAAAGTCTGCGTAAGAATGGATCATCGGAGAACCCGCTGGACCGAAAGCCTTCACCAAACACGCAAGAGGAACAGAATAGTTCGTCCGAGGATGCGCAGCAGGATCCTGTGGAAGGCGATCGTTCACCAGAGGTACGCTCTCCGAAACCAGAAGAGCAGAATTCTCCCGCTTCCGATGAATCCGTGACGGGCGAGTCTGGCACTGCGGAATCTGCAACTCCTGATTCTGCGAACGACGCTCCTCCAGGATCCATGCGTTCTCTTCGCAGCTTCCTGAAGAAACTGGCGGAGGATGCCGGGATGAAATCGCCGGAGGCTTTACCCGAGCCGCCGTCTCAGAATGAGCGAGATGCCAGGACCGAGCCCGACGATCAGGTCAAACCTGCCGTGCCGAAAAATTCTTCCAGCAATGACAATTCCTCCAGTCATAAAAGAGAGGCTGCACCGCGCAGGCCGCTTCGCAAGCGAGAGACTTCGAAGCCCAAAACGGCACCGCCTGAGGATTCTTCAATCACCTCCACACCGGGCGCGAATCGTAGTCCGTCGGGACCGTTGCCAGGGACTTCTCCAAATCCTTTGAATCCGCCGAATCCCTCACCGACGCCAGATGATCTGAAGGATTCGCCCGACGCCATCCCTTCGTTTCCAAACTCATCCGTCCCCAGCCCTTCGTTCTCAAATCCACCTCAAGGTCTCAGAATTGATCCTGAGACCGCGCGGAAGCAACTTGAGGATCTGCAGAAAACGCTCGAGCGTATGAAGCAGCTTGCCGAGGAATCAGACTCAGGCCGGTCGTCCACAGAGGAACTGTCTTCCTCTGAGAAACAGCTTGGGCGCTCCACCTCAAACGGCGATGACATCGCCTCGGATTCAAGCAGCGTCGTCCCATCGCCGAGCCGTAATAATCGGATTGCGAACAAGCCGGATTCTGACAACAGCAACGGTGAGCAATTGCCGGAATCTCTGCCGGACGTTGATGAGTTTCTGCGGGAGCAGTTAAAAGACTTCAAGCTTCCGCCCAACGCTTTCCCCGGTGGTAATTCGGGAAACAACTCGGCCAATAAATCATTCTCGCCCGGAGTGGATCCGTTCGAAGATCGAAAGTCCAATCCGAACCGAACGCCGCCAAACGTCGGAGGCTCACGTAATTCTGTGCCGCATGACCTTTATATGGAACGCCCACCGCAGCCAGAAGACATGGAGCGTATAAAGGACACACTGCGGTCTGGTAATACGACGCGACCGGGCAATGATCCGTCGGCGCATGGCAACGCAGAATCTGACAAGCCTCCGATTGATATCGCCAAAGAACTTGAGCAAGGTGGATTTGGCAACACCCTGAAAAAACTTGTGGACCGTGCGAAAGAAGAAGCCAAAAAGCCTCGCCCTCCGGCTCAGAATTCTGCCGACGCTCAGGGAATTGCAGCTAACGCAGAAGGAAGCAAGTCCGCGATCGAAAACGCCATGAATGGCGCAGCGGAAGCAGCAAAGAAGGCTGATCCCGAGCTGAGCAAATCCATGGCGAAGATGCTGGATGGCCTCAAAGATGATCTGGTGAAGATCGCCAAAGATGCGAGGTTCAATGATCCCCCGGAACGATCTCGTGGTGATCGTCCCATGGCTCGCCCTTCGCCGGCCGAATCGAACTCGATGATCGATTCGCTTCGCAAGTCAGCCTCGGAGATCCTCGCTGGCCCCTCGCGATCTTCCAACTCTGGCCGCTCCGCCGCCTCAAGTTCATCCGCTGCATCAACGGCGTTCAATGCAGAATTTGACTTCACTCCGGTTCTGGTACTCGCTGGCGTTCTGGCGGCTTTGGCCATAGCTTTCTTTGGACTTCGTCACGTGAAATTGCGTTCGGCCCACGCGGTGGAATTGCAGTTTGCGGGTGCACCTCTCAAGCCAT
Source organism: Planctomycetota bacterium (assembly GCA_052034165.1). GTDB lineage: Bacteria > Planctomycetota > Planctomycetia > Planctomycetales > Planctomycetaceae > SXXK01. The sequence continues at coordinate 23,980 of JBPOIW010000027.1, read as the reverse complement.
CGGACATTAATAGTCGAGCTGACGTCGTGCGAGCCTTTCATGAATTCGCGATGCGGTCTGCTCAGTCTGTCCAGTCATGGTGGACTCATCGAACCGTGCAGCGGGCGATCCTGGAGAAAGCTCCGGAATACCAGGCCGCTGTGGAAACGCTGGCCAACACCTATGAGCAGGCTCGATATCTTCCCGTTGAGCAGGAGTTGTCGCCCGAACAACTGGAATCCGCTCGTGCTGCATTGCAACAATGCAGTCAAAAACACAACAACGGCCAGAGTTGAGTTGAAGTCATCGTTTTACGGCGAGCCGCATGCGTTGTCGTACTAATTCGCCTCCGCCAGCGGATCGATGTTGAACGAGACCGCCCACGACGGCGACACAATGAATGGCCGGCTCGCGTCTTCTCTTTTAATGACCTGAGAAAACGAATTCATGGATATCCCAAAAATCATTCGTGCGCTGCAGGTTGCACTTCCCCCGGTTGTTCGCTGGAGCGGTGCAGTTGCGGCCCGATTGCGTCAATTCAATATCGCGGTCGATGGTAAGTCATCCGGAAACGCCAACACCGATGCTCTGACACTGGCTGATTTATCAGTGCAGGAGTTGCTTGTGGCAGCGTTGCGGGACGCGGATCCGATTCTGCGGACCTGCCGCATTGAAGGCGAAGAGACGACGGGCGACATGGCCCTGTTTGCAAAAGACAGCCCGCTGGCGATTGCGATCGATCCCATCGACGGGACAAAACAGTATCGTGACAGGACCGGTAATGGTTATTCGATAATTGTGCATCTGCATGATGATTCGACGCCGTATTATTCACTGGTCTTCGCACCTGAAATGGGTCCTGCAGGAACATGGGTCGAAGTCACTCCGGAACGCATCGTCTGCGGCCCCGATGACGTGACGCGATCCGCTCGTGAAGTTCTCGATGCGCTGCCGGACCTGACGAGTCGGCGTGAATCGCTCGGAGCCGGAATTTATCTGATCGGCTTCCAGAAGCGGGATGCTCAACGTGCCAGAGAAGTGGACCAGCTGCAGGTTAATGGAAAATCATTACAGGGCCGCACTTCTGACGAAATGCAGGGCAGCATTTATCCGTTGATGGCAACCGGTGAATATGGTGGCTCGCTGATCCATTCGCCCAACATCTACGATTTCCCTGTTTCGATGCATATTGCTCGAGTTCGAGGCGGCGATGCGGTCTGGGTTCACAACCGCCAGCCGGTCCACTATCGAGAACTCTGGATGGATACTCGCGCGGGAATGCTGCGATATCCCGGAATCGTCGCCTGCAGTGAACAGGCTGCTGTCATTGACGAACTTTGCAGGCTCTCACACGCCTGGAGTCCCGTTCGGTACGAGGATTGAAGCGGCTTTCAGAGTATTCCCGAGCAGCATCGCGATCGTCATCGGGCCCACCCCACCTGGCACCGGTGTAATCGCCGACGCCACGGCGCTGGCTTCTTCGTAATGAACGTCACCGACGAGCCGTTCCCCGACACGATTGATTCCGACATCAATGACAACGGCTCCCGGTTTAATCATTGAGCCTCGCAGAAATTCCGGAATGCCAAGTGCGGCGATGATGATGTCAGCCGTGCAACAGACTTCCGCGATGTTTTTTGTTCGGCTGTGACACACGGTGACAGTCGCATCGGCACCCTTCTGAAGCAGCAAAGCCGCCATGGGCTTGCCGACGATATCACTGCGACCGATGACGACAGCGTGCTGCCCGGACGTCGGCACGGCTGACACTTCAAGCAAACGCATCACGCCGGCAGGAGTACACGGCAGAAATCGTGGTCGTCCCTGCAGCATCAGGCCGACATTCTCCGGATGGAACGCGTCAACGTCTTTGGTCGGATGAATCGCGTCCAGAATCAAAGTAGCATCGATGTGTTTTGGCAGAGGCAACTGGACCAGAATTCCATGTACGGTTGGATCGGTGTTCAGCCGCTGCACGAGATCCAGCAGCTCATTCTGGGTTGTTATCCCGGAGAGCCGATGCAGGGTACTGGCCAGTCCCGCTTTCTGACACGCGCGTTCTTTATTGCGAACGTAAACTTCACTCGCCGGGTCATTGCCAACGAGCACCGCGGCCAGGTGCGGCGTCACGCCCGTGCGTTCACGAAAAGCCTGAACCGCCTGAGCGACTTCGTTGCGGGTTTGTTCGGCAATCAGTTTGCCGTCGATAATCCGAGCACTCATGGAAACATTATCCCCTGCAACAGGATGACGAACTTTGCAGGCTGCTGAACTCTTCTTTCTGCCTGCCACCGCGTCTATTCTGGTGGTTCATCGGCCTGCGCACCAGTCCAATGCGCATTCGCAGACAGCCCCTTTCTGCGCTCTTCGGCAGTGTTGTATTCCATGAGTTGCGCACGTCGCAAACAGGTCGGTCGTGGATCCCGCAAACGATAACTTGTGCTGTCGATGGGATATTGCGTGAAGTCCTCGACAGCGGGTCCCGTTGTCCGGTTTGATCCCATTAATCCAGCTTCGGTCGCGTTCGTAATTTATTGCCGATCGCTCGAAAAAATCCCGCGAACGAATTGCGACTGGTTGAATTAACACTTTGACCCTTCGCGTGCTTCAATAAATCGGCCAGTAAGGCATCGGCTGAGGCGTAACGATCGGTCGGGTGACGAGCGATACAATTCAGAATAATCGTCTCCAGGCCTTTGGGAATCTCACGACAGACATCGTGCGGGCGAACGGGTTCCGCTTCCAGAATCATGCGGATCAATTCATCTCGGTCGGAATGGTCGAAGACAGAACGCTGCAGGCAGAGTTCATAAAGCGTCGCTCCCAGCGAGTAAATATCACACGCAGTGCTCTGCTGGCCCATCAGACGTTCCGGAGCCATGTACTTCAGCGTGCCTGCGACGGATCGATCTCGACCTGAAGCCCCCACAATCTTTGTCACGGGTCTGTTGGGGTCAACAGCGGCTAGCGGTTGAGACAACCCGAAATCCGATACCCAAACTCGACCTTCCGCATCCAACAAAATATTGCCAGGCTTGATGTCGTTATGCAGGATCTCGGCCGCATGGGCAGCTCGCAAAGCCTGAGTCGCCTGGATGCCGACCTTGACAAAACTGGCCCATGATTTTCGAGTCAATTTGCGGTCGGTGTCCGACGTTGAATCCGGAGTCTCGGTCGGTGCCCCGACTTCAGCATCCACGATCAGTCGGGGCTGACGATGGACCTGCTGACGTCGAATTTCACTGAGCGGAATGATTCCCTCTGTTTCCTGCAATCGCGAGATGATTCGATCGATTCCGATACCGTTGACGAACTGCATGACAAAATAGCAGTAGCCATTTTCCTGTCCATAGCGAAACACAGGAACGATATTACGATGTCTCAGTTTGGCAGCGAAGCGAGCTTCTCGTTCGAATCGTTCGACCCACTCCGGAACGACAGAAACTCGCCAGGGCAGAATCTTGACCGCTACAAGATGACCGGAATGCAGATCTCGCCCCTGATAAACGACACCCATGCCCCCACGGCCGACTTCCGTCAACAGTTCGCAGTTTCCCAACCGCGTAAACGGAAACCGTTCTGGCATGTTACGACGGATCGACTGAGCTTCTTTCTGGATGCGAGCATTCTCGAGCATCGCAAGGACCGGAAAAACTTGACGAATCTTTTCTGCGTGCGGAGGAAATCGTCGCGCGTACAAGTCGACCGATGGACTCCTGCCAGTTCTTAACTCTTCGACAAACTGGGATGCCAGCAACTCGAACGGGACTCGCGACCGCAGTTCATGGCTTTCGTCTCCCGAGGGAATGCCCAGTAAATGAAAGCTTGTGTCTTCAGAGCCGTCAGAGTCCTTTTTGTTCATGGAGCGCTTTTCCGAAGGGACGTTCCTGAGAACATCCTATCTGGGTTTCTCCTGCTTCCTTCGGCCGCTGGCGGAATTTGCAGGTACCCATGTGTTGGCACTGGTGACTTTAATCTCGTGAACTTCTGCCGCCGAGATTGGTTGGTTAGTTCCTGAAATAATCGGTCGAGCATCCCCGGCTTTGCGAGGCTCGTAGTCCTTAAGCCCGTCGTCTCGCTGATTGCGTCTGGAGGAAAAGATAAATCCCAGATCCGCGTTGGGAGCTTTGCCAAATCTTTGCAGGATCACAAAGACCATAAAGGCACCGACAATTCCACCGACAGTCCACATGGCTGTGGGCAGCGACGAAGGGGACATCGCGGCAACCGTAAACAGGCTGCATCCTGCACCCAGTGCCAGAATGAAAACGGAGGCCAAAAGGCTGCCTGCATCGTTTCGATTTCCGTGTCCACGCCGTCCCATTGTGACTCTCGTCGTTCCTTATCCTGCCTGCCGGATGCCCTTGTCCGATCGGAAATCCCGGCCGAGTGGTCACGCGGAGCATCATCTGTCTGTAATTTGTCTCACGAATTCGGGTTAGAGCCCGGAGGTTGCTCATTTTGCATCCGTCGAATCGCAATAGGGCGAGTTTACATCGAATTTACTACGAAGTCGACTGGCGTTTGGAGGGGCGTCGGGCGAGCGGGGAATCACGCAGCCGACTCGATTCACTCTCTCCGCGGACGCGGGCCGCCTTACTTTCCGGCGTGTTGGTTTAGTCATCTCATCAATCGCCGGGCCTAAGCCTCTGATTGTTTTTCCTGCGTTTCAGCGGCGAAAACGGGTCGCGAACGCGTTCCGGCTGATTAAGTCAACACGCCGTTCCGGGGCCACAACGACGATGTACTCAACACGATTCCGAGCCACCGGACTATGCAAGGACATCTTTTATTGGCTCGGAGCCAAAATCGGCAAGCGGAACAGGCCGAGCGCCTACGGTATATTCGTGTTTGTAATCGATTCCGAGTGCAGTCAGGATGGTGGCGAACAGATCGCCTGCCGACGCTTCTCCTTCGACGACTTTGTGGCCCTCAGGATCTGTCTTTCCGTAAGCCACACCGCCTCGAACACCAAGCCCTGACAAGCTGCAGCTCCAGGCACTGGCAAAGTGATCGCGCCCAAGGCTCGAATTGATCTGCGGCGTTCTTCCGAACTCGCCCAGCGTGATGACCAGCGTATTCTTCAAAAGTCCGCGCTGTTCCAGATCATCCAGCAGCACTGACATGGAATGATCAAGATCGGCGCAAAGTTCCTGATGAGTTTCAAAGTTCTGGCCATGGCTGTCCCACCACGCTCGAGCCACTTTGACGAACGGAACGCCAGCTTCGACCAGCCGACGAGCAATCAAACATTGATGACCAAACTGAGTCGGTCCGTAGCGTGCCTGCACATCCGCTGGCTCTTTTGAGATATCGAACAGCTCGGCACTCGCCATGAGTCCGTGAACTCGTTGATACGCCGAGTTCTGACTGTCGACAGAATCACTGCGGCGAGCACTCGCGAAACGTCGGCCTAATGCATCTCGTAATGCCGCGCGGTCTTTGTGATCGATCTCGGGAAGAGACTCTGGTCGCATGATATTCGGCGGAATCATGCTTTCGGAAAGAAACATGGGCGCATACCGTGCGCCCAGAAATCCGCTGGTCCCTTTGCGACGTCCTTCCGTCGATGTGTAGAGCGACACATAGTCCGGAACTTTGCTCTCCAGCCGCCCCAACTCACGAGCAACCACCGCTCCAAGATCCGGATAGAGAATGCTCGGATCCTTCAGACGTCCCGTCTCCATCAGATCTGCGCCACGACCGTGGTCTGCGATCTTTGTGTTGAGCGATCGAATAATGGCCGTGTGCTGCATTCGTTGCGAAAGTTCCGGCAGCAACTCACTGATGTGTACGCCGGTCGCATTCGTCTGAATCGCGCGGAATGGTCCGCCGGTTTTTGTACCGGGCTTGGGATCCCACGTTTCAAATTGACTGGCACCGCCTGCCAGCCAAAGAAGGATGACTCGTTTGTCCTGCCGTTTCAGCTCGCCCGCGATCTCTTCTGAACGCAGTGCATGAATCTGGCCCATATCGGCGGCAAAGGAACCGGCGACGCCACCGATCACTCCGGCGCGAAGCGCTCCCTGGGAGAAAAATCCGCGACGCGAAAGCCCGTGCTGAGAAGGAATGCACAGTTTGGAAGGTGATCGATTCGCCATTCTCAGGTCTTTCAAATCGAAAGTTCGAGCCAGAATTCAAAAGGCAAGCATGAGCAGGTGGGGGGGACACGGCAACGCACTAGTTGAATCTGAGTGTTTTGTAGGGTGTCACAAGCGGAGCGCGGGCACACCATTTTGCTGCCAACTGGTGTGCCTGCGCGTTGCTTGTCACACCCTACAGGCTGTCACATCTTGTATCAATGCGCTGCCGTGGGTGGGGGGGACGGGTCGATGATAACCGGCGGACAACCAGTTTTGGTAGCCGAAACAGCGATTTGTGTGCGGGACCGACCACTCTGCCCTGCCTGTGTATTCCGGATGACCTGCACGATTCCTATCTCGGAAAAGATGTTCCGGCGCGGGTGAGTTTACTTTTGCGGTTCTCGTGATACCGTTTGGCGCACAGAACAAGGCGAGAACCTGTTCGTTTTTCCCGTCCGGGCAGTGACGCTGCCGTCGGGAAGTGTCTCATGATTGAATGGAACCCGAATTTATGTCATCGGCCAGTCTGACTCTTGACGGAAAATCCTACGAGTTGCCGGTGATTCGCGGCGTGGAAAATGAAACCGCTGTCGACATCACCAAGTTGTTGGCTCAGTCCGGCGCGATCACGATGGATCCCGGGTTTAACAGCACCGGTGCCTGCAAAAGTGCGATCACGTTTATTGATGGTGACAAAGGCATTCTGCGTTACCGCGGTTACCCGATTGAACAGCTGGCCGAACGATCAGACTTTGTCGAAACATCGTGGCTGCTGCTGTATGGTGAACTGCCAACGCCGGAGCAACTGAAGGCGTTCCGTGCTCAGCTGACCTATCACAGCATGATCCACGAAGACATGAAGAAGTTCTTCGAAGGATTTCCGCCGAACGCTCACCCGATGGCGATTCTGTCGGCGATGGTCTCTTCGCTGTCGACCTACTACCCAGGCACAGAAGACGACATTTCCGACGTCAACATTGTGCGTCTGATCGCCAAGGTGCGAACGATCGCAGCCTATGCTTACAAGAAGTCGATTGGCCAGCCGACGATTTATCCTCAGAACAATCTGTCGTACTGTGCCAACTTCCTCAACATGATGTTTGCTGTTCCCGCTGAGGAATACAAAATCAATCCGGTGCTGGTGAAGGCACTTAACATGCTGCTGATCCTGCATGCGGATCACGAGCAGAACTGCAGCACATCGACTGTGCGTATCGTCGCAAGCAGTCGAGCCAACATCTTCGCATCGATTTCCGCCGGGATTTGTGCTTTGTGGGGACCTCTGCATGGCGGGGCCAATCAGGCCGTGCTTGAGATGCTGCAGATGATTCACGAAGACGGAGATGACTACAAGAAATACGTCGCCAAGGCCAAGGATAAGGACAGTGGCTTCCGCCTTATGGGCTTTGGTCACCGTGTTTACAAGAACTTCGATCCACGAGCCACAATTCTGCGAAAGATGGCCGGGCAGGTTCTGCAGGAACTAGGGATCAACGATCCGCTCCTGGAGATTGCGAGTAACCTCGAAAAAGTGGCTCTGGAAGACGATTATTTCGTAAGCCGCAAGCTGTATCCGAACGTCGACTTCTACAGCGGCATTCTTTATCGAGCTATGGGCATCCCAACGAACATGTTTACAGTCATGTTTGCCATCGGCCGATTGCCAGGCTGGCTCGCTCACTGGCGTGAACAGCGTGACGAAGACACCAGCCGTATCTACCGTCCACGTCAGATCTACACCGGTGCAACTCAACGCGATTACATCGCGCTGGATCAGCGGAAGTAGCCGCCGCAGGGGCATGATTGATAGCCACGGCGAGGAAAAAAATCCCGTCGTCGGAGCAGCGGGTGTACCGTACACCCGTTGCCCCGTCGACGGGATTTGTCACTCCTGCACCACTCTATTCCTCAACCACTGTGAGCTCCGGCAACTCCCCATTCCACCACTTGGGTTGAGCAAAGACCTTCTCCACTTCGATCTGGAAGCCCGGCAGAACAGGATCCCCGTTCAGAGTTTGCCATTTGCCCAGAGCTAGTGTGTGCGCAGAACGCCGGATCACCTGAACTTCTTTCTTGAAGGGATCCGGGATCCAGATCACTTCAACGCCGTGCTTCAAGTAGGCCGTCGTCCGCAGACGCATATCGGTCCGACGATCGTTGGACGAGGCCACGTCAATGACCAGTTTGGGCACCTCTGACGCAATCGTGCGATCGAATTGCGAAAACGGCTGACCGTCTTTGAAGAGACTGATCGCCGGAACGTAGACGGTGTCCGGTTGAGATTTGACATGCAATCCAATCCCCGGACACGCGTAACCTCGAGTCGCCACGGGCTGGCCCTGCAACCAGGTCGCCAGCGCGCGAGTCAGATTCAGAACGATCGTCCCGTGAACATCATCAGGAGCAGAAAGCAACACGGGCAGTCCGTCATGAAGCTCATGCCAGCGCCCCGCTTCCGGAAGATCAGGAAGCTTCGAGACGAATTCATCGGCCGTAATGGGAGATGCGTGGGACAATCGAGTTGCCTTTCAGAAGACTAGTGTTCTGTCAAGAACAGGATTTGGGGTTCAATGCGAGCCGACGGAGCGGCTCGACTACGTGGTTTCGCCGCTCCGTCGGCGAAAGTGGGATCCACCAGCAACCCCCAAATCAAAACTTGACGACCCACTAGTCCGGCAGAACTTCGCTGAAGAATCGCAGCCAGTTGCCGTGCATAATGCCGGCAATATCGGCTTCCGTATACCCTCGCTTTGACAGCATTTCCGTCAGCCGCTGCAGGTCGCGAATTCGATCAAAGTCCGCCGGAGTCTGCTCAACGCCGTATCCACCGTCCAGGTCGCTGCCGATTCCGACGTGTCGAGTATTGCCGGCCAGCTGGCAGACGATATCGATGTTGTCAACAACGCGTTCCATCGTCACGGTCGCGGGAGTCACTCGACGCACATAACCCGGCTGCAGCATGATGACATCAAATGCCATCCCGATGACACCATCGCGGTCGATAACCGCTTTATACTGTTCGTCAGAGAATTGGCGCTGCCACGGAGCCAGTCGACGCGAATTCTGATGGCTCGCGTGAATTCGACCTTCGAAGTATTCGAGCACCTGCCAGAAGGCGACATCCGACAGATGAGTGACGTCAACGGTCATGCCCAGCTCGCCAATGCGTTTCAGCAATGGAATCGCATCCAGAGCCAACCCGACTTCGCATGCGGTACCGCCACCGTAACGATTGGCACCGTAATGAGTGAGCCCGATCGCTCGCAGGCCGTGCTCGTAGAATTCATCAATCGTGTCCGGAATCAACACCGGATCCGCACCTTCCATCGTCTGGATAAATCCCAGCGGAGCCGTCGTTGGATGCTTGTGATAGTCTTCAATATGGTGAGCCAGATCGCGTTTGGTTTTAATCGACCGCATCAGGCCAGCTCGTTCCATCGCACGGTGCCACGCAAGATGAGCATGAGCCATCGCGTAACAGGTTTGAGGAGACGTCCAGCCAAAGGAATGATTGATCTCCTTTTCCTGACGAGCCAGCAACGTCGAAAGACAGATTCCGATTTCGGCCGCTCGCAGCTCCGGAAGACTGAGCGTACTGCCCGTGCGTCCAGCTTCGGTCATTCCGAGATGGCGTTCATGAGCACGCAGGTCGTCGACCGAACATCGCATGTCACGATTCCAGTCAACACCGTTCAGGGCCAGATCCAGGTGAGCATCAAATAATAGCACAGCAATTACTTTCTTGACGGAAGGTCGAGCAAAGACTTGAGGCCGAAGAAATCAGTTTCGGAAGCATCAGAGGAGACTCAGAAATCGATTTTTCGACCATGAGGGAGATTTTGGTGGCGGGACATTATCATCCGGGACTCTGCGTCACATCGTCAAGCGTCCCGCCGGTTTCATTCACTCGCCTCTAAGGAATCACCAACATGCCCGTAGATCTCGTGAAATGCTCTAAACCGCACACCCGCTCGGAATGTCGGCATCGTCTGATCAAGTCTTCTGCACACCCATTGCTGACTCTGGCGGCTCTGATCATCAGCAGCTTTGCGGCTTTTGCAGAGAATCCCATCCAGAAAGAAAATCAACTACCGGGATCGATCGACTGGCAATTAACTCGAGTCAAAGTGGAAGCTGCCGGTTGCCGTTCCTGGAACATTGAAGGCTATTGTTCGAGGCAAAGTGTCCTCGCGGGTGAAAAAATTGACATCATGGTGTCTTCAAAACCCGCGCGAGATTTCAAGCTGGAGATCTTTCGGACCGGCTACTACGGTGGCCGAGGTGCGAGACTGATGCAGACGATCGATCGTGTCAAAGGGGTCACTCAGCCGGAACCAGTCATCGGTGAGAAAGATCTGCACGAATGCCATTGGGGGCCATCCGTAACGCTGACAATTCCTTCTGACTGGATCAGCGGTGTGTACCTTGGTCGCATGACGACAATTCCGGAAGGCAATGAACCGTACTGGCAGAGCTACGTCATTTTCATCGTACGCGATGAGCGACCAGCAGACGTGTTGTTTCAATGCTCAGACAACACATGGCAGGCCTACAACGTCTGGCCGAGCCACTACTCTGTTTACACACATCCAAAAGGTGGGCAGGGACCATGGGCCGATGTCAGTTTTGATCGTCCCTATGGTCGTGAATCACAGTATACTTCCGTCGTCAATGACCCTCTGACGGTCGGCGCGGGTGAGTTCATTCCTTACGAATTCCCAATGACTTATTGGCTGGAACAGAACGGCTACGATGTCACGTACTGCTCCAACAGCGACATGTTGACTCCCGATCGCGGCCTGAAGTGCAAATCGTTTGTCAGCATCGGTCACGATGAGTACTGGGATATCCGCCAGTTCAACAGTGTGTCAAAAATGCGAGATGAAGGCGTCGATCTGCTGTTTCTCTCTGGCAACAGTGTTTGCTGGGTGACACCACTAACGGCCTCCTCAACTGGAAATCCCAATCGCATCTTCTTCCGCGGTGGCCCATACGGGGCGGAGAACGACTATGCGGTGGGTCGCGAAAAGGACAACGGACCGTTTCCTCATCGAGGGCCGGACGAAGGACTGCTGATGGGGGCTCGCAATATTGAACCCGTCAATGGTGGCGGAGACTGGGTGGTGACAAAAGCCGATCACTGGATGTTCAAAGACGCTGGGGTCAAGAACGGCGATTACATCCCAGGTCTGATTGGCTGGGAGTATCACGGTCAGCCGGCTGACATCCCTGGACTGGAAATCGTCGCCGCCGGCACAGCATGGCAGGGTGGCGTGAATCCTCAGCAATGGACCGCCACAATTTATCCGGGCCCAAAGAAAAACTTCGTCTTCAACGCGGCCACCATCTGGTGGGCTCAGGCTTTGGGAGATCCTCCCGGACATACGTTGCCCTGGTCGCACCACAGTCGGCCACACGGGCCAGATGAACGTGTTCAGAAGATGACTGCGAATCTGCTCCAACGAGCGATCTCGAACTGATTCTGTCGTTGATCAATTGAACTCCTAATGGACATGGATTCATTCGGATCGTCGAAACCCGAATCCCTGAAAAGTGCTTCAGATGTATATTCACCAATCCCGACTTCCTCATGTCCTGAAGCCATCTTTGTACTTTTGTCCGGAGCAGTATCAGAAGGAACTCGATCTGCTGTTTCGGCCTTCGTGGCAGGTGGTGGGCAGCTTAGGTGACCTTCCCAATGATGGCGACTTTGTTACGCGGGAGTTGTTTGGAACGCCAATCATCGTTCGCAACTTTGGGGGCACAATCCGGACATTTCTGAATGTCTGCCCCCATCGCCATTGTTTGTTAAGTCATGAGGAAAGTGGCCACTCGAAAGAACTTACTTGCCAGTACCACGGCTGGGAGTTCAGCGCGGATGGTCGCACAGGAAAGATTCCCTTCGCGCATATCTTCAGGCCGATGCCCGGAGGGCCAGAGTGCCTCCGATCGTTCCGCACCGAGGTGCGTGGTCCCATGATCTTCGTCACGCTCAGTGATGATGCTCCTGCGCTATCGGATGTGTCAGGGCCGTTGCTTCCCGTCTGCGACGAATTCCCTGCAGAACGATGGCATCAGGCTGGCACATGGAGTTATGACTTCAAAGCCAACTGGAAAGTTGTCGTTGAGAACACCGTCGAAGCTTACCATGTTCCCACCGTTCACCCCAAAACGCTGATCCAGTTTGGTGCTGAAGAAGAAGTCGAACATGTGATTACGCCTGATGGGACGATCATGCGATCGCCTATCGTTCAGCCAGAATTCTATAAACGAATTGCCAATTATCTTTTGCCGCTCCTTGAGCCAGGGTGCACTCACCAGTATCGACTGCATCACACCTTTCCAAATATCTTCCTGATGCGGATAGATGCGATGCTGCAGGTCATGACAGTCTTCCCGACATCACCGGAAACATGTCACATGACAGTGCATGTGTTTACTCTGAAGGCTGCGAAGGAATCGTTTCGATCGCGGCTGATAACGAAGCTTTGGGGCAAAGCCAAAGTAGCCATCATCAAGCAGGTTCTGGCCGAGGATGCTCGGCTTTATCCCGACCTTCAGAGAGGTATGAAGCAGAGTCCTTTCCACGGTACGATCAGTACTCTTGAAGAACTGGTCTGGGCGTTCCAGGATTATGTGCATCGACAATGTAGGCTTGATCAGGAGCGTTGAGCGATTGGATGCGATTTACATTGTTGAGTATGCGACGAGCCCGAGACTCTGGCGGATTTGATTGTAAAAAATCGGCTGGCGACTCTGGCTCAGGAATTGAGATTATACATGGCTAACTCCGATCGATTGCTCAAACAACTCGAACTTGCACGACGAGATCTGCTGGAACTGACAACCTCAAATCGACTGCTCTCCACTCCGCGCGACAAAACGCCTGGGGCGGCGATCCGGATTGCTGATGAATCCTCCGCAGAGATTTTTCGCCTCCTGGTCCACGAAGGAACTTCACTGCGGTTTGAAGAAGGCTCGCTGGCTGACAAATCTTCAGCACATCAATCAACGGACGATCAGTATTCAGAAATTGATGCTGACGAAATATCTTCGACCGCAAGGGACACGTCTAACCGCGCGAAGAATTCCGCGGCCGATGATGTGCTGCGTACAACTCTGACGCCGGACGAACTGGATCGTCGACTACAGGCTTTGCTGGATGACAGCGCCACGCTGATGCAGGAGCAAGGTGTCAACGTGCTGTATCTGGCGCTCGGGTTTCTGAAATGGTTTGAAATCGATGTTCCGGAAACTCCTCGCTATGCCCCACTGTTATTAGTACCGGTGGTACTGGAAAAAGGTCGATCCGGGAAACGCTATTCGCTGTCCTGGAACGATGGCGAAATTGAAACCAATTTGACTCTGAAGGTCCGGCTCAAAAGTGACTTCGGAATCAATCTCCCTGACTTGCCCAGCGCGGAAGATCTCTCACCATCGACCTACTTTCAGGACGTGAACGAAGTCATCGCGGATCAACGTGGTTGGGAAGTCCGAGCCGACGAGATCCTGCTTTGGTGCTTTTCGTTTACGCGTTTGTTGATGTATCGCGATCTCGATCCCAATAACTGGCCAGCCAGCAGGCCTCTGCAGGATCAACCTTTGATCACGGGACTCTTGCAGGACGGTTTTCCGCCGGTCTCAGCATTGTCCCAGGGCAACGACAACATCGATGCGTTGTTCGACCCGGCTCAGACGAGGCACGTGATTGATTGCGACAGTTCTCAGTCGCTGGTGATTGAAGAAGCCGCCCAGGGACGAAACCTCGTCATTCAGGGGCCTCCCGGAACCGGTAAGTCGCAGACGATTACAAATCTGATTGCCGCCGCCGTAAGTTCCGGAAAGACAATTCTGTTTGTCGCAGAGAAAATGGCGGCACTGGAAGTCGTCAAGCGACGACTCGATAACATCGGCTTGGGCGAATTATGCCTCGAACTGCATTCCCGCAAGTCCAACAAACGCATCGTTCTGCGAGAAGTCGATCGCACTCTGAAAATGGGGGCTCCCGTTCTCCCAAGCGATCTGGCAGACACGATTCGCCGACTCAAAGATCGTCAACAAAAGCTGAATGATTATGTCGGCTCACTCCATACCACATTTGCTCAAAGCGGGCTGACACCATACCAAATTCTGGGCGAACTGATCGATCTGCGCGCAGCGGCCACTCCGTTGCCCGATTTTCAATTGCCTGAAGCTGCTGGCTGGGACTCCGACGAGTACGCTCTGAAACTTGCTGCCGTCACCGATCTCGCAAGAGTCATCTCGGACATCGGTGATCCAGCTCAGCATCCCTGGCGCGGTTCGATTCTGGATCACATCCTGCCGTTGGATCTCGAACGCCTTCTGACCACCGCGCCGCAGAGGATCGCCGATCTGGATGCGTTAACCGACGCCGCAACCGCTCTGCGGCAGAAGCTGTGTGATGATGCAGTCAATTCTTTGGCATCAATTCGCAGACTTTTGCGGACTATCGATGCCGTCCTGACTGCACCAGAACTGGATCAGCAGGCGGCTGCAAACCTCGTCTGGACCGATCATCGTTACTCCATCAAAGAACTGGCCGACCACGCTCGCGCGGTTCTGGAGGCCAATGAGAAGCTGCGGGGCAAGGTGACGGAATCTGCCTGGGATCTGGATGTCGCCGAAGACCTTCGAGCCTACACGATGTACGGTCGATGCCTCTGTCGAATGCTTCATGCTCCGTATCGTAAAGCTCGGCAACAATTAATGAGTCTTCTCACCGGACCACAACCGGGAACATTTGAGGAACGCCTCAACATCTTTGAGCTGCTGCACAGACGGCAGATCGGCATCAAAAAATTGGCCGAGGCTGATGTGTTTGCGAGCAAAGTCTTCGGGCGATTATGGCGTGGTTCGCAGACAGACTTAAAACGTATCGCGGCTTGGGAAGCATGGGACGACGCCACGGTGAAACTAGGCGTTTCGCCACGGTTCCGCTCCATGTTGGCTTCGCTTGATTCAAAGGAAGAGCTCAAACGTCTCGCGGCGGACGTCGCCAGGAAACTGGATGTGTTTCTTGCGGGTTATTGTCGTTTGGGTGAATCATTGCAGCTGAATTTCGCTGCTGCTTTTGCAATAGAACTTCAGCCTGAGGCGGTCGCCGAGTTTCCCGCTGAATCGGCTAGCGCCTCAGGCTCAAAGGATTCATTGGAAGAAATCGCCCTGACGGACATCCGGCTGCGACTCGTGGAATGGTCGAAGAATCCGGAAGGACTTCAGCAGTGGCAGACTTATCGGCGTTCCAATTCCGCGGCAGCTGCCATCGGCGGCGGAGTGCTCGTGGAAAGAATCAGTTCTGGCCGAATTTCTCCACAGGATGCTCCAGCGATCTTTCGGTTTGCTCGTGCTGAAGCATTGCTGCGAGCTGCCCTCAAGCAGTCCTCCAATCTGGAAACATTCGATGGCGTAAAGTTCGAAACACTCATCGACGAATTCTGCAGCCTCGATATTCGCCGTCTGGAGATCGCTCGTGCCGAGGTCGCTGATGCGCATTGGAAGGGGATCGGTCGTTCTCGCGATGGCCACATGCCAGAGGCCATTCAACTGCTAAAACATGAAATGCAGAAACAGCGTCGCCATCTTCCGCTCCGCGAACTTCTCGCGCGAGCTGGTACTGCTGTGCAGGCCGTAAAACCGATCTTCATGATGAGTCCCTTGTCGGTCGCTCAGTATCTTGAGCCTGGAGTGCTTGAATTCGACATGCTGCTAATCGATGAAGCCTCGCAGGTTCGTCCGGTCGAAGCTCTCGGCGCAGCGGCTCGCTGTCGTCAGATGGTTGTGGTGGGCGATGACAAGCAGATGCCTCCAACGCAGTTCTTTGGTCGTATGTTGGGAGATGCAGGCAGCGACGACGGTTCCCTCCAGATGCAGGCGGGAGATGTCGAGAGCATTCTCGGGCTCGCGATCGCTCGCAATATGCCGCAGAGAATGCTGCGTTGGCATTATCGCAGCAAACATGAATCGCTGATCGCCGTTTCGAATCGGGAGTTCTACGACAATCAGTTGTACGTGGTTCCTTCTCCCGAGCGGTCCGGTGAACTGGGCGTGAAGTGGCGTTTCGTGGAGAACGGTCGCTTCCTGAAAGGCCGCAACGAGAATGAAGCTAACGTTGTAGCGGAAGCCATCATGCGTCATGCCCGAGAATGTCCGCAGTGGACGCTTGGTGTCGCCGCCTTCTCCGTCACTCAGCGCGATGCAATTTTGGAATCACTGGCAAAGCTCCGCCGCAATAATCCTGACCTTGATTCATTCTTTGATCCCAACGCGGCGGATCCATTTTTCGTCAAGAATCTGGAAAATGTCCAGGGCGATGAGCGTGATGCAATCTTTGTGTCTGTGGGTTATGGACCGGGCGAAGATGGCAAGGTGTCTCTGAATTTTGGTCCTGTGTCGGCGACGGGCGGTGAGCGACGCCTGAATGTTCTGATGACGCGTGCCAAACGAGTTCTGCAGATCTTTTCTTCGATGCACGCTGAAGACATCGATTTGACTCGCGCGACGGGACGCGGACCAGCCGTGTTTCGGGAGTATCTGCGATACGCAGAAAAGGGAGGCGAGTTTGATGCGGCACGAGGCGGCCGCTCCAGCGATCGCTTTGCCGATGTTGTGGCACGTCAGTTGGAGGAACGAGGATACTCCGTCGTGAAGCAGGTCGGATTGGCCGGGCTTTATGTGGATCTGGCCATTATCGATCCGGACAATTCCAGTCGCTATTTGACGGGAATCATCGTCGACGGCGAAACATGGAGTTCCGCTCGATCCGTTCGAGATCGCAATCGAACGACAGACGGAGTACTGCAGAGTCAGGGCTGGCTGATTCATCATCTGTGGAGCCTTGATTGGTTCCGACGGCCGACCGAACAACTGAATCGTCTGATAGAAACTATTGAGTTGGCTCGCAACAGCAGATCGGTACCGAAAGAGGCTCGCCTGGCCAGCACAGTATCGGAGATCTCACGCCAATCCGGCACCCCCGATCCTTTCTCAACATCGCTCAGGCCAGAGAATGAAAAGAAGCCCGGAAGCCGCAAACGGGTAACTCAAGAAAAGTAGTTCGCAAAAATCTCGGAGGCACATCATCAATTTGTTTGTTGCGTTTGCGAGACGGGATTGGTTCGACCAGAATGCTGAAGGTCGCTGCTCAGATAAATCGCCCACGGGACAAGATTTGCGGCAACGACACTCAACCACCTTCCCCTCGCAGCGCAAGCCTCCCACCGAAAACAATCCTCCCCAGCTTCGGCAATCCTCTGTCGTGGAGATCTCAAGATGAACACAGCCTCTGCTTCGACAAGTACTCTTCAGTCTCGGCTTTTGCTCATTTTTTCGACACTGCTGGTGTTGGCTCCAGGTTTTGCTAAAGCCGATTTTAAGGCCGGCGCTGCAGTCGTGGATGTCACACCTGACAAGCTTCCGGTGCTGGTGAACGGTGGTATGACCAGTCGCAGTCTGGATAAGGTCAAGACGCGAGTGAACGCGAGAGCTTTGTACTTCGGCGACGGCAAAGAACAACTGGCGATCGTGGTTGTGGACAGCTGCATGATTGGACGAGTCCTCCTGGATGACATCAAAGCTCTGGCGAAAGTAAAGACTGGGATTCCGACCGATCGTATTCTGATCTCCGCCACGCATTCGCATTCGGCCCCGGCGTCAATGGGTTGTCTGGGCACAGATGCGGATCCGGATTACGTACCGTTCCTGCGTGAAAAAGTGGTGCAGGCCATCGCAGCAGCGCAGGCGGCTCAGCAGCCGGCTCGAATTGGATTCACTTCAGTCGACGCCCCGGAATATACAGCGCTGCGGCAATGGATTCGTCGACCGGATCGCATCGCCGAAGATCCGTTTGGCAATCTCACGGTGCGAGCCAATATGCATGCCGGAGCGAATTGGGACGACGCCGTTGGTGAAGCCGGGCCGGAAGATCCTCAGTTGTCGCTCATCTCTGTTCAGACTCGCGACGGCAAGCCGCTGGCGGTGCTGGGAAATTTCTCGATGCACTACTTCGGTGATTCTGACATCAGTGCGGATTACTTCGGACTGTTCAGCGAAGGCATCAAGCAACGCCTTGCTCCAGACAGCAACTTCGTCGGCATGATGTCACACGGTTGCAGCGGCGACATCTGGCGCCGCGATTATACAAAACCTGATTCGTGGGATCCGACGCTGACAATTGACACTTACGCCAACGGTCTTTTGGGCATCGCAATGAAGGCTCTGGAAGGCGTGCAATATCGTGATGATGTCAGCATCGCCATGGCCGAACAGCGAATGACATTGAAATATCGAGTTCCCGACAAGCAATTGCTGGAGTGGTCTCAGCGTATCATGCAGGAAGTTGGAGATCGCCTGCCGAAAACTCAGACCGAAGTTTACGCTCGTGAGCAGATCCTGTTGCACGAAGCCCAGCAGGCGGAAATCGTTGTTCAGGCACTGCGAATCGGAGACATCGGCATCGCGACAACTCCGAACGAAACGTATGCCATCACAGGGCTCAAGATTAAAGCGGCCAGTCCTTTGGCTCACAACATGGTCATTGAACTGGCGAACGGTGGCGACGGCTATATTCCTCCGGCTGAACAGCATGCGTTCGGCGGCTATAACACCTGGGAAGCTCGATCGGCTGGCCTGGAAGTTAAGGCTGAAGCGAAGATCACTCAGGCGGCCATCAGTCTGCTGGAAACCGTCAGTGTGAAAGCTCGCCGCAGCTATGTTCTGCCGATGGGAACGGCCTCTGAAACCATTCAATCGCTCAAGCCAGCCGCGTGGTGGCGACTGAATGAGTTCACCGGCCCGGTTGCTGCCGACTCCAGCGGGCATCATCGTGATGCAAACTATGAAGCCGCGATCACCTATTATCTGGAAGGTCCGCAGTCGCCTGCGTTCTGTGGTCCAGATGCAACCAATCGAGCACCACACTTTGTGAGCGGTCGTCTGCGTTCTCGAGCAGCCGACCTGGGAACTGCGTACAGCGTGTCGCTGTGGATCTGGAACGGCATGCCCAATGATGGACGTGATGTCAGCGGCTGGTTCTATTCACGAGATCATGACCATGGAATCAGCGCGTTTGGAGAGCACCTGGGTGTTGGCGGAAAGAGTGGCTACACAGGGGCATTAATTTATCAGCATGGCTTGTCTGCTGAAGGTCGCCTGGCAGGCAAGACCGAGATACCTCGCTGGGTCTGGAGCCACGTGGTTCTCGTGCGTGACGGCGAGAAGGTCCAGGTCTATCTGAACGGAAAACTTGAGATCGAAGGCAAAGCTCCGACGGTTGCGATCGAAGAACTGATGCTCGGTGGCCGCAGTGACAATGATTCCAACTGGGAAGGCCGTCTCGACGAGGCCGCTGTGTTCAATCGAGCCTTGACGGCGGAAGAGGTTGCGAAGCTGGTTGTGAAGTGACGGTTTAAGGTCTACCGAAAGAAAAAGCTGACCAACTGAATCGCGAAGATTGCTGTTCCGATCGCAAACTTGGCCAGCATGCCGATCAGGCGCCCGGACATAGCGGCGGTGCCGATTTCGTTGCGGCGAGTCATCTCGGTGCCGATCCAGGCTTCGCCCAACCACGCGCCACCAAAGGCGCCGGCGGCGGCACCGAGGATAGCTCCGACAACACTGCCGACCACCGGGATCGGAATCAGAAAAGTCCCGGCAATACTGCAGACAAACGACAGAACCAGAGACAACAGCATGGCACGTCGGCTGGCTCCTTTCCTGGCAGCTTTGGCCGAGCCCAGCATTAGTTCGAGCAGTTCGCCAAACGCGGCCAGTGCGAGCGAAATGATCAGGATGGTCCATGTCGGACCGCGTTCGAAACTGGTGCCAAGCAAATAGATCGTCAGACTCGCGACCATGATCCAGTTGCCGGGTAACAGCAGCAGGTTCAAGACCAGGCTACTCGCGTTAACGACCACCAGCAACACGGCAAGTGACCAAAATGAAATCAGAGTCCAGTCCATATTTGTATCTGAGGCTCAAAGCAGACCACTTATCAGCCGGAACGCGTTAGCGTCCGGTTTATTCGCTCTTCACAACCCGACGCGTCACGGCGTGTTGATTTAATCCCTTCATCAGCCGCAGGGCGCTAGCCCCGGTTATTTCCCCAAGAAATTCAGGGAATTTCAACCGGGGCTAGCGCCCATCGGCTAATGGACCCACTAATTCAACAGGCCGTGACGTTTCGGGGTGTGATGGTCGAAAATGCGCAACTTCAGAACGAACTCATCGGGTTATGATGAAATCAACAACCGAGGCTAGCGCCTTTCGGCTAATAAATGTGGCACATCACATTCATCGATCTTCGTTCGTTCGCCCCACATCCTGTTTTCTTTGAGAGATCCCACGGAACTTGAGAAAGTAAAACACCGCAGTTCCAAGGCACAAGACCCAAAGAGAAGTCACGGAGATCCGAAAGCCGGCGGTCACACTGTCGGGCTCGAAGCGAAACTGCACGCGAGATTGGCCAGCTGGAATCTCACACGCCATGTAATCCACTTCCGCTCTGAACACCGACGACGATTCTCCGTTTACCGTGACTTTCCAGCCAGGCGAATAGCTTTCGGAAAGAATCAGCAGTTGGTTCGATGAGGATGCGACGTTGACTTCAATCAGTCCGGGTCGATCAGACATGATCTTCACTGAGTCGGAATCTGAAGGAGTGCCGCTTGAGGTCGTCAACTCTTCAAACGCGGCTCGTTGCTCCGGATCAAATTCAATCATCGCCGGCCCTGCTGCGGACAAGTGCTCAAGCGCCTCAGCAGTGCCTTTGACCATCCGGATGTTACTTGAAAATCGCGCTCGAGGCAGGGGATTGGGAACTTCCAACCATCTTGAATCTGCGGTCGGCTTGAGCCCGGCGATCGAATTGTGGCGACCGTCATTGATCACCCAGCGAACTCCGGCAATGCGGAGCCCGTCCAGCGTCAGATTGTTTCCCAGCAATGATCGCGATGACATCAGACCTTCATAGCCGTCTGCCTGATGCCAGCCTCGTAGCAATAACTTGTTGCCATGAAACTGTTCGCCGCCATTCTGCAGTTGAACTTCCGCGATGACTCGGCCATTATCCGGAGCCCCCGGCGGAGTAGGGAGCTCTGCTAGGATCTCCTGCATGGATTGCTTGCTGTTCATCGCTTCATAGGTCAATCCATAGGCTGCCAGATCACCGGCGAGGAACAACATAAACGCCGGGCTGTAGCGGCCGCGCGAAACATCACGCACCAGAATCGCCGCCAGCACGAACAGAATCGGCCCGAGCAATAACAACGTCCACGAAGCGACATGTTCTCGCCCACAGATCACCGGTGCCAGAAGCGAAGCAAGAATACTGGCGACAGGGACGAAGTAGATAAAGCGAGGCAACTGCGGACTACAGAAACGTGAAGTGTTGCCGTTGGTTTTCGGACTGACACCGGCGGCTAGCGCCGTGCCGCTCACAGGGCTGGTGATGCGGATATAACCGGCTGTTGCGAACACGGCGATGACAAAATGCAGCAGCACAAGAATGCGCGATGGCCAGCGGAACTTTCCGATCATCGGCAGCCACGTCTGAACAACGTAAAGCCCGCCAGCTTTGCCAAAGGAAAGCCACAGAGCCAGCAATCCCAGAGCCAGCATGACCTGCAACAGGCGTCGCTGAGATGATTTGGATCGAAGGCACGTTATCGCGATGATCGCAAGCAGAAAGGGGATCGCGCCGCAGTAGAGTCCCAGCTCATGAGTATTCTGGCCGAACACTCGCGTGTCTGTGAGAAACGGGTTGAACCATTGCAGCATGTCGGCGGCTGTTAAGGGATACTCAAAGAAGAACTCCGGCGACATCGCACTGCGATCAGATTCTGATAAGGCGGCCATCGAAGGAAGGATCTGGACCGCTCCGAGCCCAAGCCCAAGAACCTTCAGACCGGCGATGATCACCAGTTTACGGATGCCTCTGGAATTCCATGCTGCGAATCCGAGGCAGTAAATGATCTCTGCAAGCAAGGAAAACCAGACGTATTGCGGATAGCCGAGCAGCAATTGGGAACCTGTCAGCAGAGCGATGCCAATCAGGGCCATCCTGTCGGTGGAGCGACGGGTGTACCGTACGCCCGTCGCTCCGCCGACGGGATCAATTCCTCCGCATTCCGGACAATCGCGCAATATCACATCAAGCGACAGCAACAACCACGGAATATGCGACACAACTGCAATCGCATTCGGATGCAAAAAGTGCAGAGTGCAGAAGCCGCTGAAGGTAAAGACGATAGCACCCAACCACGCCGCGTCGGGACGCTGAAAGTGGCGCTGCAGAAACAGTTTCATTCCGAACAGCATGAACGGATAACTGCTGAGCACTTCCAGATTGAAAGCCGTCTCCAGTGGCAAACAGCGATAGAGCAGCCAGTGCCAGGGATGGTACGTGCCGGCTTGCCCTGAACCCGTCACAAAGTAGCCGCTGAACAGACTGGGCATCCAGTCGAAAGCATCGCCGTTCTTAAGACACGACGAGTAGAACTGGCGGATCGGCAGATGATAATTCAGCAGATCATCGCAGACGTAGATCTGTCCCGTCAGCAGCGGCAGAAACATCCAGCCAAGGATTGCAAAGGCGGCCGCACGAGCGATTCGGGTTTGCTGCAGAACCGATTGGCTGGCATTCTCCGATGTCATGGGTGGATCACATGATCAAGAATTATTCACCACAGAGGTCACGGAGGGAAGCCTTGATGCGCCCTCGTTTACCGCCCAGCCGGAGGCGCCGGCTTTCCAGTAGGCCGCCGCCTCCGGCTGTGCGGTGAACGGTTTGATCAGCAAACCACTATCGTTTGACCACGGCTGTTTCGCGTTGTGATTCCATGACTTCGTCTTCGTCACGATCCTCGGCGTACATGTGAGCGGGAATCTTGGGACCTTTCATCACTTCTGACGTGACCTGTTCGATTCGCAACAACTGTTCGCCCAAAGTATTGATGCGGCGAGAAACGTCATCGTTATTCTGCTCGATGCCGCCGGAGACAAGATTGATCACGCCCAGGAACAGCAGCATCTGAGCAACTGTCGTTACCAACCAGCCGGTCGGGGTAATCTCGGAGTAACCTCCGAAGTGCCCATAGATCACCATCGCGGTTCCAACAGTCAGACCGAGCACTCCCAGATACGCCAAAAACTGGCCCGTCATGCTGGTCAGATTGGATCGCTTCGGCGCGCTGACTTCAAAGTGCGGGCCACGGAGTTGAGAATCATGAGCTTCGTCGATGTATCGCTGACGAGGACGACCGTGAGTGCGTGAGCGCTGGCCAGCGGTGTCTGTGATCGCGTCGACAGATTCTGCTCTATCGATCCGGAATCGTTTTCCGGGCATCGGCGAATTGGAAACTATCTTCGTCTCCGGAGCCACGGACGATGGCAGAGAAGTCACCGGCTCCTTCTCCTGCGGAGATTCAGCATTGCCACCGGTCTGGTCGAGTCTAAGTTTTCGAGTCACGGTTTCTGATCCTGCTGAACTTTCGGAAACGGGGCGTTCGAGCTGAAAACGGCGATGCAAAGGCGGTCGACGAATGGCAGAGCGCTGAGTCTTCTTCGTCGTCTCAGCAGTCGTTTGTTTGGTATCGTTGGCAGATTCTGCCGATTTGAATTCAAGGCTCGCCGGTTCCTCGTGAACCGACGCCGATGACATCAACACGGGTAAAACAGTCTGGGAAACTTCTGCGGATGCCGCAAACTCTTCGGCCGTTTCAACGACGGATGACGCTGCGGAACTACGGGTTTCCCTGACGTCTGGCTCAGGCTCCCCTTGAGAGAACTCTTCCTGCGCCAAATCCGCAAACAGATTCTCCAGATGAGACAAGTCATCCACTGCACCTCGCGGGGTAGACTCGCCCTGATGATCCTTATGAACAAATTCGCGATCCGATCGATAC
>JBPOIW010000312.1:0-11052 GCA_052034165.1 Planctomycetota bacterium | reverse complement strand
ATCGCATTTCGAGCCCCCAAAATGCTGCGCACGTCTTCTTCGATCACCGAACAGGCCGTTTTGAGGTCGTCCAGGGACAGATCCGCCAGTCGACACTGGCGAGACTCACAATGAGCGACCAGCTTTCCGACGGTTTCGTGACCGGTCCGCATCGGGACACCCTTCTTGATCAGGTATTCCATCAGGGCGGTGGCGTCCAGAAAACCGTCTTCCAGCCGCGACTCGATGCGATCGCGTTTCAGTTCCGCTCCAGCCACGATCGCCGGTGTCAATTCCAGACACGCTCGCAGCGCATCGTAGGCGGAGAACATGGCCAGTTTGTCTTCCTGAAGATCTCGGTTGTAAGCCATCGGAAGACTTTTTATCAGAATCAGCAACTGCGGCACTGTCGACATCACTCGAGCCGTTCGACCTCGGATTAGTTCGAGCACATCCGGGTTGCGTTTCTGAGGCATGATCGACGAACCGGTCGTGTACGCATCCGGAAGTTTCAGGAAGTTGAACTCCGTCGTGAACCAGATGATCCACTCTTCAGCCCAGGTGCTCAGATGAGCAGCGATCAGCGAAAGGCAGAATACGAACTCAACCAGGAAATCGCGATCGCTGCTGACGTCCAGACTGTTGGCCGCCACTGAATCGAAACCGAGCAACTTTGCAGTCAGCTGACGATCGATCGGCAGGGTTGTTCCGGCCAGGGCCGCAGCTCCCAGTGGACAAACATTGAGTCGCTTTCGGCAATCAGCCAGACGTTCACGGTCCCGCTGAAACTTCTCGACATAAGCTAGCCAGTAATGTGCGGCCAGTACCGGTTGAGCTCGCTGGAGATGAGTATACCCGGGCAGAACGACATCCGCGTCCTGTTCACATCGCGCAACAAACGCCTGCTGGATTTCAATAAGCAGCTTGTCGAGGTCATCAATCGCATCGCGAGTGTACAACTTCAGATCTGTAGAGACCTGATCGTTTCGACTTCGTCCCGTGTGCAGCTTGCGTCCCACATCGCCAATCCGCGCGATTAGCGCGTTTTCGATGTGCATGTGGATGTCTTCAAGATCCGTGCGGAAGGTGAATTGTCCGGCGGCAATCTCTTCACCGATCTGGTCAAGATGATCACAAATGCGATCTCGTTCGAGGTCTGTGATCAGCCCCGCATGAGCCAGCATAGTGGCGTGAGCCATCGAGCCGCGAATGTCGACGGCATACAGTCGCTTATCGAAGCTGATTGACTCAGTGAACGCTTCGACTCGCGGATCAGTCGCCTGATGAAATCGTCCGCCCCATGCTTTGGCCATGTGTTCTTCTCCAGTTCCTGAAACAGCTTGAACCTACGGTCGCGTGCCGTGTTCCACAATCACCGTCGTGCGAATACCGCCACGAGGTGTAAAGGCCGCCTCGATCTTCATCCAGCGCGGCTGGGTGACCGCAACCAGGTCGTCCAGAATCATGTTTGTGACGCGTTCGTAAAACGCCCCATGATTTCGGTACTGCTGAAGATAGAGCTTCAACGACTTCAGTTCATAACAAACTTTGTCGGCAATGTACGTAATGGTCAGAGTTCCGAAATCCGGATGGCCGGTTTTCGGGCATACCGAGGTAAATTCTGGTGCCACAGTTTCAATCACAAAATTTCGCTGAGGAAACGGATTTTCAAATGTTTCCAGGGTGTCGCGAGACGGATCAGACATGACGACAACAGTCCTTCAATTCGATTCAGGGAGAAATAGGCAGACAGGATCGTTCTACGATCATTTGCAGTGTATTTTGAGAATTCGTTCGCAAAGTCCGCGAACGCATTTCGCTGCCGCGAATCATAGACGTGTCCTGATTCGCTAACGACTTTGCAGTTGCCAGAAACGATGAATTCTTACCCAAAGGGAGCGATGTGGGCCGCTCAATCCCACATTTTCAGGCGAACGTCCAACCTTCGGAAATCTGAGATTGCCGGACTGTCGGCTTGCTGACAGAAGTGAGATAGTCATTAGCGTGGGGCCGCTGGTATCGGGACTGGTACGTCAAACAAATACTCAGTTCGAGCGAGTGCGAGTTCGGTGAGTATCCATGACTGCATCTGCGTCTGACGAAAATTGACGCTTTGATCCGCGTTCCCGGCGGTGCCTTTCAGGGTTCCGCTGCCGTGTAGCCGGATATCAATTTCCATGGACTGAAATCGGACATCTTTCTGCCCCGGAATAATTTCGGGCAACGATTCCGTACGACTCCCTTCGGGCGCTGGTGTTTCGTCTTTTGGCTTCTTCTGAGCAAGAAGAATCTTTCCTGAGTACTCATCCAGTTCCGCCGTAACATTCACAAGTGGAATCTTTGAAGAGATCGTTTCTCGATTCGGGACAACCAGGGGAGCGAAGCGCCCTTTGCCAGTCACGGTTATCGAATCTCCTTTTTTGTCGGCTGCGTTTGGCTCAAGTTCCAGCGTAGCCTGCATAACTCCAAACGGTCCGATAGCGATCGAATCTTTTCTGGTCAGAGAAGCTTTTGTCTGTTCCTTCTGATCACCTTCCTGCGGCGGCACATCCGTAGAGTCTGTCGGTCCGGCCCAGAATGGACGGCTCAGCCATGAAGCGATCACATCTTCGGGGCAGGAATCGCGGAACAGCTGAGACGTCGACACATCCAACCCCGAAAGTGCAGAAAGGATGACGTCTCTGTCTCGGTCGGTGATGGTCAGAATCTGTCCGGTAGGATCGACCTCGAAACCAACGCGCAGATCTTCCAGTGCTCTGGCGGAACGTGCTGATGCCTTCAGTGAATCCTGAGATGCTTCCCCGACATCTCGACTGGCCTTCCTGAGTCGTGCCGAAATGACCGCATCTCCGGAATTCCTGACGTGCGCAACACGATACTCGATATCAAACCGATCTCGAGTATCCGAGTTCGTAGTTGGCTGGTCACCAATTGTCACCTCCGTATGCTTGACGGAAAGCACGCTCACCACAAACCGATCGCCAGCCTTCAATCCCCAAACTGCGCTCGTCTCGTCAGCGCGCGCTGGGAAAACGGCTGTTGAAAGAGTCCCGATGAACAGAAGGAGATGCAGAAGGCATCTGAAAGCACGTTGACGGTCTTGCATACATCACTCTTTGCCTTTGCGCAAACCAAAATCGGTGCGAATCCAGTTTACGCATACTTGGCTGCTTTTTTGGCTGCGAACTTACCTGCGACACAGCCCGTAGTTCGTAGTATGACAGGTCGGACGGCGGAATTCGAGATGGTTTGGGTTCCGCTGCCGCCATAAGTAATCTAAGAATTCAGCAGACTCTCAACCGCCACTGAACCGTGGTCGGCCAGAGGAATCGGGCGGCCGATGTTGCTGAGGTTGGTTGATTCCGGATTCAATGCGAGGGCTCGGCAAATTGTGGCCATGAGATTGGGGACGGTCAGCAAACCGTCCTTGATTTCCATGCCGTCGTCACTGGTTGCCCCGTAAGTCTGTCCGCCTTTGATACCGGCTCCGCCGAGCACTGTGCTCCAGCTTCCGGGCCAATGGTCGCGGCCAGTGTTCTCGTTGATCTTTGGAGTTCGACCGAATTCGCCCATCCAAACGACCAAAGTATTCTCCAGCAATCCTCGCTGCTTCAGATCGGTCATCAGTGTGGCCCACGCTGGGTCAAGGATGCCACAAAGTCCCTTCACGGCGTTGAAGTTGTCCTGATGAGTATCCCAGCCAGCTCCGCCAAGTCCATCGACGCCATTCAGAGACACCTCGACAAACGAGACGCCTCGTTCAACAAGTCGACGAGCCAGCAAACAGCCCTGACCAAATGCATTGCGACCGTAGGCATCTCGGAGTGATGCTTCTTCCTGTTCCAGATCGAATGCTGCCACCGCCTCTGACTTCATCATGCGAACAGCCTGCTCATACGATTGCAGATGACTGTGTCCCGGGCCATCGGGACGCTCTGAAAGAAAAGAATGCTCCAGAGTACTTAACAGACTCAATCGTGAGTCCACCTGAGCAGCCGGCAGGCGATCCGCAGGCTTGAGATTTCGCACTTCGAACGAGATGTTCTGCTGCTGATCCATTTCTGATGCAACAACCAGCGGTGACCACGATGGACCGAGGAAACCAGGCCCGAATGCAGCAGGACTGAATGCTCGAAACGGATTTACGGCGATAAACGAAGGCAGATCACATTCGGGCTTCTTCAGAGCTTTCCCAAGGAACGAGCCCATTGCCGGGTACTGAATCGGACCCTGCGGAAGATACCCGGTTCTCATGTAGTAAGTTGCTCGAGTATGGTCGCCTTCTTTCGTCGACATGGAACGAATCGGCGCCAGATGCTCCATCATTGTGGCAACCTTTGGCAGGTTTTCCGCGATGCGAATACCGGGCACGCTGGTGTCGATGGCTTTTGTCGGGCCACCGTTTTCCTGGCCCTCTTTGGGATCGAAGGTCTCCATCTGGCTTGGTCCGCCGGACATCCATAGCAGGATGCATGACCGAGGTGCCTTCGTGCCGGACTGTTGAACCTCGGCGGCTAATCGCGGAAGCCATCCGGACATAGAGGAGCCAATCAGCGACAACCCGGCATACTTGGAAAACGTTCGGCGATTGATCATGTTTAAGTCCTTGTGAGTCATTGGTGCGATGTTGGTTTAACCGCAGTCGCGTTTGTAGAGCTGGCTTCAGCCAGCAATCTTCTCGACGAATGAAACCATGCCGACTGAAGTCGACACTACAAACGGATTCAGTGATTCAACAGAAACTCACTACTGTTCAACAGAGCCCAGAAGATATCGGTGAATGCATCTTTGGCGTTTCCGGATGCACCGCCATCTGTGATGTATTTCCCAAAGCGGGCTTTCTCGTCGTCCGTGGGACGTCGACTGAGGGCTGCAATAAACAGCGTCTCCATGCGTTCGTCATTGGACATCAGAGGAAAGTCGACGACCGCTCGAAGTGTCTGACTATTGTCGAGAGTCGTGGCCTCGTCGACAAAGTCGCCGTTCATCATCGCCAGAGCCTGCAGGATCGTTGTCTCCTTCATCAGTGGAGACTCATTTTCGTCGCGAAACAATTCCAGAAATCGACCGCGAGGAGAATCGGCATCGATCACAAAGGGATTGTCCGTCCGAAACGGCTGATAGTATCCAGTGGCTTCGGCCAGGCTGTCAAAGAATTGCTCGGGCGTCAGCCCGCGCAGGGCCATACGAGCAAACTGATTGGGATCCGCCTGACTTGCATGAGTCTGGCGACTGGTCGTCTGATAAACGCGAGTCGCTGTGATTGTGCGAACCAGATACTTCAGTTCAAAGTCATGAGCCGCAAACTGTTCAGCCAGCAGGTTGAGCACCTCCGGATGAGATGGCGGGTTGTTATCCGAAAAGTCGTCCACCGGCTGGACAATTCCCTGACCCAGAAACTGAGCCCAAAGGCGATTCGCAGCCATCTTCGCGAACCACGGGTTGTCTTTCGATGTGACCCAGTCGGCTAACACCTGTCGAGGTGCGGCTTCTGCAGTCCATTCCGGTTCAGTGCCCGTCAGGAACATCGCCGAAACGACATCGCCTGTGGAAGGAACCTTGATTGATCGCGAACTTTTGACCTCATTCATCAGCATCATCAACGCATTCTCTGGTTCAGCGCCTTCGGGGCGTTGAAAGCCGGAGTAGAACGCCGCCATGCTCCAGAATTGATTGCGCTTCCATTTGTCGAACGGGTGATCATGACATTGAGCACAATCCAAGCGAACCCCAAGAAACGCGCGAGAGGTTCCGGTGGCCAGGTTTTCGGGTTGCAGTTGGCGAACAATAAAAAACGCGCTGGGACTGCTGGCGGCGTTGAGAACGCCACCAGCATTATCACCGAAATCGATCGGGGTTGTGATCAGTTCGTGGACCATGCGATCGTACGGAGTCTCTTCCGAGAAGTGTTTCCACAGCCAGGCCTCAAACCCCGGAACAAGACCTCGCGTCTGCAAATCGTTAAAGGCCTGTGGGATGAGTGCATTGCGCCAGAGAATTGTGAAATGGCGGACGAATGCAGGTCCGTCCAGCAGAGCCTCCACCAGTTCCGTACGTTTCTGAGGTGACGAATTCTCAAGGAACTCGCGAGTCTCTGCGGCGGCCGGAATTCGGCCCGCCAGATCCAGATAGAGCCTTCGCACATATTCTTCGTCAGTGGCTTCCGGAGCAGGTTCCACAGACTGTTTCTGCCATGATTCGGCAAACAGTCGATCAATCTCAGCCGCCGTTTCCTGAGGCGACAGCAGGCGAGATTCCTGAGCAAATGTCGGCGTGATCGCAGTAGAGACAGCGACAAACGCAAATACTGAAAGAGTTCGAATCATCAAAGAGGGTCCTTGAGATCACGATGATCGGCAGCAAACGCGTTCTGGTTGGCAGATTCAATCCCAAACAGCAGTCAGGTTAAAGCACCGGCTGCTTCTTGATGAGTTACGAATAACGCTGGAACTCGTACATGGAGAATACCCTGACCGCAGAATTATCGCAGCCTCAGGAGACAATCGGCCGCCTGTTTTGTCTGAGGAATCCACCGAACTTCTTCCGGAGAAGTTGAAATCCTGCGGATCAGGAAACGCAAAGCACGTTTCTGAAATCTGATGAAATCAATGATCTTTTGAAAGGGGACGACATGGTCAGGTTCTTTGGGTTGCTCGTCGCTGGAATGCTCAGTTTCACACCTCAGACTTCTGCTCAGGAAGCCGCTGCGGCGGAGGCCATTCCACCGCTGGTTGTTAAGTTCTACGACATTACTCCGCTGGTTACGCCTCGCCAGCATCACCGATTCCATGTTGGATCCTCTCAGGGGACAGGGATCGACGCGGGGCTCATCGGCGGCGGACAAAGTGAATATGGGGGCGGCGGAGGACAAATGGGAGGCGGCGGTGGCGGGTTCTTTAATGTGCCGGCTGAACCCATTCAAATGGGTGGAGGCGGCTTTGGTGGCGCAACGCCGGCAAATGCTTTTGTCGGTAAATACGTCGACGAAGAGCCGAGCCTGAAATTCTATCTGGAGAATATGGGAGGCCCTTCAATCGGTGATCTGATACAGAAGACGCTCGCCAACGAGTGCTGGGAAAGTGAGGACGGCAGTAGTCTGATTCACGATCTTGGTCATTCCCTGATGATCCGACAGACAGAAAAGGTGCACGGCGAGATCGCAAAGTTTCTGAAGGACCTGACGTCGTCGGTGGTCGGAGGCAAAACCTATCGGCTGGAGGCATGGTGGATTCCCGCGGACATGGCAGATCGTGGAAACATCGAACAGATGATTGCGGGGGCACCTCAGGTTGAAGATGTTCGGCAACAACTGACGACACTGCAGGAGGACAAATCGGGACATCACGGTACTTTGATTTGCCGAGAGCGGCTCACCAATCATGTCGCTTCCGGGAATCATGTTCCTGTGATCTCGGGATCAGTCCCTGTCGTCGGGGAAGGAGCTAGCGGTGACCAGCCAATTGTCACGACGCTCTTTCTGGGATTGATGCTTGAAGCGACAGTGCAGTCGGTGCCGGAGTATGACGTTGCAAAGGATGCCAAACCCTCCGATCAGGCGGATGTCATGTTTCGAACGTTTGTCACGAGTTACGAAGGCAATGGGCAGAACGCCGCAAATGCCGGGAAGATTGACCGCTACTCTCTCGCGAAAGAAGCTGCAGAAGGATCCTGCAGACTTCAGGTGGGACGGCCGACTCTTGTTTCGTCTCTCAGTGATCGGACTTCAGCGAAGTCTTCGTCCAGTGAATTGCAACTGATCATGCTGCTCAAAAGAATTGACGAATAGCCGATTGATTTGCTGCGGAGATCGCGCTTTGGACGTGGGGCAGGGCAGGGGCTACAATCCTGCCCCTGTCCATTTCCTGAAACCGCGGGCTCCTGTTGTTCTTCCAGTGATCACGATGAATCCTGAGCGAATTCTTATCACAGGCAGTTCCGGCTTTTATGGTCGATCGTTGGTCAACGCGATTCGTGCAGCCTGGCCATCGGCTCAGATTTTTGGTCTGGACGTTGTCGCGCCCCGCAGCGATGCTCCCGATCGATTCGAGACATGTGACATTACAAGCTCGAAGATTTCCGAGCACATACATCAGTTTAATCCTGATACAGTTCTTCATCTTGCCTTTGTCGTAAATCCCATGCGCGATGAAGGACGAATGCATCAGATCAATGTTGAGGGCACCAGAAATCTTCTCTCCGCAGTGGTGAATACCAGTGTGAAGCGGCTGTTTGTCGCGTCCAGTGCGACAGCTTATGGAGCCTGGCCTGACAATCCTGTGCCGATGACTGAAGAGCAGCCGCTGAGATCTCGTACAGACTATCGTTATGCGGCCGACAAAGTCGAAGTGGAACGACTGCTGGCTGAGTTTTCTGCAGCTCATCCGGAGTTGATCGTGAGCTGGGCGCGGCCATCTATCATTTACGGCCCCGGTGTCAGCAATTTTATGATCCCGCTCTTTACGGTTCCGCCGGTCCTGACATTGCCTGGCGGCGATAATCCTCAGATGCAGTTCGTGCATCTTGAAGATGTCACTCAGGCCACACTGGCGATACTGAAAGCGAGTGCTCGCGGACCCTTCAACGTGGGCCCTCCCGATACCGTCACCATGAAAGAACTGGGAAAGATGAGCGGCCGGATTGCTCTTCCGGTTCCTTACTGGCTGTGTCGACTTGTCACAACATGCTGGTGGGCGTTGCGACTACCGATCTTTCGCTTTCCCGCTCCACTCTGGAGTTTCATTCGCTATCCGTGGGTCGTGTCGTCTAAACGACTCGTTGAGGAAACCGGCTTCCAGTTTCGCCACTCCAGCGCGGATGTGATCGGCATGCTGCTGAAGGACGCGGGCAAGCTTCGGAAGTAGAGTTCCAGTGCGCAGGGTGCTCTTCGGTGTCTGGCTTCGGGATATCTGCCTTGAAGGGGTATGAGGGCACGGCATCGGCGACGCCACTGATCGAGTTGACCTGATTCCGTGACTTGCAGCCAAAGCTTGCAAACACACTCCGGATGCCGTCAAGTCGGAACGACTTGCAGATTGAGAGGCCGGTCGAGGTAACCACAGTGGCCGGGCTTCCAACACTTCGACGCGTCGGTCCCACCGGAGTGAGTCAAACTCATCGGGGCAGGTGCACAAGGCAACCACGAAAGACACGAAACACACGAAAATACGGCACTGAAGTCACAGTTGTTGCACGCTGCTTTTCGTGTCTTTCGTTGGTTTCGTGGTTACAACATAATCCTTCGACGATAACGAGCCGCCATTACGCCGAATCAATGTCAACACTCCGGTGACATCGACTAACGCGGTTGAGTTGCATTCTCTGCGTCAAATTCATTGAGCGAAGAATGTAGACCTGGCCGACGCCGATTCGAGCGATTGGCTTCGATGGTCGACACTCGACGGCGTTGCTTCCATTGCACGCAAAGTGCCTGGAGTCATCGGACAACATTACGCGAAGACCGCCAGTTGATCCCCTGCGTTATTACCGGTTGCCACCTACAGATTGAAATCGTTCTCAGCCATCGGGCTGTAGTTTTCGAATCGCATGTATTCCTTACGCCATGTCAAACGCACGATGCCTGTGGGGCCGCTGCGGTGTTTTGCCACGACAATCTCTGCTTCGCCAGGACGGTCTTCCGGATCGTAGGCGTCGGGGCGATGCAAAAACATCACCATGTCCGCATCCTGTTCGATTGCACCGCTCTCACGAAGGTCCGCCAGACGAGGTCGTTTGTCTTCACGAAGTTCCACACCGCGGTTCAACTGAGCCAGTGCGACGACGGGAACTCGCAGCTCCTTTGCGAGGAACTTCAGACGACGTGAAATCTGCGCAATCTGTTGTTCGCGCGGAGCGTTCTTTTCATCAGGTTCAATCAGCTGCAGGTAGTCAATGATGATCGCGCCCAAGGGTGCCTTGCGATGCAGTCGGCGAGCCAGTGCGGCGACCTGCGTCATGGTGCGGCCGGGCTTGTCGTCGATGAAGAGTGGCAAGCGAGCCAGGTCGTCAGAAGCTCGCACAAGAAGATCGTGCTGAGCTTCGGTGAGATTTCCGGCTCGCAGGTCGTGGCCGTTGATTCGTGCGGTGATCGCGAGGAATCGTTCGGCCAGTTCCAGATTGGACTGTTCCAGACTGAACAGCAGAACGCTCTTGCCTGACTTCCGCGCCATCGCCTCGGCCATGTTACAGACGAGGGCCGTCTTTCCCATACTCGGACGAGCCGCAAGAATGATCAGTTCGGTTGGCTGAAAACCGGTTGTCTGATGATCGAGGTCCGTAAAGCCCGTGGTGATCCCGGTGACATCGCCGACCTTCTGCAGACGCTCGTCGATGCGATTGAACGTCTCCATCAGAATATCGCTCATCGCGATGCTGGCGGTGTTTCCCTGTTCTTCCAGAATACTGAACACACGCCGCTCAGCGCTTTGCAGCAGGCCTTCGACATCTTCTGTTGCGTCATAGCATTCGCTGAGAATATCGGTGCAAGCATAAATCAAACTGCGCTGCATCCACTTTTCACGGACGATGTTGGAGTAGTATCGCACGTGGGCCGCATGCGGGACTGCATCCAGAACGTCAGCCAGGTAGGCTGCGCCTCCGACAGATTCGAAGTCACCTCGCCGGACGAGCTCTTCGGCCAGAGTAATCGCATCGATGCCACGCACCCCGTTTTCGTAGAGTCGCTGAATAGCCGCATAGATCTTCTGATGGGCGTCACTGTAGAAGTGCTCGGCCTTCAGTGATTCACCGACCTCATCAATGGCTTCGTTCATCAGCAGAATACTGCCGAGAACGCCACGTTCTGCATCCAGATTCTGCGGTGGAAGTCGCAACTTATCATCAGCCATTGGGAGCGTCCCGAATTGAATGTTCGAGGCAGGCTTCACGGTCACGCAGGCCCGGAGACGGGGCGTCGTGGGTGAAGATACTCAAGCCAGTTCGAGAAAAAATCCTCAGACAAATGAATGCCTGAGGATTCAGTGTGTTTGAGCAGTGCCGGAGTGATTGAAACTCCACACGGCAAAAGTTCAGAACCGATTAGCCGCTGGTTGCTGATGGCACAACCCAGACTTTGAC